>NZ_JBAWSV010000004.1:0-531550 GCF_037104695.1 Bacillus yunxiaonensis | reverse complement strand
CTCCAGCTCTTAAAAGCGGACCGTTTTCCAAATCCATACTAGCTTGAATTTTAGTAGACTGTTCATCAACCATGGCATACGCTTTTTCTAATGGGAATGCGGTGTAATCATAGCTTTCTACCGCTACGAATTCACTATCCGCTACAGATAGAATGATTTGTTTCCCATCTTTATAAGTAGCTCTTAACATATCATGATGAATGGTCAGCGATTTTAACGCTTGCTTCAAAGGTAGAAACGCTAATCCCGTAGGGATTTGTAAGAACACGGATTGGTTAAAATGATGCTTGTCCATTCCTTTATGAGCCATAAACGCTTTTTGAATTGGAATCAGCGGAACTTCTCCTATAACTTCCGATTGGTCAATCTCTAGCACTTCCTCTTTCACTTGAACGCATTGTGCGATTCTTCGAGGTGTTTTTTTGTCCATAATATCTGGAACTTTTAAGCTATATCCTCTTTCTCTTAACTTTGAAATAATTCGGATGGCCTTAATAGAGTCTCCACCTAATGAAAAGAAATTCGCATCGATTCCGATTAATCCATCAATATTTAGCACATCTTGAAAAACTTGTACAATAGCTTCTTCTCTCTCATTTCTAGGTTCAATATATTCTTCTAGGTCTGTAAAACTAGGATCTGGTAAAGCTTTACGATCTAATTTACCTGTTCGAGTTCGCGGAAATTCTTCCAATTGAACAAAGCATGCAGGTATCATATATTCTGGTAAGTTTTGACTTAGTTCTTCTTTTAAATAAGCAGGTTCTACAGAAGATTCTGTAATAATATATCCGCAAATGATCTTCGATCCATTATTTTCTTTCACCAACACTGCAGCATCTGACACTTCTGGTAGTGCTCTTAGCTTACTTTCAATTTCACCCAATTCAATACGGAAACCTCGAATTTTTACTTGTTCGTCTATTCGACCAAGATAATCAATATTTCCATCTGGCGTCCATCTCGCTAAATCACCTGTTCGATACATCTTTTGGCCAGGAAGATATGGATTTTCTACAAATTTTTCTTCTGTTAACTCTGGTCTATTTAAATATCCCCGAGTCATTCCATCACCACTAATACACAACTCTCCAGGAACCCCAATTCCGCAAAGCTGATTCTCATTTAAAACATATAGTTTTAAATTGGATATTGGTTTACCAATCAATACTTTCTCTACATTATTCATGCCTGAAAAATCATAACAAATAGCAGAATCTGTTGTTTCAGTTGGTCCATAAATATTGTAGACCTGATCTAAATTCCTACCAGTACTATTCATATAGTCTTTTAGTAATTCTATCGGTAATGCTTCTGCAGCTAAATACAATTTGTCAAATTGTATTAATTTATCAATTAAATTATGTGCTTTTGCATACTCTAAAATTTCTCTAAACATTGAAGGGACACAACAAAGTTGCGAATTCACCAATAATTCCAAATACTTACCAGGGTTCTTTTTATCATCTTCCGATAGCATTAACAAAGTTCCCCCTGCTATTAAAGTAGGGAAAATTTCAGAAACAGAAGCATCAAATATATAATTATAATTTTGTATAACTCTAGTTTTATTATCAATCTCTCCATTTAAAATTTGCCAATAACTAACATTCACCACACCCCGGTTCTCTACCATTACTCCCTTAGGGGTACCAGTAGAGCCTGAAGTAAAAATGATATAAGCTAAATTATTTGGCTTTGATAGAAGAGGTAAATTAATACTAATTTCAGTTTTATCACTACATAAATCAATTGTTTCTAACTCATTAAACTCAACAAGTAATTTATTTAGCGTTCTGTTTCCTCCTTGGCCAAATAAAATTACCTTTGCCGCACTATTTTGAACCATATAGCTAACCCTATCTATAGGATGCTTCGGATCAATTGGCATATAAGCAGCTCCGGATTTCAATATCCCTAATATTCCGACAATCATTTCCACAGAGCTTTCACTTATTAAACCTACTATGTCATCCGGTTTAATGCCTAAATTTCTCAATTTTTCACCAATAGCATTAGCTCGACCATTAATATCCTTATAAGAATAATTTTCCCCTTCAAAAACTACAGCTACACCGTTAGGGTTTTGCATCGCTTGTTCTTCAAATAATTGTATTATTGTTTTATCTTTAGGATAATAAGCTTCTGTTTCATTAAATTCTTCTAAAATTAATTTTTCTTCAACCCTGTTAATCATGCTTAGTTCACTAATTAAAGAACCAGGATTATTCAAAACATTCTCTAACAATGTTTCATAGTGCTCAGCCATAATCTCGATTGTTTCTTCTTTAAATAGATCTGTACAATATTCCCATCCCACTGTATACCCATCATTTTTTGATATCATAGTTAAAGATAAATCAAATTTTGCAGTAACTATTTCTGGATTAATTATTTTTGCCTCAAATTTATCGAGGTAAACCGCTTCAGAAGCACTCTCTTGAGCAAACATAATATCAAATATTGGATTTCTAGAAGAATCCCTAGTTAAATCAAGGTCTGATAATAAATTTTCAAAAGGGTAATTTTGATTTTCATAGATGGAAAAGCACTTTTCTTTTACTTGTTCTAAATAATTCAAGAAATTTTCGTTACTCTCAACTACTGTCTTAATAGGAAGGGTATTGACGAACATTCCTAACATATTTTGTAACTGAGCATTCATTCTCCCTGAAAATGGCGATCCAATAATAATATCTTTCTGTCTAGCATATTTGCTCAAAAGGATATTGAACACTGCTAAAAAAAAGATAAACTCAGTTGAACTATTCTCTGAACAAAACTTAGCAATTTTAGGATTTAATGCTTTATTAAGATATTTGATTTTTACTTTTCCATTGTAACTTTGTTTATTTTTTCGCGGGAAATCAGTAACTAATTCGACTGTTGGAACTTCTTCCCTAAATTCATTTATCCAAAACTCCTTTTGTTTTGTTAAATCAAGCTTATTTTCCCAAGCACTAAAATCTTTATATTGAATTTTAGGTTTTTCTAATTCTTCACCTGCATATGCTTTCGATAAGTCCCTCCAGATTAGTCCAATTGATTCACCATCAGCGATTATATGATGAATATCAATCATTAAATAAGCCATTCCATCGAATTCTTCAATCAACTGAACTCTCATCAAAGGACCTCTTGTTAAATCAAACGGTTGAATAAAATCTGCATAATAGCTTTCTATATCTTCTATTTTTTTAATGCTACAGTAATCTAATGTAACTAATTGTGAGTCACTAACAATCTGAACAAACTCATTATTATGGATAGCAAAATTGGTTCTCAATAGTTCATATTTTTCAGAAAGGCCTTTAATTGCATCTTGTAACTTATCTTTTTCAATTTTCCCCTCAAAACTCATCATTACAGGCATATTATATGAAATTCCAACATCTTGCGATTGATCAATTGCAAATAATCTTTTTTGAGCAGAGCTCATCCTGTACTTTTTTACCATTTCTATAGCTCCTCCGCTTCACCAATTAGCATATTTTCCATCTCATAAGAAGTATTAATATTTCCTTTTAATACTTCTTCAATTTTTTCACTAATTTTTCTAATAGTCTTCAGCTCTAAAACATCCTTTATGTTGAATTTAATATTGAAATTTGTTTCTATTGAATTTACTACTTGAATAGCTTTTAATGAATTTCCTCCCAAATTAAAGAAATTATCATCTAGTCTGATTCGTTCTACACGTAAAACATTTGTATAAATTTCTTTAACTAATACTTGAGTCAAATCATATTTTTCTTCCACTACATCATCTCGAACTGTTGATAAATTGCCCCGCATTGATAAAGCTTTTTTATCAATTTTCCCACTCGCTGTTAGCGGGTATTTATCTACTACTAAATAGAAACTAGGAATCATATAGTCTGGTAAATTTTCTGATAAAGCATCGTTTATCTGATCTATTAATATTTCTTCCTTTAGCAATAAATAAGCTGCCAAATATTCATTACCAGTATCATTATTAATCATAACAATAGCATCTAAAATATGTTCTATTTTCCTTAATTTTTGTTCTATTTCACCTAATTCAATTCTAAAACCCCTAAATTTTACTTGATCGTCAATTCTTCCAAGGTATTCAATATCTCCATTCTCATTCCATCTTCCTAAATCACCAGTTTTATAGAAAATTTCTTTAGAACCAAACGGACTTAGAATAAATTTTTCATTTGTCATGGTATCTAGATTCAAATATCCACGAGCAATTCCGATACCAGATAAACAGATTTCACCTACTAAGCCAACTCCGCATCTTTGATTATTTTGAATTATTGAAACCTTTGTTCCAGTAACTGGTTTTCCAATTGGGATGCTATTTTCACTTTTAAGTGCGCCAAGATTATAACTCGTTGCACATACTGTATTTTCTGTCGGCCCATATAAATTATAGATATCTTTTATTTTTTCTTTACCTAAACTTTTTATTTTTTCCACCAAATCTAGCGATAACACTTCACCTGCTAAATAGAGTTTCTTAAACTTAAATAGTTCTTCTACCATATTATTATCAACTGCAAAATCAATCATTGTCCTAAACATAGAGGGTATAACTTGAAAATGTTTATTATCTAAGGTTTTAATAAGCTCTCTTGGTTCTAATCGTATTGATTCAGAAATTACCTCTAATGTACATCCATTTAGTAAAGCAGAAAATATTTCTGAAACAGAGCCATCAAATATATAATTAAAATATTGTAAAACGACGTCTTCAGGAGTATATCCGCCAATTTCAGCTTGTGCCTTAGCTAAATTAACAACTCCCTTATGTTCAATCATTACTCCTTTAGGATTTCCAGTTGTTCCGGAAGTATAAATTATATAAGCAAGATTATTTTGATTAAATTTTATCTTTTGATTCTCCTCTACTCCTTCCGCTCTTAAATTTTTTAAATTAATTATTTCTTGTATCATCTCAAGTTCTTCCACTTTTACATTTGATGAATGAATAGGTCCTAGAATTAGAGTCTTAACAGAACTATCCTTTAACATATAATTTACTCTTTTTGTTGCATGGGCTGGATCAATAGGCAGATAAGCTGCTCCCGCTTTTAGAATTCCCAGCATCCCAATAATCATTTCAATTGATTTATCTGTAACCAATCCAATTATTTCCTCTTTTTTTATTCCAATATCGTACAATTTATTACGAACAATACTTGATTTGATGTCTAGTTCTTGATAAGTAATCTCTTCTTCACAATATTTCACTGCTACTTTATTTGGATACTTCTCAACAATTTTTGAAAATACATCGATAATTGTTTCTTTACTGTCTAAAGAATTTTTTTGATTATTAAAGACTTTCTCTAATAGCTCCAATTCTTTTGTATTCGTTACATTAATGTCGTTTAAATTCTTAGAGGGATATAGAATTAATTCTTTAATAATTTGAATTAACTGTTCCGAATATCTCGAAATAGTGGAATTATTAAATAATTCAGCGCAGTATTCCCACGATAATTTATATTCTTCGGTTAACTCTTCTATAGATAAGGTTAAATCAAATTTTGAAACTGTATTTTTAACATCGATCATTTCTAATTTTAAATCACCCAAAATATATTCAGGCATTTCATTATTTTGCAACACAAACATAGTATCAAAAATTGGATTTCTTGAACTATCAGACTCAAATGGAATTTTTTCATATAATTTTTCAAATGGATATTCTTGATGTTCAAAACTCTCTAAGCAATTCTTATGAACTTGTTTTAAAAAATCAATAAGAGATACGCCCTCTTCAATCTCCATTTTTAAAGCCAATGTATTTACAAACATACCAATCATATTTTGAGTTTCAGGATGATTTCTTCCTGCTGTTGGAGTACCAACTACTATTTCCTTTTGTAAAGAATTTTTGTTCAAGAGAATATAGTAAGCACCTAAAAGGAAAGAATACTCACTAATTTTGTTTTCTTTGCAAAATCTCTTTATCGAAGAATGGATTTTAGTATCTAAAACGGTTTTTAACTCTTTTCCTTTATATGATTTATTCTGTCCCCTAGTATAATCTGTATATAAATTTAATACCGGTGCCCCATCTGAGAATGTATCAGTCCAAAACTTTTCATGCCTTAATTCATTTTGACTATTTTTCCACATCGTATAATTTCGGTACTGTATTGTTTGTTTTTTCAACGTTTCACCTTTATATAGCTGTGATAATTCATTGAAGAAAGGTCTCATTGATCCACCATCAAAAATAATATGATGAAAATCCAATAGTAAGTAGTCACATTCACTCATATGAAGTACTTTGACTCTAAACAATTTACTGCTAGATAAATTAAAAGGTCTAATAAATGATTCAATTTCAAAATCTAATTTGGAACAAATAGAACTTTCTTCAATAGAAATTTCATAGGGATTATCAATAACTTGATAGTACTGACCATTTTCAAACTTAAATGATGTTCTCAAAATTTCATGTCTTTGAATTAAATGATTTAACGACGTTTTCAATTTAATGATATCTATTTCCCCATCAGATTTTAAAATCATTGGCACATTGTAAGTAATATTTTCATTTTGTGATTGATCGATAACAAATAACCTTTTTTGTACTTCTGACATTAAAGTTTTCATTCTTTTCCCCTCTTCAAAAATAATTAAATTTAAAACCAAATAATGATTTTTGTATAATAAATTCCCTATTCTACCTATATATGTAAGTATGCATATTTTTTTATATTTTCAATGTTTTTGTCCCTTAAATGTATGTTTTTGTCCTTTAAAATTTAGATATTCTAATGTTATTGACTGAGCTTTTAACCGCATGGTATAAATACATACAACATGACATACAACATGTATTTAAGCTAAGAAGGCGTGAAAATGGCAGTAATAGAAACCCTCAAACATACTTACAAATTGATTCTTGAAGTTGCATCTAATCTTTTTTTAGAAAAAGGATTTAAAAATGTTACTAGTGATAATAAATGAAGACCTAGAACTTTATTTAACAACCAATAACTCACTTGGTAATTCTGAATTTTTAGTTTTTTAAATCATTTTAACTGATGCCTACTTTTCCGATGGATCTACATCAATATTCTGGATGCTAAAAAGTTAAGTCTTTAAGCAATCTTACGTGCTGCCGCTTCCATCGTTTGAGGTGTATGATGGCCAATGCCACTGTAAATTCGTCTTCTGTTGTACCAACCTTCAATATATTAAAGGAGTGCTGGTTTTGCCTCATCAAATGTCACATACCTTGTTTGGTACACTTCTTATTTCTTTAAAGAGGCGTGAAAAGATTCGATGCAAGCATTGTCATACGGGCAGCCTTTTCAACATCAATGAACTCAATTAATTGCGTATCGCTTATTTTCTGGCACATATGGTCATAGCCTTTTTTAAGATCTCATTCTCCTCTTTGAGACGAAACATCTCTTTTTGCATTTGTTTTACATCATTTGATGCCAGTTCCTTTTCGTCTACTATACAATGGGAGAATATTTTTTGATCCATTTATAGACGGTCACCTCTGATACGACATATTCAATACTTAACTTTTTTACTGTTCTTCCAGAACGATAGAATTCGGCCATCATTGTTTGAAATTTCTTCATTAATATTTTGTTGTACTATGGACACTCCTTTGTAAGGACATTTTGCTGAATTAACTTAGTTGTGTCTATATGACGATACTAACTCGAGATGATAAAAAATAGTCAAAAGAAGAATTCAATTTCTCTGAAGAACAACTAGAATATATTGATAAATTCTCACAATCATTTGCTTTACTAATAGATCTCTGGTATAACTTATCAATTTATAAAATGAATCAAAATAAATTTTATAATAAATTTATTTTTTTATAACATATCTGACACTCTTGGATTTCATATTATTAATATTTCTAGTTCGTTATCACAAATTATATTAATTAAAGGAGATTAAAATGAAAAAACAAAATAATGCTCCACTAAAAATATCGAATGTTATTAAAACGTTCAATGGTCATGATGTAATTAAAAAAATTAATTTAACTATTGAAGAAGGCAGTATATATGGGTTGTTAGGACCTAACGGTGCAGGAAAAACTACCTTATTTAAACTCATTACAGGGCTGCAACAAGTAACTAATGGAAAAATTGAGGTATTTAACAGAAATATTGCAACGCAAAAAAAGGAAATATTAAAAAATATTGGTAGCATTATCGAAGTTCCTATTTTTATTGAACATCTTTCAGCTACTGAAAATCTTGCAATTCATCTTAAATATATGAATTGCTCTAACGGTGATATTGCTAAAGCTCTTGAAGATGTAGGTCTCGAACCTACAAACAATCAACCGGTCTCTAATTATTCTCTTGGGATGCGACAAAGATTAGCAATTGCTAGAGCAATTGTCCATAATCCAAAACTACTCATTTTAGATGAACCTATTAATGGGCTTGATCCAATGGGAATTCGAGAAATGAGACAACTTTTCTTGGACCTAGTTCAACATAAAAATATGACTCTCATTATTTCTAGCCATATTTTAAGTGAGATTGAACATATTGCTGACAAAATAGGAATTATTGTAAAAGGCGAATTAAAAACAGAAGTAACTATGGATGATGTAAGAGATGAGCATCCTGAAGGATTAGAGGAACTTTTCTTAAATATCGTAACAGGAGGAGCATTAAAATGCGCGAACTAATTAAGCTTGAACTGAAAAAGGTAGACTTAAAAACATATTTAATTGCTACTGTTGCTATAACTGCTGTTTTGCTTGGTTTAATTACCCTATTGGGCTATGTTTCCTATAATGAAGGTGATGTTGAAATGCAAAATTTCACCTTTTACAAATCCTTAATTCCGCTTGGTCAATCAATGATTCTAGTTGCTTTTGGTGTACTAAGTTCGGTTATGTATTCCAAAATAATTGTTGAAGCTTACAATGCAAAACAAGCCACACTACTCTTTATGTATCCAATAAGCAGAAGAAAAATGATGATTGCTAAATTAGTAAGTGTTTATATTTTTGTATTCTGCGCTTACCTAATAAGCTCATTATTTATCTTTCCTTGTCTTATTCTTATAAATTCTATACTTCATTTTATGTCTGATTCATTCGTATTATCCTATCTTTTAAATAGCTTGATTCAATTTTCGTTGTTAGCAAGTAGTATCGGTGTCATTTCAGTAGGTATTGGTTTTATTAAAAAAAGTGTGCCAACAACAATTCTTTCTTCTGTGATCCTAGGTTCAATATTTTGCAACATTGTATTTAATCTATCTAATAGTGCCAATGTAGCAAATTTATTTAATCTCTTTTTAGTTCTAATATTAATTGGAGCTGTCGTATCAACTCTCTTCTTAACTAATAATGTAAAAAAAATGGAGGTATAGTGTATGGAAAACTTTATTGATAAGAAATTAGATGACTTTTTTGGAGGAGGTAATTCTACATTATTAGGTGCAAATATTCTGTTTAGTATTATTTTAATCATTATTGGGATGGTATTAATTAAAAATCGAAAAAAAGCTACATTTGGTTCTACCCTTATTGTCATTGGACTTGCCATAGGCGTATTTAATCTAATAAGGATTGTACTTTAAAAGTACGATCCTTCGAAAGGTGAAAAAATGAAAAAATACATTTTAAAGAAACCTATTATCTCTCTATTGACTATTCTGTTTACTATTATAAGTTCTTTGGCTACTGTATATGTCGCTTTACTCTTACAAGAGGTTATTGATCTAGCTACCAAAAAAGATTTTAATCAATTTGGAAAGACAATAATTATCGCGCTAATCTATTTCATTTTGCTTGGGGTATTGAAATACCTTAGTACACTATTTGGAAAGAAAATGATTCAGATTATTACACAATCTATGAGAACAGACATTTTTTTAGGCATCATGAACAAAAATACAAATGAGTTTGCTAAAGTTAATTCTGCTGATTATATCTCTTTATTAAGTAATGATATTAAAATAGTTGAAGAGAATTATCTGCTTCCTATGTTAGAAATTTTATCTAATATAGCTGTCTTTGTAGGTACTTTAGTACTCATCCTAAAATTCAGTCCTATTGTCGCTGCATATTTATTTGTTGCTCTGTTTGTTATGTTTATAGTTCCAAGCTTGATTGGAAAAAATATGCAAGCTAAACAAAACGAATTAGCTGCACAATATGCTTTATTTACAAAATCAATAAAGGATTATTTTTCAGGGTTTGAGGTAATTAAGTCCTATAATATGAATAAATTCATTAAAAATAAATTTTTGGATGAAAATAAAGAGTTAGCGCAAGTAAAGTATAATGCTGATAAGCTTCTAACATTGAATGCAACTGTATCAGACGTTCTTGCGACTGTCTCTATGCTATCAGTAATTTTCATTGGTGCTTATTTAGTATTAATTGATAATATTACTGTTGGAGCATTAGTTGCGCTTATTCAATTAAGTAGCTTTTTTGTAAACCCAATTATGATTATTATGCAAAGTGTACCTAAAATAAAAAGTACTAAGCCTATTTTAGAAAGAATCGAAAGTAATGCTTGTATTCAAAATGATAATATCTCAGGATCTCCTGCAACATATGAAAATGAAATCATTTTAAATAATGTATCTTTTTCATATGACAGTGATAGCGAGAAAAATATTTTGAACAATATATCTTTACGTTTTGAGAAGGGGAAAAAATACGCAATTGTTGGTCCAAGTGGATGTGGGAAAACTACTTTAATAAAGCTCTTAACGGGAAATTATCAAAATTATTCTGGTGACATTTTTTATGATGAAACTAGTTTAAAAGATTTAAACAGAACAAGTTTAAATAATCTATTATCAGTTTTACATCAAAACGTTTACCTTTTTGATTCTTCTTTTCATTTTAATATTTGCCTTCACAATAATTACAATGTAGAAGAATTTAGAGAAGCTATTCTATCTAGTGGTTTAGATGGACTTATTGAAGAAAAAAATTCAGATGTTCACTTTTTGGTTGGAGAAAATGGCGCTAATTTGTCAGGTGGTCAAAAACAGCGTACTGCATTTGCAAGATCCATTATAAGAAATCCGCAACTACTAATCTTAGATGAAGGTACATCTTCATTAGATATTAAGACATCTAGAGATTTAGAAACAAAACTCTTAGCACTTAAGGATACTACTGTAATTTCAATCACACACAAAATTGATGAAAGTATCCTAAATCAATATGATGAGATTATTTATATTGAAAAAGGTTCCATCATTGAACATGGTTCATTCAGTGATTTAACAGTTAAACAAGGTTCTTTCTACAACTTCTATAGTAACCAATTAGATACTATTCCTGACAAAGTTTTAGTAAATTAATTAGTCAGAAAATTGGATATAAAGAAACAAAAATAACATAATTGAAAGGATATAATTATGAAGTTATTTTGTTTACCTTATGCGGGTGGAAGTTCAACTATTTTTTATCATTGGAAAAAAAATCTATATCCTAAAATTGAACTCGCCTCTATTGAACTTCCTGGTAGGGGAAAAAGAAGTAATGAACCACTAATCGAAAATTACGATTTACTTATTAATGATTTATTAGATTTTATTGATACGAATACTAAGTATGGTGAAGAAATTCAATTGTTTGGGCATAGTTTGGGCGGACTGTTAGCCTATTCAATAGCAAAATACGTTGAAAAAAATACGTTTTCTAAATACAAAATTAAGCATCTATACTTGTCAGGTACTAGACCACCAAACGTTATTTTGGAGGATTCTTATTCTATCTCTTCACTTCCAAATAAGGAATTTATTTCGAAACTTACTGAATTGGGTGGAATGGATGAAGAAATCCTGAATTGCCAAGAATTAATTGACTACTTATTACCTTCAATTAGAGCTGATTTTCTCGTTTTAGAAACTTTCAATGATATTAATGATGACTACAAATTGAAGTGCCCTACTACTTTGATAAATGGAATCAATGACAGCTCAGTTATATTTCATGAAAAAAAATGGGAAAATTATTTAGAAAATATTGAGAACATCACACGTTTTGAAGGGGGACATTTTTTTATTAATGAATACCCTGAATTGATATGTAAACTTATAATAAACAATCCAATTCATACTTTTCAAAAAACATCATATTAAAATATGATGTTTTTTTATGTTTCGCACAACGGAAGTTCATTTCTCGTATAAAATAATTAGGTTAAAGAATTATAACTTCATTTTTGATTGATAAAGCGAACCTTCCATCAGTGGAGAGTTTTTCATCTCCTACTGATGGAAACTCTCACCAATCGGGCGATGCTAGCAGTAAGCCCCCCACCTTTATTCCTCGCTTCTCTCTGAATCTTAAGGTGGGGTCTTATTGCTCGTTAATGCGGGATAAAATAAGTAATAATATCATCCAAAGCTATTTCACTAATTGTTTCTATTTCTGCCGCTAAATAACATACCGCAGCTTTATAATTATTGCTGATAGAAAGTAATGCAAACTTTTCCTTTTTTTCTTCATTTGATTGAATCACTTTTATATTTTTATCTACCATTTCAAAGCAAAATGAATTAAGAGGAATTGTTAATCCTTTTCCAATATATTTTATATAACTTTCTTTCAAACACCAGTATGAATAAAAACACTCATATTTTTTTGACTCAGGTGCGGAAGCAATTTCATCATATTCACTATCGCAGAAAAAGTTGTGCGCTATAGCTATATCTATGTCCTGAATTTTCTCTATATCTATTCCGATATTTTGATTACTAATAGCACATATGAGATAAGATCCAGAATGAGACAAGTTAAAATATATGCCATAATTACAATCAATATATGGTTTTCCAAATTCATTTTTTTTAAAATAAATATCGGAATTTTCAATATTTGAATTCTTACAAATTGTATATCTGACAAGTAACTCCCCTAAAATTGAGCGTATTTTATCTTCCTCAAATTTAAACCTTTTTATATTATTCACTCTCTCGGATGAAATAAATTGTTTCAAAGCTAATAGCTTATTAATAGTTACATCCTCATTAATTTTTACGTAATTTATTATCAACATAATTTGCACTCCCCTTTAAATAAAGTGAAACTTCCATCAGTGGAGAGTTTTTTCACCTCCCACTGATGGTTAGTTGAACCAATCGGGCTTTTACGGGCAGTTATCCCCCACCTATCTTCCTCGCTTCTCTCTGCAGCTTGAGATGGGGGTCGTACTGCCCGCGAATAGCGGGATAAATATGGAGGATTTGTCAGAAGACAGGAGGCGTTACTTAGTTACAGTAACACCTCCTGTCTTTTCTTAATTATGTATTACACATTTTCATTGCAAAAACATGATTAATCAGTCGTTACACCGATAAACATGGAAAGATTACCTGTAATCTTTTCCCCTACTCGTAAAAATACACCAGCTGCTTCTCCGCCAATTAAGTGAGAGCCAATTAACAATTTTCCTGTATAATCTCCGTCCCAAGTATCAATTGTACAATCTGGCATTTCTATATATTTTTGATAAATTTTATTTTGATTATAGTAATATTCCGTTTGATCTTCTTCAATAATTTTTCCATTATTAATAATAGAAACACCGCCGCCTTCACGTCCGAAGTATGCTTTAGATACATAATCCTCATTTTTGAGAGGTTCGTTCGTAAAATATGTAGGTGAAAAATATTTTTCAATTACTTGCTGTTCTTTTGTTGTAAACCATTCATTCTTTTCATACAATTCCCAAATCAATGCAAGTATTGCTTTATTTTGCATCAAAAATGCAGATGGTGGATTAATAATTTTAACCCGTCCTTGTGCAATGTGATCTAAAAACTGTAATCCTATTTTCTTTCCACCTTCATCCGTATCATCTACCAAATATTCTAATGGATATAATCGATACAAATAGTTAATTTTAGCACCGTCTGGTGTATATAAACCCTCTTTCGCTACAATAATACTTTGAATTCCAACGTAATCACTCTGCACAGTGCAATGCTTACGTATAAATTGTACCGTTTGATAATCTTCTTCATGCCAATCGTAGCTGGTAAAATGAATTTTTTCATAGGGCTGAATATTGTAATCCTCAACGATTTGTTTCCATGTTTGTTTCAGTTTTATCTCAATTATGTTCGGATGTGATACTCCATGATAATCACATAGTACTTTATTCGCAACAGATGGCTCTAAATAACCTGTAGGAGTATCTGAATTCATTTCAATTAGTTTAATATCATAATCATTGACAATAAAATCGAAACGAGTAAAATATGAAAATATGTTTTTATGTTCCATTCTAGCCACTTCCCATGTTTCAATTGGGAACTTTAGCTTTAAAAAACTTTCTCTATGCTCACATAAATATTCGTATGTCCTTTGGAAAATATCCCTTACATGAACTGTAGCAATTTGGATAGCTTCAAATTGCGTAGCTGACATTCGGTATATACCCGTAGACATGTATTGGCACCATTCATCGTTTTCTCGTAAACTCGGCCATGTAAATCCGCCTTCAGCTGCTTTTTCAGAAAGTGAAAACCATTTTTTCATATATTGTTTTTCTTCATATTCAGACAGCATCTATTTTCCTCCTTAACTTAAGAACCAGCTGGTGCTTTCGAATTCCCTATACCACTCGAACCATTCGGTGTAGTCGCCCCAGGTGTTGATGATTGCCCCCCTTTAGTAGTTGTCTCCGTACCGTTTGGAGATGACTGTGTAGATTTATTCAAATCTACTTTATTTCCATTAGAAGAGGTTCCCACTCCTCCTCCTCCTGAAGAGGTACCCTTATCTTTTTGTTCCTTGTCATAGTTTAGAGCTGGATTCCAAGGGCTTTGATTCTTCATGAGAGGAGTAAAATTATTCCCTCCCTGTCTATCTAACATTTTCCCATTCATGAATCCATTACCACGATTCCCCATGTTCGCGAGCATGTAACCTGCTGCAAATGGTAAAATAATACCCCCCCAGCTCATACCATTGTCTGTATATGTTTGATTATTATAATTAGAAGAAGTTTTATTTACAGGTCCTTCTTGCGGAAGGTTCTCAAAGCATTCCTTATCTTGATTTTTAGATTCAGGTGGACATTGCTTGCTATCTTTTACATCTTGATTTTGATTAGTATCTGTAATTGAAACATCTTGTTCTTCATCATCACTAGCACATCCTGCTAACAAAAAAGTCGAAATCCCTAAGCTGGCAGCGATTTTCACAAACTTTTTATGCTCCATCTTCATACAAAACGACTCCTCCTTTATGAAATATACAATTTTTCTATATAATGTAATTATATCGTAAAAATAAAATTTACTCTTTTTTATTTTTAACATTACTATCATATATTTATAGTTATTTGACTCGAAAGTTGTTTCTAATGTCATCCTATAATTGCGCTTTCTTACACTCAATACTTATACGATTATGGATTGCTATATATAACGAATTCCTATAGAAATAAGATCGTTTTTATTTAACTAACCATTTAAAATGGCATCTTCCTTTAAAAAGCCCTATTATCATGTAATGATGATTGTTATCCAATCAAGTATGTACTCAAATACCCTGCAATAGTAACAATGATTAACAATAATACATATGAATAGAGACAGATACCTGTCATCTGTATGAAATGCCCTTGCCGCTGCTGACATCATACTAGAACTCCTCCTACAAAAACAAATACAACTAGAAAAAGAGACATTTCATTCACATGAAAAAAATGAAAAAAGCTAGCCTTCGATATCAAGGATAGCTAGAATAAATTTGTAAAAAATTATAAAATCAATCCTGAATAGAAAACACCATATCTTATAACTTAGATTTCAATTACTAGTTGCTGAAATTCGTCCATATCCAATAGTGGAAAAATCTTTGTTTCTACCATTCCTGGTAATTTTCCTGCTAAATCAATTTTCTTTACTGCTAATGTGTCAGGTGCTTCAAAAGTAATAACCATATCGTATTCACCTACGATGGCATAAGCAGTTAAAATACGTCCACCAAATCGTTCATAATTCTTATGTAAGTTAGAAAAACGTTCACTAATATTTTTTATATTTACATTTCCTTCACGAGTAAACTTTGCAAGAAGTATATATTTTTGCATAAGAACCTCCTCTTATTTAATTAAGAATAAAAACAGATAATACCTTATATTCATTACTCGATAAAATATTAAATTATCATTCTTCTTAGGTGAATTTCTTCTACTTTACATACTTCCCATTAAAGCCACTACATGATGACGCATTTCTTCTTTTTTAATCATTTTAATCAGAAAGGACATATTAACAAACATTCATCTATAAAAAGAGGCATAACTTACTCTTTTTGTAGATGAGATGATCAATCAAATTGACGAATACTCGGAACAGATAAAGCGATCAGAACCACTACAACAGCCGCAATCGCTAAAATGATGATAGTCAAAATGCCACCAATTATATTGGCCAACCATCCAACTATCAAATACCCTAACGGTAATAGCGCAAAGGATCCAAGCATATCGAGACTAACAACTCTACCAAATGCTTCTTCCGGCACAAGCTCTTGCAAACTCGTTTCCCAAATTAAGCCGAAAATCATAATGCCAAACCCCTCAATAGCCATTAATCCAATTAATGCTGGTGCCCATGAGACAAAAGGCATTATTAAAAGCGCCAATCCACTAATTAAAACACCACCATAAGCCAATAAACCACGTTTATGCCACTTCTGTTTCCCTCCAAAAATAAGAGCAGCAACAACAGCACCTCCGCCAGAAAATGCCATTCCGAGGCCGTAAACAAAAGGTTCAAAGTGATGATGAATATTAAATAACCAAGGAATTAAGACGACTACAATACCCGCGTGACAAATATTAATAAACGAAAATGCTAAAATTGTAATCCATAACCACGGATGGCTTTTTAATACTACAATTCCTTCAATGAAATCTTTTTTAAAGTTCACTTTATTATCTGCCTCGTCTTGCGCTTTTTTTGCTGTCAAATCTCTCAAAAATAATAAACATGCAAAAGAGAGCAAATATGTCAATGCATCTAAGCCAAAACCTATACCTGCTGATGCAATAGAAACAATGATCCCCCCAAGTGCTGGACCAATTAAACGTACACCTTGGCTGCTCATTTGCGTTAATGCATTAGCTGCATTCCGAATTTCCGGCACAAATACTCTTGCTCGAACTGCTGAATAGGCTGGTTGAAATAGCCCTTCCATCAGGCCATACAATGCTACCAATACATATAAAATATGAATCGTTAATGTATCAGTAAACATGAGCGTTGCTAGCGTTGTCATTAATATCCCCCGAACAATATCAGTAAGTAACATCAATTTAACACGGTTAAGACGATCTACAATTAATCCAGAAAACGGTAAAATAAGCACGTTCGGAAGCATATACATTGTCATTGTTATCCCCATAACAACTGTTGAGCCTGTTAGCGTATATACAACCACTGGAAGTATGACCATTGTAATTGAACTTCCAAGAACTGAAAAGAGTTGTCCAATCCATAAAAAAGTAAAATGACGTGACTTTGTAATAGGTAATAATAAATTACTTATATAACTTGAACTTCTTTGTTTTTGTATCTCTCCTTGCATACCTTTCCTCCTTTCCTAAAACAGGAAAATAATACATTTTATTATAGCATTTAAATGTAATTATTTTTAAAATTCCTAACTTTTAATCATCTTTTTATTACAATATTTTTTCTTTCTCTCCCATTGATAGCTAGTTTTTCTACTCGTTAGTGCGGGATAAAATGACCTTTCTAATCATCTATGTAACCTATATAATGACTTTACATTATTAAGTTGATAAATAGTTTTAATTTTCCGAATAATTATAACCTACTTGATTTCTTCCAACTTTTTGATTACTATGGAACAAATGTTACCAACAACTTCATACAACCAATTACTCTCGCCGAACGACGTGAGATAGAGGTTGCAACTTTTATGAGTATTCTAAAGGAGACACAGGGATTGTCAGTGAGTTTAGAAGAAAGGAAAAGTTGCCGAAATTTATATGTTTCTCTGAACATATAAATTGGGGCTGTTTTCGAATAGAAACAGAACTGTCATATATACAGCGGTGTATATATGAAGAGCTATCTACAAAAAAGAGAGATCATGTTTCTTTATGATCGTCTTCTTTTTTGGCGGTTTTTTTATTAGCTCCGTTTTCTGTTTCCCTTTTCCTGTAACAGCACCATCCTCACCTATTTGAGATGGTGTTTTTTTATTTACTTTCGGTAACTTACAGGAATGAAAGGGATCTATATTTCCCATCTTATGTTTAACAACATTTTTCCTAATCTATTAACCAATATTAAATTGAAAGTGGGCTCTCATGATGGAATTTATTGTTCAAAAATTTGGTGGTACATCTGTTGGAAGTATCGAACGTATTCAGCATGTTGCGGATTTAGTCATTGAAGAACATGAAAGGGGACATGGAATTGTAGCGGTCGTTTCCGCGATGGGACATAGTACAGATGAATTAGTATCTTTAGCTGCTGGTATTACTGATCAGCCTAGTAAACGAGAAATGGACATGCTACTTACAACAGGTGAACAAATTTCAATTTCTTTATTAACAATGGCTCTGCAAGCGAAAGGTTATGCTGCAATTTCACTAACAGGCTGGCAAGCAGGTATTACAACAGAATCTGTACACGGCAGCGCAAGAATTACTGATATTAATACAAAGCGTATTCAATCTTATTTACAAAAAGGAACCATTGTCGTTGTAGCCGGTTTCCAAGGATTAAGTGCAGAACAAGAAATTACAACACTTGGTCGAGGCGGTTCTGATACAACTGCAGTCGCATTAGCTGCAGCATTAAAAGCAAAAAAATGTGATATTTACACAGATGTAACAGGTGTTTATACAACTGATCCACGAGTTGTAAAAGATGCTTACAAATTAGATGAAATTTCCTATGATGAAATGCTAGAACTTGCCAACCTTGGTGCTGGTGTACTTCATCCAAGAGCGGTAGAGTTTGCGAAAAATCATAATGTTATATTAGAAGTTCGCTCAAGTATGAAACATGAAAACGGAACAATCGTAAGGGGAGAATGTAACATGGAACAACAATCAATCGTAAAAGGCATTGCATTTGAAGACAATATTACGCGCGTAACTATTAAAGGATTACACCAAGGAAAACTTTCTACAATCTTCTCTATATTAGCGAGTGCTCATATTAATGTAGATATTATTATTCAAAGTATTACAAATGAAGGAACTGTACATTTATCCTTCTCTATTCATTCGAATGACTTAAAAGAAACACTAGCGGTACTGGAAGAAAATCGTGAGGCTATGCACTATGAATCTGTAGAATATGAAAATCATTTGGCGAAAGTATCAATTGTTGGATCAGGTATGGTGTCCAATCCAGGTGTAGCTGCTCAAATGTTCTCAACATTACAAGAAGAGAATATTCATATTAAAATGGTAAGTACATCTGAGATTAAAGTCTCTGTAGTTATTGATCGTCTTAACTTAGTAAAAGGTGTGGAAGCACTTCATGAATCATTTATGGCAAAAATTGAGCCTCTCGTATCAGTAAATTAAATGAAACAAGGGATGCACATGCACCCCTTGTTTTCTTTTTAGAATAAGTGAATGTTTTGCTTTTTGCACTCTTCACGCATTTCATCTGGCCATACAGAAGTTTGAACTTCGCCAATATGTGCTTTGCGTAAGAAGTACATGCACATTCTTGATTGTCCAATGCCACCGCCAAGTGTAAGTGGAAGTACGTCCTCTAAAATACCTTTATGGAAATCATATTCACGTTTGAAGTCTTCCCCTTTTATTGTTAATTGTTCATCAAGAGATTTGCTGTCAACACGAATACCCATGGATGATAATTCAAATGAAGACTGGAGTACTGGATTCCAGAATAAGATATCTCCGTTTAATTTCCAATCATCGTAGTCAGATGCACGTCCATCATGTTTTTCACCAGAGCGCAGCGCCCCTCCAATTTCGCTAATAAAGACTGCACCGTATTCTTTCGCAATTGCATGCTCACGATCTTTCGGTGTTAATTCTGGATATTTATCTTCAAGCTCTTGAGATGTGATAAATACGATATCTTCCGGTAAGTACTTACCAAGGAACGGATATTTTTCAAATAAATGCCCCTCTAATTCTTTGAATATTCCATAAATTGTTCTTACTGTTTCTTGTAAGTAATCTACTGTACGCCATTCTTTTTGAATAATTTTTTCCCAGTCCCATTGATCAACGTAAATGGAATGCGTTGCATCAAGTTCTTCATCACGGCGAATTGCGTTCATGTTTGTATATAAACCTTCACCAGCTTCATATCCATATTCATGCAGAGCAAATCTTTTCCATTTCGCTAGTGAATGTACAATTTCTAACTCTTCTCCTGAATGCAGCATATCAAATTCAATTGGACGCTCTACACCGTTTAAATGATCGTTTAATCCTGACTTTTTCGTTACAAATAATGGTGCAGATACGCGGAATAATCCAAGACGTTTTGATAATTGCTCTTCAAAAAATGTTTTAACTTCCTTAATTGCGATTTGTGTTTCTCTTACTGTCATTAATGTTTGGTACATGTTGTTTTCCTCCTAAAATGTTTTGATGTAGTGAGGAAAGAAACCAATAAAAAAAGCCCTTCTTTCCCAAAAAAACTGGGACGAAAGACTTTGGTTCCGCGGTACCACCCAAATTAGCAACAGAGGTTGCTCACTTATTCAGTACGGAGATTAGAGATATCTCGATACTGTTCTTCTTGTAACGGCGAAGTTCCCGGCTAAGTCTACTTTCCTAAAAAGGATTTCGGTTAGCGACTCCAGGAGGTTCTTCATAACAGGCTTCGTATCAGGCTCACACCACCCCTGACTCGCTTGGACTACGTCCTATTACTACTCTTCCTTTCACAGTCGTTTTACTGTCACATCTCTGAAACATTTTATTAATGTTTATTTTATACAAAAAAATAAGAAAGTCAACAAAAAGTTTTAAAATATTTTTCAATTCTTTATTTTACGGTTTTTCAAATAGTATGTGATGAGAAAATATTTGAAAGCAGTTCTATAAATACAATGTGTCACACTTCAATAAATTATACTGTCTTATTAGTACAGATAAAATATAAGGAGAATCTTCATGCGTAGCTTAACTAATAAAGCCCCTGAATGGTTATATGTATTTTTATTTTGCACGACTGGAATCAGCGTTGTTTCTCAAGGATTCATCATGATTCCAATCGAAAGCCAACTTATATCACATTTTCAAATTTCCAAAGATATTGCATATCTCTCAAGCAGCGTGTTTTCCATTTTCTACGCCATCGGTTTCCTAATTTCCACTCCTCTTTCCAAACGATTTGGTAAGAAGAACATATTAGTTTTCGGTCTATTTGCTTTATCTTTCTGTACACTGACGATTGGCTTTTGCAAAATATATAACCTATTTTTGTTCCTTAGAGCTCTTCAAGGAATAGTAGCAGCTACATTTACGCCCCTGGCTTTTGCATATGCATTTGAATTGTTTATTCCAAAACATCAAGGCTATGTCATAGGAATCTTAAGTACAGCGTTCACAATGTCTAGCATCTTAGGGCAAATATTCAGTAATTGGTTTATATCTCAATACACTTTTCCTATTCTTTTTTATCTTTTTGCTTTCATTCATCTTTTTTATGCAACAATTTTATATTTCATTCTGCCTACATCTATCAAAAGTGATCGTCCATTATCTATCGCCTACTGGTTTGATATGTTTAAATTATTCCAAAATCGTTACTTGGCAATTTGTTTAGCAATTACCTTTACTCAATTTCTTTCATTCGTTGCAATTTATAGTTCTTTACATCATGTGTTAATAAAAACGTATCACCTTACGAGTCATGAAATTGTACTATTCCAATGCCTTGGAATAATTGGAATGTCTATTTCTCCTTTCATAAATAACTTTATAACACGTATTGGAGCCCCAAAAATGATTACACTAGGACTTATCATAACTTGCACGGAAATACTCTTGTTCTTGAAAGAGGATAACATGTACTTTCTCTCTATAACTACGATTGTATTTGCAGCAGGAATTTCAATTGTATTACCTTCTATCATTTTTCATATTGGACAAATAAGTGAAGAAAGAAAAGAAGTTGCGATGGCACTTTATACATTTACTTTATTTTTAGGGTCTAGTGTAGGTCCGTATATCGGGACAAAGATAATATTTAAATATGTCGTACTTATTATTTTCTCTATCTTATTCTTATCTATCCTAATGTCACTTTCTTTACGAAAAAAGCAACATTATTTCTACGAAAAGATACAAGTTAATCAAAATGATTAGTTTGCATACAATACATTTTTTATTCAAAATAAGAGTTGCTCTAACAGTCATCTCACAACTTTTAGAGCAACTCTATACTTTTAACGTATAGTAATGTACTTAAGTTTATCAGGATTCACAACATAAAATATTTGCTCAATCTGATTCGTGTTTTGCTTCCAAGCGAAACTGAAAACACCAACTACCTCTTCATCCTTTAATATGAGAACGCCTGGCTGATTATTTACTATGACAGCTTGCGCTTTTTTTCCTTTGAAAAATTTTGTAGCAATTGCAGATAACAAGCTAAGAACACGTTTTTTACTAATAATTTGATTAATAGCTGTAACGACATTCCCTCCTCCATCTGCAATAAGCGTTACATCGCTAGTCAGAATTTCTGAGATTTCTTGAACATTGCCTCGCGATAAGGCCGAAATAAACCTAGTGATATGATCTTGTTGAATTTCATATGGTATATACTCCTCACCGATAGATATACTCATTTTCTTCGTCGCACGGCTAAACACTTTACGGCAATTCATCTCCGTAATATTTAGTAAGTCAGCGATTTCATTATGTTTTAAATCTAATGCTTCTTTTAAGACATAAACAGTTCGCTCTGTGGCAGAAAGTTTTTCCATAAGAATAACAAACGTATAATATAGTTGATCATCTTGAATAATTTTCTCCGAAGGATCCCATTTCATATCCTGTACAATCGGTTCTGGCAACCAAGTACCAACATAAGTTTCTCTTTTTTTACGGCTGGATTGTAGTTCATTTATACAACGATTTACAATCATTCTATTTACATACGACTTTATATTATTAATATCTGTTAAATGTACTTCTTTCATTTGCAGTTTTATAAATGTATCATGAAGAATATCTTCAGCATCACTTATAGATCCGAGCATCTTGTACGCTATAGAAATAAAATAAGATCTGTACAGTTTGTATAATTCATTTACGTCCAAGCTATTTTGTCCCATGGTAGTCCCTCCTCAAAACCCTTTAATCAATAAATCTATCATAATATAAAATAAGAAATACCCTAGAAAAAACTTTCTAGGGTATACCTATGCAAATTTCTCTAAAAAAACTCTTACCAAAATAGCTTTCTTATGACAAGAATTATATTACAAAAATGCTACAAATTATGTTCAAACCCATTAGACCAAGAAGAATGAATGGGCTCCCACCCATATTCCTTTCGAGCTTTTGTATTGGATGCGCCGCGCTCACCACGGTTACTACCAGTTTGAATAGAAGGATGAGGCGCACCGATTGTAGAAACATAAACAGGTAACCAAACATTCCCTGATGCAGGATGATCATCGACGATATTGACTGAACCAGATGGCCACTCTAGTGCCAACAGTGAAGCTCTAGCTGCATCGTCTACATGTAAAAAAGAAACTACCCCATCCGTTGCTGCAATTTCTTGTCGTCGAACTTGATCTGCAAATATTCCATCTTTCGCATACCAAGTTCCCGGACCATAAAGCGTTCCATAACGAAGAATAACAAATTCTGGCATCTGAGACACTTTTTCTTCTAATTTCATAATACCTTCTATCGTCGTTTTTCGAGGATACGGAGCAGTAATGTCTAACATTTCCTCTTCTGTAGCTGGACCCTCTCCAGGTTCGTACGCCCATGATATACTTTGTGCAATCATCTGTTTAACACCCGCTGATTTTGCAGCATCTACAAGATTTTCTGTCCCCTCAATTCGTATTTTTGCATTATCTACCGAACTTCCCCCGCTTAATGATGTAATCTGATGAATTACTACATCTGGCTGACTCTCTTGTAGTGCAGTGAACACAGCATCTCGATCAAAAGCATCTGCTATCACTGGCTTTGCACCCATTTTTATAATAGCTCTTGCCTGCGATTCATCACGAATCATTCCGAACACTTTGTGACCCTCTTGTACTAATAAAGGAATTAAAGAACGACCTATTACACCAGTTGCTCCGGCAAGAAAAATTTTCATCTCTATACCTCCCTAATACGTTTTTTAAAATTTAATAATTCGGTACCTTTAGAATGAAAAAACGACTATAAAATGTACTCTTTTTTTACGTTCATATTTAAGACAAATTGATCATGTAATATGTGACATAACTATAAATATAATCACAAAATTTTTCATATCTCGGACTTTTTTTCTTTTTATGCAACGTAAAACTAAAAGATAACAATTCATATATAATTTTTTTGACAAACAATACTTAAATGTTTGTCACACACAAATGCATATAATAATCCTTATAAAGTTAACTTTATAACTATTCTTTTATTCTTGCAGAATATTTTTTTGAAATGTTACCAAAAATCCATTTTCTAAAAAATATTGTATAATATTAATAAATTCAAAATTAAACACATTACTATCAGCAAAAATTAAAAGAGTCCTAACTGTGAAGGACTCTTTTTTCTACTTTAAAAGATTTCTATTAGCGGGATAAACCTGAGGATTTTGCGCATTACTGTCCATGTTATGATATACTATTATATCCTGCTGTTCATTTTTATGAGCAACTATCGGAAAGGAAAAAGTCATAAACCCAAATTTTATTTTAAAGATTTATTGACTACTGTGGAAACAGATTTGCTATACAATAATAACGGAGTGATTATATTATATGAGTAAAGCTAAAGGTAAAGGTGGAACAGGTAGAGGAACAGGCAGTAAGGGCTGGAACCGATGGAAAGCCAGTGCCAACAAAAAAAAGAGTGCCAAACCTTATACAAGCAAAGGTGTTAAAAAAGCGGGTGGCGCAAAGACAAACAGTAATACAGGTGACAAATCCGAAAGATAGGGACTGCTATTTACGCTTGGTATCTTTCGTGTAAGTGTAAGATAGATGTTGTGTGGGTTTATTTTGCGGAGAAAAGCAAAGATTTAAAACAACAAAACAAGTGGTTACCCATTGTAAAAAGACAACTTTTAAAATTCATTAATACGATAATCTATATTATGAAAAAAGCTATTCTTTTAGTAAGTACTTATACAAAAGAATAGCTTTTTTATGATGTGGATACAATTTTCTATTTACTCGATGACGATATGACAGAACCACTTATAGAAATTTTCAAGTTATATTTAAAACACAATATCGTAATCCTTTATTTTAATCATTTCTATATTTCATATTCATTTCTATTGCTCTACACGAACCATATCATATAATTCCTATAAATTTTTATTAATTTCAAGTTTATTTTATTGAATTTTCAGAAATATACATTTATACTTATGGACAAATAAAAAGGAGGGTGAAAAATGCAAGCAAAACCAAAACTAAAGCTTTCCATTGTTCTAATTCTTATACTTTCCATTATCTTATCAGCATGCAAGCAAAACAAATCAGAAACAGCCAATACTAACACGCAAGAAAAAAGAAAACCCATTTTAAACATTGTAGAATCAGGCGAAATTTCAACTTTAGATTCTTCTATCGCATCTGATGGCTTATCCTTTGGTGCCCTTAATAACGTCATGGAAGGCTTATACATGCCTGGCCTTGAGGGAAAACCGGTACCCGGAGCTGCCGAATCTCATACTATGAGTAAGGATGGATTAACCTATACATTCAAACTGCGTGACACGAAGTGGTCAAACGGCGATCCTGTAACAGCTCATGATTTTGTGTATGCATGGAAACGCGCTGTAAACCCTGAAACAGCTTCAGAGTATGCACAAATTCTATTTGATATTAAAAATGCGAAAAAAATAAATAAAAAAGAACTTCCTTTAGATGAATTAGGTGTAAAAGCACTCGACAACAAAACATTAGAAGTTCAGCTTGAGCATCCTGTTCCATATTTCCTTGGATTAATGGGATTTGCTACGTTTTATCCTTTAAATCAAAAATTCGTAGAATCACAAGGGAAAAATTTTGGATTAGAAGCGAAAAATGCAATCTATAATGGACCATTTGTCCTAAGTGAATGGAAACATGAACAAGGATACAAAATGACGAAAAATCCAAATTACTGGGATAACAAAAACGTAAAACTAGAAGAAATTAATGCTCATATCGTCAAAGATATTTCAACAGCTGTCAATCTATTTGAAGCAAAACAAGTAGACCGAGCAACTATTAACGCTGAATTCGTAGATAAATACAAAGATAGTGATAGCTTAAAAAGATTAGCACGACCAACGACAGTTTTCTTCCGTTTCAATCAAAAAAATCAAGTTCTTGCAAATAAAAATGCGAGAAAAGCGATTAGCTTAGCATTTGATAAAAAAGGCGTTGCTAATACAATTTTAAACAATGGTTCTATTCCAGCCAATGCACTCATTCCACAGGGATTTGTAAAAGGACCTGATAACAAAGATTTTCGCAGTACTAGTAATGTAAAAATAGAGACAAATGTTGCAGAAGCAAAAAAATTATGGGAACTTGCTAAAAAGGAATTAGGTACCCAAACTATAACATTAGAAATTTTAAGCACTGATGATTCAAATGATAAAAAGATTACTGAATTTTTAAAAGGCGAACTCGAAAAGAATTTACCAGGACTAAACATTACATTAACCCAACTTCCCGTTAAAGTATATTTAGAGCGTGAATCTAAAGGCGATTACGAGATTTCCCTTTCTGGATGGGGGGCTGATTATCCAGACCCAATGACATTCTTAGATATGTTTATAACAGGCAGCTCATTTAACCGAATGAACTATTCCAATCCAAAATACGACGAGCTTATCCATAATGCTGGTTCTTCCCTACTAACAGATTTACCTGCTCGCTGGAAGGCTTTCCAAGATGCCGAAAAAATTCTCATAGAAGATGATACAGCCATTGCTCCTATTTATCAGGCTGGACTTGTGTATCTGGAACGACCGTATGTGAAAGATGTTTGCATTAGACCTTTTGCTGGAGTGTATAGTTATAAATGGGCTTATATTAAACAGTAAAGGAAATTATCATTGTAACTAAATATTGAACTACCCCCACCTACCGTTTCGCGCTTGAGGTGGGGGTCTTCTCGCCAGATATGATAAATTCTTTTAAGTTAGAAGCTACTTCTTTACAGTTTCTGTTTCAAGGACGCTAATTTCCGCAGCCGATGCCCAGCCGTTAACACCCGCCGTTACTTCGAGCTTGACATATGATGCATCTGTCGGATCGAAAGTTGCTACTTTCTCCGCATTGTCGTTTGCCCAAGTTCCGCTTGCAACTTTAGTAAAGGTCACTCCATCTGTACTTACATAAACGTTATATCCTGTAATATTTCCGTTGCTGCCTGATGGCCTTGGTAAATACGCGATTTTATCGATTGGGTAAGTTCCTCCAAGATTTAAGGTGATTGATTGAGGAAGTACATCAGATTTATCCCACTTTGTATGCCAAATAGTTTGTGAATTTCCGTCAATCGCCATGGATGCTGAATTATTTGCACCAACCGTTTCCTGACTTGTCGCCGTTGCCGTCATTTGAGACTGAGGGATCTTATTAACCGTTACTTTAATACTTGTTGTCAAAGGGACGTTATTGGGATTTTCCACCCCATTTGGCAAAGTTACAGTTCCATTTACAGTGAAGGTCTGTACAGTCTTTACCGTAGGATCATAGTCTTCACGAGCTGCTTGTCAGCTAAGAGGCGCCTAGGCTCTTACCTCGACCGGACTATACCAGCTAGTTGTGCCTGACTTGGTTAGACACGCAATAATAAAAAAGAGCTAGCAAAAATACCGCTAACTCTCGTATTGATCAATAAATAGCCTAATTACAATCTTTGAATCAACCAATAAAATGCCAGCACAAAAATAAGGCAAGACGTTGAGATCATCATTTTACGATACCATGGGAACCTTCGCAGCCATATCAAGAGGGGCAGTACTAGGCATAAGATCAATAGTTGGCCTGTTTCCACACCTAAATTAAACATCAGGAGTGAGCCAATCAGATTTTCTTTTGGAAGTCCTGTTTCAGCTAAAGCCCCGGCGAAGCCCATACCGTGAATCAGGCCAAATATGGCTGTCAATATCCACCGCCATTTCGCCTTTTGAACAAACATATTTTCCACTGCCACATAACAGATCGTCAGGGCAATCAAGACTTCGACCCAATGCGAACTGACCTGAATACGGTCGGTGGCCACCAAGAATAGTGTTATGCTGTGGGCGATTGTAAAAGCAGTAACAATTTCCAACGCATCCTTGAAGCGAGATGCGATTAATACTAAGGATAACAAAAACAGCAAATGATCATAACCTGTCAAAATGTGTTCGATTCCAAGCTTAAAGTATTTCCACAAAACAGCGCCAATCTTAGGCTGGGGAACGTTGCTCAGATTATCACTTTTAGTGCTATCAATATGGGAAAGGTTGATCAGAATATCTCTATTAGTGCTATCAATCATATCCTGCTGAAAATATTCCCCTGCATGGACCATGAGTACACTCGTATGAGCAGGCGCATCGTTAAACACCAGATCGTAATGAAGATTAAATTGTTCGATTTCTTCATCGGCGATAAACTTCAGTTGAAATTCCATGCCTCTTACGGCACCCTTTTGTGCCATGTTCATCGAAACCAATTCCATCGTTAAGGGCTTCGAATCCGCATCTATGCGAAGACCTTTCTGTAGATAGGATTCGATTTTTTGCTGGGCCAGTTCATCGTTCACCAGATTATCCAGGTCAGTACCGAATTGTGGAAACAAGTCTGTTTGTTCAATAAAAAGATCATAGAGAATCTCGTTCCCTTCAATGGTTAAATCCGAGTAATTCATATTTACGGAATGCGCAAGTGAAGTTGTAGCAGTCCCAAAAAATAATAAGATCATGATGATGAACATGGACAGAAATGAACGCTGCTTCATAGCGGAACCCCTTTTCATGAAATGTTAATAATACAATCTGCAATATAGCTTATCCGGTTACGAACGTTCAATCTGCAACTTGAACATGTCGCTCGACTTATTTCAAGCTGTCCAAGAGTGTTTTTACTTGTGGGTTAAGAGTCAATGCGTTCAGAACGATCGTAAGTACCTCTGCGCGTGTGGAGTTGCCCTTCGGATCAAATAAGCCATTGCCCTTGACGCTGATGATTCCCGCTTTTTCCGCATCCTTGACTTGGTTTGCTGCATAAGAGCTTGCGCTTGCTATATCCGCAAAGTTGCCTTTGGAAGCATCTTTGTCCACTTTACTTAAGTCCACAATACGGGATAGAATAATAACCATTTTTTCACGGTTAATCGTTTTGTTCGGCTTGAACGTCCCGTCATCGTATCCGGTAATCACTCCTGCGCTAGCAAGTTTCTCAATGGCGTCTTTACTCCCAGTGTCTGTCAATATCTTTCACAACAACCGACTGGACAACAATTAGGTCAATTTCTACACCGACGGCGCCAGCGACTGTCACATTACATATGAAATATGAGCCGGTATCCCGTTGCAGAGCGAGGAAATGCAGCTTTAGTACACCTTTGGTACCATTAATCGTCCAAATAGATGAGGGGGAGAAAATTGATCTCCCCCAGTTTCATTATCGATCCATCCTAAATTTCGCTAATGTGATAACACCTGCGTGAATTCAATACAATAAATTAGAAGCTAATTCTTTACAGTTTCTGTTTCAAGGACGCTAGTCTCCGCAGCCGGAAGCACCGGCGCGAAAATTTTCATTTCCGACAAACCGACATTTGGTCCGCTTCCACCGGATACCTGGAATTTGACCCATGTCACCGTCTTGTCAGGGAAAGTTACAGAATAAGCACTCCCGTCATTCGGGATTCCTGAAACCGTCACAGTGCTTCCGTCGCTAAAGGTAAGCGTTCCGCCGGGCGCCCAGTCAGCTAAATTTGGCCGATCATGAAAGATAATCTTGTTGAACGTTTGATTCGTTTCCCAATTCAGCTGGATCCATGGATTCTGTTCTCCCTTGGATGCCCATTCGCTACTACCCGATTGCCCTATGATGCCATCGAACGCTTTGTCGGGAGAATAATTGTCATTGAAATACGATGAAGCGGTAACTGCGGCGGTCCACGCTGGGATCTTATTAACCGTTACTTTAATGCTTGTTGTCAAAGGCACGTTATTGGGATTTTTCACCCCAGTTGTCAAAGTTACAGTTCCATTTACAGTGAATGTCTGTACAGTCTTTACAGTGGGATCATAGTTTGAAGCATCTACATTCCATGTCACATCGGCATCCACCCTGCCTGCATCGGTATCCAAGGATACTTTCTTTGGCAATCCAAGGGCGTCCGCTGTCTTCGCCGTTCCGATTGTCACCTCTGTTATGTCAGCAGGCGCAGTGATGCTGTTTAAATTAACATTTTGAGGCTCAATGTCAATGTCCTGCGACGAACGGTTATACATGGAATCGTCAGCGAATACCCTGAGTATATATGGAGTAGTCGGCGACAAATCTGTAAACTTATAATGTCTGTATTCATCGAATGGTTTGTCTAACGGCAGCGAAAGGCTATTAAACGATTTGTCCACTTTCCCCGTGAGCTTGTTGATAAGCTGAATATTATATTCCAAAACGCGCACATTGTCTTTTGCTTGCTTTATTGTAAAAGCAAGTTCGTTGTTTTTGTAGGAATCGACCGTAATACCCTCTTCAAACTGCGGAGCTATGAGTTCTCTTATATCGCTCCTGCTATAGGTAAAGGCCTCTTTGCCTTCACCAACGACTTTTACAGAAGGTGTGCCTACATATTCATCTGTACTTAAATTATACTGTTTGATGATCATTTTTGAACCGTAAACCTCTATGAAATTCGCGATGCGAGGTGTGGTTTTGTAATTGATATACGAGCCTTCTATATATCCGCCGTACGGACCGTTATCAATATAGCTGGAATATGAACTCGCACCGCTGTCGAGATACGTAGCCGCACCTTGATAGTGAGAACGTTCGTCGGTCGGGTCGTATTGCGTATGACCTGACATATATACCACCTGCGAAAAATTATTGTCGGCAATATATTTACCTACATTATTACTTGCCGCGCTGCTCCATGCCGATCCCCACACGGTTCCGCTTATAGGGTAGTGAGAAGATACAAATATGGGTTTGGTTGGATCGTAATCCGCTTCTTTTTTAATTTGGTCAAGGAAATTTTTGGTTTTTCCCACCGTATTGGCGTTGTTATAATTTCCGTCAAAACCCACAAAATTATATCCTTTTACCTTTACCCTATAAGCACTATTAAAGAAATCGTTATCGTATGAATTCGTTGAAGCGTTCCACGCGCCCGCCGAACCGACAGGTATAAATTGTTCGGCGCCGCCCATATCATGGTTGCCTCTTACCATATAAAGCTTCGTATTGTCAAACAGACCCTCACCTTTAAGTTTATTGTATATGTCTGTCAGATTTTTCATCCACACATATTCATTGGCGTTGTTGCCGCCGGTAACGTCGCCAGGAATAAAGAGTACGTCGGCCTGTGGGAATAGTCTCAGTTCTGTTCTGTAATCTTTTTCAATGCGCGCGATTGTTGCGGGATTAGCACTTACTTCCGGGTCGCTGTCCACAATCATATTTAAACCGGCGGGAGTTAATGTTTTATTGCTTTTTTGATAGATAAATATGGCGTTGTTTAATTCACGTTCGTAATAATTGATGGTTTCCTGTGTATATAATTTTTCTTTTTGCGTTGTTGCAACCGTAGATGCCGTATTCAAAACCTTTTTCAAATAATCAAAATCGGTTTGGCTGAAGCCATTGCCGAGACCGCTTGCTATTATTTTATTTGCTTCTGATATTTTGTCGTTAAGTGCCTTCATATCTACTTTATTTACAGCGTAACTATTATAATTCGCTTGAACTACATCACCGCTAAATGCACCTTTCCAAACATTAAGATCAGCTATATCGAATGAATTACCGCCATGTTTGCCCAATCCGTCGCTACCTATATTTAATGGGTTCGATGTATCTAAAGTTCCGACCCCCAGTGAAGTTTCAGTCATTTTGTAACCATCAATATACAACGATGCGAGCATTTTATCTCTGTCTACAACAAATGTCACGTAACGCCAATCGGAAGCATTAAACGCGTCACGCCCAAATTTTACTGATGCGGTCGGGAATCCTAAATTCATATTGACCGAATTAGCTGATGTATAAATCGCCCAGCCTTCGTTAGAACTCTTAGTAAAATCCTTGTTTGATAATATTACCTGATTATTGTTAGTGTCACCCTTATACCAGAAGGATGTGGTATAACTGTCATTACCAAAATTCAAGCTATGCTTCGTACCGACATAATTGCCGTCTCCGCTTTCTAAGTGCAGAGCTTTGGTCCCTGGTAACACACCGTCTACATAACTATGATTTCCATTTGCTGTCAAATTCTCTTGATTTACATCGTCCTTTAAATTATTATCGAATTTCATCGATGCAATAAGGGGGTTGGCATTTAATACTGCGTTCGTGGGTAATGAAGTTTTTTTGTCACCATTTGATGGTAAACTAACTACAACGCGTAATTTTTTACCAATATCATTTAACGTTACGGTGTAGCTTTTGGATGTACCACCCGATTTGACATTAATATATTTATCGCTTATACGTGATTCCTGTACTTGCCATTGAAATGTGAGATTTTTGCCATCTGACCCATGACCCATGATTGCACTAGCGGTGATCGTTTGACCGTAAACTGGCTGCATATTGTCGATTTTGACGAGTTTGTCGTCCGATTCGTTTGCAAGTGCGTCTGTGGTGGTCGATAACATAACGAATATCATCGTGAATACGAGGGAAATGGATAATATTCTTTTCATTACAGAAAACCTCCATATTTTAAGTATTTTAAGAGTCTGTTCAAAAAGCTTGTAAAATTGAGAAAAATAACAGAGCCGTAGTGAAACTTTGATGCGGAACTCATTGATTATATCGATCATGTCGACGACTCCATTGTGCTGGAGAAGGTCGCCCCGCTTTACAAGGATGGCGGGCATCCTCCCATCGATCGGGATGAGAGGAGATTTTTCGTCACGGAAATCCCCCTTTCGTTTCCAAAATTGGTATTTTTTTAATAGGCTCTTTTTGAATTGTAATGTAAAAATATTATATTTATATTTTCTCAGAGTTAATTTATTGTAAAGTATGAAAATTTAGATTTATGTAAAATAATGGGATTGCAGATAAAAGTATCTAGTATATTCAAGGGAAACTTAATAGTTTATCAACCAAATATTTTATTTATGGGGTACCGCCACATGCCCATCAAGCTAAGGTTGAGTATTCGATGAACTTCCGTTCTTGTTGCCTATATGCTTGATATTTTGTTTATTTGTTTTTAAAAATACGCATTCCAAATAAACCTTGATAAGGTGTATTTTTAAAGATTATGCAGTTTTCTGCTTTAGATTAGATACAGTGCACTGATAAATGACGCCTAAAATATCAAAGACTGTCTTTTTCTCATATCGATGGGATTTCCGTCCGTTTTTCTGTAAGAGGGCAAACAGACGAAGGAAAATTTTTGATACTTCTTGGGTGTCTTTTTGCATAGCTTCATATACTAAGTACAGATGATCTTGAATCATATAAATTGCTTTATATTCACTTAATTCTTTTTGTTTTTTCTGTAGTAACAGTTGTCGCATTTTGAACATAGTGGAAGAACAAAGAAAAATGGCGATTAACTGTCCATAAAGATGACATTCTAGACGCTCTCGCTTAATGTTGTGACAATGATTGATACCAAATAGAGATTTCCATGTTTTAAATACAATCTCTATTTGCCAACGTAGTGAGTAGATCTCATGAACCTGTTCCATCGGAACAATTTCCCATGGTATGTTGGTAATATAAACATTGATTTCTGTTAAACGTTTACTTTTTTCAGAGTATGTAACTCCTTTTTTCTTTTCAACATAAGATTGCTGTTTCCTGCGTTTATGAATTTGAGTTGATGTAAGTCTGTATATTACAACTCGTGAGGGTAATTTTTGTTGTCCAACATATGCATTCCGAATTTCATAAGTATTCCCTGGTTTTATCTGATGCATGATATCTTCAAGGTCAAGTAAAACATATAAAGATTGCTTTTTAACTGTCCCATCCCGAAAGAATTCTGACGATTCATTTTTTACATATACTCTATTATTTAATTTCAACCGTGAAACGTAGAATACCCCTCGTTGATCCATCTGGTCTAAATCTTTTAGAGAAAAATATCCTAAATCTCGAATACACAAATCTCCTGGTCGTAAGGTATCCAAACACTTTGTACCAAAGGTTTTATCATTATTTTTACCTGGTTCCATTTGAAAATTGAGGAATTTCCCACTATGTAAATCATACTCTAGTTGAATCTTAATGCCGGCTGTTTGTGCACATCCTCCTGAACCAGGATAAATAGGAGCTAAATGATTGGGTACTTGAAAAATAGTAGCATCTAAAATACGTATACGTTGAAAATAAGAAGTGTATTGGTTTGAAATTTGAGATGAATCGTTTAGTTTGCTTTTGACTAAAAGGGAAAATACACGCTGTAAAAATAAAACGGCGTATCGGTTAAAACGTCGATTAAGTCCTTCTGGACTCATGAGTGTAGCTGTATTTGCATAAAGTTGACTACATAATCGAGTGAGAGAATCGCTTGCTACGTGTTGACTAATCCAAATACATAAAGCGGCCAAATCTCGTGCGCCATACTTACTTTTACGTTTTACGAAACCCGTCTCTTGCGCGAGCTGTTGAAGGATGTTTGGAGATAGATATCGCTGTAGTTCTTCAGCGAATAAATGAAGCTCATCTTGAATCGATAGAGTCATACAAAACGCCATCCTTTCTGTATATTTCTACAAAAAGAATAGCGTTTTTTTGATTATATGGATACAAATTTATCTTAGCTTGATAGCGATGTGGCGCTACCCCATTATAGAAATATCTTAAAATAGATATCTGATGTCATTTATTCAAAAAAAAAACCTTTGTTACATCATAACGCCATTATCTTTGAATGAATACCATTTCCCATCAATGAAATGTTTTCCTACTGCCATTGCACCATTAGATTGTAAATAATACCAATTTCCATCTTTTTGTAACCAGCCTGTTTTCATCGTTCCGTCTTCATTCATGTAATACCATTTTCCATTCACTTCTACCCAGCCTGTTTGCATCGCACCATCTGCATTCATGTAGTACCATCCATTCACTTGTACCCAACCTGTTTGCATCATTCCATTTCCAATCATGTAGTACCATTTTCCATTCACTTCTACCCAGTCTGTTTGCATCATTCCATCTTCATTAAAGTAATACCAATAGCCGTTAATATTTTTCCAATCTCTAGCCATAGAACCATCTTCATTAAAGTAACGCCATTGTCCAAAATGCAAACCGTCGGGGTCACCAAAATATACCACTCCAGTAGACATGGCTCCATTATCATCAAAGTAATACGTTTTTCCATTAATAGTATTTAAATTTGTAGCCATAGATCCTTTTTCATAAAAGTAATACCATTTTCCGTTGATATTTTTCCAGTCTTTAATCATAGTTCCATCTTCGTTAAAGTAATACCAATTTCCATTGATATTCTTCCATCCAGTAGCCATATATCCGTTGCTATCAAAGTAATACCAGTTACCATCAATTTTTCTCCAATCCGTAACCATAGATCCATCTTCATCAAAGTGATACCATTTCTCTTTATCTTGTAGCCAACCTGTTTTCTTCACACCATTTTGGTCATAGAAATACCATGTATTTCCCTCTTTTACCCAACCTGTTTTCTTCATTGCTTGTTCTGCTTTTGGCGCAATCTGTTTTACAGGTTCCTGTTTTTCTGCATGAGATACTGCAGGCACTACAAACATTGCAGACATTAAAACTGGCAAAATAACTTTCTTCATTTTCCATATCCCCCAAATAATGAATAATTTTAGTTTTTATTTCCATAAACAGAATTATATTAGGGTATTAAAATATAATCAATAGTTTTTGTAACGAAAATGTAATCTTTTTTAATATATCGACACAAAAAGTCTATTAATGTAATTATCGTTACTTTTTTGTTACATTATAGATATCATTACACATCTATCAGCTTAAGAGATTAATTGTCTCAAAAACGAAAAAGATGAGTCGAATTCTCAGTAATAACTGTAAAAAGGTAAAATTTTCGTTATGGGGGTGACCCGTTTTCTTAGGTTGATGGCAATGGGGTACCGCCAACATTTTGGAAAAAACCCACGCTAAGCAAAAAAATAAAATAAGCTATCCATATGGACAGCTCATTTACATAATTTTCGAAAGCGGAAGTTCTATTTTAGTAAACTCATAGCAACTACAATACATCCAACTATAAATAATTCTTTTTTAAATATGTATTTTTATCTTTACTTAGGATATGCTACAGTCTTTTCCTTAAAAATGTTTCCATAATATCTCCCTTAAATCTTTCGTAATTGAACTGAAAAGCGACATTATGTGTTTTATAACCTGGATTTGTCACAAAACGAAAGTCTGCGATACTTTGACCAAATCCTTCTCCTTGATCGGGAATTACTTTGATGGGCACTTTTGACAGACGAACTGCATCTGGATTCAACAAATACCATATTGTTACAAAATCATGCATAGGGCTTCCTCCTATGCCAGGATTCGATTTAGAGTAGAAATTATAGTAGTAGTCTAACATAGGTTTGATGATGAGTCCTGCAAGGTCTTGTGTATTCCGGTGAAATGCATCAATTTGTTGAACCATTTCAGGTGTAACAATCGCGTGTTGAGTGACGTTTAATGGAATAATTGTCAAATTCTTTGCATGCTGCAGAATTAAGTTTGCTGCATAAGGGTCTGCGTAAAAGTTAGCTTCAGCCACAGCAGTCACGTTTCCGGGGTAAAAAAAGGCTCCACCCATGCAAATGTATTCTTTCACATTCCGCATTGCTTCTAAATTTAAAATAAATGACGTAGCCAATGAGGAAAGTCTTCCCAAATTGATAATTGTAAGATCGTCTAAATTTGAGTTTATAATTTTGTAAATATCATTTATGGGATAAATTGGATAAGGAATTTCAGGTGGAATGATAGGTCCTAGTCCTACTTTTCCATGTACTTCAGGAAAATATTGAACCAATATACCTGTTAAAGGTACAGAAGCACCGAGAAATACGGGTATCTCTTTCCTTCCCGAAATATACTTCAAATAGTTAATATTTTTTATAGCATTCTCTCTCGATACATTTCCATAATCCGCTACAATTCCTACAAGTTGGATATCATTACGAAAAAAGGTGTACAGAATAGCAAACGCATCATCAATTCCCAAATCTGTAAACAAGAGAACTTTTTTGGGCATATATTTTCCTCCAAAAGCCATAAAATTTTATTTTTACTAAGGATGTAATGAATAGGCTTGTACTATATTTGATATATATTTTATATATTCTTCAATAGTACATTCTGTTCATCTATAACTTTAGATATCTTATATGTGTTTGCATCTAAAAAAGTATTTTTGTTTTGTATATCGTATACAAGTGCAGTTAACATAACGTATCATTATCAGCAGTAATCAAATCCCAGAAATCCGTTCATATCAAGAGTTTTCCAGCCTTCTGTTCCCTCCGCTGTATGCAGGATTTCATACAGCCCTGTTAACAATAGCATTAGGCAGTTTAAACCGTTTTCGTAGCCTGTATGAAATCCTGCATATCCTTATCGTATAAAATCCGCGTTTTGCCGTCAGTACCCCATATAGAGATTTGGCTCTCTTTTTTTATTTCACTCGACAAAATCTGACAAAACAGTTGTAACTGAATTTGTTATGATTGTTCAGGAATTTAAAAATAAAACATTCGAAATGAGGATATACAAAATGGAATTCGGAATAGATTTACCAAAAGAATTAATCTATAAGGGATACTCAAATCAGAGTATTACCTTGAATATTCCCAAACCTCAACATGTAAAATGGAGTTTAGTAGAAAAAACTATTCCTTCAGAAATGTTAGGAATATATGTAGTCTTCGATAAAGTCGCAGAGGACGAAGATGATTGGTTTACTCCTAACCCCCTAAATAACTTGCACGAGCGGAACAGACGCTGCCTATACGTTGGCGAAGGGCAAATTCGGAATAGATTAACTAACAAAAAAAATAAATACAGACCCTATGCTGGAGAAGTGATTTATTACGAAGTTCCAAATATCGAAGATAGGAAACTTTTCGAACGATTATTAATAAAACATTTTAGACCTATTTTTAATAAAGATGGATTCGCTTTACCACACCAAGCCCTAAAAAAATACTGGAGAGATAGAGATAAACTTGAAAAATCTGTGGTAAGTAACATTGCGGAAACATTAAAAGACATGGAAAGGCCAGCAGAGGGTAAGGTTTTATTTGACTACATTTATACTAAGTATAATTGGCCGTTAAATTATATAAATGAAGTCATTAATCAAGCAAGTGCTTGTAATAACCATCAACAAGCACTCGCTAATAACCCTGCATTTCAAGATTACTTAGAAATTCTAGAAGAATTCGATTTCGATACTTACTACAAAACATTGCAGCCGAAACCAAAGAAAGCATCTAAACCAAAGTCGAGAAAGAAATCAAATAAAAGAAGAAAGAAAAAATAGATAAATATGGTAAAATGATATTTAGATGAAAGTCCGAATACATATTATTAAAATGGTTCAAGTTGGAGGAAGGCACCTTAGGGCGTCTTTTCTTTTTTCAAAAGGATCTGCTCAATTAGGGGTACTGACGCATGCCCATCAACTTAAGAAAACAAATCCACCCCAAAACGAAGAAATGAGCTTTTTTATTACAAGTTAGGACAAAATCTCGTTCTGGGGGAGTTGTATTTTCTTAGCTTGATAGCGATGGGGTACCGCCAACATTTCGTAAATTTTGTACGCTAAGCGAATTTTAACCTAAAAAAAGTCGAATTCCTGTACACTAAGGAATCGACTTTTTTAGATTGGCTTGTTCAACTAAAGCACCCTTTACTTTAAGTACAATATTTCACAATCTGGATTGATTGAGCGATGATGGCTCAATATTATTTTTCTAAGTTTACTATTTTACTTCCTTCTCAATGGTCTGCTTTATTACTTGAGATGCTCGATCAATACGGATTCTCATTTCAGGTTCTGTATGATTTGGTAGAAAATCAGTGATCCAGACGAGAATACTTTCGTTCTCATCCTTTGCAAAAACTTGAAAAGAAGCATGATGATGAATTAAGGGTGGATTACTTCCATCGACAACTGCATAAGAGAGCCGATATGTTTCGGCATCAATCGAAACAATCCGTTCACGTACTACTCCTCCATGTGGAAAATATAGAATTCTATCATTACCGTCTAACTGGGTATCCAAAGTATACCCTGGTACAAACCGTTGATGTACAGCACCGATATCACTCACTGCGTCCCATACTTGATCAGTATTTGCTTCAATTACGATTTCTTTACGAATAGTAGCCATATCTTTCTCCTCCTTACCCATTATTATATTTTTGATTAATATGTAAGTGGATAAAAAACTAAATAATTAATGTGTTTTTTTCAACTTTTCTATTTATTGGTTATTGGAAGCACAAATTTTACAATTAGGATCTTTACATAGTTCTCCATAATGCATAATGACCTCCAATAAACTTTGAAAATATTTTTTCTTACACTCTCTACTATATATGTTACTATGAATTTTTCTCTAATCTGCTTCGTTAGTTTAAGTACATTCCTTCACAATATCATCCATATATCAACATAAATATCCAGTTTTTTTAAAGGTGTTGTTCAATTATATGGCCCGATTGTGGAAAACAAGAGATTTTTTATCCCACTAAATAAGATCTGCCTTATCAAACTAGAACTTTTTATAAACCTCTGCGTATGCAATTTTCAATTGCTCACGTATTTTTTTATTTTCTTCCTCTAACTTCTTATTCTTACGTTTAAGCAATTCAATAAGAGCTTCCTTTTTATTATACAACAAACGTAAAAATATTCTGATTATTAACATTTATTCCATGTACTTTTAGTTTAGTTTGTTTTATAGTTAAGTTAACTTAACTATTAAGTGAGGTGTTTTAAGTGTGAAAAATAATCTTATTCAACAAATTAATGGTTTACAAAATCATTTAAACGTTCAAGTAGCAAGTAGATTTGAGCATAAAATTGATAATCAACTGACAGCTAAGCAAGTTTTATTATTAGAGCTAATTCGGGCAGGTGTCACTTCAGCGAAGGATTTAGCTACCCAATTGCATACTTCAACGAGTGCAGTTAGTCAACTTCTTAATAAATTAGAAACAAAAGAATACATTACCCGCAGTATTAATAAAGAAAATCGTCGTGAAATCATATTAAAATTGGCGACGAAGGGCGAGCGGTATTTCGAAGAATTACAAATGCTCGAAGATGAAATCAACCATAATGTTTATGGACAGCTGCCATTAGAAGACTTGAAGCATTTGATCCGTATACTTGAAAAATTAAATACGATTGTAAAAGGGGAGTAATCTATGTATGTGATTAAAAGAGGAAAGTATATTTGGTTATTATTGCTTTTCGCCATTTTATGTAGTAATTATATGCTCTATCACACGCACATAGGAAACAATCTTCTCCCACCAGAATCAAATATGGTAGTATTAGGGTCATTATTAGACCTAATCATTATGCTGCCTTTATTCTTTATGTTGTATAGCGAGAAGTTTTCTGTAAAAACAGCGATTATTTTATCAGCAGCAGGATGTATACTAGCTGGGTTTCTAATTCCAAATCATCTTTTAGAACCCTTTGCAGCTATTACTTGGGCTGGAATTGTAGTAGAAGCTGCGTTAATCATCTTTGAAATTATATTAATTGTTACATTTGTTCGTTACATGCCAAAAATCGTGAGAAAAGTGAAAATGAGCGAATTACCGATTGTTTTTTCTTTCCCACATGCAATTGATGAATATGTAAAGAAAAATCCAATTATTCATGTGATTTGCTCAGAGGCGATGATGTTTTATTACGCTTTCTTCAGTTGGAAAAAGACACCGCTTACAGGTATAACACTGTATAAAAGTTCAAGTTACATAGCATTTCAAATTATGATGATTCATGCAATTGTTATTGAAACATTAGGTTTCCATTGGTGGCTTCATGATAAATCGATGGTTATTTCGATCATCTTATTAGTGCTCAATATTTATTCTGTAATTTTTTTCTTAGCGGATATTCAAGCTATTCGATTAAATCCAATTTATATAAACAACGGATCTATGTTTCTCTCTCTTGGATTATTAAAGCGCACAGAAATTCAATTTGAAAATATTGAGTGTATTATCGAAGATCCAGCGATTCTAGAAAGTAAGTTATCGACAGATACGATTGATTTTATTGTGCGAGATTTTGAAAAAGTTTACCCACACATGATTTTAAAAATGAAAAAACCTGTAAGAGCAACACTATTCATGGGAATTCAAAAAGAATATTCACAAATAGCTATTCGTTCTGACAACCCAACACAACTTAAAGAAATTATTTTAAGTAAAATGGAAAATAAAAACCTAGATTTTTAAAATAGTTTAGTCAACTATCTATTTGAGCTGTTAGTCCTTCTTGAGTAGAACCAAAACAAGAAATCCCTATTTTCTTTTTTGGGGCTAACTTTAAAGAGCTTTGCTACATAAAGTGAAACTTCCATCAGTGGGAGGCTTCATCCCCCCCACTGATGGAAAGCTCTCACCAATCGGGCTTTTACAGCTGAGAATTAAACCATTTTATTATCTCTATATAATTATTATGTATACACAAAGATGTTTGCTACAAACGAGCAAACATCTTTTTTCTCAGAACAGTATTCATTTTAGTCAGCTTCGGTCAACCGCTTCGCTTCAAAATATAATACTTGAATAAATTTCTTCGTATTAATTCTCGTCTGTCCAGATGAGGCAAGTTCATCCTTCGTCAATTCTGTCATACGTTTTCGTACAATTGTAAAATCAAAAAATTTTGGAGCATAGCTTTCAAACTTCGAATTTGAAAAATCTGTTAAGCCAAGAGAAGCTAAGTGATTTAATGACTGATAAATCGCTCGGCGTACACGTTGTTCAGAAGCTTTTCTTTCTTTATCGATCTCCGCTTCTGCAGCCGTTTCTCCTAATTTTTTAACAGTAATATGGTGAAAAATATCTTTTAATGCTGGGAATCCATACTCAAAGGTTTCTTTCTTTTCTTGCGTAAATAAATATTCCAACATACTCAGTAAATCTTTACTTCCGTTCTCTCCTGCAACTCCAAGTTCCGATAGTAAATATTGACCCGAATCAATAATTTTTTTCTCTTCTAACTGTGGTTCACTTCGTAATCCAGGCTTCTCCCACTGAAATACATTATTCAGTGATTTTTGAATATCTTGAATGGATCGTTCTAAACGAATACGTTCTATCACTTTTCGTACAACTGACAAAACCTCAAGTTTATTAAGAGGCTTTGTAATATAATATTCCACACCAAGGGAATAGGCTTCACCTATTAATTGCTTCGATTCTACTTGAGAGATCATAATCACTTTCCCTGTAAACGATGGTATAATGTTGCGAACAGTTTCAATTCCATCTCGTATTGGCATTAATAAGTCAATAAATAATATATCTACTTTCTTAAAATTTAACTGATCTCCTTCTATGAAAGCACCATCTTCTTCCTCTCCCACTATTTCTCCAAGGTCTTCATCTTCAATGATTTGTGATAGCATAGAACGAAATACTTCGTCATCATCTATGATGTAATAAAACATCCCCCTCATCCTTCCTTAGTCAGACTAGACTCCGGCAGTCTCACAATAAACTTGCAACCTCTTTCATTGTCTCCGTCTTGTAGTATAACCTCTCCCTCAAGTTCCGTCACCATCTCTTTTATATAAGACAGTCCAATTCCTGTTGATGGCGTTCCTGTTTGATCATACTTCGAGGTAAAACCAGGCTTAAACACTAGCTCCTTATATTTCATTGGGATCCCCGGACCATCATCCATCACTTCAAATATGACGAATGCATCTCTCTTCTTTACATGAATCGTAATGGCACCATTGCTATCAATTGCTTCTACAGCATTGGCAACTAAATTATTTAAAATCGACAAAACCGTGTATACATGATACTGCGCATGCTCTCCTTCTAAATGTTTAGAAAATGATATTTCTTTCTCTAATAACTGCGCATACTTCTCGTTAATTCTTATAATCATTTCTACTAGTTCATTTCCATTTATGTACTCTGAAAGATTTTTATCTAAAAGAAGTTTGGATAACCCCGCAAAAATTCTTTGATTATCTTTTTTTATTTCGTGTACTTCCCCTGCAATTTTCAGCGCTTTTTTACCATATGCTTCTATATCATTTTCAGTGTTTCCTACTTTTTTCTGTTGTAAGTTCCGATATAGTTGATACGCTTCTTGTGTGATCATTTCCGCATTTTGCAGCGTTTTCTTCAAATGAACAGATTCCACATATAAATTAGAAAGATGCACAAACATCTTTTCATTTTCTTTCCGAACCTGAGCTTCTTTTAATTTTGTTTCATATAAATTCATCATATTTAAAAAACCAAGAGCAAAAAAGCTTCGAAAAATAGCAATAATAATAATTTTATTAAATTCTGAAACTGTAATCATCGTACCAAGTACAAAAACGTGATAGAAAGCAAGCTCTGACATACTCGAAATAATTTCAATCGTTATCCCAAAACATCCAATGAGAAATGGTTTTTGATGAAATCTGTTTACTTTACATAATGAAAAAAGACTTCCATAAACGGAATAATAAAAAAAGACTGGATAACGCATAGAAAAGGATTCTGAAAAATGAAAAGAACCTTGTAACATCCAGTCAAGAACAATACGAAATGTTACAACAGCTGCCCCAACAATTATACCTGCTAAAGCAGCTGGAATTTTCCTTAAAAATAATAATAAAAAGAAAAAAAGCGGTGTTCCAAAGCTAACACGAAACGTATCATTAAATGGATGAAAATTCAGTTCTCCAGCGATCGGAACAATCACAATTGCAAGGATTAAAATCGAAATATCTTTCTTCCATAATTGGCGCCAGTTCAAATATGCCACTTCCTATTATTTAGTATTCTTATCTTGACTGGTAATATTAAAACATAATAAGGAAAGCCCGCTTATTATATAAACGGGCTTTATTTCTATAGTGTTACCTTTTCAACTGCTTTTATTTGACGATAAACAGGTTGCCACATTGCAGCTTGAACAGCCTTCCTGATATCGTTATCATTTAATTCCTCACGAGCAACTCCTTCAGAAACTGCCGCTTTTGCCACTGCAATCGCAACTATCTCTGAAATGTTACGCAGTTCTTCTACTTCTGGAAGAATCGGTGCACCAGGCTGACTTGTATCTACCATACTCGCTACCGCTTCTGCTGCTGCCGCAAACATACCATCTGTCATTACACGAGCACGAACAACATTTGTACCAAGACCAAGACCCGGGAAGATAAGTGCATTGTTAGATTGTCCAATTACATAAGTAACTCCATTATATGTAACTGGATCAAATGGACTACCCGTTGCAACAAGCGCTCGCCCTTCTGTCCAAGAAATTAAATCTACTGGTTTCGCTTCCGCAAGAGGCGTTGGATTAGACATTGGTAAAATAATTGGTCGTTCCACATGAGCTGCCATCTCTTTTACGATTTCTTCTGTAAATGCCCCAGCAACTGTTGATGTACCGATTAAAATAGTCGGTTGTACATGTTTCACAACTTCAGCAAGACCAAGTGCTTCAGTTTTCTGCCATTCTTTCACTTCTGATTCTTCACGCGCATAAGGACGTTGGAAATCAAGAAGATCACTCATATTATCCGTAAGTAAACCATTGCGGTCAATACACCAAAAACGACGGTTTGCTTCTTCCTCTGATAAACCTAAGCGAACCATTGCATCGCGTACTTGATCTGCAATTCCAATTCCGGCAGTACCCGCACCAAAGACTACAACGCGATGTTCACAAAGTGGAATACCAGAGGATTTCACAGCTGATAACACTCCTGCAAGTGAAACAGCACCTGTTCCTTGTATATCATCATTAAATGTACATACATTATCGCGATATTTATCTAAAATTCTGCGTGCATTACGCGAACTGAAATCTTCCCAATGTAATAATGCATTCGAAAACTTGTTACATACAGCTTTTACAAACAAATCAATAAATGTATCATACGCTTCTCCAGTTACACGCGGATGGCGATTTCCAATATAAAACGGATTATTTAATAACTCTTCATTATTTGTACCAACATCTAAAATAACTGGTAATACACGACTTGGATCAATACCAACTGCTGCTGTGTAAACAGCTAGTTTTCCAATGGCAATATTAATACCACCTACGCCCCAGTCACCAATTCCTAAAATACCTTCACCGTCTGTTACAACGACTAAATCGATGTCTTCTGCGGTTGCACCCATGTTAGAAAACGCTTCTTCAATGCCGCTTGGATCGTCAATTGATAAATATACACCTCGTGGTTTACGATACTCATGACTATACCTTTGAATCGCTACACCAACTGTTGGTGTGTATACAATCGGAAGCATTTCTCGCAAATGATCTGTAAGCAAACGATAAAATAATACTTCATTACGATCATGCAATGCTGTTAAATATACGTTCTTTAACAGGTCATCAGGCTGTGAACAAAACTGTTCATACGCACGACGCGCTTGTTCATCTAGCGTTAACACAGCTGGCGGCAGCAATCCTTTTAATCCTAGTTCTTCTCTTTCTTCTGCTGTAAAAGCGACACCTTTATTTAAAAGTGGTGTTGCTAATACTTCTACTCCTCGTAATGTCGTTTTTAACGTCCCATCTGAGGAAACCATAAATTTACTCATACAATCCCTACCTTTATTTATAAATACCATTTCTATATTGTAAACAAAAAAAGGGGGAAAGTCCCCCCTCTTTTAATTTTTCTTTAAAAGAGCTGCTCCCGCAATTCCTGGGTGCGTCATTTCAAATGGATCTAAAATTAAATCTAATTCTTCTTGTGTTAATACACCGTTTTTCAAGCAAAGTTCACGAACAGATTCACCAGTTGCAATTGCTTCTTTTGCTAGACGAGCTGCTGCTTCATATCCAATATGTGGATTTACAGCTGTAATAATACCAACGCTTTTCTCAACATACTCTTTTAAGCGTCCTTCATTTGCTTCAATTCCTTTTAGACAGTTATCTGTAAAAGCACGGAATCCATTATTCATAATGCTGATAGATTGAAGTAAGTTAAAGACAAGTACTGGTTCCATTACGTTTAACTCTAATTGACCCGCTTCTGAAGCAAGACAAATTGTATGATCGTTCCCAATTACTTGGAACGCAATTTGGTTAATCACTTCTGGCATTACAGGATTTACTTTTCCTGGCATAATAGAAGAACCAGGTTGACGAGCTGGAAGCATAATTTCACCTAATCCAACGCGTGGGCCAGATGCCATTAAGCGCAAGTCATTTGCAATTTTGGACATATTCATCATACATACTTTAAGTGCAGCTGATACTTCTGTATAAGCATCTGTATTTTGCGTTGCATCTACTAAATCTTCCGCTCCAACAAGAGGAAGATTACTAATAGAAGCCAAATGTTTTACTACAGCCTCAATGTACTGTGGATCTGCATTTAACCCTGTACCAACAGCTGTCGCTCCCATATTTACTTCATATAAGTGTTGACGAGATTGCTCGATACGCTTCATGTCACGACCAAGTACACGAGCATACGCTTTAAACTCTTGTCCAAGACGAATTGGTACTGCATCTTGTAAATGTGTGCGTCCCATTTTAATTACATGATCAAATTGTTCTGCTTTCAATTCAAATACATCATGCATATATCCCATTGTTTGCAATAATTCTTCTAACGAATTTAACGTTGCAATATGAATTGCTGTTGGGAATGCGTCATTTGTTGATTGCGCCATATTTACATGACTATTTGGGCTAATATAATGATAGTCTCCCTTTTCCATTTCTAATAATTCAAGGGCACGATTGGCAATGACTTCATTTGCGTTCATATTCATAGAAGTCCCTGCTCCTCCTTGAATCGGGTCAACGATGAAATGCTCATGCCATTTTCCTTCTAAAATCTCTTGTGCTGCTTGTGCAATTGCTGTACCTTTGTTTAACTCTAATCGTCCAATGTCTGTATTCGCAAGCGCAGCCGCTTTTTTCACGATTGCCAATGCTTGAATTAATCCTTCATGGATTTTATAACCTGTAATCGGAAAGTTTTCAACTGCACGCATCGTTTGAACACCGTAATATGCATGCATTGGTACTTCTTTCTCACCTAAAAAGTCTTTTTCAATTCGTACATTTTTTGTAGCTTCAGTTACTGTTGCCATGTTTGTTCACTCCTCAATCTATTTTGTCCCTCATTAACCAACAATGATTCCTATGCCTCAAAATTTTGTAGGAAATAAAAAAATGGACATGAGATATACTACTCACAAAGATCTAATTCGTCCAACTAATAATCAGCGAAAGATAAAAATCCCTCACTGATTAAAATTCCGCCTTTTATGCGACGTTTGTTTGTTGTACAGTTTCTACATAATGCTTTGCTTTCTCTTGATCGAATTCACCTTCCCATTTCGACATGACAATCGCTGCTAATGCATTCCCTAATACATTGACAGTCGTGCGAATCATATCTAAAATGCGGTCAATACCAGCAATTAAAGCAATTCCTTCTACTGGAAGTCCCATAGAACCTAATGTTGCCAATACAACAACAAAGGAAGCACCAGGAACACCAGCCATTCCTTTAGATGTTAACATGAGAACAAATAACAATGTAATTTGCTCCGTCAATGACATGTGTACATTATACATTTGTGCTACAAATAGTGCTGCCAACGCTTGATAAATAGCTGATCCAGTTAAGTTAAATGTATAACCAGTTGGTATAACGAAAGAAGCAATAGCCTTCGGACAGCCGAACTCTTCCATTTTTCGCATAAGATTTGGTAAAACTGCTTCTGAACTTGCTGTTGTAAAGGAAAGAATCAATTCTTCTTTTAAAATTTTCATTAAGGTGAAGATATTTACTCCCACCATTTTTGCATTTATTCCTAAAATAATAATAACAAATAATATAACTGTTACATAAACGGCAAGCACTAATTTTCCTAGCGGAAGCAGCGTACCTACTCCAAATTTCGCAACCGTTACAGCAATAAGTGCAAATACGCCAACCGGAGCAAGTTTCATAACTTGGTTTGTCACCCAAAACATCGCTTCTAATACACCTTCAAAGAAGTTAAAAACCGGTTTGCCTTTTTCCCCAATTGCAGCAACCCCTAAGCCGAATAAAACTGAGAAGAAAATAATCGGCAATAAATCCCCTTTCGCAAGCGAATCAAACACGTTTGTTGGTACAATATGAGTAATTGTATCTGCAAAGCCTTTTTTCTCCGTTGCCTCAGCCGATGCTTGGTATGATGAAATATCACTATGCTGCAAATGGCTCATATCAACGCCCGTTCCCGGATGGAACACGTTTGCTGCGATTAAGCCCATTAAAATTGCAATCGTTGTAACAATTTCAAAATAGAGTATTGTCTTTCCGCCTAATTTGCCAAGCTTTTTCATATCGCCTACACCAGCTACTGCTACAACAAGTGCAGAAATAACAATTGGAACAACAATCATCTTAATTAGATGAATAAAAATATCTCCAAGCGGTTGAATATAAGAGATAGCAGTTTTATTACCAGAAAAGATTGCCCCTACTACAACCCCTAAAATAAGTGCTATCAAAATTTGTGTAGCTAATCCGAATTTTTTCATGTATTTCATCCCTTTCATGCGAACGCTTTCAATTTGAATGTATAAAAGCTTACTCACATGATATAGGTGAACCTACAAAATCAGACAAAAACCTACAAGTTTGTCACAAAAGTTTCGAAAATTTTTCTTAAAATGTTCATTGATGTCGTTTTCAGTATACAACTAAAAAATTAGATTGATGAAATAGTAGATTATTTTGTATAATCTAAAAAGTACATCTATTAAAAACTGAAACGAAAAGGAGGAGATGTTATGAATAGACATACAATGACTTTCATTATAAACCTTTCTTTTCCGTTTCATTTTCTCTTAAAGGAGCAAAGGCATTCGCCTTCGCTCCTTTTTTAATGTTATAAAAAGGGGGAACAAGGATGAAGCCATATAAGCGAGTACTGCTAAAACTAAGTGGAGGTGCTCTCGCCGATCAAGATGGAAACAGTTTTGGTTCTAAACATTTAGAGCATATCGCAACTGAAATTTTATCTATTATCGATTTTGGAATTGAAGTTTCAATTGTCGTAGGTGGAGGTAACATTTTCAAAGGGAATTTGGCTGAAAATTGGGGAATTGATCGCGTAGAGGCAGACAATATAGGTACATTAGGCACAATTATTAATAGCTTAATGTTACGCGGTGTACTAAAAGGGAAAACAGATAAAGACGTTCGCGTCATGACATCTATTCCTATTACTACTGTCGCCGAACCCTACATTCATTTACGAGCCATCCATCATTTAGATAACGGATATATTGTTATTTTTGGAGGCGGAAATGGCCAGCCCTTTGTTACAACGGATTATCCAAGTGTACAACGAGCAATCGAAATGAATAGCGATGCGATTCTAGTTGCAAAGCAAGGCGTAGATGGTGTCTTCACAAGTGACCCAAAACAGAATGAATCAGCAAAAATGTATCACCATTTAAACTATAACGACGTCATTCCAAATAATATAAAAGTGATGGACCAATCAGCATTGCTACTTGCCCGTGACTATCATTTACCCGTCCATATCTTTAACTTCGATGAACCAGGAGTGATGAAAAAAATATGCTTAGGAGAACATATCGGAACTTTAATCAGCCATGAGTTAACAAAACTTGCGGATGAGGACTAACCCTTTTCAGAAAAAATCCGACCGTAATTATGAACATATAATAAGGTGCAGTATTATGCCACACCTTATACTTTCTATAAAAGGAAATGAAAACATATATACATTTTGATTTTTCAACATATAAGTCGCTGCAATGCAGAACAAAACATGACCGCTACTGGCTTTCTCCCTTTGTTTTAACCTTTGCATACGTCAGGAAAAGGCCCTAATCGCTTCAGATGCTCTCGCTCACCTAAAGAGAAAGGAGATTTTATGTCGTTTTTTCAATTTCTATAGTTTATCCCGCAGTAACGGGCAGTAAGACCCCTCCCCTAGGATTGAGAGAGAAACGAGGAGGATAGGTAGGGGATAACTGCCCGTAAAAGCCCGATTGGTTCAACTAACCATCAGTGGGGGATGACCCCCCCCACTGATGGAAGTTTCACTTTATAACACTACAATCACAAATTGTTAAATACAACTACCGGTTCTTCTATATTATTATTGATCACAATTGCATCCGCACATTCCTTTGGTGCGTGCTCTTCTATGTACATGTGACAAGCCGCATGGTATCGCTTTAAAAACATTTCCTCAGCCTTCTTTTCACTTCCAAAAGCTTGCGCCTCTCGCTTGGAACCACGTTCTCTAGCAATCTGAAAATCTGTTTCTACAAATATTTTATAATCAAACAACTGCTTCAGCTCTTGCTTAAATAAAAATGTTCCATCTATTATAAATATCGTATCTTTTGAAGCCAATGTTGGTTCTGAATGAATATACATATCCGTCTCTAAATCATGCGATTGTATTTCATAGCGCATCGTACCATTTGGCCCTAATGGCATTAATAATCGTTCAGACATTGCTTTATAATCATGAGCATCTTCATAATATCCTTTCGCTGATTCCTTACCTTGTGAATATCTAATTGCCCTCGGATAATGAAAATGATCTATACTTGTTCGAATTACTTTTCTTCCTTGATTTTGAATTTCTTTTGCCAATTCATTTGCAAATGTTGTTTTCCCTGAAGCAGTAACACCACTAACACCTACTCTTACAGGATGATTAAGTTCAAGCATACATATATGCTCTGCAATCTCACGAATAGCAGTTTGACGTTTCACTCGAATTCCTCCTCATAGAATCTCACTACATATTCCCTCTATATTATCGGAAAATATTTCCTCCCTGCCATTTTAGTTTATCACCCAAAATATATGTTGTAAAAATATGTTTTCGTTTCTCGAGGAATTATTATGAATGAGAAAAAATGCCGCATTACGCCGCATTTTTTCTCATTCATATTTCTGCTCCTATAAATAATAATTAAACAGCCCTGCTATCTTTTCTTTACACCGATCCCAAAAAGATAACTTATTAAAGAATGATATCGTCATTTCTTTTGAATCTTGAACATCTTGTGCTAATGCCTTATTTACTTGTTGAAGAATAGGACCACCCTTTATATAGAAATTCATCTCGTCATTAATATGAAAGCTACGCGAAGTGAAATTTGTTGTTCCTATAACGATTGTTTCATTATCAAACACCATAGCTTTACCATGAAACATTCCTTTTTTATATCCGTATACAGAAATGCCATTCTCGATAGCTTTACGAATATAAGGATATGCAGCCTCTTTTATAAGAGGAATATCTGGCTTGAAAGACCAAAGTACTTTAACGGAAACACCACGCTGTCTCGCTTGAATTAAAGCATTCATAAGCTTTTCATCTTTTGGTATAAAATACGGTGTGGCAATAACGATAGATTGCTTTGCCTGCTTTATTAATTCGATGTACTTTTCTATCACATCATGACCATTATAACAAGACAGTGTATGTAACGTTTTACCTGGGACAGTCTGCTGAGATGTGCTTATTATTCCTTCAGAAGTATCTCGTTTCCAATCTGATACAAACTGTTCTTCTAGATCTTTCACTCCTTCTCCTTGTATTCGTATATGATAATCTCGCCAATATCCAAAACGCTTGTCTTTTCCTAAGTACTCATCACCTATATTGAAACCACCGCTATATCCTATTTTCCCATCGATTGTTGTAATCCGGCGGTGATTCCGATGATGTAATGAATAAAAAAAGAATGGAAATCCAGGTTTTCTACTATATGTAAAATGAACACCACTTGCTTGTAATTCATTTTTCATTTTTCTTTCGAAAGATAAATCATTAATCCAATCGACTGATAGGTATACTTGTACACCTTCTTCTGCTTTTTCTTTTAACAAATTTAAAAAAGAATGACTGCTTTTATCATTTGAAATAATATAAAAATAAGTGAAAATGGAATGTTTCGCTTCTTTTATATCCGAAAATAGCTGCTCATATAAAGATTTCCCCTCATCATATAATTGGAAATCACTATAGTGAAGTTCATATTCTTTAGATTGATTTTTTTTTGCTTCGATTTTTCTTCCTAGTGTTACATCAAAGTGCATCCAAATAAGAAGAAAAGCCAATATAGCAATAATAATAGAAATAATTCGAAGTATCTTTTTCACCATTTCGTTTTCCTTCCGCACAAAATAATTGTCTCTACGTAGTATTTCAATAGAAATTATTTTTAATGCTCGTTTACATGCAGTTTTATATTTTTTTACTATTATTTATACATACGAGGAGGAAATATGAAAAATCTTAAAATACAAACACCTATAGTCTTTGTGCCAGGACTTTTTGGTTCTATGAGTAATATCATTATTCCTGGCACAGGCGATTGGAATTTTGGAATCTCTGCATTTGTATATGAGCCTTTCATTATGATGCTAGAAAGTATGGGGTATCAAAGAAATAAAAATCTATTTATTTCTTTTTATGATTGGCGACAGAAAATTAAAGAATCTGCTCAAGATTATTTAACAAAAACCATTACTTTAGCTAAACAAATAACAGGAGCTAATAAAGTAAATTTGATTTGTCATAGTATGGGTGGACTTGTTGCACGGGCTTATGCTCATAGTAATATGTATTACAATGATGTTGATCAACTAATCATACTATGTACACCAAATGCTGGATCACCCTCAAATTATAGTTACTGGACCGGCGGAATACTTCCTATACATGTTTCGTCCAAAATAAATATCGTTCATTTATATATGGAGCAGTATATTAGCTACTTAAGTTATATCCATAGCTAATTGATTAAGTGTAGCGGGAGACATATATCGATATAACTCTTCGGCAAATAAAGACAACTCTTGTTTTTGATGCATATTCATAAAAAGCACGTCACCCTTTCTCATTAACATAAGAGAATCGTAACGTGCTTTTGACTTCAAGAATAGTCTAAATTCTTAAGTTGATGGATGTGTGGCGGTACCCCAACAATTTCAATCCATAAATTTCTATTATTATATCTTTCCGCTTTCCTTTTCTTATTTATGTTTATCAGCTAAATATCTAGCATAGTGAATTAAGTTTCTAGCTACATCTAATTCAAGATTAAATATATTAGGTACACCTGGTCTCCAATTCACCTCAAACAACCACAATTTGTGGTTCTTATCAATTCCAACATCAATTCCTAATTCATCAAATAATACATCCTCATACAAAGAATTAAAATGGTTAGAAAAGCTTATCGCAAATCGCTCTAAATACCTTTGAATATTGTACCAATCGTTATCAAACTCTGTTTTTAAAAAAACATCTAAATAAGTACTATAACCACCGCTAGCCATATTTGATACCTTACTTTCTAATCGACCTATTCTCGGGTATATCGAAGTAATAACCCAATCGCCTTCTCCATTTCTTTGAACATGCAATCGAAAATCATAAACATGACCAGATTTAATTTGACTTGAAATGAACCGTTGAACTATATAACCTTGTTCTTGAACTCTATCAGATACAAGACTTAGTAATTGTTTTTCATTAATAGATAAAACTTGCTCTGACTCATTAATATTGTAATCCATACCATGTTTTTCAATAAAAACAATCCCCTTACCTTGATGTCCTGAAATTGGTTTAATAATAACTTTTTCATAGCGATTAATCATATCAAAAAACTTATTAGCATCAGTTAATTCATAAAAAGGAATAAGGTATTGCTCAAATTTTTCTGCTTTTTTTATTCTGTTATATACACCTAATTTATCTCCAATTGAATGACTTGTGAACGGAATCCTATCGTATAGATAATCAAAAATTTGCTGATTTTTATCACTAACGTAAACACTTGCATTATAAATAACATCAGGAAAAGAGAATTCTTGTTCAATCCACTTACCATTTTCATAAATTTTACCTAAAATCTTTTCAGTTATTATATTTACGTTCCCTAAAGTAAAATAAAAAAAATTTACACCTTCGGCTTTTGCTACAGCAGCATAAGCATATGTTTTCTTTACCATATTCGGATCTTTCCGATGATGAAGCATACCAATTGTAGTCATATTGGTTCCTCTTCCCCTCTTTGCAAAGATCTTTTTCAAAACAAGTATCAAATTCATTATATATATATTCATGTCATTCCTTATTTAACCATTTTTCGAAAAATCAAGAACAAGCTTAACCTCATTTTAATATTCTACCTATATAAATAATAAATCTGAGATTTTATAAAATGATTAAGGTTAGGGTGACATGAGATGGATACTATTGTTTTTATTGAAACAAATAAATCTGGATCAAGTAGGGAAGCAATCAAAGCAGCGGAAAAACTTAATTTCTTTACTGTTTTATTAACCAACAAAAAAAAATTTATTGAGGAACGCACTACATTCCCTGATGTACATCAGATGACTTTTACTGATATAAACGATTATGATAATATAATTACAACAATTGAAAAATTGGAAAAAACAGGGAAAAATATAAAAGGAATCTTTAGTTTTATTGATCCTTTTGTTTCTGTAGCTGCACGTTTATCAGAAAAATTTTGCTCAAATATTGTATCTACTCAAGCAATCTATCAAATGGAAAATAAAATATTAACTCGTAATGTACTTAAAAATTTACCAATCTCACTCAACTATTTAATTTACAAACCAACAGAATCATTATCATCTTTTATTGAAAAAACTAAAAAGATGACATTTCCTCTTATTGTAAAATCCCCTAAATCAACGGGATCAAAAGATGTATTATTAGTAAAAGATAAAGATCAATTAATTTCATCTATACAAGGGCTTTTAAAAAAACTACCTAATGAAGAAATTTTACTTGAAGAATATGTAGATGGACCTCAATACTTAGTCGAAATTTTAGTTCAAAATGAAAAAGTTCATATTATAGCAATAATTGAACAAGAAATTACACTTTTTGAACGCTTTATTGTTACTGGTTATTCTTTACTAGGACAGGTAGACAAGAAACTATATAATAGTCTTTTCAATGCCATTAATTCTATTATTCAGGCTTTTAATATGAAAAATGGAGCTTGTCATCTAGAACTCCGGAGAATAAATGATATTTGGAAATTAATTGAGATAAATCCCAGAATATCAGGTGGAGCAATGAATGACATGATTGAAATTGGACATGGAATCAACTTAGTACAAGAAACTATTCAGTTAATGTTAGGAAATAAACCTTTGCTAAATAAAAAACATTATAAATATGTGTACACTCATTACCTAACAGTTAAATCTAAAGGAAAACTAATTCAAGTTACAGGGAAAAATCGTAGTTCTAAATATCCTGGTGTAGAGAAGATTTATATAAAACCTAAAAAAGGAACTGTCCTAAGACCACCTACATCCATGGGACATCGATATGGATACGTTTTAGCAGCATCCTATTCTAAAACAGAAGCTAAAAAAATAGCTTTAGAAGCTGCTAAAGAAATTTCTTTTCAGATTGAAATAATAGATACAATTCACTAAAAATCAGAGATCATAACACATCAAAAATCATTCTATAGGTTCCGGTGCAAAATTCCAAGACTCTTGCAAGCAATCTCCTAATCTTGGACATACTGATAGTATGACTCTAAAAAAGGTGCGTGATCAGTATGGAAAAGGTAAATTTGTTTAAATGGAAGCATTATCAGCCCGAACTAATCTTATTAACAGTAAGGTGGTACCTGCGGTACAATTTGAGCTTCCGTAACCTGGTGGAAATGATGGAGGAAAGAGGATTATCAATTGCTCACACAACGATTATACGCTGGGTTCATCAATATGGACCTCAATTAAAAGAGAAAGTACGACATCATCTTAAATTAACAAATGACTCGTAGAGAGTCGATGAAACCTATATTAAAATAAAAGGTCAATAGCTGTACTTATATCGTGCGGTTGATTCAGAGGGAAATACAATTGATTTTTATCTAAGTAAATCAAGAGATAAACAAGCAGCCAAGCGCTTTTTCAAGAAACCCTTGGCTTTTTCGTATGTTTCTAAACCTCGCGTGATAACAGTAGATAAGAACCCTGCCTATCCTGTAGCGATTCAAGAGTTGAAGGGAGAGAAACATATGCCTGAAGGCATACAACTAAGACAAGTTAGATATCTCAATAATATAGCGGAACAAGATCATCGTTTTATTAAGAAACGTATGTGTTCTATGTTGGGATTCAAGTCATTTAAAACAGCAACCTCTATATTGAGTGGTGTTGAAGCCATGCATATGATAAAAAAGGGACAGATTAATTTACCGAATCAGTCTGTCCAAAATCAAAAAGAGTTCATTCACCAAGTGTTTGGACTTATAGCATAAAATACGATTCCGTTAGAAATCTACTATTATTCGTGTCCTTCTTCAAATATTTGCACCAGAACCATATTTTTCTACATACAAAAGGGATACAGTATCAAACTGTATCCCTTTTGTATCCTAAATTAAATAAAATTCCTCGCATCATTATTCCGACCAAATTTATAAATGGCTATTAAGAAGAAGGAAATTGCAAAGGCGAATAAAATTAAAATGTTTAAATATAAATCTTCGAACTGCGTTCCTTGCTGCAATTTCGTGATTGTGTCTAATAGCCAACGCTGCGGAAGAAATTCGGCAATCTTTTGCACAGATGCTGGCATAATTTCAAATGGAAAGAAGCATCCGGCAAGCAAACATGTTGGTGTAATAATAATATTTTGCATTGCATTCGCAGAAGTTGAGTTTTTCGCAAAAGATACAATCGCTAACGATAAACCAATTGCAATTAAGCCAAATATCATCAATACTCCAATCATAACAAGCAAAGGCATATTTGGATCAATATGAAATACATTGGTCATAAACAGTACCATTACAATGATTTGCACCATCATGATAACCATATTAACAGCAACATTAGATAATATATACTTCCTTCCATCTATTGGTGTTGACAATAATCTAAAATACGTTCTATTCTCTTTTTCTTTCAAAATTAGTTCTGAAAAGTTCACCGCCGAAAACAGCATAAACATCATGAGATAACCAACTGTTTGATTCGTCATATCTTTATTTTTCGAAGTATCCTTAAGCGTATGAGCTGTTAGCTTGAATGAATTTTTTTGATAACTTGCATACATCTTGTCAAACTTACTTTGATCATCTTGTGCTACTTTACTTATCGCCGTTATATTATCAATATAATTATACAAATATGATTTTATAAAACCTGTGATTTGCGCACCTTTAATTGAGGAGATTTCAATATGACCCGGCTTTCCATCTCGAATACTTTGTGAAAAACCTGAATCTAATGTAATTACTGCATCAAGTTTTTTCGAGGCAAGCTTCTCTTCTACTTCTGATGCTTGAATCTTACTTACTTTTACATGGTCTAATCCTTCTATAAATTTCACCGTATCACTTGCTATATAATGAGTTTCATTATTTACAACCCCGATATGCAGGGTACCTTGCCCTACATTTCCATAAATCAGAAATGAAATTAATGCTCCTACTATTGGCAATCCAATAATAATAAGTAACCCTTTTTTATTTTTCAAAAGTACAGATAATGTTTTTTGCATGAGCCATAAAATGTCTTTCATATTATAGCCCCTCCCGTCTGCGTAATGCGATAATCGCAATCAATAAAAACAATGCTGAAATTCCAAGATTTAATGAAATTACCGGAAATGCTGCTCCTAAATCATTCGCATAAATAATTTTCATAATCGCTGTATTTGCCCATGTTAATGGCGACATATTTGTAACCATATTTTCTTCGACTACAAAATATGCTCCGCCAAAAAAAGAAGCTAACTGTACAACAACCATAATAACCGCTCTAGCTGCCTCACCTGTTTTCATAATATATGCCATTCCTAACCCAAAGCTAATCGCAAGTAATACTTCTGTCAGTAATATAAGAAACACTACGCTAAGATGTTCACCCCAATTTGCTTGATATACAAACTTACTAAAGAAAATAACAAGAAGAAGACAAAGTGCATTTCCTACAAGACTACCGAGTACTTTCCCAACGAAGATTTCCGCTTTACTAACAGGTGCAGCAATTAAACGATCTCCTGTTTTTCTTAATCGCTCTCCGCGAATGAGATAACTCGCCCCCATCGCTCCGTACAAGGCAATCATTGTCGTCATCGCAATCGCATAATAGTCCATAGAACTTGGTTTTTTAGCAGCTTGTAAAGATGTCTCTTTTATATAATCATCATGATTTCCACTTGAAATAACTGTACTCACTTTCTCTGGATCTACTTTCGCAACTTCTACTGCTACGTTGTACTTATCGACAAATGTAGTAAGCATTCCCTCAACGATACTTCCTTCAATACTATTTCGATCACTTTCATATAACTTCACACCATCTTGATTCAGTTCTACATAAGCAGCATATTTATTTTGTTTCACTTCTTCTTTTCCATCTACATCGGTTGAAGCTTTTTTAAAGTGAATTCCAGATTTATCTGTTTCTTTTATAAATGCTTCAAAGGCCTGTGAGAACTTACTATCAGCTTCATCTTTATATGATACCTTTATATTTTTAATAGAAAGACTGTCACTATTAAATGCATTTGTTAAAGCTGTCCCCAAGACTAGCATAAGCACAATTGGGAACGCTAACATAAAAACTAATGTTCTTATATCTCGAAAGTCACTTTTGATTTCCTTTATGGCTATATTGAAGATGTTCAAGCGATGAACCTCCCTTTTTTGCTAGTAAATTTTATTTATCTCGTAGATTTCTTCCTGTCAATGTCAAGAATACTGTCTCTAAGTTGGGTGCTTGCTCTTCAAGTGAACGTATTTCTATATCATTATTGATAAAATGCTGAACGATTTTGTTTAAATTGTTGACCCCTGTATCAGAATTCACTTTAATTACGTTTTCTTCTATTTGAACAGCCTTAACACCACTAATTTCTTTTAATTTGTTCACATCTATATTTTCAACTGACTTTACTTCAATCCAAATATCTTTTGTATCTGTAATAATAGCTTTCAATTGTTCTTTTGTACCTTCTGCAATAATTTTCCCGTGATCAACAATTGCGATTTTCGTACAAAGTTCTTCTACTTCTTCCATGTAGTGACTCGTATAAATAATGGTGCTACCCATTTCATTTAATTTCCGTACAGACTGAAGAATATAGTTTCTTGACTGCGGATCAATTCCAACTGTCGGCTCATCCATAATAATTAAATTTGGACGATGCGCAATCGCGCAAGCAATGTTAAGTCTTCGTTTCATTCCACCAGAGAAATTTTTCGGATAGCTTTTATGTTTATCACTGAGCCCTACAAACTGGAGCGCTTCTTCTACTCTCGCTTTCAATTCAGCTCCTCGTAATCCATATAATCCTGCAAAGAATTTCACATTTTCATAGGCGGTTAACTCCTCATAAATTGCTATATCTTGTGGTACAATTCCAATATTCATTTTTGCAAATCGATTATGTTTCTTTATATTTTTTCCTAGTATGCTAATCTCACCTTCATTACTTCTTAACAATCCAGCAATCATATTAATTGTTGTACTTTTACCAGCACCATTCGAACCTAAAAATCCAAATATTTCTCCTTGTGCGATAGATAAAGACATATTATCAACTGCGATGAAATCACCAAATTTTTTCGTTATGTTTTTTATCTCTAATGCGTTCATCATTTCACCCCTATTTCGGTTTCTCTGCTGTTATTATAAACAAAAAGAATGAACCTGCTCAGTGCATAAGTTCATTCTTTTCACATGAGAATATTCACTTTTTTCCTGTGAGATCATTCATCTTATCTATCCCTTACTGTATCGGCAATAACATTGTAACTGAAAAACCATTTGTACCATCTACAATAATCGTCCCGTTAATCGATGCGGTACGTTCTTCCATGCCGATAATGCCAAGTCCTTTTTTTACTTGAAGTACACCTTTTCCGTTATCTTTCACTTGCACCTTCACGACCGCATTGAGAACATGTATATCGATTGAAATAACAGTTGCCTCTGCATATTTCATAGCATTCGTTAACGCTTCCGTTACATTTTCTCCAATGATTTTCCATTGAATTGGAGTAATAATATCCAAATTCCCTTTATATAAAAACGAAATTTTCATATCATGTTTCGCCGCAAACTCATCTATGAATAATTTCATACGATGAATGCCAATTTGTTCAGTTGGTGGTTTCATATTCTTTAACGTAATTCTAATGCTTTCAATTCCATCTTTGGAAATATAAATGGCATTTTGAAGCAACTCTACTGCTTTCTCCTTGTCGGTATACATCAACCTTTTTGCCGCTTCCATTTGAATTAAGGCACCTGTCATAGAATGACCAATTTTATCATGAATTTCTTGGGATAATCGATTTCGTTCTTCTAGTTTAAATGTGTATTCAGATTGCCTGATGTATGCTTTATTTTCATTCAGATTTTTTGTGAGCCTTTGCATATCTTTTCGCATCATGTCATTTTGTGTTTCAAATTTTAATAGCCTTTCCGTATACAGCTTTGCCATTGTGAAAATAACAAAGCTAAATACAGCGATTAAACCGTATGTCATACGTATATTTTCCTCAACAAACACAACCGGAAGGAGCATAATAAAAAGCATCAGCCATTTTTCATACATGTAATAAGAGGTAAATTCATATAAGTTCAGAGGTAAAAATAAAAGTAATAACGGATGAATCTGTCCATATGAAATGACTGTACTGACAATTGATACAAATATAATCACTTTCTTCGCTGCTTCTTTTTTCAAAATATAAATCGTAACATTTATACAAAGATACAAAAGTAAAACAAATACAATCCATGGTAGATTCGTAACGTTGGAATGAACATAACTAAACACAATATATAGGAAAACTATAAGCTTACTAATAATGATCCAAAACTCCATATTTCTAATCCACTGTTCCCGTTAAATAGTAAATTGCGATTTGCGTACGATGCTCAAGCCCCGTTTTACTAAGGATAGAGGTAATATAGTTCGCAATCGTCCCTTCCGATATAAAAAGCTGCTTTGAAATCTCTTTATTCGAAAAACCTTTAGCAATAAGAGCAATAATACTAAGTTCTCTTTCTGTGAAAAGGCTCTTATCTATTTTCAACTCTTCTTCTTTATGTTCTTGTAAGTTTAATTTAATTTTATCAAGGACTACATCTTGCATCACAGTATGTCCGTGATAAACACTTTTTATCGCATCTCTGATTCGCTCTGGATCATTATTTTTTAATAAATATCCTTTTGCTCCATTTTTCACTGCATCTAAAATGTATTCGTCATCATCAAATGTCGTTAAAATGAGCGGCTTTGTTTTTGTTTGTTCACAAATTAATTTCGTTGCTTCCACGCCGTTCATATTCGGCATACGTACATCTAAAAGAGCAATATCAACATCATTTTTTTTACAATACTCTAGAGCTTCTTGACCATCATTTACCGTTACTAACACTTCAAATTCCGCGTATGTACTTAAAATAATCTTCATACCTTCTCTAATAAAAGAGTTATCATCAGCTATTATCACTTTTATTTTCATATTTGTTAGTAGGTGTTACCTTACTAACATTCACATCCTTTCAATATACATACAACTTTACTATTTTATATACTTCTTTATAGGCGATATCTTTCATTTTATATCCTACTCTTCAGCTATAGAAAAAGTTTCTTTCTTATTCTATTAAATTTACCTTTGCGGTACCCTTACTATGGAAATATTAACAGATTACCATTTGAATTAAATATATTCCTCAGCTAACACTCTAAAGTTATAAAAGAGTCTGTTTTTGAAAATGTATTTTCAAAACAGATTTTAGATATATTTAACAAACCCCACTGTTTCATTATAATTTCTTATTTAGAATTATAATGTGCTATAAACAAATTAACTGGCCAATCTGATTACATTCTTGTGCAAACCATATAGCTCCGTCTGGCCCTAGTACAATTCCATGCGGTTCAGAGTTTTCAGTAGGAATTTGATATTCCGTAATTTCTCCATTCACTGTAATTCGTCCAATCTGATTGCTTCCCCACTCAGTAAACCAAAGTACTCCATCCCTCCCTGCAACAATAGCATGCGGCCTAGCATTTATAGTTGGGATAGGATACTCAATAATTTGACCAGATGTAGTAATTCTCCCTATATTATTTCCGTTTATTTCTACAAACCATAGGGCACCATCAGGTCCATTTGTAATACCTACTGGAGCAGAATTCATTGTAGGTATAGAATACTCAGTAATTTGACCAGATGAAGTGATTTTCCCTATTTTATTACTCTGATTTTCCGTAAACCAAAGTGACCCGTCTGGTCCTGATACGATAAATGACGGATAAGATCCCGAATTAGGTAATGTATACTCGGTAATCTCACCTAACAGCGAAATTCTCCCGATCTTATTACCTGTAAGTTCCGTAAACCAAATTGCTCCATCAGGTCCTTCTGTTATTCCATAAGGGGCTGATTTTGTAGTAGGTAGCTTATATTCAGTAACCTCACCTTGCGTTGTAATCTTTCCAATCTTATCGGTCTTGTATTCTGTAAACCATAGATCCCCATTCGTCCCAGATACTATACATGAAAGCCCAGCATCTGATGTAGGAACGAAGAATTCCTGTATTTCACCTGTTACAGTCATTCTTCCTATTCTATTTCCCTTATGTTCTGTAAACCAAAGAGCTCTATCATCCCCTACTGTAATTCCATATGGAGCTGATTCATCCATAGGAAGACGATGTTCAGTAAACCTTATTTGCATTGTACTAAAACCCCCTTTTTGCTGATGCATGTACTTATCATATGAAAACAAATATTGTAAATATTTCCGTGAATATAATTCATATACCTTCATTACTTAGAAGAAAAAACTATAAAAAGTTGCACTCAATAAAACATTGAAGACAAAACGCCATAAAAAAACCTTTCACTGCTACATTTCAAGCTGTGAAAGGTTTTAATTTCTATCTTTTATAAGTAGGAATATGATATATATTTTTCCTTATCACTATTCAAGTTGTTTTTTATTATATAACCGCTTTTAAGCTTTCCAAAATCAATCCAATCATAAATCCACAAACAGCACCATTTACACGAATCCACTGCAAATCTTTTCCTACGTTATTTTCAATCATCTCAATAAGTGTTTCATCATCTAATTTATCTAAATTTTCCTGTACGAGTTTTCCGATTTTAGAATGATTGCTTTCAACGACGTTTACAATTTGTTTTTGTAGCCAATCTTCCATACGCTCAACTGTTGCTGCATCTTCTTTTATTTTATTCATTTGTGTTGTCAGAAACGGCAGAAGATATTTGTCCGCAAATTCATCTTTTTGAATAAAATCTACAGATTTTTGCTTTACTTGCTCAAGAAATTCTGTTATCTTCTCAGCTGCCTCCCAATTCACAATCCAATTTTCTTTCCAATTCTCTAGTTCTTTTAATACCGATTCATTTTCCTTCATATGTAGGATTTCGTGGCGAATTTTCATCAATAGAGCTTGTCTCGTGCTATTATCAGCGTTTTGCAAACTACTAATATTATTAATAATAAACTTTTGCAGAATGCTGCCAACTTTTTCTTCATCGGCAATACTCATAAAGGATTTAAGCGCAAACTGTAAGAAACCATCTACTTTTATATTTTCCAGCGCCTTCATACCTAAACTACCAAGTTGATATCGAGCTGCATCTTGTGCTGTCCATTCTTTCGCTTTGACTAATAAACAATCTAACGTCTTTTCATCATATTGTTGCGTAACTATTTGATCAACAAGTACTTGAAGAATTTTACCTACATTAATTGTATGTAAATACGTTTTTAATTCTTTTTCCAAAACAATAGCTAACTGTTTTGTATTCACTTGCAGAATCGCCTTTTCAGCAACTGTAACAATCCCTTTCTTTAACGCATCGGAATGCAGCTCTCTTTCCGCAATATGTAATACCGTTGCAGCCAACTTCATTTCTTTTATTTTATCGGTAATACTTTCTTTCGTAAGCCAATCATTTTCCAGCGTGGAAACAAGTCCTTTCGTAACCCGTTTCCGATTTTTGGGCAGTAGAGCTGTATGCGGGATCGGTATCCCCATTGGGTGACGAAACAGTGCTGTAACTGCAAACCAATCCGCGAGTCCCCCTACTAAACCAGCTTCAAATCCACCTTGTATAATATTCCCTGCTATCGTTCCTTGAAACGGGATTGTTACAGCAAAACCAACTCCCATTATTCCAAGTGAAATTCCTGCTAAATATTTTGACTGTAATGACATTGTATTTCCACATCCTCTTATTATGTAAAGTAAACCATTCAATTTGTAAATTCATTGAATCATTTAGACCTTTGTGTATAGATTCCAAATTTCCTTCAACAAAAGCATATATATATACTATAATAAACCACATTAAAAATAACAAAGAATTTCATATTAAAAACGAGAGGCTTATACGCCTCTCGTTTTACAACTTCATGATATTGTTAACAATTCAGCAATTGGTCCAAGTACAAGTACTGGTAAAAATGTTAAAGCACCTACTACAAATATCGTACCAAGTAAGACTCCTCCAAACAAGCGATTATCAGGTTGGAACGTACCAATGGTTTCGGGTACAGTTTTTTTCTTTTTCAGTCCAACTGCGACGGCAAGCATCGTAATGATACTGAAATAACGACCAATATACATGACAAGGCCTGTTGAAATATTCCAATATGGTGTATTATCATTTAATCCTTCAAATCCAGAGCCATTATTTACAGCAGACGATGTATATTCATATATGACTTGTGTTAGACCGTGAAAACCGGGATTCGAAATTGCATCTGTTCCAAAATGTGTTGAAAAGGCAATTGCTGCGGCTCCAAGAATGAGTAGTGGCTGGGATATAATTGTAATAGCAATTAATTTCATCTCTTTTCCTTCTAGTTTTTTATTCAGAAACTCCGGTGTACGTCCTATCATTAATCCAGCTAAAAATACTGCTATCATCGCATACATGATTACATTCATAAATCCAATTCCAATCCCGCCAAATACAGTTCCTAGAAGCATATTTACAAGCGGAACCATTCCTCCAATTGGTGTTAACGTATCATGTGTTGTATTTACACCCCCTGTCCCTGAAGCGCTTGTAACAGTTGCATATAAAGCAGAAGATATAACACCAAGACGCATTTCTTTCCCTTCCATATTTCCTTGAGAACTGTCTATACCAATTTGATTTAACAGTGGATTCCCTTTCAATTCAGATATGGCAAGTATAGAAAATCCAATGATAAACAAAATCAACATCGATACAAAAAGCATCCGTCCTTGTTTCCGATTACCAACCATTCTTCCGTATACAAAAGGAAATGCCATTGGAATTAACATTTGCAGCATCATCTGGAGTACATTACTAATCATATTTGGATTTTCAAAAGGATGTGCTGAAACTGTTCCGAAAAAGCCTCCGCCATTTTCTCCAAGTTCTTTAATAGAAAGTAAAGACGCTACTGGTCCACGAGGAATTGCCTGTTCTGACCCTTCCAACGTTTTTGCGATAATCGTAGAATCTAGTGTTTGTGGTGTGCCTAGCGCCAGAAAAATTAGCGATGTTACAAACGAAATTGGTAATAATACTCTTGTAATAGATTGAACAAAATCAACAAAGAAGTTACCAATTTTTTTACCTGCTAAGATACGAATAAACGTAATGCCAATCGCCATTGAAGTTGCAGGTGCTGCAAACATCATAAACGTTACCCCAGCCATTTGAGAGAAATAAGATAAATTACTTTCGCCCCCATAATGTTGTAGATTTGCATTTGTCATAAACGTGATAGCTGTATGGAATGCTAATGTCGGCTCCATTCCTGAAAAATGGTTTGGATTTAATGGCAGCATCCCCTGTAACCGAAATATGGAATACACAACAAGGATAAAAAACAAATTTGTTATGATTAAGCAAAACAAATAATGCTTCCAGCTTTGACGATATCCTTTAATTCCTGCGACTTTAAACAAAAATTTTTCCAATGGACCAAATACCTCTTGAAATGGTCCCTTTTGCTGAAAAACATTATATATATAATCTCCCATTGGTTTTGCTACTACTACAAATAGACAAATTGTAATTAGACTTGTAAGCCAATTCATCCTTTTTCTCCCCTCTGTTTCTCCTACATTTATTTTCTATTATACGCATTAATGTTTTGTAAAATTTTACCATCGATAGAATAAAAGAAAACACTAGGTTGCACCTAGTGTTTTTACACACAAGTCCCCCCTCTCAAAACGCTGACGAGGTTAGCTGTCGGATTCGGGCCTTGAGAGTAGCCCTACCTAAAAAGGATTCACCCCAAGTGACAATGCACAAAATTGGTTCCCCCGCTCCTAAGTGGATTAAGCGATATTCGGTTCTAAAATTTGCTATTTGTTTGATAATATACTCCTCTAAATTCTTATTGTAAAGAGAGAAAATACAAAAAAGACAAACTATTAAATAAATTAAAAAGGGAACCCCTTATTGATGAAAGGTTTCCTTCCGCATACTAACGACCATAAACTGCCACTACAAAACAAAGCGTAATATACAAACAAAGCGGACTGTATAACAATGTATCATACAATGAAAATTTTGTTCCCTTTACCTTTTTAAAGATCCCAACATACTTCCTATCACCAACTGCACGTAAAAAGAAAATTCCCGCTAGAATCATACATCCCCATTTTGTGTAACGACTCGGATTCCAAAAAGACAAGTATCCACTCTGTGCTAATAGAATCACAGCAAAACATAGAATGGCAAGTGCCACTAAAAAAGTCCCTATTTTCCGCGGAACAAAAGCATATTCTCCGCTATCTTTTTTCATCGGAAGGACAACCTTACTTCCCCAAGTTCCACCACATGCCCAATACATATGAATAATGCTGATGAATGCAAGGATACCAGCACCTAGAATGATTAAAAATGATGTCATTATATATTCCCCCTACTTGCATCATTCTTTCTCCTCCATAATTTCTCTAACTTTTAGTAACTTACCTCCTATTTCCTTTATTCAATATGTACAAGTGTAAAATTTATCCCACTACTTTTGGGCAATAAGAGCCCGATTGGTGAGAGCTTTCCATCAGTGGGGGATGAAGAGCCCCCCACTGATGGAAGTTTCACTTTATATTTATCCCCTTCGATCAGTAGCGTATGTACCAAAAAAAGGAAACATAACTTTACGTAAACTTATGCTTCCTTCTTTATTATGAAATGTAATCTTTAAAATTTGTATTTTTATTGGGCGTTTTTTGGTTTAATGCATAGTAGAGATAATAAAGATCCTACAAATGCTAAAAAAACTGACAGATAAAATATATAATTATCAGGCCCTTTCATTAATACAGCAAATACCGGAGGGCCTGCGGCTACTCCTACAAATCGCATTGAGCTATAAAGAGATGTAATCGATCCTCTCTGCTCCTTCTGGATTCCTTCTGTTATTAGAGCGTCTAAGCTAGGAAGAGCAGCACCAATTCCAATTCCACTAATTACAAGACCCATTATAATGATGTAAATATTTTTAAAGAATATTGGAGTTATTAATGTTATTCCTAATAAGAAAAAGCCAATACATATACACCACTTCATCATTATTTTCTTATTTCCAATCTTTTTTCCTGTTATGTAAGAAGTAAGAGAAAGTGAAGCTAACGGAATAGCTAATACAAAGCCTTTCCAAACGCCATCTAGGTGATATCGCTTTTCTAAAATTGAAGATAAATAAAAAAGGACACCAAACAGAATGAACATAATAATGCCTCCAAGTAAAAAAATTGGAAAAAGCCAACGACCTTTCTCGCATAAAATCAACTTTACATTTTGAAGAAAAATACGTAATGGAGGAGCTTCTTGTTTTTGTTTAGGTGGCTTCACAAAAAAGAGAATTAAAATGATGGATATTATACACAAAATTGGAATAAACCAAAAAGGAAGGAACCACACAAACGAAGCTAGTAAAGATCCTAAAATTGGACTTAAAACCTTACCTAATGTATTCGATGTTTCGACTAGACCTAGGCCACTGCTCACTTGCTTTTCATCTTGAAACATATCACCTACACAAGGAATAACGACAGGCATCGCTCCAGCTGAGCCAATCCCTTGAATTATCCTCCCTAATAAAATCCATATATAAGGATCTTTAACCTTCCATGATACCCAACCAGTAATAGCTCCCCCTATAGCTGCTATAAATAAACTAGGTATAATTACTTTCTTTCTTCCCCACTTATCAGATAAATAACCCGCTATAGGAATTAAAATAATAGCGACAATAGAATAAACAGTAATGATAAGAGAAACTTGAAAATCATTAATATCTAATTTCTTTTCAATTAATGGAAGTACAGGGATTAACATGGAGTTTCCAAGTGTCATAACTAAAGGAACAGATGAAAGTGCCCATAAGCTCCATTTTTCTTTTTTATCCATATTGATAATATCTTCCCCCCCTTACTGACCTCATTTGAAAAATAAATTTTTAATAATTAAATTTACTATTCCCCACACCTTCATTTATATTGCACAAAAATATAAATGAAGGTGTGGGGAGTTATACTTTTTTGACAAGACCACATAATAAAGAAAAAAGGAGTTTTCTCTTATGGAAGGCAAGCTAAATCAAGAGCTTAAAAGCAGTTTTGACCATGCAATATTACCTTTAACCTCCCTGACTAGCGGTAAGTGTGTTGAAGTTGCATCCCATATTTATTGTTTGTGTATAAAAATTGTAAATGTATGTTTTATCGGAAATCCTATAGAAACAAGTGAATGGATATTAATCGATACAGGAATGCCGAAATCAGTAAATCACATTATGGAATTTGCTGAATCAAGATTTGGAAAGGACAATAAACCTAAAGCAATCATATTAACACACGGCCATTTTGATCATGTTGGTTCTGTAATTGAATTAGTAAAAAAATGGGATATACCCGTTTATGCTCATACATTAGAAATGCCTTTTTTAACTGGAGAAAAAGATTATCCAGAACCAGATGGATCTGTGGAAGGTGGGATCGTAGCAAAAATTTCTCCTTTGTTTCCCAATGAAGGAATTGACCTAGGTAAATATATACATGAGTTACCCTTAGATGGCAGCATTCCTCACATGCCTGAATGGCGCTGGATACATACCCCTGGACATACTCCTGGGCATATTTCTCTATTCCGAAATACAGATCATTCCCTAATTGCTGGAGATGCATTTGTTACAGTCAAGCAGGATTCATTATATAAAGTATTTACTCAAGAAAAAGAAATAAATGGACCACCAAGATATCTTACTACCGATTGGCAAAAAGCTTGGGACTCAGTAAAGAAACTTCAGGAATTAAACCCTAAAGCTGTAATAACAGGACATGGCCTTCCTATGTTTGGAGAAGAGCTTAAAGATAGTTTGCAGCATCTAGTAACGGAATTCGACAAAATCGCTATTCCTGATTATGGAAGATACATTAAATAAAAAACTGGTTGTGCCCTGATAAGGCACAACCAGTTTTTTATTCAATTCATGCATTAATTTTCTGTTTATAAATTCCAATATTTTTAAAACTATCAACACAATATAACAAAGAATGATAAAAGTGAAAAAATTTTATTACTACATGAAAATGGAGGAATAATATTGTTGCCTTATTAATTAAATATACCGCTATTAGTGCCGTACTACTTATAATACTAGGTATATTCCAAAATGTTTCGACTCCTAGACTACTATTGATTTCATTCATAATTACAGGAGCAGCATATTTAATTAGGAGATTTATTTATTTTACCTAAGTATAGAAATATGGTTACTACAACCACTGATTTTGGTTTAAGCTTTTTGGGAGTTTGGATATTACCTTATCTTCTTACAGATATCGTTCCTATCCATATTACCGCAGCTTCATTTTGGTCAGCTCTTCTTATTAGTACGGTAGAAATATTTTTTCATGTCTATATGAAGAAATTGGTTTTATATACAGATGATAATCCACGTCAATCATCTATACATCATGATACGTATGCTACGGAGTTTTCAGATGAATATATAGAAAAAAGAATTTACCTGAAAACAAAAAAGATACAAATGATAAATCAGAATAAAAAGCGGCCTTTGGCCACTTTTTATTTAGTTACGCTTGCTCAGAATTCCGAACATGTAATGGAGGTGGAATTACCCAACCTTTCTTTTTACTTAAACGCAGCAATGCTGCCCCGGCCTGTGCTTTTTTCATATGAAATTGTCCAAATAGCATGCCTACATCTTCTCGAAGGCATTTCCCCATAATTTGGCTACAAGTTACTAGTCCTGCTGCAAGACCTGCCGAAACAGCCGCTGCAATTTCCGCATCATTAATGCGGGCACCAGGCGGAATATCTTCAATAGATGCAACAGGCCTTTCTGGAGGCGCTGGCGGTAAAGCCACTCCATTTACCTTCAAAAGAGACTTTAGTTCTTCTGTTTCAGAAGTCATATCGTTTTCAATTAGATTCTCTAAAAATTTCTTCAAATCTTCATCGCCTGTATGATTCATATATACTTGATGTCCAGCAATCGCTCCCTGCGTCGTAAGAAGATAACTCCAAATATCAAATACTTCTCCATAATGCAAAGGCTCATTCTGAGGATTACCACTTAATACACCCATTTTACGATACCCTCCTATAGAAAATATTATAATAAAAATTCTTTTAAGTATTAAAAATAAGCTTTTAAGTATGTGTGTTCCGGCAAAGAAATTCTTGTAATTCATTGGAAACACCTTACCCATAATTTATACGTTTTGTTGCTTACACTAGAGTTTTCCAATATAATACTCGATGTTGATTAAAGATCATTAACAATCTTTGAGTAAGTGTGTGGATTATTATGAGGATTTCCCTTACTAAGATACATATACATAAAGAAAATATATAGGATATACATGCTTTAGCTTACTGTATTTTATTATGTTTTTAACTAAAATTAACGAATAAATCCACCACCAAGGTGTTGTTCAGCTAATGCTACTAAACGTTTTGTAATTTCACCGCCAACAGATCCATTTGCACGAGCTGTTGTGTCTGCGCCAAGTTGTACACCAAACTCTTGGGCAATTTCATATTTCATTTGATCAATTGTATTTTCCGCCCCTCGAACTAATACTTTATTACGACTGCCTCTATTATTGTTTTTCATGTTGTATCACCTCCTATATTTTTAATATGTTACCAATCATAAAAAACAAGTATTCCTTTTTATGGATATCCCTTCAAGTTAAATCACTATACTTTCACCAAAACCATATAAAATAAGACTTCCATAAATAAAGGATTCCTTCATCCATCACTAATAGAAAGCCTACCCAATCGAGCATATACTAGCAGTTATCTCCCACCTCTTTTCTTCAACCTTTTCTGAATCTCAAGGTAGGAAATAGCGGGATTAAAAACCCCCTCCAGATAAGCAATCTAGAAGGGGGTTTTTGTTCACATAATTATTTTTGTATCTTATCTCTATTAACGCCCATTTGTTTAACAAGAAAAATGATACCAAACCTTTAGCTAATAAGACGTGTAATTCGCTTCTTCTTCCACGACAATCGATAGTATCCATATTGTAAAAGTAAGCTCATAATAAATGCAGCTGGATATCCAACCCATATTCCTTTTATCCCAAGGCTCGTATGATACGACAGGAAATAGGCCACTGGAACTTCCACACCCCAAATCGATATAACCGCAAAAATAGTGGGCCACAACACAGTTCCACTCGCACGCATTGTCGCACCAATAATTTGCGCATGACCGAAAATTAAGTAACTCCATAACGTAATCATAATGAGACTATGTGCAATATCAATCGTATTCTGACTCGTTAAAAAGAGCGCTAAAATTTCTTTTGAGAACAAATAAATAAAAGAGATTAATACTCCTCCAATTACATAGTTCATAACAAGTCCCGCTCGGATTACTTTTTGTAGGCGATCAAATTGATTTGCTCCAATGGACTGCGCTGCAAATATGGAAACAGTAATCCCAAGACTCACCGCTGGCATCTGTACATAACTTGCTACTTGGTTTACTACTCCGTACGCCGCAGTTGCATCTGATCCGAAGCGATTTACAAAAGAAATAACGGCAATCTCTGATAAGGAAACGAGTATCATATTAATACTTGCTGGGATGCCAAGACGTAATAATAATTTTAACAAGTCCCAATCCATGCGAAGATACTTTCGAACTGTTGCATCAAATTGCAATGGATGTTTCGTTTTTCTTAAATAAACTAACAGAATAATAAATGTAACAATTGTTGATATAACAGAAGCATATGCTGCACCGTACACACCAAGTTTCGGCAGGCCTAACCAACCAAAAATAAGAATAGGTAATAATGCCATATTTAGTCCTGTACTAACAATTAAAAAATAAAATGGTGTTTTAGAGTCCCCTGTCCCGCGCATAAATGTTGTATATGCAAAGTACAAAAATAGCACTGGCATGGAAATAAACAAAATTCGTGCATAGTGAACACTTATATCAATGATATTTTCTGGCGTACCAACCAAGCGCATAATATCCATTGCAAACATACTACCCGCTACCGCTAAAATCGCTCCAAGTACAAACGTAAATGTCAACGTTGTACCGACAATGGCCTTTAAACGATCCTCATTACGAGCCCCAAAAGCCTGCCCAATTAAAATCGAGCTACCAGAACCAATCCCAATTACAAATGAAATGAGTAGAAAAAACAACGGAAAGAAAGCCGAAATAGCAGCTAAGTCATTAATACCAAGCCAACGTCCCACTACTACCATACCAAACAACTGTCCAAGCGACTGCAATACATTACTTAAAAGTAAAGGAATAAGAAACATAGACATAGAACGCCATATTGGTTTACTTTCTGTTCCTTCTTCATTTATTTTCAAATTTCATCTCCCCTTTTATCGAGATGCTTCGCGGTTATATCCACGCTCTCCATATGGCTTTAAACTCTCTAACCATTTCTCTTCTAGTTTCTTCAATTCTTCTTTTGCGTTAAAATATCCAGTATCTTTCTTTTTCAACACTTCTAATACTTCAAACTCAAAAGCATCTGCCCCGTATTCCTTCCAATCATCTTGCAATGCCTTATTCGTATGAGAACCCATATTAAGTAAAAGTCGTCTTCCACTCATAGTTTTTAAGTTCCCCGTACTCTCTACATACACTTTTCCGTTTTTCATATTCTTAATACAGTAAATTCCAGATTCTATTTCTGTTTCTTTGTACAGTTGTTTTAATTCTTCTCTTCTATTCAATTTCCTTTCTCCTTTCACTTTCTCAATATTGTTCTCTATAATTTCACCCAGTACTGACTTCCATCAGTTGTTCTGCCTATGAAACCATATTCAATTAAGTATCTTCTTAACGTGACATAATCAGGATATACATTTTCTAAAATCTCATTAACTTCTTTTTCTGTATATTTTTGATTACTATCAAACTTTTTCACTAAATGTTTCAAAATAATTAATTTTCGCTTTTGTTTCTTCGGAAATGTAGAAAGCGGTCCGTCTAATCCTTCTGTAAAATGTGATTTTAAAACTTCTTCATTCTCTGCTTCTGTAATGTTATACCGTTGATCGACCATCGTAGCTGTACGGTGAATAGGGAGAAATTTAGATTGATTCGTCGCCTTTTCTTCTGACAACTCCATAAGCGCAAGAAACACCTTTGCTTGTTTCATCTTCTCCCTTAATGTAAAACGATGATTCCGAATTGTTGATGTGCTTCCACCGTCCATTTCCTTCACAATTTCTTTATCATTTAGACCCATATGAAAGAACTGAATCATCTTCTTCTGCAAGTCCGTTAAACCTGTTAACTTCTTATCTAATCCTAATAAATAGTCGAACATAGAAGTATGTTCATTTGCGATATGAAGCTGCGTAAACTTCTCTGCTTCATAAAAAACATTTTGCTCTTGATAAATAATACCTTTCACAAATCTAGCTCCGCACGCTAAACAAATGTATTCTTCAGTTTCCTTCTCAAATACATATCCTTTTTTTAATTCTTCTACTGAGGCATTCCAAAACCATTCCGAAATATCATTCATGCTAAACAATCCCCTAAAAAGTTTATTTTAAAAACAAACAAATTATGATTTGGTTTATTTTATTTTATAATAACACAATAAAAATAAACATTTCAATATTTCGTTTACCTATTTTCAAACAAAAACAAATAATGTTTATGTTTTATAAATATCAAAAAGAAATTTCATGCCTTTCAAATAAAACAACATTTCTATCAATGTGGTCTTACTACCCTCGAGTAGCTGGATAAATAAATACAACTTTTGCTTACATTTGCACACGAAAAAACAACAAATAGGACTAGCTATCATGCTAGTCCTATTTCTCATTATCGTTATTAAACTTTTCTTTTTTTCTCAATTAACTTGAGCATAATGAAACCAACTATTGTAGATAGAAAGACGAAAAATAATTGAAGATAGTCTAGATGAAATGATTGGCTGGAGCTGTCTAAAACTAACGCTACAACGCTTGTCCAATCCGACTTATTGGACATGCACAACTCTATAAACAAATAACCTGATGTGGTATGAAAACTCCCGCCACTTATCTCCTTCGGATCTTGAAGTGGGGATTTCTCGTGTATCATCTTCAAGAGATGCTTAACACGAGTGGGGTTGACACAGCTGCCTGATGGCACAACCCCTCTATTCCATCGACAAACGCCTTTGGAACTGCTTTTTTTAAGATGTTATAGGAACCATTCACATCAGCGTTCAGTAGTTTATTTTCTTTCGTACGATACAAGCCACGTTTGATACGTTTTCCACTGAATACAGGGATGTCTTCCTCACCGTAAGTGGGAATCACATCATTGTCTAAAAAGGATGCCTTGCTTGTATACGATTCTTCTACGACTTGTACAGTAATACCTTTTCGTTTTGCCTTATAGGTGATCATTTCAATGAGTAGATTATGCGGGATATGGCAGAACGATTGATTCTGTCGTTTCCCCATTTCACTGTTTTGTTTCCAAGATGTATTTTTCCCAATCACAATTATAGAAACTTCCTGTTGAATTGCCAGCTGGACAATGTGATAACTCATTTTATGAAAGAGATCTTTTATTTTAAGAAACCGTTTCTCGTGAAGCCTCTCTAAACGCTTTGATGTGTGCGGTCCTTCTTTTGGTTCTTTTCCATGACGAAGAACACCCAGTAAATAAGCTTTTTGCTTGTTGTAGTATTGATTGATGCTTTTGATGACATTGCCCTTTACTAACACAGGATTGGCCCCTGTATTCGTTGTGATAGTTGCAATGTTATTGATTCCTAAGTCAATACTCATATAACGATTATTGTCGACATGCTCAGGTGCTGGCTCAGATTGTTCTGTCACAATCTCCACTTTAAACTTCCCATAAGCAGGAGAAACACGTACCTCTTTTAGATTGCCAATCCGCCCAAACAATTTACCGATATTTAATTTTATGCTTGTTTTTGGAAAACGAATGTACTTCTCTTGGAGTTTACATACTTGATTCGTGAATACAATTTCTTTCATAGATGATTTGATATATTTTGGGATGCGAGGTCTGCCCGTAAAGGTGGAAGGATGTTTCTTGTATGCCTTAATGGATGCAAAGAATGATTTCCAGTTTTGATATAACTTCTTCATAACCGCTTGATTCGTTTGTGCTGGCAAATTCATATAATCTTGTTGTTTCATTGTTTTAAACAAACAATCTAGAAAATTGTAGGATAGAAACGATTTCTCTTTTGTCGGGAATGTAAACAAGTTACATTTTATATCTTTCTGCTCTTTCACAGGTTTTTCTTTTTGTTTTTGCATGCGTTTTTGATACGCATGAAGTTGATTTTCATTCATGGTTTCAATATGTGTTTGTAATGTATGGAGAACTTTTTGTTGAAGGGGCCGTAAAGTTTTCTCTATACGTAAAGCCGTATACACTTGGCGAATGTAGAAGTTTGTTGTATTGTAGAGGTTTTTTGCATTTTGACACATTTCCATGAAGTATGCGTACAATTTATGACCTTTCTTGATCCAAATTTGATAGGCTGTATATTCTTTTTCTTTTGTCATCATGTTCACCTCCTTCTTTTCTTCATGATACTACAAAACGGCCAGAAAGAACATACATTCGCAACACCACGAAAATACTTTTACAAATGCGACGGCAATTCATCTCCACCTTAAACTGGGCTATGCCCTGCACGTTTTGAAGATGGAGTTTTCTTGCCAAAATTCCGATAAAATTATTTCGATTTCATCCCTGCCGGTGCAATTGTAACAAGTGCAGTGTTTTCTCCTCTTTACTTCCTTTATGTTCAATGTGCTTTGTCACGGTCCCATCTTTCATAAACAAAATACAATCCCCTATCTCCGCTGCCACATCCATCATATGTGTTGAAAAAATAACAATTTTCCCATCCTTCTTGATGTCCTGTAAAACCTCGACGAATGCATTGACCCAAAATGGATCCAAACCGTTTGTTGGTTCATCTAATAATAATAGTTTCGGTTTCCCTAACAACGCTTGCCCAAATACTAAGCGTTGCCGCATTCCCTTCGATAAATGTTTTACAAGTTCATCCCTCTTTTCAACCAGACCTATCTTTTCTAAGATTTCTTGTATTTGTTGTTGACTTGCCTTTCGTAACACACCATAAAAAGAAAGAAATTCCTGCACTGTCATCATTTTCTGTGCATGAAAGTCATCTGGCATATATCCAATTTGCGACACGTATGCATTTCTGTTTTCATGGAGAGCAACACCATTCAATACAATTGTACCTTCTGTCGGCTTTGAAATACCTGCCAATATATGAAGAAGTGTACTTTTTCCTGCACCATTCCCGCCGCATAGTACGATGCATGTTCCCCCATCTACTTGAATTGAAAAGTGAGAAAGTGCTTGTTTTGTCTTATATTCCTTTGAAACCTTTGAAACTTGCAAAAGTGTCATTGCATTTTTCTCCTTTCTAGCTTCCATGCAGAGAGAACAAATCCTAAAATCATGTACAACAATGTATACAAAATGAGCACTCCCCATGCCGCCCCGGATTGTAAGAAAGTAATTAGAGTATCGTATGCTTGTCCAAATATTGCACCACCGCCTAATTGAACAACAAATACGATGCGAAGTAATTCAGCTGGATTGATAAACAAAGCTATCTTTAGAAGCACAGCAATCATCGGATACGGAACAAGGCTAAGAACAGCGATAAGCGCAGTAGGCCAAATCATAATTAAGAAAAACCACATCCCTACAGATATCGTTAGCGCCTGCCATCTTGTTACGACAAAAGAACCTATCACGAAACCGATTATTAGAAAGAAAAGCATTAATACTATTGAAAATACATAAAGAGCCAGCACCCATTTGATAGATAACGCACTTCCACTAATTAGACCAATTATGAGACTTATACCATAACTAAGTGTGAAAATAATGAGCTGCGCTGTAAATTGTCCGAATGCTTTTCCCATTACGTAAGCAACGCTAGAAACGGGATACGTACTTAATAACCGCCACTGTCCGTTTTCCATTTCATTCGCAACAGAAAAAGAACTGATAATCAGCATAAATAACGGTATAATATACAGCACTAAATTCGCCATTGTACCTATCATATTTGTGTATCCTGTTATAGTAGGGGTATTTCGCTCCAGTAAAAATAGTAAAGACAGAACGCTCAACCATAGGATTACAAATGTATAAGATGAACGTTGTCTTATCGTGATCCGCCACTCAGATTGCCAAATGTGCCACATACAATCCCTCTTTCCGTAAAAAAAGACAACCGGAACGGTTGTCCTTTTTATTAATGTGAATGATTCATATCCTTTTTCTTGCCATTCTCTTCTTTTATTTTCATCATCATATCCATGTTCTTTTTCCATTCATGCTTTTCCAAATCTTTTGCAGCTAACACTTCACCTCTATTTTTAGATATAAAGCTTTCCGCATCTTTTTTATCTTTAAAAGAAATCACATTATAAGCCATCGGTGTTTTAATATCTTTGTCATAAACATAAGTCGCTTTCTCTACTTCAACCCACTCTTTTGTATTAAAATCACGTACAAATTTTGCTTGCAACTTTTCATTCTTGTTTTTATCCATCCATTTGTACATACAGCCAAGATCATCAAATTTTAATGATTTACCGTTTTCAAGAATTACTTCTGTTCCAAATTGATCGTTCGTCACAGCCATATTACAATTGGCACATTTATCAGTTTTCTCGTCAATTGCTACTGGCTTAACTTCCTTTTTCCCGCAGCCAACTACTGTCAATAAAAGAGCTGCAACTATTGTAATGAATAAACCTTTCCATTTCATCTTCTTTTCCTCCCAATTTTAAATAAAATGATACTTATTGCTAACATACTCACACTAATCATTCCGATTTGCATCCTGAATGAAGAATTGTTTTCTTCCGTCTTTCCTCTAATTGTCATCGCAGGTTCATAATCAGTTAAAACTTGATTTTCAGGACTTTTCAACAATGTTTGGAGTACAAGCATACCAGGTGCTTGGAAAAACAGCTGATATTCAGGGACTTCATTTGTTAGTGTTAAAAAAAAGGGATCTGCTCTGTATGGTATGCTGCTAATACCATTTCCCTTTGTATCCAGTTTCAAGGATGCGTCCCAATAATTATGTATAATTTTGTTTCCAGTGCTGTTTATCGCTTGAGACTCATTTACATTTCCGATAAAGATATTGTCAGACACATTATTTTCATTCGCATTTTTAAATTGCATGCCAATAAAATTCCCGTTTACTTCATTATCTGAAATACGGTTGTTATTCGCATTTTCCACATACATTCCAACACGATTATAAGAGATTCGATTATCAATCGCTTCTGTGTTCTCTGTATCGTATAGCAATAAACCCTGTGCATTGACATTACGGTTATTAAAACTGAAGTTATTCTTTTTAATTGTTGTTTCTTTTGTTCCCATCACCATAGCACCTGTAATATTGTGATGAGACTTGTTATTCTGTACGGTGATGTGATTAGAAAACATAATATGTACGCCATAACGAGAATTTCTGATAGCATTTTGAGTTACTCGGTTAAAATGACTATTTTCTATATAAATGCCATCTCTTACTCCATCAATCTCGATTCCTTGAATCATATTATTATTTGATTCCCATAAATCGATTCCGTTTCCTTTAGAATCTCCTCTAATAAAACTATCTTCTACAACCGTATCACTTGCCTCGTTAAATTTAATTCCAAACTGCTTCGTGTAGATTCGAAGATTGTGCAACCTATGATTCTTACCAGTGACACGAATCGCTTCCGTGTCTGTCACATTGCTGCATTGTTCTACCTTTATATGCTTCAAGGTGACAGATTGTCCTTTTATCGTAATAGCAGGCTCTTTACTACAAGAACGAACGGTAACCTCTCCCGTTCCTTCCAAGGTTATAGGCCTTGAAAGAACGATTGTTTCATTATAAATACCGCTTGGGATTTTTACGATTCCATATTCAGGAGCAGCGTTAATTTGAGATTGTAGCGTATCTTGTGCGTGAGTATGTAATGACAAACTCAAAAACAGTATACAAAAGAGAAAAAAAACTCGAGTTGGTTTCATATAGCAGTCCCTTTTTCTTATTAATTAAGTCGACCTACATGAAGGATAACAAACAATTGTGTGGAATTTATGAAATAATTTTGTATTTTTTAACAAAAAAGAGAACTTTTGTACTTATTCGGTCTCATGATAAACAAAAAATAATAGGATTCTCACTTGAGAATCCTATCCTTTATAAAGCATTTCATTTATTCCTTCGGCTCAATCATTTTCTTTGGATCTACAATTTCATCAAATTGTTCCTCTGTTAATAATCCTGATCGCATTGCTGCTTCTTTCAGTGTTAATCCTTCATTATGTGCATGCTTCGCAATTTTCGCTGCATTTTCATAACCGATATGTGGGTTTAAGGCTGTTACAAGCATTAACGAGTTATTTAAGTGTTGCCCAATAATTTCTTCATTTGCTTCAATACCTACTGCACAATTATCGTTAAATGAAACAATTGCATCTGCTAATAATCTAGCTGACTGCAAAAAGTTATACGCAATAACCGGTTTAAAGACGTTTAATTCGAAGTTTCCTTGACTTGCCGCAAAGCCAATTGTTGCATCATTTCCCATTACTTGCGCTGCGACCATCGTTAAAGCTTCACTTTGTGTTGGATTTACTTTCCCTGGCATAATAGAGCTCCCTGGCTCGTTTGCTGGAATCGTAATTTCACCAAGACCACTGCGAGGACCACTTGCAAGCCAGCGTACATCGTTTGCAATCTTCATTAAGTCAGCAGCTAACGCTTTTAAGGCACCGTGCGTATAGACAACTTCATCATGACTTGTTAGCGCATGAAATTTATTTGACGCTGATACAAATTGTTTGCCTGTAAAATTACTAATTTCTCCTGCAACCATATCACCAAATTTCGGATGAGCATTAATCCCTGTTCCAACCGCAGTGCCACCGATTGCGAGTTCTTTCATATATGTACTGCTTTCTATAATCATCCGTTCTGTTTTTTCAAGCATACGATGCCAGCCGCTTACTTCTTGTCCTAACGTTAACGGGGTCGCATCCTGTAAATGAGTACGGCCAATTTTAATAATATGTGAAAATGCGTTTATTTTTTCTTTTAGGGTTTCTTTTAGTTTTTCTACTGCCGGTAATACCTGTTCTTCTACTGCAATAACACAAGCAACGTGAAGTGCTGTTGGAAACGTATCATTTGAACTTTGGGACATATTTACATCATCGTTTGGATGAATATGTCCCTCAAGTCCTTTTTCCTTTAAAATTTGATTCGCGCGGTTTGCGATCACTTCATTCACATTCATGTTAGACTGTGTACCACTTCCTGTTTGCCAAACAACAAGTGGAAAATGTGTGTCCCATTTTCCTGCTAAAATTTCATCCGCCGCCTCTACAATTACAGTTGCTTTTTCTTCTGATAACTTTCCTAATTTTTGATTACTAATCGCTGCACCTTTCTTTAAAATTGCAAATGCCCGCACAATTCCAAGCGGCATACGTTCTGTTCCAATCGGAAAGTTTTCCTTACTGCGCTGCGTTTGCGCTGCCCATAATTTATCAGCTGGAACTTTCATTTCTCCTAATGTATCTCTTTCAATTCTGTACCCCATTTTTTCATCCCCTTAGAATAAAATACCTTCTTTTTTATTTTACCTAAAATACAAACAAATGATAAATATTACCAATAAAAATGAAAATCATTTATTGTTTTCTATAGATTCTATTAAATGATGATTTTAATAATATAAATTACTACACAAATATAATAGATTCGCTCATTAAAGCAAAAAATCATCCCCCGCTATAAGCAAAAGGATGATTTTTTCATACTATGATACTTGCTTGCCTTTCTCCACATCATCTACATACCAAATGAATTTACCAGTATATCCGTAAATAACCGCGAGCGCTAACGATACAAAGCTCAGCCACATAAACGGAAGGTAAGATAAAGTCGAAACGCCTAGAATACCGGCCATAAAAATACCGTTATCAGACCATGGAACCATCCCCGATGTTAGTGTTCCGCCAACTTCTGAGTTACGTGCTAAAATGCGGCGATCTAGTTTTAATTTATCATAACTTTCTTCCATAATTTTTGGCGTTAAAATTAAGGATACATACATAGCACAGCCAAATACATTTGCTAAAAATGCAACAATTAAAGTCGAAAGTGTTACATTACCTGCTGAGGTTAATTTTTTCTCAAACTTCGAAACAATAACTTTCAAAACACCAAGCTTTTCTAGTAACCCACCAAAACCAAGTCCAAAAATAATGACGGCAACTGAGCCTAGCATCCCTTCAATTCCACCACGATTTAATAACTTATCAATGAAATCGATTCCAGAATCAATAGAAAACCCTTTATAAGCTGTGCCAATCGCTTCTCCAAAAGGCATACCTTGGAACAAAGCGGCCCAAATGGAACCAAGAAGTGCCCCCATTGCAATTGTAGGCATAGATGGACGTTTCATTGCTAAAAGTATGATTACAATTACTGCTGGAACGAGCATCCATATGTGAATATCAAACTGCTTTAGTAAAGATGCCTTTAGAAAATCTACTTTTTCTAAATCTACATTCTTACCGCCATATATCCATCCTGCAACTGTAAACATAATCCCCGTAATAATATAAGCTGGAATATCTAAATACAACATTGCACGAACATGCGCAATAACGTCCACCTTCGCCATAGAAGCTGCAAGTACTGTGCTATCGGATAATGGTGATAACTTATCTCCAAAATATGCACCGGACAGAACTGCACCTGCTACAAGAGGAAGTGGTAATCCAAGTCCTTCTCCAATTGCCATCATTGCAATACCAGCTGTACCTACTGTTCCCCAAGAAGTACCTGTTGCGATGGATGTAATAGAACAAATAATTAATGTTGCTAATAGAAAGATACTTGGGTGAATAAATTCTAAACCATAGTAAATAAGGGTTGGTACAACACCTCCAGCAATCCACGTTCCAATAAGGGCACCAACCGATACTAAAATTAAAATCGCTTCAAGACCATTGGAAATTCCTTTCGTAATTGCATCTTGTAATTCTTGATAACGAAACCCAAGTCTTAGTCCAAGTGCAATAACAAGAAACCATGAAATAAATAAAGCAAGCTGAATCGGTAAATCAAAAATTGTCTGAAACGAAAAGACAACACTTAGAAATAACAGCAAAAGAACGATGATTTCTACCATCGATGGTAATCTTACACTTTTCAAAATTCTTCTCCCTTCACAAATCGCCAATAAGAATATTAACATTATTCTGATTTGTTTTTTTAGTATAATAAATATAACGACTGTTTTATTGTAAAAGTACATCGTGTATTTCGCAATGCCAATTCGAAAAAATACAGTATTTTTCTGCTCTAATTTTTATATAAATCGGAACTTCCATAAGTAGGGGGCTTACCGCCCAATAACTTCCTCAATAAAAAACTGTTGAGAAACAATTCTCAACAGTTTTTTTATCCAACACTTCTTTCTTCTTGTTTTTCTTTTTTCTCTGAAAGTAAAGCATACGGCGTACACATATACGTCATGGCAACTGGGTCATATACAACGCGTGCTTTCACTCCAAATACTGTTTCAAACAATTCATCATTTAAAACATCCTTTGGCTCACCTTCCATTACTTTATCTCCATCTTTAATCGCAACAATGTGATGTGCATACTTGGCCGCGTGATTTAAATCATGTACAACCATCACCACAGTTCGATTTTCTTCTTCATTTAATCTTTTCAGTAATTCTAGTACTTCTAGCTGATGAGCCATGTCTAAATATGTTGTCGGTTCGTCTAATAGCAATAACTCCGTATCTTGCGCAAGCGCCATCGCAATCCAAACACGCTGACGCTGTCCGCCTGACAATTCATCTAGTGTACGTTCTGTAAATTGATTCATTCCAGTTACTTCAAGCGCCCAAGTAACCATCTCATAATCTTTCTCTGTTCGTTTTCCAAGTAATCGTTGATGCGGATAACGACCATGCCAAACAAGTCCTTCTACTGTTAACCCTTCAGGTGCTGTCGGGGATTGTGGTAAAATAGCTAATTTCTTTGCTACTTCTTTTGTTGGCATCGTATGAATTGTTTTTCCATCTAAGTATACATGCCCCTTTGTTGGTTGCAACAGCCTTGCTAATGATTTTAAAATCGTTGACTTTCCACATCCATTTCGACCAACAAGTGCCGTAATTTTCCCTTCTGGAATATGTAAATCAAGATGATTAATAATTGTTTGATCTCCGTACGTAAGCTCCAATTGTTTCGTATGTAAACTTGTCATCTTGTTCACTCCTTATTTTTTATTTATGCTGTTTTTCTAATTACCAGTAAATATATAAAATACGGTGCTCCAATAAGTGCTGTTATAATTCCAGCTGGTATTTCAATTGGCGGAATTATAATTCTCCCTACCATATCTGCACCGGTAACAAGCAATGCACCGAGCAATGCAGACACTGGCAAAAACAACCTACTGTCTGAGCCAACAAGCAGCCGTGCTGCATGCGGAATAACAAGTCCTACAAAACCAATTGTACCTGCTACCGCTACTGAGCTTGCTGCTAAACCAACTGCTACACCGATAAGTACAAGACGAACAACATCAATACGCATTCCTAAACCCTTTACAGTTTCTTCATTTAATAATAAAAGATTAATTTGTTTATAACTCATAAATGTAATTACCGCACCAATCAAGGTCCATGGCCATAGCATTTCAACATGTTGCCAAGACCTTGCATATAAACTTCCTTTTAACCATACGAGAGCTTGTGAGGAATCAAGTGCAAATTTCACAATAATAAACGTAATGAGCGCATGTAACCCCGCAGAAATTGCAACGCCGCATAACGCAAGACGCTCTGGCTTCACTCCTCCTTTTTGATACGATAAAGCATATACTAGTAAACTCGCAAGCATTGCCCCGACAAATGCAGCAATAGGAAGCATAATTGGCGGCACATTTGGAAACATAAGCAACATCATAACAGCTGCTAATCCTCCACCAGCAGAAATCCCAATAATGTCAGGTGCAGCAAGTGGATTACGTGTAACACTTTGTAAAATGGCCCCTGATAATGCCATGTTAATTCCAACTAAAATCGCTATGATAAGACGTGGTAAACGATATTTTATTACAATACCTTTCCCTGTCATCATTCCTTCTATAATATCAGCAATTGGTGTTGGCACAGCTCCAAACCGTAAACTAAGTAGAGCAACTGCAATTAACAATATAATCCCTACTATCATAACAATCGTAAATCGGCCAAACTTCTTCATTTGACAGCACCTCGCTTTCTTCTCATTAAATAGATGAAGAACGGTGTGCCTAAGAGTGCGGTTATAACGCCAACTGGTGTATCAGCTGGATAAGAAACCCACTGCGCTGCAAAATCTGCTATGACAAGAAGGTTTGCACCAAGCAATGCTGAAAATGGTAAAATAATTCGATAATCTTGACCGACCAGTTTTCTCGCAACATGCGGAACTATGAGTCCAATAAACCCAATTGGTCCCGCTACCGCTACCGCACTACCGACAAGAAGAACAATTAAAAACGCAAATATTCGCCGAATACGAAGAACGTTTATGCCAAGTCCGCGTGCAGTCTCTTCACCAAGAGATAAAATGTTCAATTGATTTGCTAGAAAAAAAGCAATCACTATAACAGGAACTGCCGATACTAACATCATTTTTATATCTAGCCAATTTGCTCCTGATAACTTCCCAGCCATCCAATATAAAATTTCTGTTAGTTGCGTTTCATATAACAAAATCGCTCCTGTTGTTAATGATCCAAGAAATAGACTAACTGCAATACCAGCAAGCACAAGACGTGAAGGTGTATATTCACCGCGAAACGCTAATGAATAAATGACGCTGCCTCCTACTGCGGCCCCGAGAAAAGCTGCTAGTAAAATAACGAAAGTCGCATCCTTCTCCCCAAACACTAAAAGGGCAATTACAACAAAACAAGAAGCTCCTTGGTTTACTCCCATAATTTCCGGATCAGATAAAGGATTCCGTGTAATTCCTTGTAATAGACATCCCGCAACGGCTAACGCTGCTCCAAGTAGAGCCCCTAGTAATACACGTGGCACACGTACTTGCCAAACAGTATAGTAAATTAAATTTTTTGTATCTATTGCAAATACTTCTGATATGTTATGAAATGATAATCCTTTTACACGAAATAATGCGGAGAGGGCTCCAAACATTACTAATAGTAGAAAAAAGAAGATAAATTGCAAAGTAGAAGAAGCATACGGACTTGATGCCCGTCTGCTTCTAATTTGTGTATGATACAAAGTCTCCAACTCCTTATTTAGAAGACTGACCTGTTAATGCCGGAATCGCCTCATCTAAAATTTTATCTGCTGCAATTGGTCCGCGCCCTCGTGCCCAAAGGTTTCGATCAACGTCAACTACATGCTTTTCTTTCACTGCTTTTAAGTTATTGTATAGTGGATTATTTTTAAACTTCTCTACATTCTCACCATATAAGAAAATATAATCCGGGTTAATTTCATTTAGACGTTCCATCGTAATTTTTGCAATTTCTGCCTTGCCCTCTGTTTTTGCTTTTTCTCCTTCATATGCATATGTAGCGCCAATGTCCGTCATTAAAGAACCAATAAAGGAATCTTTAATCCATACAGAAAACTCATCATCAAAAGCTCCGATTACAAGTACTTTTGGATTTCCTTTTACTTTCTCTTTTGCTTTTGAAATTTTATCTTGTAATTTTGTTTTAATTTTTTTCGCTTCTTCTTCTTTTCCAACTGCTTTTGCAATCGTATCCATATTTTTCATTATTTCTTCATAACTATTATCATCAAACGCAATTGTTGGTGCTATATCCTGTAATTCTTTTTGAATCATATTGTGGCGATCCTTACTTGCAATAATTAAGTCTGGTTTCACAGATGAAATAACTTCCAAATTCGGAGCCTTTCGCTCCCCAACATCGGTTACTTTCGATACTTTATCTTGCAAATATTCTGGAATTTTTGTTTTTCCTACTCCCGCATTTCCGACTGGTGTAACACCTAAATCCGTTAATGTATCAATAAATGAAAAGTCAAGAGTTACTATATTTTTCGGTGTTTCTTTTAACTCTGTTTCTCCCCATTCATGTTTAATTTTCACTGAACCTGTTTGATTCTTTGCTTCCGCTTTCTCTTCTTTCTTAACTGTTTCTTTTGCTTCCCCACTGCAGCCGGCAAGTGCTCCCACCGTTATTGACATAGCTATAAGTAAAGTACTAAGTTTTTTTCCTTTCATTATGTAATCCCCCACTTAAATAATATTGATAATCATTATCATTTAATATGATAGCATAATTTTAAAAATTGTCTACCATTTATTGAGAAATTATTCGTAACAATGATTCACACACTCTCTCGTTCTAACCATTTTCATCTCGAGATTTAAAGACAATTGGCAGCAATTCCTCCATCTCAAAAGTCAGGGGAAAGCAAAAAAATAAGTGGGGGATGAAGCTCCCACTTATTTTTTTGCTTTATAATATAAGCGCTTTTTGCAGTACATCATCATATACATATTCTTTTCGTACAAGTGAAGAAACCATACCGCTTTGCAATGCACTGTACGCCGGAACAAATGTCATTTTATCCCCTATGCTATAAGGTGTACTATCAGTTATATCAACAATTAAATGGTCACTACTTCCACCAAGAATTTCAATATTCCTATCGAAAGGTCGTAAACCACTAATATCAAGATCCTGCCTTCCTATTGCAACAATCGCTCGTAGTCGCTCCCCTTTATCTTCAAAATACGGGACTTGACCAAATGCATCTTTTCCAATAACGCCTTTTGGCATAGACGGCTTTCTTTTTATTTCAATGATTTCCGCTTCAATTGAAAATACATCTTGGTACATGAAAGAAATATTTTTTCCATACGCTGTTTCTTTCCCAAGAAAAATAGCTTCTCCAATCCGTAAAGAGTTAACACATCCAATCTGTTTTCTTTGCATGATAAGTGGTAACGAACTTGAGTTACCACCTGAGATAAACCGAAGCTGTTTTCCAATTTCCTTCTCTACTACTTTTGCTAATTGCGTTAATTCTTGTAAAGAATGTTCAGTTGGAATAACACCGCTAAAGCAAGTAAAGTTTGCTCCAATACCATCGAGTATAATTCCTGGTATATTCGATACTCTCTGTGCTGCTTCCACCACTTCATATGGCATCATTCCTTCTCGAAGATCACCTAAATCAACCATTAGAATCACGCTGTGCGTTGTTCCGTATCTTCTCGCTGCTCTTCCTAATGCTTCTATGATACATAGTTCAGAATTCAAACTAATATCTGTCCAAAGAACCGTTTCTTCTACTTCTGACAAAGCTGGTGCACGAATTAATAAAAGCTCAGCTTCTTTTCCAACAATAGAACGAAGTTTATAAAGATGCTGTAATCTAGAATCAGCAAATTTTGTATACCCTGCCTCTTGAAGCGTTTCAATCACTTCTTCTGCAGCGCCGACCCCTTTTGTTACAGGAAAACATATAATATTTGAACGCTCGCATAATCGTTTCATTATCATAGCATTATACTTCAATTTTGAAAGGTTTACTTTCATGATAGGCAGCATGTTCGTTCCTCCTACTACATACAAAGTGGATTTTGAAAACTTGTATATAAATAAGATTTTGCTTGATCTTGTATTCTCATTGAGAACAATGCTTTCGTTTCAATTTGCCTTGCAAATATAGCTGCCTTTTGCTCTTCGGTTGCATCTACCATGTAATCTGCAACAATAGCAGCAACAATTCTCCATAACTCTTTTTCCTGTACGTCATCTATTGAGCGAGCTAACGTAAATAATACATCCCCAAAATGGTTTTGCAGTACCGAATGAATAAACTTGTTATAAACCTCATTCATATCATCTGTAAATACGACTGCTTCTTTAACCTCAGAAATGTCTACTACCTCCGCTAATGTCTTCTTATGAATTCTTACTCCTCCTAAATCACGTACAAAAATACGTTGGACCTCCCCGCCTTTTGTAACAATAATAGAGTTTTGCATATGTCCTTCTAAAGCAATTCCATATTGTAAAACAAGCTGCAGTATAGGAATCATAACTTTCTCAGTGTAATGAGCAACATAGTGAAGCACCTCTTTTTTACCAATCGTCTCCATTCCGAAATATGTACGCATCATATCTACAATAATAGGCTCTCCTTCTTTTAATGGATTGCTTGCTGTTAAACTAGCTCCAACCCATAGTAACTCTCCCTCTTGCTTATATACATTTGGACTTTCTCGTAAAACAAATGCTAGATTTCTTCCTAAATGAAAGTCATTATTTTTTGTAAAAGTAGCTCCAACTCGTTCACGAACGACAATTACTGATTGTGATAGCTCTTTTTCTTTTGCATAAATCTTATCAAATAGCGTAGAAAGAATTGGCCCATTTACAGTTATTTCTGGTGATACCGTCCTAACTGCACTTGTTGCTTGTACCCGTACTGGAAGCTTCACATGATATGGTAACTCTAATAGATTCATTGTTCGAAATGAAAGCGTTGCTCTGGACGAAAGCTGATATGGGATCGGAATAATACGTCCTTCCTCTAAATCTTCCCCATACTCCTCTGTTAGTACATGCTCATATTGCCATGGATGAACAAGAAATGGATAATAGTCTTCTATTCTGTTTCTTCTGTTTACTAATAGGCCAGAAACTGTTTCATATAAATCTGGTAAATTTTTATATAATAAAGGTTTTTCAAAGCTATCTCCTGTAACTACTGTTACATCTTTATGAACAAGCACTACATATAACGGAACAACTTGCTCAAATTCAGGAGCATAACGTTTTACTTCTTCTTTTGATAAACCAAGTTTTGCTTTTGTAGAAGGATGCAGTGGATGCCCTTCGATTACTAATGACTCTGTATATAATAATTCGTCAAACGACATACATTTTTTTAGTTCTTCAAGGAATTGGCATAGATTATTTGGTTTGTATTTTGCAAAAAACATCAAATTTGTTTCAAGCTGCTGTTTTGTCCATTCTTGTTTTTGTTCCCATGCTTCATAAGCCAATTCTAAGTTCTCTACACTGTTCTGTAACTCTTTCTGCAAGGAATCTGAAACATGAAGCTGAAAGAATGGTGCCACTTCTTCAAAAAACATTTGTAATGACTCAATCCATCTAACATGCCCTCTTACTTTAAACCGGAGTGGAAAAGCAAATTCGTACCGTTCAAATGCTCCTTCTTGTTGCACTTCTAATAATAATTCTGCTTCATTCATACAATCTATAATTTCAATACCATAATCATGCTTTAGCACCGCACAGCTTTCTAATAAATTTTTTTCACGAATTAACGCATTACAAAAACGATTTAAAATACGATATTCCGCTTGTACTCGATTGGATTGTTTACTTTGAATGGACAAAATGCTTCACCTTCCTGTTTTGTTTTTTCACTTTTATATATTGAAATACAAATGGAATCATACATAAAATACCCATCATCATAAATGTTTCAGAAATCCCCACATATTCAATGGCATAACTTATTACAATCGAACCGAGTGGAATCATTCCTCGATCCATTAATACAACACTAAGCATGAGTCCTCGTTCTTCTTCACGAACATTGTTTTGAAAATACACACGGTTACTAGAGCGTAACAGCTGTCCAAAAAGGCCGATAAAGAATAATAGTATAAAAAACACAAATGTATTACTAATAATGAGGAGCGCTATACTAATGGAAAACATAACTAAACTCATGTAATAAATCTTCATTTCTGAAATATACTCTAATACCCTAGGAAGAATAATGGTTGCTATAATGGCACCAATTGCCGCCGAAGACATCGCAATACCAAATACTTCTGCTTTTCCAGTAAATTGATGAGAAACAAGTACAGGCAATACAGACGTATACGAAAAGCCAAAAGCCATTGTAATCATTGATGTGATAAAAATATTTCTTCCCATATGATCATGAGAGAAATATTGAACAATTTGTTCCCAGCTTGCTTTTTTCTTTTCTTTTCGTTTTTTCATCGTTTTATCTTTCATTGGTAATACGAGGATGAATGCAATAAGTGAACAAGCTGCCTGCATCATAAATGTAAGTTTAATATGTCCTCCTGCAATTAAAAATCCAGCTACTGCCGGACCTGTCGAACGACAAGCATTCATCACAAACGAATTCATAGATATCAGTTTACTAATTTGATTATTCGTATCAATATCCGAAAGAAGCGTATTTCGATTTGGTGTTTCTAATGCACTAATTACTCCTCTTACAAATGAAAAAAGAATAAAAATAAAAAACGAAGGAGTAACAAACACAACATAAATAGCAAGTAACGTTGTAACTATTAGCCCCCAGAATGAATATGACTTCATTAACTTAATACGCGGATACAGATCACAAAGCTTCCCTGCATATACACTAAACAATGCAATTGGAATGAGCCGTACAAAGTTTATCCACCCTAAATATGTAGCACTATGATACAAATCATAGACGTACCAATTGATTGCAGTCATTCCAAGCCAATTCCCCATAAATAAGAAAAATGAACTACTAAAAAAGAGTTTACGAATACGAACCACCTCGAATTTTTTTGTTGCATTTTTAAATGTATCTTTTATAATTGAGATTGATTATCAATATCATCACATTAACAATATAAAATATTCTTATTTTTTTGTAAAGATTAAAAACTTGAGAAAGGTGGTTACTATGCATCTCAATAAAATTCAAACGTTAAAATTAGAGGAACAAAACTTACTTTCTTTTTTACAACAACATCACGCACCGCTACATAAAAACTATCAACAAATGATTCGAAAAGGACGAGCTGGTATACTTGAACGATTACTATCGTCCTTCATACGTGAAAACATATGTAACATTACAAAAACTGGAATCGAACTTCGAAAACACGAAGAGGTATTTGCGGCATTTTCAGAACATCGTTGTCCAGACTATTTACTAGACTATATAAACACTCATATTCATCTATTTGATGAAATTTCAATGATACAGGGACTATATTTCAAGGGGCAAAATGCATACCTACTTATACCGATTCAACACATATATGCTTTTGAACGACCGGTTATATGCGGGCCGTATATTTTCGTATCACCATCTAGCGCAAATGAAATTACACATCCAAATGAGGTATTGACATTACTACTACATGAAGATTGGCAAGGATCACATTCCTATTTTCATATATTTGAAGATGATGTCACTAATAGCGCTGCCAATTTAGCTCTTGCTTATACTTTTCATGAACAAACTGAAAATTCTTCAACACTACAAGCTGCTTCTCACGCACAAGATTCCTATGCGTTTTTTGAACAGCTTGTTATAGAAGGTCATCCTTGTCACCCTGGTGCCAAAATGCGAAAAGGTTTAAGTCCTGAAGAAACCATTGCGTATTCAGCAGAGTTTAAAAATACAATTCCATTACGATTTGTAGCCGTACATCAAGATTATATAAGTGCTGCTTTTATGGAAGAACAAAATTGGAATGCATTATTGTTTTCTTTTGAACCTGTACTCCAAGTAGAAGCAGAAATAAGACTTGGCGATAAAATAGATGACTACATTCTATTACCAATTCATCCATGGCAAGCTACTCATACGTTACGTGAAATTTTCAGTGATGAACTCGAAAAACAAATCATCATTTTATTCGATTATGAAGCAAATTATTTAGCGGGCATGTCATTTCGTACAATCTTCCCTGCACAATATGAAACGATTAGACCGCATTATAAACTAACAACAAATATTCATTTAACAGGAGAAGTGCGGACGTTATCTGAACAAACTATTCATAATGGACCACTTATGAGCAATATTTTAAAACAAATTGTTACTATGGAGACGATGATTAACGAAACTCGCTTTGTTCCAATTATGGAGCGAGCTGGCGCTCATTTTCTTCATCCAAATGACATAGACGAAGAAACACAAACATTGCGAAGTGAAAATCTCGCTTGTGTCATTCGCGACAATATTCATACTTATGTAAAACATGATGAATGGGCCATTGTTGGTTCTGCCCTTGTCGCTTCTGTACACGGCGCAAATAGACCAGTTATAGCAGAACTAATTGAGTTGTATAAAGATAGTCATGACCTACCATTACACGATGCAATTGTTCTGTTTATTGAAAAGTATGTAACAAACGCTCTTACCGGCTTTATTCCGCTCATGGTTAAATACGGTATTGGTTTAGAAGGCCATCTACAAAACACAGTACCTGTATTTAAAAAAGATGGCACACCAGACCGACTACTTGTACGCGATTGGGAAGGTATTCGAGTTCATCGTGGTCGTTTACAAAATGCAGGATTTGATATAAACATGTTTCATCATAAATCAAGAATTTTGGTGGATAATGAAAAAAGTATGCGTAATAAAGTGTTTTATTCTGTCATACAAAATCACTTTGGAGAATTATTTTTACATATTAGCCAATTCTATCAGCTAAATGAACAATTGCTATGGAATATTGTAAAACGAGTCTTGCACAATATTTTTATAGATTTACAAAGAGATTCTAGCAATAAAGAGCATGCAACATCTGACTATGCTGTCTTTTTTGCAGATAAAGTAGATTATAAAGCCTTAACTCTTATGCGTATGATGGGAGAAGCACATGCCTATTTTTATGTGAAAGTTAAAAATCCATTATGTGATTGAATGAAAGTGAAACTTCCATCAGTGGGGCTTTCTTCATCCTCCACTGATGGAAAACTCTCACCAATCGGGCGCATGCCAGCAGTTATCTCCCACCTATCTTCTTTGTTTTTCCAGAACCTTGGGGTGGGAGTCTTACTGCCCTAAAGTAACGGGATAAACTGTGAAGTTAATTGTGAAGAACCTTTAATCTGATATACAAATTAAGATGAGCTCAGTTACGGGCTCATCTTTTTGTTTATGGTATTAAATTCTCGTATACATACGGTTGCTTCGGAGCTTCTATTTTTTCTACTTTATTTGCTTTTACAAGTGGAAATAAAGCTCCCCTATAGGTTGTCTCATCTAATGTTCCAGTAATCGTAACCCACGTTTCATTTTGTAATTTAGTAATTCCTTCACCGGAAACAATCATTCCATAAACGGTAGCATCTGCTATGCAACACGTAATACCGTAACGTGCAACTACAACTTGCGCTCCTTTCACGTCTGTATCACGGTATACAAACCCAGAAAAATTAATTTCTTTCCCTTTAAATCCAATAACATCACGACTAATAATATCCATAGCATCCATATAGTTTTTATCATTTATTTGTATGCTTTTCTTTTCTAACAAGTTCTTTTCTAGGTCTTCGGATGGTGCTTGAGAACTTGCTTGAGAACTTACTTGAGAACTTACTTGAGAACTTGGTACATTAGCAGTTTGCGGTTCCTCTCCATCTACTAATAATCTCTTCCAATCGTCATTTTCTTTTTGTGGCTTCGTTTGTGTACTTTGATTCATTCCACGCTTGGCGGCAACACTTCCGTCAAGTGATACACTCGAAAATAAAAAGGCACTGATAATAGGTATAAGAAATAATCCATAAAAGAAGCAAGTTCCTATTTTCGTTTTTGGGAGCACATGTCCCTCACAGCAATGACATGCCTTTGACTTTTCATTTCCACTTCGCCACACTTGTAAACAACCAAGTAGTAAAGACACAATTGTTGCTATATAAGTAAGTTTCACCATACGCGGTGCAATAAAGTTATCAATATGCCCGGTAATAAGCAGTTTGAATAATAGCATCGCAAATCCAATCAATATAATGCCGCGAATATAAATATGAAATCCTTTTTTCTCCTGCTCTTCCACCTTCTCCGCCTCCTATTTCATGGTAAGTTGAACGATAACATATACACTAATCGTCACAATCGCCATAAACAGAAACACAAACTTCTTTTGAAAATATGCAAATAGCATAACAGTATTTTTCAAATCTACCATTGGTCCGAACACTAAAAAAGCGAGAAGAGCTTTTGTTGAAAAAATGTGACCAAATGATGCTGCAATAAATGCATCTGCTGCAGAACAAAGAGATAAAACATAACCAAGGGCCATCATAACAAGTGGAGAAATGAGATTACTGTTCGCTAATTCGGCAAGAAGGTGACGATCTAAAAATGTTTGAAATAAACTAGCTAAAAATGCACCAATTAACAAATATTTTCCTGTACTAAAAAACTCATCTGCTGCATGCGAAGCAACCTCCTGCCAGCTTCTCTTCGAATGTTTATGTTCACTTATCACACCACTTTCTTTCAATACATTCTTGTCACGATATAAGTAATAAACAATACCTCCAATACATATAGCGACAAGAAAAGCGAGTCCAAAACGAGCGTATACAATTGTAGGGTTCATGCGAAACGCATAGAATGTTGAAAAAAATACAACCGGATTTAAAATAGGGGCGGTAACAAGAATTACCATTCCTACATGAAGAGGTAATCCTTTTTGAATCAGTCTTCTTATAATTGGAATAATTACACATTCACACATCGGAAATAATACACCAACAAATGCTGCTGGAAACATGGCAACAATAGGATGTTTAGGCAACACTTTCTTTATCACGTCTTCTGTCACGAATACTTGAATAACCGCTGAAATGAATACACCAATTAATATGAATGGAACAGCTTCAAAAAAAATACTTAAAAAAATTGTATTTACATTCATCCACGTTTTAGGGATCAGTGCTTGCAACGATGATACATTTGTAAAATCAACAAAAAATAATAAGAACACAAATAGTGCGATTAACATTGTACCCATAATTTCTCTAGAAATCCGTGCAAGTGTCATCACAATCTCCTCCTTTATATTTTTAGCTCATGTTCAACTAGCAATAAAGTGAAACTTCCATCAGTGGGGCTTTCTTCATCCCCCACTGATGGAAAGCTCTCACCAATCGGGCTCTTATGGGCCGTTAACTTCCATCTAGCTTCTTTGCTTTCTCAGAATCTTGAAATTAAGATTTTACTGCCCGTTAGAGCGGGATAAAATACTTTCCGATAGAAGCTCCTCTTTATTGTAAACATATGCTTGTCCTCTTTTTCTATGCCATGTTTCATCCACAACACACTTACTATATCTTACTCTCAAATCGTAATCATTATGATTTACTATTGCAATTTTCTTTTTCATCTTTTAAGATATAACAAGAAATAAAACGTAATGATTACGATTTGAAAAGGAGAGTCTTTATATGAAAAAAATTCCCGTTACAGTATTAAGCGGTTACTTAGGATCTGGAAAAACAACATTACTAAATCATATACTTACAAATCGCGACGGAATGAAAGTAGCTGTCATTGTTAATGACATGAGCGAAATTAACATTGATGCTGCACTTGTTAAACAAGGTGGTTTTTCTAGAACAGAGGAAAAACTTGTTGAAATTCAAAATGGATGTATTTGCTGTACATTACGTGAAGATTTAATTATAGAAGTGAACCGTCTCGTAGAATCTGGAGATATTGATTATATTGTCATCGAATCTTCAGGTATTAGTGAGCCTATTCCAGTTGCACAAACATTCACATATATGGACGAAGAATTAGCAATCAACTTATCAAATACATGTCGTTTAGATACGATGGTTACTGTCGTAGATGCGAATCGCTTCTGGGATGATTATGCTTCAGGTGAAAGTTTATTAGATCGCCAAGAAGCAATTGATGAGACAGATACACGCGAAGTGATTGATTTACTCATTGATCAAATTGAATTTGCAAATGTAATTATTTTAAACAAAACAGATATGCTAGAGCAGGATGATATTACAGAACTTCACAAACTATTACAAAGGTTAAATCCAGAAGCTCGTATTATTGAAGCAGTTTATTCGCAAGTGCCGTTATACTCAATCTTAAATACGAATCTATTTGACTATGAAAAAGTAAGTCAAGCAGCTGGATGGATCAAAGAATTAAATAGCGAACACACACCTGAGACAGACGAGTATAACATTTCATCATTTGTATACCGCCGTAAGCGCCCGTTCCAGCCTGAGAGATTGATGAAATGGCTTGAAAACTGGCCACTTGACGTCGTGAGAGCGAAGGGCTTCTTCTGGCTTGCTTCTCGCAACAATATCATCGGACTTCTCTCTCAAGCAGGTTCATCTATTACGATTCAAGGAGCTGGCGAGTGGGTAGCATCTACTTCAAAAGAGGAACAACAACAAATTATTTCAGAAGACCCAGACATTTTAAACCGTTGGGATGACACATACGGAGACCGAATTACCGAATTAGTCTTTATCGGTATTGATATGAATAGAGAAGAAATAGAACAATCTTTAGACCACTGTTTATTAACTGAAAAAGAAATGTATGAAGACTGGGATATGTTCCATGACCCTATCCCTTCATTTACAACTGTATCTTAAACAAAATCCCCTTTCTCAATACTACACTGAGAAAGGGGATTTTTATAAAGTCAACTTTCCATAAAATGAAGGATTTCTTCACCTTCTACTAATGCTTAACTATGCCTAACGTCTTTATTTCATTTAAAAGGAACAATTTTGAATAAACTACGCACGCACATCTTCATATTTTAAGATATCATTATATTCTTTTTCTAATTCATCTAGTGATAATTCATACAATTGTTTATTTAATACTTTGTATACACCTACATCAATTAACTTCTCAATCAATTGTTTTTTCCTTTGTTCTACAGCATAACGGAGCCCATAACTCATACTTTCTTCAAAACTCCTTTCGGCAATTTCCCTATAATAACCTTTACAAGTTTTAAAATAGATTTTTAGGAAGTGAGAGTATACTCCCGCTTTGTGGCCACATTATACATATATATGCACAAAGAAAGATCTTATGACAATTTTTAAGATTTTTTTATCCCGCTATTCGCGGGCAGTAAGACTTCTACCTCAAGATTCAGACAGAAGCGAAGAAGATAGGTGAGAGATGAAGCCCTTCACTGACTTTGTGAAAAGCTGTCTATTTTCAACGGAAGCAACCTATGATAAACTCAAATTGTAATAATTTACTAAATAATAAATGTTTATTATTCCCTTAAAAGATAGAATAGGTGAATAAGAATATTGAAAAATTGTGGAGGGAGAAATATATTGGAACAAATTGAGCTGGTAGAGTTAGACGAAGAGAATATAGATGATGGGGGTTGTTATTGTCTTCGTAGCAAGCCATCTTCAACAGGTTACATAAATAAAAACAAATGGCTTATGAGAAGGTTCAATGAAGGATTAAAGTATATAAAAATAATGGAGAATAACAAACCAGCTGGGTTTATTGAATATACACCTATTGAATATTCTTCGAGAGTTGTCTATGGCGAAAATTACTTAGTTATCCATTGCTTATGGGTAAATATTACAGGAAAAGGGTATGCCTCAAAATTGATTAATAAAAGTATTCAAGATGCTCAGGAACAAAATAAAGATGGAGTTATTGTGATTACGAATCCGAACACTTCTTGGACACCCAGTAAGGACGTTTTTATAAAGAACAATTTTAGAGAAATAGATAATGCACCTTATGGTTTTGAGTTACTTGTTAACAAATTTGGACATTCACCTGACCCATATTTCCCAAAAGATTGGGATGAGCGACTTAAACTTTTTAAAGATTTAACAATTCTCCGTACCCAGCAGTGTCCATTTGTAGATGTATCAGCCAATAATGTTGTTAAGGCAGCAAACAAATTGGGTATTAATGCAGAAATTATTGACATAAAAAACAGAGAAGAATTGTTGAGACTTTCACCTACTCCTTATGGTATCTATGGAGTCATCTACAAAAATAAATTAGTTTCATTTCATAGACTTACAGTTCACTCTGCAATAAAACGGATAAAAGAGATAATTTAATTCAACTAAAGTGTGCCTTAATGGAATAAGGGAACTCCATAAATAAGGTTTCTCTTGTTTTATAGCTCAAATTAACAATATTATTTAAGTAATAAAATAGAACATACAGCGCAAAAGAATTTATTTCCTCCTGCACTGTATGTTTTACATGTCACTTCTATTTTTTATGATATCTGCTTTAATCCTGCTCACAGATACAATCCATATGTCCTATATCAACAGACCAACCTATAATTGTAGCACTATCTGTTCCTTTCCAAACCTCTATCTTCTCCAGTACATCTCCAACATGAAGGGTATCATCTGAATACAACGATTGATATAATACATAATCATCTTCAAATATCCGTTCACCACATTCAATGATCCCATCTGTTGTCATCACAATATGATTGGTTCCCTCCTGTAATTCACGAACCCCAGAAGTAAAACAAGGGGTTGCTGCTGAAAAAATATTCTTTCTGCCAATCCGTTCATAACATTGCTGTTTATTCAAGCGCCCCTGGTCACATTGTAATAGTCTTGGATGAAATAAGTAGACAAAACATTCCCCTACTGACAACCAATACACAAACTTTCCTTTCCGAAGACAAATAAGGCATGCTGTTTGTTCTTGTATTCGTTCACTTTCTTCAATAATTTTTTCATCCGTAAAGAGCGATAATAAATACATATGCGTATGATGAAAAACTAGATGAGATGGATAAGTGAAAAGCTGTAGTAACTTCTCTTTTCTTTTACAAATTATATCTATAATAAACTTTGCTCGTTCGATCGTACTTTGTGCATCAAAAATCATAACGAATTCCCATGTTCCATGTGGATCACACCAAGCAAGCACAGCATCTTCATTTTTGCTTGCACCAGCTTCTGTATTTCCACCATATAATCCGATAGAAAGAGGACCTAGCTTTTCTACATGTATCACATTTAAATACGCTTTTTCATCACCAGTCCATTTAAAGGTATGTACAGCTTCCATCCTCATCCCTCGTTTCATTGTGATTTTAAGATAAGCTTATATTATCTACTAAAAAAAAGATACTTTTTTACAGAAAAATTTAACCTTTTATATCTTTACAAGCGATTATATCGTATTGTACGATATAAAAAAAGGAGTTGTAATTATGCTAACGTTAAATAAACATTGGGAAACGATTTATTTTTATCTCCGTCATGAATACGAAGAAAATTTATCTCACCAAGCCATTCGTATTTTACAAATGATTTCTCGAAAAGAAGCGCAAACCATTAGTAATATCGCCGCAAAACTACATCTCTCTCATAACACAGCTTCTGAACATATTAAACGGTTAATTCAGAAAGAATTTGTAGTAAAAGAGCGCAGTAAGCAAGATGAACGAGTTGTAATTGTAAAGCTAACAGAAATAGGACAACAAGCATTAGCTACACATACACTGCTCGATGAGGCAAAACTAAAACAACTAGGAGAGAAGTTATCTAAAGAAGAAAATGAGCTAATTCAATCCGCATTTGAATTATTAGCGAAGGAGGCTCACGATGTCTTTTCTCATTAAAGTGATTGTTTCTGCACTTATTATTGGAGGAGTTACAGAAATCGCTAAGCACTATAGTACACTTGGTGGCTTCATTGCGGCACTTCCATTAATCAGTTTGCTCAGTCTATTTTGGATTTCTGTCGAAGGGGGATCTCGAGAAGAATTAAGTGGTTTTGCACTAGGAGTATTATATGGATTTCCTGCATCAGCCTTGCTATTATTCATTGTATATTTGGGTCTTCGTAACTCATTTTCACTTGGCACTTCTATTCTATGCGGTATAGGAGTATGGGGAATATTATTGGTATGTCAAAGGTTTTTTCAAACTTAAGGGGGCTTTCTTTTGATTACACATGTAGATGTCTTCGGAGAAAAAGTTGAAGTACTGATAATGGGACAAGGCACGCACAATGCCAACTTATTGTTGCTACTAAATCAGGCCACTCCGTTGAAATAGATCGGCCCGATATTATAATTCAAGCAATAAAACAAATCAAAAATATACAGCACTTATAGAAAGAGGAAAGCAGTATCTATGCTGCTTTCCTCTTCTTATTATTCAAAGTCTTCTTCTAACTCTTCTACATCATAAAACAAGTTTCCATTGCTTACATGAATAGGGCCGTTTGCAACATCAACGCGTAACACCCATGCCCATGGCACAGATAAACGCTCATGCAGTGCCCGCCAGAAAGCCATCGATCTTCTTTCATAACCTTCAAATTCTTCTAACATCTCTTTGTAGGAGGCACCGTCTAATTGAATATTAGCTTCCATTAAACGTGAAAAAGCGTAATGCTTTAGTTCTAGTTCTGCTGCAATTTCCATTTCCTCAGGTGTTGCCATACCAATAATCGTTCCGTCAGGTGGTAAAATCTCATACACATTGTGAACTTCTACAATCTCTCCTGACATGGATGAAAATCTATTGTTTTTCTCGAACATATGAACAGCCTCCTTTTATTAAAAAACTTTTTCACTCCAGCAATTGATTTCTATAACTGTTACATAATCTCCTGCTCTTTTCGTCAATATTCACACTTTCTTTACAATATCTTCTTTCCAAAGTCGATTTGCTTGAACAAACTGCCCTTCTGTAAATGTCAGCTTATATATGTCAGGCATATGAAGCTTCTTCCAAAATGAAAAATCATATTGGGAATCAAAATAATTCATAATAAGGACCATAATATTCCCATGTGTTCCTATTACAATATTTTCCCCTTCATATTTCCGCAGGATTTCCGTTATGCAAGCAACTCCGCGCTCCTGAGCGGTAATGTTAGATTCTCCATCCTCAAAATAAAAAGTAGGATCCTCCCATACTTTCATAATAGATTGTTCAAAATCTCCGACGGGCTGCAAACTTAATAACCGCTCTCTTAAATCCTCCTCTAACTCTATCGGTAATTGAAAATACTTAGCAACCCCTTCTACCGTTTGAATAGCTCTCTTATATGGACTAGCAATCACAGCATCTATAGATTCATTTTGTAATATTTCTGTCACTCTCTCTGCCGCTTGCCAACCTTTTTCAGATAGCGGCCTTTCTCTCTCATCTGGTGTATATGTAGAATGTGCGTGACGTACAAAGTAAATATTGGTCATTCCCCTACTCCCCTTTGCATTTTTCATTATTATATGAAAACTCCCGCCACTTATCTCCTTTGGAGCTTGAAGTGGGGGTTTCTCGTATATCACCTTCAAGTGATGCTTAACACGAGTGGAGTTGACACAGCTGCCCGATGGCACAACCCCTCTATTCCATCGGCAAATGCCTTTGGAACTGCTTTTTTTAAGATGTTATAGGAACCATTCACATCTGCGTTCAGTAGTTTATTCTCTTTCGTACGATACAAGCCACGTTTGATACGTTTCCCACTGAATACAGGAATGTCTTCTTCACCATAAGTGGGGATTATATCATCGTCTAGAAAGGAGGCCTTACTTGTATACGATTCTTCCACGACTTGTACAAGAATACCTTTTCGTTTTGCTTTGTAGGTGATCATTTCAACGAGTAGATTATGCGGGATATGGCAGAACGATTGATTCTGTTGTTTCCCCATCTCACCGTTTTGTTTCCATGATGTATTTTTCCCAATCACAATCATAGAGATTTCCTGTTGAATCGCCATCTGAACAATGTGGTAACTGATTTTGTGAAAGAAATCTTTTATTTTGAGAAACCGTTTCTCATGAAGCCTCTCTAAACGGTTTGATGTGTGTGGTCCTTCTTTTGGTTCTTTTCCATGACGAAGAATACCCAGTAAATAAGCCTTTTGCTTATTGTAGTATTGATTAATGCTTTTAATGACATTGCCCTTTACTAACACAGGAGTAGACCCTGTATTTGTTATGATAGTTGCAACGTTATTGATTCCTAAGTCAATACTCATATAACGATTATTGTCGATATGCTCAGGCGCTGACTCAGATTGTTCTGTTACAATCTCAACTTTAAACTTCCCGTAAGCAGGAGAAACACGTACCTCTTTGAGATTTTCGATATGCCCGAACAATTTACCGATATTTAATTTCATGCTTGTTTTTGGAAAACGAATGTACTTATCTTGGAGTTTACACACTTGATTGGTGAATACAATTTCTTTCATAGATGATTTGATATATTTTGGAATGCGAGGTCTGCCCGTAAAAGTGGAAGGATGTTTTTGATATACTTTCATGGAAGCAAAGAATGATTTCCAGTTTTGATATAGCTTCTTCATGACTGCTTGATTTGTTTGTGCTGGCAAATTCATATAATCTTGTTGTTTCATTGTTTTAAACAAACAATCTAGAAAGTTATAGGATAGAAACGATTTCTCTTTTGTCGGGAATGTAAACAAGTTACATTTCATTTCTTTCTGTTCGTTAACAGGTTTTTCTTTCTGTTTTTGTACACGTTTTTGGTATGCATGAAGTTGATTTTCATTCATGATTTCAATATGTGCTTGTAATGTATGAAGAACTTCTTGTTGGAGCGGCTGTAATGGTTGATCCGTACATAAGGCCGTATACACTTGGCGAATATAGAAGTTTGTTGTATTGTAGAGATTTTTTGCATTTTGACACATTTCCATGAAGTAGACGTGCAATTTATGACCTTTCTTAATCCAAATTTGATAGGTTGCATATTCTTTTTCGTTTGTCATGATTTTCACCGCCTTATCTCCTTACCTTCATGATACTACAAAACGATAAAAAAGAACATACATTCGCATTGATATCAAAAATTTTTTACGAATACAAGGGCAATTCATCCCCCACCTTAAACTGGGCTATACTCTCCGCGTTTTGAAGATGAGGTTTTCTTGCCAATTTTTTGATAAATTGGTTAATATGTTAATAAAATATATTACATAACAAAAAGTGTGATGTTCGTATCTCTAACACCACACTTTTTGTTTACATAATAAAATTATAAATATTTAATTATCCTAAAAAACATTTCATTATCAGTAGATTAAAGATACTGTTTTATCCCGCATTAACGGACAGTAAGACCCATACAGCTAAGAAGATAAGTGGAGGATAACTGTCCGTAAAAGCCCGATTGGTGAGAGCTTTCCATCAGTGGAAAAAGGTCCCCACTGATGGAAGTTTCACTTTACCCCGCTCTAACGGGCAGTAAAATCTCAATCTCATGATTCTGAGAAAGCAAAGAAGTTAAATAGAAGATAACTGCCCGTAAGAGCCCGATTAGTGAGAGCTTTCCATCAGTAGGAAAGGCGCCCACTGATGGAAGTTTCACTTTATTTCCCGTGATGTAACATGAAATCACTTGCTTCTTCTTCAATATGATTTAGCTTTACAATCCCTTCTTTCCACTTATGAATGTAACGTGTTACACCTACAGTGAAAGAAACAAAAATAGAAGAAAGAATAACTCCATATACAACACCAACAGTACTCATAATGACACTTCCTTGTGATTGAATTATAATATTAGTATACTCCTTTTCTTCTCCAAATGCAGGAAGTTCATCTTTTTGTAACAATGACTGCTTCTTCTTTAAGGTATAGATACACCCTCTTGTTTTTGCACATCCTTCACATTCTTCCATTGCTTCGTTCCAAAGAAAACAACAATAAACAGTCCAAACGCTGATATCAACATAACAGTAGATGCTGGTATATAGTCTAAAAGTACACCATACAAGAGTGTTCCAAGAGGGACAATTGCTGTTGCAATTGTTTCAATTAATCCGAATACACGTCCTAAATATTCTGGTGCTGTCGTTTTTTGAACGAATACTTGCAATGGAACGTTAATCGTGATGATATTCACCCCAAAAAGGATCATGAGTGTAATGTAATATATAAAAATCATTGTTTTAGTTAACGGAAGAAAAATCGGTAATACAATGCAAAGCAATAAGCCTGCTAGCATGAAAAGGTTCCTACGAATGGTCTGGAACTTATTTGTTGCCTCTGCTCGAACTGATAAAACAATAGAAGCAATTAGCATCCCAACCGCAAACATTCCTTCAATTACTCCAAATTGCTGAGAGGAAAGTGATAATTTTTGAACGATAATATAGGGCAACGAAACGGTAATTGCACAAAAAAAGAAATTAATCCAAAGTGAAAGTTTGACCATTGAAAATATGTCACTTTGCTCTTTCACATATACAAAACCTTCTTTTATGCTCGTTAAAAAATGATCCTTATCTTCTTTTTTGTCTGCTTTATATAAATCAAATATCATAAATAATTCTATTATCGCTGCAAAAGCAAATGTCATACCATTCAGTAAAAAAAAGAATTTCATAGAAAATAAACCGTATACAAGACCACCAATAATCGGTCCTAAAATTGTTGCAAGCGATGTAGCTGTTTGATTTAATGAATTCGCTTTTTGAATACGTGTCGTATCAACTAAGGATGGAATAGAAGATGTTAAAGCAATAGAGAAAAAACTTGCACATATGGATAACAGTGCTGCGGATGCATAGATGAAGATCAATGAAAGTCCAAATGAAGTTGAAAGTAAAAACATGGTGAACATAATAAGAGCACTTAATATATCTGCTCCAACAGCGAGCCACTTCCGGTTCATTCGATCTGCTGCTGCTCCGGCGATTGGCCCGCAAATCATACGTGGTACAGAACCACAAACAAGTGTAATAGCAAACCCCATGCCCGATCCTGTCGTTTTTAAAACGTACAGCCCCATTGCAAACGTGTAAATATTTGCCCCAAGCATTGATGATAATTTTCCAATCATCATCAAAATAATATTTCGCGTCGCAATTTTTAATCGTGCATCATTTTGTTTTTCTAATACACCCTCCATATAATCACTCTCCCTTTAAAAGTTAAATTGTGTTAAACTTATTATATAATTAATTTTCTGAATTTGACAATAAAAAGTTTAATTATATTTAACTTTCTAAAAAAGGAGGAGTTCCATGGCTACTCTCGGAGAAAAAATACGGACATTACGAAAAGAAAAAAAACTTACCCAATCTGAACTTGCTGGGACAGAATTAACAAAAAGTATGCTCAGTCAAATTGAAAATGGTAAGGCAACTCCTTCTATGAAAACGTTACATTATCTTGCTGATAAACTCGGCTGTGATGCAAGCTTTTTATTATTAGAAGAAGAAGAAGAAGCAGCGAATGAACACGCTACTCTTGTGCAAGAAATGGAGCAACATATACAAGACATGCGCTTTAAAGATGTATACGAAATTCTTCATCCTATTGTGCATGATGCACTACCATCTACACTAGATGCTGCACGCTTATATAAACAATACGCTAGAGTGGCACTTCATATGAAAGATTATCATGTCCATGCATATATTGAAAAAGCAACGTTAATTTTCGAAAAATATGCTTTATATCGCGAAAGTACAGAAACAAAGCTCATCTTATTTAGATTATTGTTTCTCAACAAAAAATATAATGAATGTTTACAATTAATCAATTCTATTCGTGATGAATATAAAGAAAAACATTTAGAAATGGATTTAATTATGCAAATTGAACTTTTTTTAGACGAGGCAATCATTTTATTAGCCATTGGAGATTACGAAGGCTGCAAAAATATTATTTTACAAGCACTTGCCTTTTCTAAAAAAAATCAAGTGTACTATAGAACAGATGAATTTTATCGTATTTTGTCTTATCAAGCCACATTTGCTAACGATATGGAAGGTTACTTACACTATTTAAAGAAAGCAGAACAATTCGCGATTTTTACAGAAAACGCCATCTCAACAACTCTTCTTCATATTTTAAAAGCTTATTTTTATAATATGCTAACGAGGCAATATGAGGTTGCACTTACACACATTGAAGCATATGGGGAACAGTCTATAAAGATACTAGGGCCCGAAAAAGATGGCTATTATTATCTTGAAAAAGGAAAAGCTCTATATGGTCTAGAGCGTTATCATGAAGCGTTAGAATCCCTTAAACAAGTAACAATCTCTGATTATACGCACCATCCGATAGACAAAGCATTACTGACTACAGCTGGCTCTTTTCGTGCTTTATGCTATATGCACCTGCAGGATAAAGAACAAGCTCTGTATGAAGCAAAGCAAGCGCACAGCGCTATTCAAGAATATCACGCTCCTATGTTTTCTTCTTTCACTGAAGAAACATTACAAATGATTCAAAAGCTTTAAACTCTCTATTAATTGGTATATTATTCCTTACTGTGAGCCAAAATAGTAATACAGCGTAACTTCCATCAGTGGGAGCTCTCTTGCTGGTTAACCAATCGGACACAGAGAGGAGTTTGGAAATGAATATTCAAAGAGCAAAAGAAATTTCAAAATCAACGGAACAAACAAATGTAACTTTTCAAGGTATGCCTGTTACAATTCAACATGTCGACGAAAAAAATGAAACAGCCCACATATACGAAGCAACAAATCCAAATCGTGAACTTACTGTTCCAGTCAACAGCTTAGAGGAAATATAAGAAATCCCACTTCATTTTATTTTGAAGTGGGATTTCTTATATTTTCTGCACTAACGAACAGTGGAGAAATAAAGTAAAACTAACCAATCGGGCTCTTACCGCCCAAAAGTAGCGGGATAAATTCCCCAATGAAATAATTGAAGTTAATTTCTTGCGTAAATGCCTTACTGCTTATTTAAGCACTTAAAAGAAAAAAACGAGACTATCCTTGATTTTTTATGAATTTTTTAATTTTAAATTCAATACGGTAAATGAAATTAAAGAATAAACCAAATGACACACTATTCAGATTTCGTGTTAAACTAAAAAGAAAAAATTTATAGCAAGGAGAAAACAAAATGAACAACGTTCCATACTACGCGGTTATTTTCACTTCTCAACTTTCAACTGAAACTGATGATTACGAAATCGTTGCAGATGAAATGGTAAGGTTAGCAAAGCAGCAACCTGGATTTGTCAATGTTGAAAGCGTCCGTGATGAAACCGGCTTTGGTATTACCATTTCGTACTGGGAATCACTTGAAGCAATCCAGCAGTGGAAAGAACATGCTGCTCATACGATTGCTAGAAAAAGAGGCCGAGAACAATGGTATGAACAATTTCACACAAGAATTTGTCTTGTTGAAAGAGAGTATCGTGCTACAAAAGGAGAATAATAGATTATGAAACAGAAAACGGCTCTTCTACTTCTGCATGAAATATACGGAATCAACCAACATATGGAGCATGTTATTCATACGTTTTCCTCTTCGACTATAGACGTTGTTTGTCCAAATTTATTACATCGCCCCATCCCTTTTCATTACACCGAAGAAACAGAGGCGTATTCGTATTTTATAAAGCATGTTGGATTTCAAAGAGGAAAACAACACATTGAAGATATGCTCGTTGAATTACGAAATAACTATACGTATGTGGGGATTCTCGGGTTCAGCGTCGGGGCAACGCTTGCTTGGTTATGTAGTGAAGATTGTAGAATTGATTTTGTTATCGGATGCTATGGCTCACGTATTCGTGATTACACAAACATTGTGCCGACATGCCCTACATTATTATTATTCCCCGCAACAGAAACTAGTTTTTTAGTTTCTACTGTCATTGATAATTTGCAGAATAAAGGCCATTCGCTACTAAACATAAAACAGCTTAACGGAGAACACGGGTTTCTTGATCCATTTTCTGCAAAATACAATGAGGAAGCTGCAGACCAAGGGTATCAGATGATCCATTCTTTTCTTCAAAATATAACAGAGAAGTAGCTCCTACTTCTCTGTTATATTTATTCCCATGTTTTCTCAAGCACGTATATCTTCCATTTATAATTCATAAGTGTGTAATATTCTTGAATAACAACATATTCCCTCGTATCTGTTTTGACAATATACGTATTATCACCTTTATATGTAACACTCTGTACGCTTTTATCCTTAAATTCGTCTTTTAGTCCTTGTTCTTGCATAATTTCTTCTGCATGAACCTGTTTCAAATAATTGTAAGGTGAAAAAATAGAGATTCCTAGTACGATAATAATTGTTACAATAGCAGTAATATTAGCTACCTTCGACTTCTTCATTTCTTTTCCCCTTCAACCAAAATTACTTTTTATCTATCTTTATCCTTACCATAATCCGCACTTTCTTCCCTATCGTCCTTCTCCTCATGAAACTCTACAGGTGATTGTGCAGTAATTGATTCAAACGGTGTGTAGTAAATTTGAGGCGTCACTTTTTGAACAAACATTTTATATGTTGTAAGCCCAATAATAAAAAATAAAAACATTGTAAACATAACAACACCAATTGTTAAAATGAACATGGCATCACTCCTTTTGTAATCGTTATATTACAAAGTTCGATGCAATATGGGATAATCCTTGTTACAAAAAATCAAACTTTCATCAGTGAGGATTTTCTTTCATTAAGCCGTACCAATCGTTTTCTTATCCCTCATTAAATTGAAAAAAATAAGCGTAACAAAAACGTTACAATGACTCCTGTTAGTACAGACCCAAGCAAACTCCGTGTAAAAATCGCAACAAGGAACGTCGGAATGGCCGCTAATAAATAATCCACTTGCACCGTTTCATTCATAAATAATGTTTGTGCTAACAATGCAGCTAATATTGCAATTGGAATATGATTTAGCCATCTTAGTCCCCATTCTGGAATTTCTACTTTACTTAATACAAGCAGCGGTACTACTCTCGGAAGAAATGTGACGATTGCAGATCCAAGTACAATAAGTAATACATCCCATCTTACTTCCATTTTTCAATCACCGTCCCGATTGTCGCTGCTGCAAGTGTTGCAACAATAACAGCAACACTATTTGATACAAAGAAATGCGCAAGAAATGCAATCATAATTGAGGCAATGGCAACGCAAAGATGAACAAATAACTTTGGACGACTGCTCACAAGTTGCAAAACAAACAAGCCTATAAACATCGCTGGAAGCGCATAATCCATCCCATATGTATGTGGATCTGATATCCACTCTCCTAAAACGCCTCCAATAATATTTGCTACTATCCAATTTACATAACCCGTCACATTTAAACCTAACATCCATTTTTCACTTACATATTGTTTTCCTGTTACATGCTGGGCTGCAACGCCAAATGTTTCATCGGTAAGTTGCGAACCAATCACTATGTTTTTCCAAACTGATACCCTTTTTAAGTACGGAGCTAATGCTGCGCTCATTAAAAAATGTCTTAGATTTACAAAAAAAACGGTAAAAATAATAGTAGAAGCTGGCGCACCTGCTACAAACATTCCGGCCATAATAAACTGTGCTGAGCCAGCATAAATCAGTAATGAAATAAGTGCAATTTCTGTTATTGAAAATCCAGCTGTTTTCTCAATTACGCCTGACGCAACGCCAATGCTTAAATAACCGAGAACTGTCGGTAAGCAATCTTTCACACCTTGCATAAACGTTGCATCTTGCGACTCTAATACTGCTGCTCGTTCCACTCTAACTCCTCCTTTACCCTTATGTAAGAAAAGCTAAGTTTTTGCAACTCTTTCACAATTTCACCTGTTCACCGTCCCGCACTTATTCTGATTCTAATAAACAGTAACCACTTCAAGAAGAGTAATAGTAAACCCATCCACTTTCTTCATTTCTATACGACAGCGCTTCTGTCATAATCCCACCCCTTTAGTCGTTATTGTTATACCTACTAATATAAAAAAAGATTTTCATTGAGTCAATAATATTCTGAATTTTAACACAAAAAGGAATGCCCTCTTCAGGCATTCCTTTATCTTAACAGTTCATTGGATTCTTTTTCATATACTTTATCAAATGTTGTCATCACACGCTGGGATGCTTGAACCATCTTTTGGTTCGTCATAAGGTCTGTCATTTCTTTCGGCATATCAACATTTGAGTTTTCTAACATATAGTTGCGAACAACAGCTGTACCATTCGGTAAATTAGCAATGTTTGTTCCATCTACTGTAAAGGTTTTATTTTCATGGTTTACAAGATGTGCTTTCATGTTTTCATCAACTGATTTCGTTTGTAAACGTGCGATATTTTGCCGCGTCGTTTCATTATAAATAGTACCATCAGCTCCCACAGAAAGCTTCGCACCTTCCGGAATACGAATACGCTCATTATTACTATCAAGTACATACGCACCAGCTGTTGTTTGTAAGTAACGATCCGCATTTAGAGTAAAATGTCCATCTTTCGTCATATATGTTTGATTATTTTGTGATACAACAAAGAAAGAAGCTGCGTTTGCATTTCCATCTTCTAAATAAAAATCAGTACCGCTATTTGTAATTTGCATTGAACCCGGCGTCAAATTCACATGCGTTGCAGCTGGTATAACTGCATAATCAACCGTTCCAATTGGAGTTTCTGTTCCATTTGCTTGACGGTATGTTTCATGTGTACTAAAGACTTTTGACGTCATTTGATCCGCTTTAAACCCCGTTGTTTGGGCATTAGCGATGTTATTTGCATGCACATTTAAATGCTGCATGTAGTTCATCATTCCCATAGAACCAATGTATAAACCATTCATACTGTGACAAATAAGGCGGAAGCCTTATTCTTCCCCTCGCTCTCTATTATGAAGTGTATAACATTTGTTTTGCTAAATGTTCAGCTGTTGCGATATGCAAATGCTGCGTAACATCTTGGCCATCTGTTGTAAATACAATTGGTGCAGTTGAAACAGCTGGAATTTTTAGCAGTTCACCAATGCTAGCTGTTTCATCAAACTTTGTAAATATAAACCCATTAATATGTATGTCTTTGAAATTTGTAATAATTTCAACCATATCTTTACTTTTCATTGAAGCAGATAATGTTAAGCAAATATAATCCGGATGAATTTGCTCCATCGTTTCAATCATACTTTGTACTGATTCTATTGTACGATAATTTTTCCCGGCTGTATCAATTAAAATATAATCGACTGGTACTTCCTGTTTAAAGTAAGAAAATGCTCTAGACATTCCATCTGCATCACGCACTGCAAGGACTTCTGCCCCAATTGTTTTCACATACTCTTGTAATTGTTGAACCGTCCCGCTCCGAGAATAATCAGTCGTAATAAATCCGACCGTTTTATTTTGTTCATATAACTGCCAAGCAATTTTTGCAAGTGTCGTAGTCTTCCCAACACCTGTCGGTCCGATTAAAGCAATTGTTTGTACTCCCTTATCAAACACATTTTCCGTCTGAAAATGTGTACTCATATCTTCAAGAATAAACTGCAATACCTCTTCTTCAGTAATAAGAGAAGTATGTTCGAACTTCGCTCGTAATTTCTTCTCATACACTGTTAAGAAATGTTCCTCTACATCATTTTGTTCGAGTGTCCGAAGTACTTTTTTAATAATAAACGGAACTGATGCTCCTTGCTCTTTTTCTTGTGATGTTTCATTTACAAGATTAGCGATCACTTCTAATTTTTCTTCTTGTTTTTCTATGTTTTTCATTACAACAAGTCCTTTATCAAATACTTGAAGTAATCTTTGTTTTTTCTGCAGCCACTCTTCACTTTGAGCAAATGGCTTTGGTGTATACGGAATGTCATGCGTTTTATTCTCAAGGTCATGTAAAATCGATTGTATCTTCTCTTCTCGAATCATCTCTTCTGATTGTTCTTCTACTAGTTCTGTTACGAATAGTTCTTGCTCTTCTTCGCTCTTTTGTGGAATTTTTACAATCATTTCATATTTCTTTTTCCAAAAGAATGGAATTTTTCGTTTGACTGTTTCATCGACAACGTAGTAATAATCATTTCCATGCTCTTCAAAAAGTTTATGATACAGTTCGCTTTTAGAATAGGCTTCAATTCGCTTTATACTTTCCTTCTTTGCTGCGCTTTCCATTTTCTCTCACCTTCACCCTACTCAATATATGCAATTTGGTCTACAACTACCTCAGGTGCCAACTCACTTATGCAGAGTACCTTTGCTTCTATTTGATAACGGTCAAGCAGCCTTACAATACCAAATCGAAAATCTTTGCGGCGCGTTAATAAAACTGGATCTCTTCCCGTTAAGCGGGACTGTTTGAAAATGTGTTGAATTTGATCGATAACACGTGTTTCTTGTTCTAAATCCCAGTTTAGTAAATACCCTTGATACGAATTGTTTACAACATCCGCATCTAGTTCTATTGAGTCTGAGAATAGTGCTGCATAAATTTTTCCATCATAGTTTTTTGCATGCTCACAAATGACTTTCGAAATACATTCACGTACGAAAGAGGTAACACCATCCGCATGATTTTGATATATTTCTTTTCCGTCAATAATGCCTTCCATAATGGTTGGTAAATCCCGAATTGAAATTCCTTCTTTTAACAATTGTTTCACGACATTTTGAACAAGAGATAAATCAATTTCTTTTTTCTTAATTTCTTCTAATAATACGCTGTGATCACGCTCTAAAGATTGAATTAAATCTTTCACATGTTGACGCTGCAATAGTTCATGTACATTACGACGAATAATAACATCTAAATGCGTAATTAAAATGCTAAGCGGTTCTAACACTTGATAGCCTTTCATTTGAGCATCTTGTACAACATGCTCTAAAATCCAGTAGCCATCTTCGCCAAAGATTGGGTCTTTGGCAGGCTCAGCATCTAAATCTGCCATTACGTTTGGTGTTTTGAGTGCTAATAAATACCCTGATTTTAAGACACCTTCCGCTACCTTTGCACCTTTAATTCGAATCACATACCGTCCACGCGGTCTAAAACTCGTATTATCTTTAAAGTTAATGCCAGGAACGTTAATTCCTAAATCTGTAATAATCGATTTTCGCATTAATACAACTTTATCACGAGCTGTTTCTCCGTTAATTTTTTGTTTCACAAGTGCTGCTAAATCAAGCCCAAGTTCAACAATGATTGGGTATTTATCAGTAAAGACACCAAATGAATCTTCCACTTTCTTAATTTGATCGTCATCACTTTGAATCATTTCTAATTCTTTTTGCAGCGCTTCTTCTTCTTCTTTTTTCAAGCGCTGTTTATTCCTGTATCCTAAGAAAATAACTCCTCCGCCAACAAGTAGAAATGGTATGAGTGGAAGTGGCGAGAATATACCCATGGCAATAAATAATCCACCGAGTGCATATACAACGACGTCATGCGCCATTAACTCTTTATAAATACCTTCGTTTACTGTATCAGATGACCCGTCAAATACACGTGTAACGATAATCCCTGTTGAAATAGCTAATAATAACGAACCAATTTGGTTTACAATTCCATCGCCAATCGTTAATTTCGTATAATGATAGGCAGCTTCTTGAAATCCCATTCCTTGCTGCATCATTCCCACAATTAATCCGAAAACAATATTGACGAATAAGATGACGATACTAAAAATAACATCACCTTTTACAAATTTTCCGGCACCGTCCATCGCGCCGTAAAAATCTGTTTCCATATTTAATTTCTTCCGTTTGTTCTTTGCTTCTTCATCTGTAATAATGCGCTGATTTAAATCTGCATCAATTGACATCTGTTTCCCTGGCAAAGAATCAAGTGTAAAACGTGCCGCAACTTCAGCCGTACGAGAAGCACCATTTGCGACAATAAATTGGAATACAATAAGTACGATAAAAATTACAATTCCAATTAATATATTTCCGCCAATAACAAACTGACCAAACTCCTCAATAACATGACCAGCATTCCCGTTTGTTAAGATGGCCCGCGTCGTAGAAACGTTAATCGAAACACGGAAAATTGCAATTAATAATAATAATGTTGGAAATGACTTTAACTCATCCCACTCTTTAATGCTCGTTGCCCGCATATATACGAGCACTGCCATCCCAAGTAAAAAGACAATAATGACATCTAATATGAATGGTGGCAATGGAATTAAAAGTGCCACAATGAATGACACTGCTAAAAAGATAGAAAAATAGGTTCTTGCAGAATCTATCTTAAACAAACAGAATCTCCTCCAAACGCGCCCTACACTTCAATTTGTTTTGTTTGAATTAAATAGCGCATAACTTCAATAACAGCAACATATAAATCTTCTGGAATCGCCTCGTCTTCCTCAACTTGATAATATAAAGAACGCGCCAATGGACGGTTTTCCACCATCGGTATATCTTGCTCACGTGCAAGTGTTCGCATATAAAGCGCCAGCTCGTCTTCACCTTTTGCAACAACAATTGGTGCTGCATCAACTAACTTATCATAACGAAGAGCAACAGAAATGTGGGTTGGATTATTTACAATAAAGGTCGCACCGTCCATCTTTTTCGTAATCGCTCCCTGCAAAATCGCATGCATAAAGCTTTTTCGCTTTCCTTTTACTTCAGGGTCCCCTTCGTTATCTTTATGCTCTTGCTTTACTTCTTCTTTTTTCATTTTTAAATCTTGTGCATGCTCCCATTTCTGATAAATGAAATCAATAATAGAAACAACAATAAGAATGATTAAAATGGCCAAAAAGACATATTTGATTTGCCGTATAATTTCAACGAGCGAAGCAGTCCAATTAAATCCAATCATACTTACGAACTTCTCAAAATTGCGCTTAAAAATGATATACGCCACATAACCAAGAAGGACCATATAAAACAATGACTTCAAAATATCAACAATACTTCTTCTACTAAACAGTCTCGTAAAATAGCTTTTCGGATTAATACGCGATGCTTTCGGCTTAATAATTTTTGCTGAAAATAAAAAGCCGACTTGCATCATATAATTCAGCATATGAAACGCATAGACAAGCACAAGAATCGGCGCTGATATTTTCAAAAGAAGCATGCCCATTAAATAGAAGTACTCGGTCGTATCGGCTTTTTTTCCAATTTGGTCCAACAGCTCCGCAACAGAATTGGCGATCTCATAGCCAAGACGATCGCCGAAAAAATAAATAACCGCTGCTAAAACAAGAACAGAAAACAAATTATTTAAATCTTTACTTCTAGCAACGTTTCCTTCCTCACGTGCTTTTTTAATCTTTTGCGGGGTGGCTTTTTCTGTTTTATTATCTTTGGCCATAACCGTCCCCCTATTTCGTTAAGAAAAAATTAAATAGTTTCGTATATTCATCAAGTAATACATTCGTTAAGTTTTTAAATACATAACCGAACATCGGTACACTCATTGCGATAAATAAAATGCCGCACGTAATTTTTAAGACAAACGCATTCGCAAAAATATTGAGCTGCGGTGCATTTTTTGCAATTAAAATTAATACGAAATTGATAATAAACAAACTGCCCATAAGTGGAAGTGCAATTTCCACTGCAGACGTAAGCGCAAATAACAACGTTGCTAATAAACTATCTAAAAAATCTTTCGTCAATAGCTGTGAAATTGCTTCTGTATATTGAAACGACTTTAAAATTGTCGAGACAAAATAATCAATTCCACCAAGTGCAACGAAAATAATCATAAAGAAAATATCAAACATTGTTGCAATCAGCGTTGATTGCGAACCAGCATTTACATCAAATAAACTTGCCTGCGACAAACCAATATCAAAATCTAAAATATGCCCGGCCATCTTTGGAATATCCCACAAAAACTCTACGATTTTTGAAAGTGTTAATCCAATTACAATTTGTGTGCCAGCATAACCGACAACATCCCATATCGTCTCAATGTGAGAAACATGAACTTTATCAGCAACTGCTAGTGATAGCCCGAGTCCAAATGTAATTTTCGCCATTGCTGGCATGGATCGTCCTGAAAAAAACGGTAAAAAAAACAAAAATGAGGTAATACGGCAAAATGCAAAAAACGTTGCAACCCATAAATCCATATTCATCTTCAGTCACCCTTTTTCAGGACGAGCGCAGCAACGTCGGAATTTTATCAAACAAGTCTAAAATTAATGTTGTAATTTCGTTAAACATCCATGGACCTAGTATGATAATGACAAGAACAATACTCGCCATCTTCGGTAAAAACGTCAATGTCTGCTCTTGAATTTGCATCATTGCCATTAATACCGCAAGAATAATAACAACGATCATACTTACTCCCGCAACTGGAAGTAAAATTTCAAACCCTTTATAAAAAAAGGTTTGAAAGATTTCTGTAATTGGTGATATATTCATGCAAATGTGACTCCTATCACGTATAGTACAAGGCTGCTAACAGCACCTAAGCAACCGTTTTAAACATAATGTCGACGATTTTCGTATATCCACCTAAATATACGAAAATGAGTATTTTAAATGGTAAACTTAAAATCATCGGCGGTACCATCATCATCCCAAGGTACATGAGTAGTGTACTAATGATTAAATCAATAAAGACAAACGCTAAATAAATAAACATGCCTGTTATTAACCCTTTTTGAATTTGAGTTAATGTAAAAGATGGAACAAGTGTAAACAACGAAATATCCTTCGTATCTTTTGGCAACTTTTCATTTCGAACTTTTAACATCATTTTCAAATCATGACTATATGTATGCTTTGCCATATAAGTTTTCATAATAGGTTCCGTCTTCTCCGCTGCTTGACTTACCGTAATTTTATCTTTCGTCATCGGATCCCATACATCACTCTTCAACTGCCCAAGAACAGGCTGCATTGTAAATAATGATAAAAACAGCGCTAAGCCAACAAGGACTTGGTTTGGCGGTAAGTTCATAACACCAAGTCCCTGACGTGTAATCCCAAGAACAATCATAAAATAAGTAAAGTGCGTAAACAGTAATACAATTGACGAAGACAATGATAAAAGCGTTACGAGTAAGAAAAGTTGTACACTGGAATTATTCGTAAATTCTTTTCCATTTTCTAAATTAATAAAGCCATTTGGCTCTGCATAAGCTGTATTTGCAAAAATAATACAAAAAACAATAGAAAATGCAAAAATAAAACCAATAGAAGATATATGTTTCTTTATTTTCATGATGGATCCTCTACTTTTTTCTGTTGAATTTGTTCCTCTTTCATCGCATCTTCTAGCACTTTATGAAACTGATTTCCTGATAATTGAATGGAATGAATGCCATTATTACCTACAATCGTAAACACTTGTTTACCATCTACTTCAAATAAAAATGCACTCGTTTGATGATTCACATACATACCATCTTTCACTTGAATGAAACCATTTTCTCCTTGCTTATAAAACTGATGCTTTCTCGTCTTTTTCATCATATAGTACGCACCGTACCCAAGAGCACCAAATAATAATACAACTTGCAACAAGGTCGTCATATAACTCATATGACACCTCCTCTATTCATTCTCACTCAATTCATGTTTCATAGCTGCTAGTACCGCTTTTTTCTTATCAGCTTGAATTTCAGAAATAACAATTCCAAAATTTTCATCCATCACAATCGCTTCGCCAATTCCTACTTTTTCACAACCTAAATACACATCAACTTTATGACCTAAACTTTTTTCCACTTCTAAAATATCGCCAACTTTCAGTTTTTTCACATCTCCAAGTGTTAACCTTGCTTTTCCAAGCTGTACACCAACTTCAACTGAAATATCTGAAACGGTTTCAATATGCGCTTTTGATGGTTCGCTATGATCTTTTATGTATTCTTCTAAATCTACTAGCGCAACAGATGATACTTCATGCTTCATATCCTTTTCTCCCTCTCTTACTCTACAAAGCTTTTAAATAAAAATGCTTTACGTGTTCCGTCTTTTCCGACAAAGCAATTAAACTTATGCTTTCCGTCAACATATCCACGAAGCTGATCTGTTACTTTCGTTTGCAGCGGGATAATGTCACCTTCCTCAAGCTGTTCCAAACTACCCATTGTAATCTTCTGCTCACCAACCGCTACATATACAGGTTTACGAACTTTTTGTACTTCTGCTTCCACTTCCGCAAAATATGTTTTTCGTTTATCAGAAGAATGTTCAACAATATTTTCTGACGTTAACTTATCCATAATGTCTTCAACAGATAAAAATGGAATGCCTAGTCGAATCGTTGTATTCCAATAATCCGTTTTCATATTTACATTTAACACCGAAATCATATCGCTCGCTGTCGTGATTTTGAGTGCATTTGGGTTTGTCTCTGTTGTTACAACTTTTGGCTTGATTTCAATTACACTTTCAAATGATTGCTCTAAATTTTGACAAAGAATAGAGAAAATATTTTTAAGCGTTAAACCTTCAAATGCTGTAAGTGGTCTGCGCCGCGTAAATTTACGCTTGCTATCCCCACCGAGCCAACATTCGTGAATATAAATAATAAACGCCAAATCCATCTCAATTACAATTTCTCCAAGTCCTGGTAGACCAAGATCAATAACACAATATAAATAATAATCTTTTTCCACATACTCACTCGTAAACGGCATCTTTTCCGCATCCTCACTCGTAAACGGAACTTGCTCAACCGTTGATGGTCCTAATTCAATTGGAATGCGCATGCGTGCAGCAAGCGACTGCGACAACTGCTTTCCAAAACTAGAAGCAATCGTATGTAAAGTGCGCAAATGCTCTACACCAAACTTTTCTGGCCTAGTAAAATCATACTCTTGAAACTTCTCTGCTTCTTGTGCAAAATCAGGCATTTCCGCCCCTTCATTCATCGCCTTCAACAGCGCATCAATTTGCTCTTGGCTTAATTTATCGCCACTCATGAAAATCCCCTTCCCTATCTCTTTAATTCAACAATTTCGACGTACATTTTGCCCTTTTTCGTCAAAATCTTCCCGGTTCCAATCTCTTCATTCTCAAGCATAAGACGCACCGTATTTTTTGTTGAATGTTCAAGGCGATATAATGTCCCTTTTGTAATGTGAAGCAGATCATCAATTTTCTTTTTCGTCTTGCCAATTTCAAAATGAATCGTTAATGGAATATCATCATGTAATTTCATTTCTAGCAACTCCCGTATCGTGTTTACAAAATTTCATTTTCTGTTTATATGTAAGAAATTTTTTATTTAGAAACATCGATGTTTAATATCTTTTTTATATAATTTTTTGTTTCTTGAAACGGCGGTACACCTCCATATTTTTTTACATTACCTGGTCCTGCATTATAAGCCGCAAGTGCTAATACGAGATCGCCGTTATATTTTTTCAAATATCCCGTTAACTCCTTCACGCCGCCCTCAATACTTTCAGCTGGTGAAAATGGATTATTTATCCCCTGTTCCTTCACATTCGCTGGCATCAGCTGCATTAATCCCATCGCTCCTGCTGAAGAAACCGTATTTGGATTAAAGTCAGATTCCACTTCAATCATTTTTTGAATTAACGTTTTTGGAATGCCGTATGTATCACTTACTTGTTGGATCACATCCGCATACTTTCCTTCATTACTAGAACGTATACTTTGAATATTATATTTTCCCGTTAATTCCCACGTATCCTTACCCGTGCTATTCGGATCAGCAAAACGGCGCGTAAACTCCTGCTGGGCCACTTGCAACGGCTCCGCATTCTTTACACTTGTCTCTCCTACTACTTTTTGACCCTCTTCTACTTTTGAAAGCTGTGTAGTCGCTTTCATATCCTTTATTGTTTCATTTTGAAGCGCTTGCCCAAAAGTACTATTTACAAAAGCCTCTGGACTACTTAGCTTTTGCTGCAGCTGTCCCCTCTTATAAGAAAGAACTTCTTTTACTACATTTCCTATTATCATAATATCACCTTTTTAAGAAACAAAGATAATCTAATATTAGAGTTTTTTATAACACTTTGCAATAATTGAAAAAAAAAATAAAAACCATTCTAAAAATTAATAAATTGTTAAAATTATATTTTTTTATATTTAATCATTACAATTTTATGTTGACATGATATATACCAGGGATTACAATTAACTCGAAATTGATTTTTTCGCATATCCAACTTTAACGATTAATGAAAAAATCAATAACAAAAAAAAAAAATTTGGGGGTTCTTAATTATGAGAATTAACACAAACATCAACAGTATGCGTACGCAAGAGTACATGCGTCAAAACCAAGAAAAAATGAACGCTGCGATGAACCGTCTATCAAGCGGTAAACGTATTAACGGCGGAGCTGACGATGCAGCTGGTTTAGCAATCGCAACTCGTATGCGCGCAAAAGAAGGCGGCTTAAACGTAGGTGCTCGTAACACGCAAGATGGTATGTCTGCATTACGTACTGCTGATTCAGCATTAGGCTCAATTTCAAACATCTTACTTCGTATGCGTGACCTTGCAACGCAAGCAGCTAACGGTACAAATAATACAAAAGATAGCGGATCTCTTGACAAAGAGTACAAAGAATTAGGGGGAGAAATTGACCATATTGCTACAACAACAAACTATAACGGCAATGCAATTTTAAATTCAGCTGGTATTAATGGTAGTACAAAAGGTACTAATGTAGACCTTCAACTTTCTGATATCTCAAAAGACAAACTTACAATTACAGCTATTGACGCATCAACAGACAAACTTCTTGGTGCTGCTATTGGATCTTTAACAGGTGCTGATATACCAACAGCTGTAACTAATGCACAAACTGAAATGGATAAAATTGATGTTGCTATCCAAGCAGTTGCTGACGCAAGAGCAACTTTTGGTGCTCAATTAAACCGCCTAGACCATAGCTTAAATAACGTAAACAACCAAGCAACAAATATTTCTGCTGCTGCTTCTCAAATCGAAGACGCTGACATGGCGAAAGAAATGTCTGATATGACAAAGTTCAAAATCTTGAACGAAGCTGGCATCAGCATGCTTTCTCAAGCAAACCAAAACCCACAAATGGTAAGTAAATTATTACAATAATCCATTTGATGATATAACGATAATACACCTTTCTGCGTGCGGAGAGGTGTATTTTTTTATAAAATAGGAGCTACATATTTCTAATTTATTCTGTTCCAACTTTCCCTTTACACTGTATGATCTTTCTCCTATTTCTTCTCCTATATACGAAACCTTGCTTTCTCACATATGCTAATACAGATACATCTATAGTAAAAATATATTCTATTTATTAAATCCCCCTCTAAAATCACTACAACAAACACAAAAAGAAGCCACCCGCTTCCAGATGACTTCCCTTATTTCATTACTGACACAACTTGTCCGCTGCGATCAATGACAACTTTTAATTGTCCTTCTGTTGTACCATTATATAATCCTAGTTTATGCAAGTCTTGTTTGCACATATGAACAAAATACGGCAAGGTACGAATTTGTTCCACGTCAGAACTTGTGATAAAGTGAATGACGTTGTTTGTCATTCCTTTCATATCCGCAATCAGTTCTTCTTTCTCTATTCGTAACCGCTCTGTTTCAGCGCGCAAAGCAGTAATTTCTTTCTTTAGCCCTTCAACATCTTGCTCATCTTTCATTCGCTCTCCGGCCATGCTAGATAGCTTATAGATGCCTTCCATAAAGTGATACAGTTCATTTTCCTGCCGTCCATCTTTTGCATCTATCATTTGAAAATTGTTTACAATTCCTGATAATAACGTAACGAGATTTTTTTCTACTATTTCATTTTGTTTTTCAATTTTTTCTTCTGTTCTATTACTTTCTTTTTTTGTACTAGATTGTTTTACAGAATCATTTTTTCGTTTGCGCCCCGGTTTTTGTTTCATGATATTTTCCAATGGTAGTTCTTTTTTTCTTAATTTATAGTATGTATTTTGTAATTGACTTGGTGTTTTTGGAAATAATTGTATCCCCTCTTGACTTAAAGATTCAGAGATACTTAAAATGTTCATACCATATTTCTGGCAAAATTCATACCCTTCTAGTAACAGCTCTAATTCAGATTTTAGCCATGTAACATCTGATTGTTCGTATTCCACAAAGCCGCCTAGCTTGTCAATATCCATCTGGAACATAAACATTTTATTATGTAAACCAATTACTTCTTCGTAATCTACTTGAAATTTCTTTTCTATTTTTCGAAATTCTATTTCCAAATTTTTCGTTGTTTTTGTTTTTTGTAATAGTTTTTGTACACACTGTAATGCAGAAATTGCGGTTTGTTGTGTCATCTCCCTCTCCCACACCTCTCATTCCCTCATCATTATCCCCTTATCATTTGCAAAAATAGAAATATTTACATATTAATCTTATAACATTTCTAAATTATCTGTCAAATAATTAACATATAAAAATATATAAAAAGTATAGAAGTAGAAAGTGATTTCCTAAAAACAACAGTACTGAAAAAATTTATTTGATTACAAAAAAGGGTAATTACCGACCAGACACGGATAATTACCTTCTTTTTTCTATATTTAGATAAAGATGCTGTTCAATTACTTAAAATATATAAATCCATTTTAATTTTTCAACATATAAGTGGATGCTATGCAGAAATAAAGGAACCTGCACTCGCTTTCTCTCTATGTCTTAACCTTGCATGTGGCAGAAAAAGGCCCTGACCGCTTCTATGCATGGCCAGACCCTCTTGCCCCCCCAAAGGGTTATATCTATTTTCACATTTTTTATCCCGCATTAACGGGCAGTAAGACCTCCACCTCAAGATTCAGAGAAAATCGAAGAAGATAGGTGGGGGATAACTGCCCGTAAAAGCCCGATTCGTTCAACTAACCATCAGTGGGGGATAAAGACCCCCCACTGATGGAAGTTTCACTTTATAAAACAAGTTTATCTACAAGTCCAATAAGCTCTTGAATATCCGGCTTACTTACTTGTGCATTTGCACCAACAGATTCGCCTTTATGATACAGCTCGTTTGTAATTAATGAAGAGAAAATGATAACTGGCAGCTGATTCATAATGCCATGATCTTTAATTACTTTTGTTAAATGGTGTCCATCCATTTTCGGCATTTCAATATCGGTAATGAGCAAGTGAATATGCTGGAACATCTTCTCACCTTGTTCATTTGCTAACTTTTCAATTTGCGCTAATGCTTCTGCACCATTGCTAAAGAAGTTAATTTTCGAATACCCTGCTGTTGTTAATGTTTCTTCTAATATTTGGCGAAGCATTGCTGAATCTTCAGCAATATAAATAATTTTTTCAGCACGATCTGTCTTTTCTGCTAATCCGGATAACTTTTGAGTTTCATAGCCGGTATTACTAATTTCACATACGATTTTTTCGTAATCTAACAATAAAATGATTTTCCCATCGAGTTTGACAATCCCTGATGTTGTTTCTTCTAAGCCCATTGATAAGGAAGCTGGTTCATCAATCTGTTCCCATGAAATACGTTGAATGCGGTGCACTTCATCAACGCGGAAAATCACTTTCATTTGGTTCAATTCTGCAATGATGAACTTTGTTTGATCTAAAGGCTTATTCGATTTTAAGTTTAATGCTTGCGATAAATTAATAACTGGTAAAATCTCACCGCGTACTTGTACAACACCTTCTACTGCTGTATGCGCTTCCGGAACAGTTGTAACAGGAAACGGGTTAATAATTTCACGAACTTTCATAACATTAATACTAAATAAGTTTTCTCCAATTGTATATGTAACGATTTCTAGTTCATTTGTTCCGCTTTCTAGTAAAATGCTTTGTGCTTGTGACATAAACGGGTAATTCCCCTCTCCAATTGTTCTATTTATGTTTATCCCGCTATTCGTGGGCAGTAAGACCCCCACCTCAAGATTCAGAGGAAAGCGAAGAAGATAGGCGGGGGATAACTGCCCGTAAAAGCCCGATTGGTTCAACTAACCCTCAGTGGGGATGAAGCCCCCCCACTGAGGGAAGTTTCACTTTATGGCGTTTTACTTTATTCATTTATAAGTGACTCTAGCGTATTAAGCAACACTTCTTGTGCTTCTGATATTTCTGCTGGTGCAACTTCCCACTTTTGCGTAAGTTCTTTCTCAACTTGTTTGCGCAGGTGATCATCCATTTCTGTTAAAAGAAACCCTTTCGTTTCTTCATCAACATCGAGTAATGCAAGCGCATATATTTCTGGACTACGCATCGTTTGAAATAGTTTCCGCATAACAGCCGGTGCAACATGCTTCACTTTTTCAATATGAACCGCTTTATCAGAGAAGAGAAGTTCATATTGAATAAACGTGACATTTTGTTTTATAACTTGAAAATAGCAGTTATTTTTTTTGTCATTTATAAAATAGCCATTCGGGTCTGCCATCACATTTTCAACTTTGCGAATTAAATTCGGTAAGCTACTTGCTGACATAACCGTCCGCTGCTCCATTTCATTTGGCGAAATGAACGTTACACGATATTTATTTTGCACCATATTCCCTTTCTCCCCTTATTATACGAGATTTAATGAACGGTCATATATTTAATCTCAATATACGAAAAATATAATTAAATAGGGAATAACTACCCATAAATGCTTAATTGATTCAACTAGCCATCTACGAGGAAATCCCCTTCACTTATGGAATTTTTATTTCATGAAACTGCTAGCAACTCCATATTATTAAACCAAAATGCTAGCTGTTGATCCGTAATACCAGGCAAACCAATAAAAAATGAGCGACACTTGATAACATCAGCAAACACTTGATGTCTCCAGTTATCTCCATTATCAATACCGATAAAATAAAATTCATGAATGCGGCCGATTACTACTCGTTTGTCTCCAAATGTGTATGGTGGTACTTGTTTAATCGCAAATTGATTTGGTAAATATCGGTGTTCCTGTTGTTCAATATTTATAATTTGCTGCGCAAGGTCTCGTTTATCCTGAAAAAACGGGAGCTGCAAAATTCGTTCTTCTCTTGTCATACTCATAGAAACCTCACTATTCATCATAAAAAATATATCTTATTTATTCCGTATTAATAGGCAGTAAGGCCTCCACCTCAGTATTCAGTGGAAACAAGGAAGATATGTGGGTGATAACTGCCTGTATCGTCCAACTAACCATCAGCTGGAGATGAAGCCCCCACTGATGGAAATTAAACCTTATTATCGAATTAAGTTTACAACCTCATTTAACACATCATCTGCTACTTTAATTACTTTTGCATTTCCTTGGAATCCACGTTGGTATAACATTAAATCAACAAATTCTGTTGATAAATCAACGTTAGACCCTTCTGTCGCACCGCCGCGTACTGTACCAGCACCATTTTGATTAGATCCTCCGAAAGTAGGAACACCAGTTGATGCTGTAGCGGCATAATTACCATTTCCCATTTTCATCAATCCACCTTCATTAGGGAACATAGCTACTGCAAGTTGACCAGCCGCTCTCATACTTCCATCTTTATATCTCACCATCACATAACCACCATCAGAAATCATGCAATCTTTTACCGTTGTCGCAGGTCGCCCTGTTATATCTTTTGGGGCTAATGTTTTTTCAGTTGGGTAATTTGTTAAATGACTTAAATCTAAAGTTAAATTCCCCCCGTTAAACGGAATTGTCCCTGTTCCTCCTTGCGTAATTTCACCTAAAGAATTAAAAGTTAGTGAGTTATTATTAACTAGGTCAGTAAAATTGGTTTCTTTTTTCGAATCATTTCGTACTGATACTTTATACGTATATTGTCCGTCAGCGACTTTTGTTATGTCAACACGCATTGTCAATGTATTTCCTTCTTGATCATAAACGGGAAGGTCTTGTGTAATTTGGTCCTGATCTCTCGGAAGATTCCCTTGTATTGTCGCTTTATCAGTACGTATCCCTCCAACCGCTGTTCCCATCGGAACCTGGATTGGTCGAGGAGCCGCTGAATAATCAATTTCCTCTGTACCAGCTTTTGTTGGATACGTAAGTACATATTGACCTTCGGAATTTGTAAGATAGTAATCACCCGATATTCCAAATGTCCCTTTACGCGTATATTGCGTATTACCACCTTGCTTATCACCAACCATAAAAAAGCCATTTCCTTCTATCGCTGCTTGTGTTTTTCCACCGGTTAATGTAATTGATCCACCACTGTAATCTGTATAAGTGTCGCTTAGTTTCACACCGTTACCAATACTTTTTGGATTTGTATCTTTTGAGCCAATTGTATTATTGTATAATAAATCATCAAAAACAGCTTTTTGTTTTTTATAACCAACTGTTTGCGCATTGGCAATATTATTTGATGTAACACTTAATGCATTTTGCGTTGCGTTCATTCCTGTAATACTTGTATATAATGCTTTAATCATATTCTTTATACACTCCTTATATCGTTGTTTTTGGTTCTTCTGTATTCGGTTTCTCTTCTGGCTTCTCTATTTTTTTATCAGACACACTTTCGACAAAGCGAAGTGATACGACATGATCACCTATTACAAGTTGGACATCATTATTTGCCGCAAGACGGACAACATCAACAGTACCTTCCACTGTTTTCCCGTCCGCATCTACACCTTTTACATATTTACCCAAAAATTTCATACCACCATCTAATGCTGTTGTATACATCGTGTCTCGTAATGAATCTACCGCCTTTGTCATATTTTGCACTTGCTCCATAAGTGACATTTGCGACATTTGACTCATCATTTGATTCATATCCATTGCATTCATTGGATCTTGGTATTGTAAGCTTGTTAAAAAGAGCTTTAAAAAATCATCTTTTCCCATAACTCCAGGCGTTTTTTGCTGGCTCACTTCAGTACTTCCATTTTGAGTCTGTACCTGCTGTGTTTGCCCTACTGGAATATGATTTGTATTTGTTGTATTCAGTCCAACGGTTGGCACTTTCTACTCCCCCAATAATCCAGCAAAGTCTTGCTCTGCTTTCTGTTCTTCCTTTGCAACTATCTGCTTTCGCCTATGTGGTTGCTCTCTTTCATGCTGCTCACGTTTTTGTTCTTTATCTGTATAACTTAATTCAATATGAATCTCTTTATCTCTTAATTTATTTTTTAACTCATCAAAGATAATTTCTATCTTTTTCTTTACATCATGTTTATCCATTTCAACATGAACTTGGATTTGGTCACCTTGCTTCTTCATATAAACTGTTAATGTACCCAGCTTTTCTGGATTTAACTGAAAGAGGACGCGCTCTTGTTTCACAACAAATTTTTGCAATTCTGTAACTTGTGCCTCTAATTTCTTTCCTAAGTCAGGAAGTTCCACTTTTTGTGTTGGTATATTCTCCCTCACAACTTGGTCATTTCCTCCAAAAATAGGTTTTACATGCTGCTCCCCAGTCGTAAGCTGGATATCTGTATCCTCTAATTCTATCGTTTTCCCTTGGCCCTCTTTCTTTATTGCTGTTATCGTTTCTTCAGGTACATCTTTCTTTATTGCTATTGTTGCTTCTTGAGATATGTCTTTCTTACTTAAATCACAAGTTTCACTTTGAACACCTTTTGCAAGTTCCATCATTTTTTCCGGGGTTGCTAATTTTTCTACCGCTACCTGCATTGTATCTTCTAAACATATTGTATTTTCGATATTAGAATCTTTTAAAAAAGCAACAAGTTGTTGCAATTCCGCTGGCGGCAATTCATTTAGTTTAATATTTCCGTATGTTTTACATAGTTCTTGTATTTTTTGTATGTATTGATATAACAATTCTGGTTGCGCATGTAATTGCGCAATCGCAAGCATTTGTCCTGAAACAGCTACTAATAATTCTTCTGTCTCTTTTTTTTCTTTCGTTTCTTCCTTTGGAACACATGATTCTTTTTTACAAAGTTTATTTCCTTCATAAACATTTTTTTGTATTTCTTGCGGCGCATCATTTTTTTCTGTTTTTTGCGACTTTTGCTCCTTAACCGGCTTCTCATTCATTTTCTCTGAAAAAGAAATTGGTTCTTCTTTCGATTGCAACTCAAGCTGCCTATCTTTTCGCTGAGGCAAATTCAACTGCATCGGCAGCACATTTCCTATCATTAAATCCACCTCACCCATTCATACACATTCTTAAATCGAGCAATATGTTTTCTTCGCGTTTCTCTTTTTCTTTTATTTGCTTCTGACAATCTTGCTGAAACATTTCATCAATCACGCGTTCTTTTTCTTTTATTTGCTCTAAAAGACTTTCATTTTTTCGAATAAACTCTTCAATTTTTTTTATTTTTCGATTCCATTCTTCTATTCTTTCAGGTGAAAACGTATGAGAGGATAGCACACCAATACGAATGCGTTCATTTATTTGCATAACTTTACTACGCGATTTGAATACATACAAATCGTGCGCTTTTTTTTCTTCTATTTTTCGTTTTTCAATTGTTAATTCGTATACTTCTTTTAAAATCTGCTCTTTTTCTTGGTTCATTTGTAGTTTTATTATTTTATACTGTTTTGCATTCACCTGCTTTTATAACCCCTCTCTATTATACCTGTCCTCTTTTCTATTATATAGTTTTTTTACAAAAAAATCTGTGAAATATTCTAGAAGGAAGCTATAATTTATCCCGCTATTCGCGGTCAGTGAGCGCCCGCTATCCATCAGTAAGAAAAGCGTCTACTGGTGGATGTTTCACTTTATAATGAAAAAGGCCTCTATGTTGAGGCCTTTACACAATACTATACATATGCTGAATAATATCGGCAAAACGATAGCTGTCCGTTCGACCTTGTTTTAAAAATGCATGAATATCGTCTATTTTATTTTTACATGCAAAAACATACGCATTCTCTTCATTCTCTTGAATTGTACCAAGTTTAAAGTACAATTCATTTTCTTTATAAATTGATAACGTCTTTCTTATTTCATTCGCAATCTGCCAATGCTTCGGTGTAACAATCTCTTCCATAATCCGACTTACAGAATCTAATACAGAAATAGCTGGATAATGATTTAACGTAGCTAAATCACGCTTTAATACAATATGCCCATCTAAAATACCACGTGCTAAGTCTGGGATCGGACCATTTAAATCATCGCCGTCAACAAGAACCGTATAAATACCAGTAATAGAGCCTTTTTTTGTTTTCCCAGAGCGCTCAAGTAATTTCTTCATATAACTTTCCATTAACAATGTTTTTCCGCCAATCGGTAATTCCTTCACGGCAATATCAACACTTCTTCTTGCATCAGCAAAACGAGTGACAGAGTCCATCATTAAAAGGACGTTGTTTCCTTGATCACGAAAGTATTCTGCAATCGAGGTTGCTAATTTTGCAGCCCGAAGTTGCATAAGATGGCTTTCGTCAGACGTCGCTACAACGACAACGCTTTTTTTCATGCCTTCTTCGCCTAGCTCTTTTCGAATAAAATCTTTTACTTCACGTCCGCGTTCACCTACTAAGCTAATCACATTCACATCTGCGTTTGCATTTTTTGCAATCATACCGAGAAGTGTTGATTTTCCGACACCTGATCCTGCAAAAATCCCGATTTTTTGTCCAATCCCAATCGTAAGCATTCCATCAATTGATTTAATACCGGTCTCAAATACTTCTGTAATCTCTTCACGCTCAAACGCATGAATTGGCGGTGCATCAAGCTTTATTTTTTGGAGCGGCACAGTTGCTACCTGTTCATTTAAAATTTCACCATTTGCGCTTAACACTTTACCAAGTAAATGCTCACCGCGCGGCACAGCAACATCCTCGCTAATGAGTGTAACAGCGTCACCGTAACATACTTTTTCTGTTTGATCGAACGGAAGCAGCATATTGTTTTCTTTTTCAATTGCAATGACTTCACATAAGACGTTATGTTCTCCAACGAGACATACATCACCAATTTTCGCTTTCGGCCCCTTTGCAACGAAAAATTGTTCTTGCACACTATGTACTTTTCCTCTTTTTATATAAAATGGTGTTTCAATAAAGGCATTCCATTTTTTATGTTCTTTTACAAGCCGCTCTTTCATACTGTTTGTCCCTCAAATAGTTGCTGTTCTTGCCATTGCTCGCGAAGTTTTTCAAAAATTGGCTTGAATTTAAATTCGAAAAACTCTTTTTCTTCTTCTAAAATAAATTCACCAAATTGTAAAGAAAAGTCATATTTCCACTCAACAAGTTCAAGAAGCCAATATTCTTTCGTTACAGTCTTTTCTTGTTCGATTTTTTCAAACGTTTCCGGATGAACCGTAATCATAAGCTTTTCAAACGATGTTGGCAGTGTTTGAACGATGCCCTTTAAAATTGGCAATAACTCAAGTTGTCCCAAATCAAGAGCTTGATTAACAACCTTTTCGGCTAATTGCAGTGATTGATCCCAAAGTAATTCTGACCATTCAATCGCCATCTCTTTCTGTTCTTCAAAAAGAGCACTTCGATCTGCTTCTATTTTCTTTCGATGCTCTTCTTGTAATAAGCTAAATTGTTCTCGTTCTTGCTGAAGGCTTATTTTCTCCTGCTTTAACTCTTCTTCTATTTGCTGGAGCTTCAACATCTGTAATTGTAGCTGTTCCTTTTGGGCGAATAACTCCGCCTTAGCTGCACTTATTTCCGTTTCTTCTTCCAAGTTCTCTTCTGACAATACTATCTGCTGCGGAAATTGTAATTCATACGTTTCATGCGAAAAAGAAACAGAATTCTTCGGAATTCTGTTTTTAAATAAAGACATCTTCTTCACCTCTTTGAACAGCAATACGACCTTCTTTTTCTAATTTTTTCACAGCACTTGTAATCGTTTGTTGTGCTTTTTCAGCCTCTGTCACTTTCAGTGGACCAAGACCGTCTAACTCTTCCATAATCATCTCTTTACGGTTACTAGACATACACGTAAAGAGCTTCTCTTTAATTTCTTCTTTTGCAATTTTCAATGCTTTCGCAATCAGTCCGTTATCAGAAACTTCCTCTAACACACGGCGCAGCGCTAAATCATCAAGACGCAGTAAGTCTTCAAACACAAACATATTTTCTTTAATCTTTTCAGATAGTTCGTAATCCATTTTTTCAAGTTTTTCAAATACCGTTTTCTCTACACCACGAGAAACATTATTTAAAATATTAACAATTGTTTGCAGACCATCTGTTTTGTTAATCATACTAGACGCCATATTGTTTAATTTCGATTTTAATAAATCACCGATTTGGTTAATAAGCTCACCATCAACCTGTTCAAGCTTCGCAATTCCCATAACCGTTTCAACTCGTTTATGGTCTGGTAATTTTTCAATTAACCTTGAAGCAAGCTGCGGCTTAATATATGACGCAATAATTGCAATCGTCTGTGGTGATTCATCGTTTAGCACTGTAAGCAGCTGCTCTAAATCCGTAAGCGAGTTGAGAAACTCAAACGGATTATCTTTACTATTCCATAAATCTTCTAATAGTTTCTCAAGCTCTTCTTCCGGCATATTTTTGAAAATGCGGCGAATATATTCTTTATCTGGTGTGATTAAGTTCAATTCTTTGACGTTTAATTCATATAAAAATTGCCCTAATACATTTTCTAACGTTTCTGGTTTGTATTCATGAAACTTAGCAATTTCTCGCAATAGTACTTCTTTTTCCTCTTCATTCATATATTCAATAACTTGCGTTGCCACATCTTCTTCCAATATACGAACAAGTATGGCTGCTTTTTCTATTGAGGAGATTTCTTCTATCATCGCTTATGTCCCTCACTGTCCGTTTAACCATTTTTTAATTACTTTTGCAGTGCCTTCTACATGTTCTCTTGACACTTGTTGTACTTGTTCATCTAACGAAGGCTCTGTCGATTCTGGTTCTTCAATTTTCTCTCGAGTATCTATTATACCTTCTGTAGCCGCCACTTCTTCTCTTGCGTCTGGATCAAACTCTGGAATAAACTGTTCTTCTTCCTTTTTCTTTCGCTTCGCTAAGAAATACCATAAGGCACCGCCTAGTAATAATAATCCTGCGAGCGCGCCTCCAATAATCCACCAATTGAAGCTACTTTGTGGTGCTGCTTTCGGTGCTGCTTTCTGCGGCGTATCAAATTGAACAGTAATGATATTCACTTGACCGTTCGTAAAATTACCATTTGGATCTGCCTGTAGTCCTGCAGCTGTTGCAATCGCTTGTTTAAAGGCATTTATATCAACGTTTCGTTTTGCTAATGTTTTACTATCTACCCAAACAACAACATTCGTTTTTGTTAATTCAGGATGTTGTTTCACCGTTTCAACTGTTTTATCAATTTCATAGTTTTCAATTTTATTTCCATTATTTTGATCATATATAACTTTTCCATTTTGATTATTACTTGTTCCGTAATTTGGAACCTGACCATTTGCAGTAATTCCTGCACCTTGCTGAGCACCTGCTCCTTCTTGTGCTGTCGATTTCTCCTGTTGATCTTGTTTACTGCGAAGTACACCTTTATCGCCATATTTCTCAGACTGTCTTGTTACTTCATCATAGTTCACAGTTACGTTTGTATTTACTTTAAACTCATCTGGCTTAAACATTGTCACTAATGTAGAGTCGATGTCTTGCTTTAATTTGTCTTCTATTTTATTTTTCAGTTCTAGTTCTTTTTCGTAAGAAGATGAACCTGTGTTATGAGATTCATTTGCGCCTTTTGAAATAATACCTTTCTGACTATCAATAACGCTTACTTCTTCTGCCTTTACGCCAGGGACAGCCGCGCTAATCATAGACTGGACCCCCATGATTTGATCTTCTGTTAATGTTTGTCCTCTTTTCACACCAACTGTTACAGCTGCTGTTCCTTTTGCTTTCTCTGCATCAAAAATTGTCTCTTTTTCCGGCAATGTAATTTGCACATTTGCACTTTCAATTGTTGCAAAGTTTTTTACAATATCTTGTTCTAATTGCTTCCTCGTTCCAACGAGCTGCTTCATTTGTTTGTCTTGCTCACTAGAGCCGAGAGAACTTTCGAGCAAAATATCTTCTCCGCTTTTAGAGTTGAACGGTAAGCCCATTCCTGTCATCTCTTTACGAATCCAAGTGGCATCTTTCTTTAACACACCAATTGATCCATCTTGATTAAGCTTATAGTCTACACCTAGCTTCGATAATTCCACTGTAATATCTTGTTTATCCTTATCACTTAAATTTTGATAAACAACAACATATTTATCAGGCAAAGTGTAATATAGCAATCCAGCTGTAACAATGGCTAAAACAGCAGCTCCAATCACCATCTTATGCCACATTTTTAACGATTGGAAAACGCCTTTTATTTTTTCCATTTCACACACATCCGTCCATATTTCTAAATTTGCATATTCATAAGCTGTTTATAATTTTCAATAAGGTTATCTCTCACAACAGCCGCTGTTTTCATTTGTGATTCTGCTTTTTTTTGTTGAATAAGTACATCATTTGTGTTGCCTATCCCTTTTGTAAGCAAGTCATAAACTCCTGTTTGTGCATTGTTTTGCGTTTGATTCATCTCTTCTAATAAATCGATAAATTGTTTACCTTCCACTGAAGTTGAAGAAGTTTTTTGTGCTGTAAGCGGTTGAATACCGCTAAATGGTTGTGTATTGCTAAGTGGTTGAATTCGCATATATTCTCTTCCTTTCGCCTTCTTAACCTCGTCCGATTTCTAAATCTTTATCAAGCATTTTTTTATTCGCATTGAATACACTTGTGTTTGCTTCATACATTTTTTGTGCAACCATAACATTTGTCATTTCGGCTGTTATATCAACATTTGGATAACGCACATATCCTTGTGCGTTCGCTTGTGGATGCGAAGGATCATAAATAAGGTTCTCATTTGGATCCGTTTCAATAGAGGCTACTCTTACACCTGTATTTGGCTCACTTTGCAACATACTTGCAAAATTATTATTTTGTTCTAATATAACGCTGCGACGATGATACGGTCCTCCGTCAGATCCTCTCGTCGTATTCGCATTAACAATATTATCAGAAGTAACTTCCATCCATTTTTTTGCTGCTGTCAATCCAGAACCACTGGCATTAATCGCTTGAAACATGTGCTTACCCTCTTTCTTTAGCGTCCTCTAGCTGCTTGATCAATTGTGTATTGCGTATTAACTGCATTAATAGATATACCATATAACTGATTTGTTTTCACAAGATCAATCATTTCTTTTGTCACATCAACACTATTCCCATCTTCTTTGTTAGACAAAGTATTTGTTCGAATTTTCGCATATGTATTTGTTTCATTTGCTAACGGTAAATGCATGGGATTCGTTTGATAGAGCTGACTATTGTTTTGCAAATCTAGTTCATTTTTTTTATACAACTCATTATTACTTGCAAGTTGCTCAGAAAAATCAACATCTTGCGCTTGAAATCCAGGCGTATTTGCATTCGAAATATTATTAGAAATGGCATTTCGTTTTGTCACTAAATAATCCATATAATGACTGACACTACTCACAAAATCTGGCATACTCCCACTCTCTTCTATCATTTCATTTTTATATTTTGATTACCTTAATATATGTATCCATTTATTAAAATAATATTTTATTAGGTATCTTTCAATATTTTATGTTATTTTCGCAATATTGTCTTTAAAAAAAATAAAAAAATGAATCTTTTTTCTGTATTGCTACATACGCTAGCAAGCTAATTAAACTTTTACAATAAAATGAAACTTCCATGAGTCCTTTTTTATCCCTCAACTGCTTTCCTTGCTACCTGTTAATGCGAGATAGAACAAAAGAAAAAGCGATGATCCTTTCGAATACGATCGCCCTTCTTTTGTATAGAAATGTCATTAATACTTGCCATAAAATGAATTTGCTTTCATTCTGCTATCATTTACTAAAATCACTTCTTCTAATGTACGCTGCTTATGACGAATTTGCTCTTTAGCCTTTGTAATAAGCAGAATCACTTCATCTGCTATTTGAATGCGCGTTGGCTCATCTAATATCGAAAACCACGTATTAAACTCTTTCATCCTCGTTTCTAATACCTCTTCTGATACAATTACATCATTTGTATTATTAAAACAGCTCACAAATTCTTCATATGCCTTATTGTTCATTTTCTAATACTCCGCGGTATCCCTCAGCTAAATCTTGTAATACTTGTACAACAGCATCCATATCTGTTGTTTCACGAGTTATTTTCATCGTTTGAATTTGATTACTAATCCAGTCATATAACGAATATAAATTGTCATATAAATCTTCACTAATATCTGGATTTAACTGCAGCTTTAATTCATCAAAAATACGTTCTAATTTATCTAATATTTCATCAGCTTCTTGAAATTGAAATTTATTTAACAATTCTTCTATTTTACGAAACTCAACAATACATCTTTCATAAATAAAAATTGTATTTTTAATTGGATTGCTTGTCATAATATCATTTTGCATATATCTCTGCCACGCTTGCATACTCTTAACTCCCTCTACTTTTCTTAATCGTTATTCTTTTGTTTTGTCATCGCTTGAATAGATTTTAATTGAGTATCTAACATAGCCAATTGCTGCTCTAATTTTGCATATTTATCAACAATAGCATCTTGTTTTAGTTTATTTAGCGTATCAATATCTTTAAGTTTACTGTCTAATTTCGATACTTGATCATCAATGCTTTTTACATGCTCTCCAATCATACCTGTTTCGCCAAAAATTTTATCAAGCTTTTTATCTATTTGTTTTCCTAAACCATCTACTCCAAAGAAAAACTGTTTTGCTGCTTCTGGATTTTCTTTTAATGCATTCGTTAGCTTCGTTTCATCTACTTGCAACGTTCCGTCTTTATTCACTTGTATACCAAATGAAAATAAGTACTTTCCATTTTGTGTAAACGACACAGCATCATTCATCGCTTGTCGAATCGTTTGCATAACAGTTTGTCCTTGAAGTGCACCGTTTTCCCCTGAAAATAAGTCCATTGCAGATACGCCTTTATTATAGTCGGCAACCATTTTTTTTATAATGTCTGCTGCATTTTTCACACCAGAATCTTCCACTGTGAGTTTAATTGGTTTACCAGCTTCCGTTACTTTCTCTAAATGAATGGTTACACCTGGAATTGTATCTATTGTATTAGTTTTTTTGTCAGCTTCTGTTATTTCCACTCCATTAATTGTATATATAGCATCTTTTGCAGCATTTATTGTATTTATTTCCCCAGTATCTGTGAAAAAACCACTATCTTTCAGAATTGTGCCAGAGATGTCTTTCAGTTGAATTGCATCGGCTGTTCCCTCTTTTGTAGCAGAAATAAACATTTTATCTCCTAACGTATAAGCAGATACACCATAATTCCCACTGTTTATTGTATTTATAAGATCTTTATATGTCATATCCGCTGTAATCGTTAGTTTTTCACCTTTAATTTCAATTGTACCTGCACCAGGTTTGGCATTTATATCAATTGACCCGCTTGAAATTTGATGACGTTCTGCTAATTGCTTTACTTCAATATTAAACGTTCCGGCAATGGCTGTCGCATCCGCTTGAACACTCGCGTATCCATCTTGTGATAAAGTAACTTTCTTTTCATTCCCCTTAAAAGCAGCTAAATCTTTAAAAGTTTGGACAAATGGGCTAAACTGTGTTTTTAAGCTACTATATACAGCCCTTTCATCTGTTAATGATTTTTTTTGAGTATTATAGGGCGTTTTTCTCATTTCTAACGTTTGCAATTCGAGTTGCACTAACTGTGATGTATCAATTAAATTATTTCCGAGGTTCCAAATTTGTTGACCTCCGCCAATACCTGTTATTGTTCCTGCCATACTCTCCCACTCCTCGTTTTTACATATAATCTAGAATACTAATTTTACTCATTGTACTTACTGCTTTTAACGTTGCTTCATACGTTGCATTTATATAGGCTAAATCAGAAATAGCTACTGATAAATCGACACCTTCAACTTCTTTTTTATTTTCTTGCAGTGCGATGTTTTGCTCATTTAAAATGGTTTCAAATGAATTTAACGTGTTCATCGTCGCACCGACTTCTGTTGTATGATTTAAAACATTATCTAAGTTATCTTTATTTTGCTGCATCAATGGTTCTAATGCTTTTCGGTCACCACTTTGCAGTGCATCTTTCAGTTTCACTAACGTTTGAATGGTTGGTGTTAACAAGTCTTTTCCATTTCGAAATACCTTCACGTCATAACCATCATTTAATGTCCAAGCAATGTCTTTCTCCCCGCCCTGATATGTACCATCATCAGCAAATGGCGGCTGTGTTGTACCTTCACCTCCAAAAAGATAATGTCCCTCTTCTTTTGTATTTGCCAAAGATACAACTTGTTTTAATATTTGATCTACTTCTGTTCCAATTGCTTTCAATTCACCCAATCCATTTATTCCATTTAATGCTTGGATAGTAATCTCATTTACTCTTGATAATGATTTAGACACACTTTGCAACGTGTTCCCTGTTTGTTTTAAGACATTTTTGGAATCTGCTATATCTTTTTGCATTTGTTCAATATTCGCTATAGAATGATCAAGCGCAAATGATTTACTTGCTGCAAGCGGATCTTCACTCATACGAATATTTTTTTTACCAGATGAAACTTGATTACGATGATACATTTGTTGAGAATTAAGACGCATTAATTCACTTTTTGCCCAACTTGTACTTTGAGATGTTGATACTCTCATAAAATCTCCCTCTCGCTTTCACTCAAACATATAGTAGGATTTTTATTTTTCTATATAATCCTCATCAGTTCCGATAAGGATAAGAAAAGGACATTCCCTTATCCTTATCGGAATTCCTCCCCCGCTATTTGCGGGTAGTAAGACCCCCACTGATGAAAGTTTTACTTTATCTATCTAATAATGGCAAACAAACTATCAAATACTTCATTCATTGTGTTAATTGCCTTCGAATTGGCAACAAAATATTTTTGATATGTCATTAAATTGACCATTTCTTCGTCCATATTGACACCTTCTAAACTCATTTTTTCTTCTTGAATTCCATTTAATAAATCTTCATGAATTGTTTTATATGCCCCGGATGCATTCGTATCTGTTGCAACTTGGACAATCATTTTATCCAAAGACTGCTTATATGTCAGTCCATCAGCGTAAGGCTGATCTCCCAGTCCTGCTAGTTGATTTGCTGTATCAACTGAAATTTGCATTTTAGAAATATCTTTTTCGAAGTCAGGATTAAGCTTTATATCCTTTGCACTACCTCCAACAAAGAAATCTTTCTGCATAATGCCATTTACCTTATCTTTTAAAGAAACCATTAGTTGATTTAAATGATCTTTATATCCTGCAATTGTTTTCTTCGTATCAATAGCAGCTTGAATTGCACCGCCTTGCAACTGAACTTCTGTTCCAGAAATTTGAATAGATGATGTACCATTCTTTGTGATGAGCTGCAGCGGATACATATCTTGATTGCCGCCTTCTCCAATTATATTTTGACCGCTAACAGCTGATACTCCGTTAATTCTAACACTTGCGATATTCAGATTCATCGATTCATATGATACTTCAATATTCGCATATTGCGACATCTCAGTAATAATTCGATCACGTTCATCAAGCAATTCGTTCGGTGCATGTTCTCCCGCTTGACCAATTTTTTGATTTGCCTCTGCTAACTTGTGAGCTAATTGATTAAATTCATTCACATGCTGCGTTACATCTTTTCCTGTTTGCATTTCTGCTTGTTCGAAGTTTTTCGCAAGAACATTCAGTTGGTGTGTAAATCCATTTGTTTGCGCAATTAACGACTGATAGTAGGTAGGCTGATCTGGATGTTTCGCCACCTCACGAAATGCATTAAAAAATTGATCCATTACATTCGATAATGAATTTCCATTTGTAGATCCTGCCATTGATTCTACTTGGGATAAAGTTGAATTCATATACGAATAATATGCCAGTTGCGATAACTGTTCATTATATTGGCGTGTCTTTACTTCATCTGTTACACGATCCACACCTAATGTCTGTACACCGTAGCCAATTCGTTGTTCAGGTGTATATCCATTACTTCCTCCGACAGCTCCATACTTCACTGTTTGACGAACATAACCTGGTGTATGTATGTTAGAAAGGTTTTGTTTCGTCACTTGAAGTCCTGATTGTGCCGCCAGCATCCCAGACAACGATGTATTATAATCTGATAGTCTCATTTTTCTTCACTTCTCCCTTATCTACAATAGCTCATTCATAAAAATTTGTGAGTTTTGGTTCCTCTCGAGATTAAATTCCGAAACCGAATCTACCATACTTTCTGTAGTTTTTAATAGTACGTTTAAGTAATATTGATTTTTCGAAAGTATCGTTTTTGTATTTTTCTCTAAGTCTGTTAATATTTTTTGTAATTCTTCCATTTTTTTAATTTCCTCTTCCGAAAAATAGGAAAATAAAGAACGAACTTTGATTATGCTTATTCCTTTTTCTTTACAATCGTTCTCTATCATTTCTTGAAAACGAAGGGATAACTGTTTAGCTTGTTCAATATGCTGAAGTTGTTTTACATGTAAAGATTGTACATCTGTTACTTTTTTTTGCTGTAAATATTCATAAATTTGTTCTCCGAAAGCACTAATATTTTCGTATGTATCTTTGATTTCCATAAGCTGTTCATATAATTTTGTATACATGCTGTTTCCTTCCTTTTACAATACTAAATTGACAATTAAACCGTGAATTTCTCCAATTTGATCTAATATTTCTAAATGTCCCGTTTTCGTATTGACTAGGTTCATAATGTCTTCTAAGTCATTCAGTTCATTTTCGACTTGTTTGACAACCGTCATTTTTTGCGAATAACCGTAACGTGGATGACGTGTTAATACATCTTTATACTGCATCAAATTATCTACATAGAAATTCAAAAATGATTTCACTGTACTCTTATATTCCATAATGTTATCAAGTGTTAATTCTTGTTCAATTTTTTCTTTTATTTCCCCGATATTACCGACAAGAGCCTCCATTTGTTCGAGTAATTTTTCTTTTTTCGGATCAGCATGTAATTTATCCGAAAAAGCAGGTCGCAGCATATCCTTAGCTTCCTTTTGTATTGGTAACTGAGGCGGTATGTGCGATAAAACTGGATTGCTGGGCACAAAACGTAACATATATGTATCACCTATTTAATTTTTTATCCTGCTACTCATGGGCAATACGCTCCCCATCTCAAGACTTAGAGAAAATATCAAAGATAGGTAAGATGCCCATAAGCGCCCGACTGATTTATCGTAAAATCTATCTATTTACAATTATACTCTGCCAAACGATAATTTGCAGTTATTTTTTGCAGGAGATATGTTACAATTTACGATGAGGTGGCATAAATCTATGAATATCTTTCTTTGTGGTTCTAATCAACTAACAACATTAGATCAAACAGAAATTAAAAACTTTTTATCTGAATACGCTTATAAACATAATATCTATGTACTATGCTATAAATCAATTGAAAATGAAGTACTTCGTTTTTTCGTTGAAAATGAGCGCCTTGCTCCTAATTTATACATATACACGTTGCAGCCGTTACATGTATTATCCAATGAATTTCAAGATATTGTGACATATTTAAAAGCACACGGATCACAGTTTTTTTCTTTTAATCATCCAAGCGAAGCGGTTTATCGTTCAGAATATATATTTTTTGTAAAACAAATCATTGAAAATACAGATTTAGTACTTTGTTTTTATAACGGTGACAAACATACAGCTGTTATTCCAGTAGACGTTGCCAAAGAAATAGGTACAGATGCTCTTATTTTTGATTTACCGATTCTACAGGATAAGCAAGTTAGAACAAGTTTTGAACAAAAAATCCGCATAATGTAGTACACAATATAAAAAGGAGGGGGCACAATATACAAATATTGTGCCTATGTCATAATCATGCTAGAACAAGACTATACCTATTTCATTGCACAGTTTAAACAACACTTCAATATCGATATTTCGTTATATAAACAAGATAGGATGAAGAGAAGAATTGATTCTTTTATTACGCGAAAAGGTTATGAGAGTTATATACAATTTCTTCGTGAACTACAAAATAATCCCCACCTGTTCACCGCGTTTATTGATCATTTAACAATTAACGTGTCTGAATTTTACCGCAATCGTGAAAGGTGGGATGCTCTTGAAACGAAAGTGTTACCTAAACTCATTGGGCAGAATAGCGGAAAATTAAAAATGTGGAGCGCTGCTTGTGCAGCTGGGGAAGAACCATATACATTATCTATCATTCTTTCGCAAATTCTATCAAAATATCGTTTTGAAATTCATGCGACTGATCTCGATTTAAATATTTTAGAAAAAGCAAAACGCGGCACATATTCTGATCGTTCTTTAAAAGAAGTGCCAAGTGCTGTGAAACAAACATATTTTATAAAAGAAAATGAAGAATATAGCATTCATCCTGATATAAAACAACCAATTACATTTAAACAACATGACTTATTATTGCAAGCATTCGATACAAATTTCGATTTAATTATTTGCCGAAACGTCATGATTTATTTTACAGAGGAAGCACGAACACAGATATACGAAAAATTCAGCCGTTCCCTCAAGAAAGGCGGAGTATTATTTGTCGGTAGCACCGAACAAATTTTAACTCCGGAGCGCTATAACTTACAGCGCTTTGATACATTTTTCTATGAAAAAATATAAAATGAAACTCCCATCAGTGGGAGTTTTCTTCATTTCCCATTGATGGAAAACTCTCACCAATCGGGCTTTTACGGGAAGTTGTCCCTCACCTATCTTCCTCGCTTTTCTCTCAGTCTTTAGGTAGGGGTACCCGCGAATAGCGGGATAAAACCAATATAAAAAGGTCGCTTTCATCACTGAATAGCGACCTTTTTATATTGACACAAACTAAGATAATTTATAGCGACCAATAACATCTGAGAGCTCATTAGACACATGTTTAGATGATTCGGCTTCTTGTTTCATCACATCGACTGCCGCTGCCTGTTCACGAGCCTGTACTGAAATATGTTCTGTTTGTTCTGCATACCGCGTCGATTGATTTGCAACTGTTTGTAATGTTTGCTGCATATCTTCTACGTGCGTTGCCATTTCCTCTGTTTGTACAGATACTTCCTGCATTTCATTTGCAATTTTTGCAATTTCTTGTACGATACCATCCACAGCCGCACCTGCTTCATGCATCATCGTTTGTCCTTTTTTCGATTCCATTACACCTTGCGAAATCGCTGCGGTTGCTCGTTGAATGTCATTATAAATTTGCATAATAAATCCTTGAATTTCTGTCGTTTCTCCTTTAGACTGCTCTGCTAATTTACGCACTTCCTCTGCAACAACAGCAAATCCTCGTCCATGTTCACCAGCACGCGCTGCTTCAATAGAAGCGTTGAGTGCTAATAAGTTCGTCTGTTCAGCAATATCGCGGATGGCTTCAATTAATCTTTCAATTTGCTTCGAACTTGTTGCTAAACTTCCAATTACATTTGCTGTATGATTTACCGACTGATGAATCGTGTCGACTTGTTCTACAGATTGACGAATTTGTTTGCGCCCATCTTCTGCTTGATGCGTTGCATGTCCCGTCGTTTCAGCAACATAAGACGCCACTTCCGCTACGCGTTGCACACGATTAGACATATCTTCAGCCGCTTGTAAACTATCATTCATCACTTTTGCCTGTTCAGACATATGTGTAGACATATTTGTAAATGTCCCTGCTTGTCCTGAAACTGATGCTGCCACTTCACCCGACGTAACCATAACGCGATTCGATTGTTCCGTTACCGCCTTTGTTACTTCTTTAACATGAAGCATCATTCGCTGCAATTCATCCATACAGCTATTAAATCCGATTACAAGGCGGCCAATTTCATTACGTTTTCTATACTGCAGTCGAAACGATAAATCTGCTTCCTCACCTGAAAAAGCTTCTAACTTACGAGCTACTTGACTTAACGGTTGTAAAGAACGTTTAATCATCAAGAAATTAACAATAATAAGAACAATACTTACAATGACCATCATCACAGTAATACTAGTTCGAATAAACTGTATTGTCCCATCAATCTCATCCATACGATTTCTTAATGTTTCTTGAATCGAATTTTTTTGCGTATTCGCTAAATTCACACCAGAATCAATTACTCGAAGTGCCTGTTTCGCTTGAATATACGCTTGCAGACGATCTTGCTTTATTACATTTTGCAACTCACCAATTTGTTTATTTCCCTCAGTAACTTGCAATTGCAATTGCTTATAAAAATTTGTTGTATAACTACTCTTTCCGAGTTTCTCTACATCCTGTTGAATATGCTCATATGCCTTCTTTGCATCGTTAAATTTTGCAACTGATTCCTCTATTCGTTCCTCTTCACTACGATCATCATTTGGCTCTTGTATAAAGGCACTTTGAACTGAAGCTGTAGCAGACATAAATTGAAAGCGAATAGAATCATATAACTGCATCGTTTCATTCGCTTCCATCATTGTACGTTGTCTTTTTTGATCATACGTATACACAACAAAACTACTACACACAGACAACAATACGAGTAATATAATGAAAATTGAATTCACGATTGTAATCTTTTTTACTAAACTCATTGTATTTTCTCCCTTTAAATCTTTATATAAAAATAAAAAGATTTTATTGTTACCCCTATATAACAAATATACAAATCATCCAAATGAGTAGAAAAAAGATTGTAATTGACCATTTATGTTGCATTGTCCATTGTTTCATCTGTTGCGATAATTGTGTCATACTCATTTCAGCTAACGCTCTCCACATACCGACATCAAGTTCTTTTGAAACAATAGTTGTTGCATCAATACCTGTACTTTCGTTTGATAGTTTCATCATATACGCTGTTATCGTTTGAACAACCATCTCTACTTTAGAAGAATCTTGCTCTAGCATATGAGTAAAAGCAAGGACATCTAGCAAAGGTATCGTCACTTGTTTCCCATATTGCTGAAAAGAGACCGGCAATTCAATAAAATCGTATGTTCCATCTAATAATGGAATTTGCCGAACATGTACATGTTTTACAAGCTCCTGCACGTTTTGTAAAATCCCTTGATACATTTGCTCATTTTGTCCCTTTGGCTGCTCCAATAACGATTGTAGCTGCTGAAACAATTGTAAGACCGACTTTAGTTCATTTAAAATGATGCGCACAGCAACTTGCCCATCTTGAACATTTGATACTATAATTCCGACTTGCTCTCCTTTTGTAACGATATGACGGTCAATCGCAAACGATATTGTATTCTGTTTTTGCTGTGTAGTTACTTCCCCTTTATCCAAACTTGAAGGCTGTTGTAATGGTTCAAATGTTGTTTTTCCTGTTGTCACTCGATTAATTTCCATACACAGCCCTCCCTCTTATACACGCTGCAGTGATTCACTGCAGCGCTTTATTTTTATCCAATCGACGAAAGTTTTACTCTATGAACTCCAGTCTTTATTACTTTTTAGTATGAAAAATATTAAAAACCCTCCAGATATGATAGCAAATAAATCGGAAGACTGTACCCCAGTCTGTTGTTTCTTTTCTTCCTTCTTGTCTTCTTTCTTTGGTTGTACTACGCCTTTATTATGTGGCGCTTTTTGTTTCTCTTTTACTTCTGCAGCTTGTGTATAACTAGTATCATACTGCTTTTGTTTTGGTGGTTCTGTTACTGTAATAATTGCCTCTTTCGGAGGAGCTACAACTTTTGTTTCTTCCTGCTGTTTTTGTTCTTCCGATTGTTCTTTCGTTGAATCTGCTGTCTTTTGCTCTTCTACAACTGAAACAACGTACTGACTTTCCGTCACACTTGTATTCCCCGCTGCATCAACTAATTCAATCATAAGTTTGTATACACCAATTGGCATTGCCTCGGTAATTTTATACGTTCCTATCCAGCTATCTTCCTTTTTATCATATTGAAGCTGGAAGGAGAAATTTGTTTCTTTCCCTTCTAATCGAACCGTAGTTTGTTTAACAGTTGACACCGCATCTTTTCCCTTAGCATGAATAGTCAGTGATTCACCTTTTTTCATTTCAAGTGTACCCTCTGGATGATCCGAAATCAGAAATTCCTCCAACTTTGGACCTTCCTTATCAGGAAGAGGTTCTTTATTTTCAATTTGCACAAGATCTACTTTTTGCTCTATCGGTTCCCCGTCACCATACATAAGAACATCAAGCTGCCAGTTTCCCTCTAAATCGTACGGGGTAACTGTATAGTTTGCAGTCCATCGTTTCATCTCTTCATCGTATGTAAAAGATAACTGGCGTTCTTGTTCATATTGCTGTTCGTTATTGGATAAATGAAGCCGCCCCAGCAATTTTTGAACTCGTAATTCTTTTGGTTCAATCGCAATGTGAATTGTTTCACCGACAATAGCTTTTGTCTTACTTACGGTAATATGTCCTATTTCCGTGTTTATATTTTGTTCTTCTACTTGTTCATTATTTTCTTGTTTTGCAGCAGGAGGATTCTCAATTGCTTCTGCCCTACTATATATAGGAAACAGCATTAACAGTTGCAAAACCATACAGCTACTGAGAAAATACCTTATATTTTTCATTTCTAACTCCTAGCATGATGAATCACAGCGATTTCATTACTTTCACACCGAAAAATCCATCCACATTTACAAGCTCTCCGTAAGCCACTAACACATCATTTACATAAATATGAATCAGCTCCTCAGTACTTTCGTCCAGGAACACTGTTTCATTTTCATGTAAATTTAAAATATCTTCAATTGTTTTCATCGTACTTCCAAATACAAATTTCAAGTTCACTTCTACATTTTGTAATATATCCGATTGCACATATGTATTAACTTCAGCCTTTGTTTCTTGTACCTGTACAGGCTGTACTGTAGGAGCTTTTACATGTTCCTCTTGCTTCTCTATTATTCCTTCATCTTCTACCTGTGGAAGTAAACGCCTTACCATTGCCTTTGCTTCTGGTATTGGCAAGATTTGATACATCTTCGAATGAACTAAATTGCCAATTTCCAATTGAAATGTAATTTGAACGAGCTCATCCATCTGACTACTTACACTCATACTCTCCATTTCTTCATGAAGACTAACAAATTTAACTGTTGGCGGTGAAATATCCATTTTCTCTGAGAACATTTCAGACATTGCCGTCGCTGCATGCCCCATCATTTGGTTCATTATTTCTTTTACGCCGCTTAATTCCAATTCAGTCAGCTCTTGTTCCGGATCAATTTCACCAGTTCCCATCATCATTAAATCTACCATCGTTAAAGCAACATCTTTGGAAAATACAAATATATTTTCATGTTGTAACCCTTCAACGAAATCTACATTTAAAATAACAAACGGAACAGGCATATCGTCATAACGGCGAATACTAATCGTTTCAACTTGTGGTGTACTGATGGTTACAGGTTGATTCAACAATGTCGATAAAACAGTAGAAGCTGAACCAATTGATATATTAGCAATTTCGCCAATGACATCTTTCTCTTCTTGGGTTAATACTTCTACTACTGAAGGATCTTCTTGCTCCTCTAGATCTCCTGATAACTGCAGCAGCTTATTAACCATTTTCCTTGCACCTTCTACTGAAATAATTTGTACAAGTTTTGAATTTACTAAATCATCGACTTTCAAATCAAATGATACTTTAATAATCGCACCACTATTATCTACATCAGAAATTTTCTCCATTTCTTCCTTAAGGGTAACAACTTGAATTGTCGGAGGAGACATATCTACAACATCTTGGAAAAATTCCGACATAGAAGTTGCTGCAAATCCCATCATTTGGTTCATCGCTTCTTTAACAGCACTTAATTCTAATTCGGACAGTTCTTTTCCGTCTTCAATTTCGCCTGTCCCCATCATCATTAAATCCGCAATTGCTAACGCAACATCTTGCTTGATCACAAGCAAATTCTCCATCTCAAGACCTTTTGTAAAATTAATATTTAATACAACATGTGGAGTTTCAACTTCACTCGTATCATATAAATCTATTACTTCTACGTGAGGAGCAGTAATACTCACTTGTCGATTTAATAAAGTTGACAATACCGTTGAAGCTGAGCCAAATGATATATTTGCAATTTCTCCGAGAATATCACATTCTTGTTGTGTTAATAAATGTGAATGATCTTTCTCAAGTACAAGTGTACCACTGTCTCCGTGTTTCTGTTGTTCAGCCATTTGCTAAACCCCCTCATATCGCTCTTTCTCTATATCATCATGGCATTTTTACATTTTAATAATTTAATGTCCATATAAAATTAAATACAAATTTACTAAAGAAAACAACTAAAATCTATACATTTTAACAAATTTATTACAAAAAGCAGCTAATATATAGAGTAAAACCTCCATCAGTGAAGGTTTTCTTCATGTCCTACTGATGGAAAGATTCCACCAATCGGGTACATGCCAGCAGTTATCCACCACATATCTTTGCTTCTTCTGAAGCTTACGTTAGAGAGGTTGTTACCCGCAAATAGCAAGATAATCTAAAACTCCCCAACCATATGCGTTGAGGAGTTTATTCATCTTATAAACCTTCCGGATTCAAAATGAGAACTACTCGTCCGTCACCAAGAATCGTTGCACCAGAAAAATATGTTACACTATCAGCAAAAAAGTCCCCCAGTGATTTTAGTACAATTTCTCTTTGACCAATAATCGTGTTTACAACTAATCCGTAACTGCGACGTGAGTTACGAACAATTAAAACTGGAACCATTTGTCCCTCATATGTTGCCAATGCTTCTTCTAATGTCTTTTCACCGAAAATAACGCTTAAATGTTTTACTTCAATAACTTGATCACGATAATTTAAAATATCTTTTCCTTGCAGTGTTTGAATATCTTCTTTTCTAATACGAACCGCTTCAACGATATTTCCAAGCGGCAGGGCATAGCGTGTTTCATTTGTTTGAACGAGCATTGATTGAATGATAGAAAGTGTTAACGGAAGCTCGATGCGGAACGTACTTCCTTTCCCTTCTTCTGATTCAATAATTACATGTCCACCTAAACTATTAATTGTATGTTTCACAACATCTAGCCCTACACCGCGGCCTGATAAATCAGAAACAACTTCCGCTGTACTAAATCCCGGTGCAAGGATAAGCTCGTACACTTCACGGTCCGTTAGTTTATTCGCTTCTGCTTCTGTCACAACGCCATTTTGAATCGCTTTTTTCAATACTCTTCCTTTATGAATACCACTGCCATTATCAGAGATTTGAATGACAACATGATTACCACTATGAAATGCCTCGAGTTTAATTGTTCCTGTTTCGCTTTTTCCAGCATTACGCCTTACATCAACAGTTTCAATACCATGGTCGATTGCATTACGAATAATATGTACAAGTGGATCCCCAATCTCATCAATAACAATCTTATCGACTTCTGTATCTTCACCTGTAATTTGCAAATCAATTTTCTTTCCAAGTTCCTTTGCAAGCATACGTACCATACGCGGAAAACGATTAAAAACCGTTTCAATTGGAACCATGCGCATATTTAGTAAAACATTTTGAATATCCTTTGAAATGTCTCCTAATCGGTTCAAATGCTCAATCAATTCTTTATTTTGAATGGATTCTGCTAATTCATCAATTCTTCCGCGTTCAATGACACTTTCTTCAAACATATTCATTAAGCGCTCAATTTTATCTAGTTGTACACGAATCGAACGATTTTCAACCTTCGCATTTTTACCTTTTGCCTTTGCAGGTTCTTTTACTGATGTTTGCTGCGGAAGCTCTCTCTCTTGAACAGTTTGCTTTTCCTCTATTTTTACAGACGACAATACTTCTAATTTCTTTACTTCTGCTTTTTCAATTTCAGATACGTGAAGTACAGCTTGCTGAATTTCTTCTTCGCTTCGCTCTGTTTTTAAATAAACGGTAAATTCAAAATCAAACGTATCCGCTTCAATTTCCTCTACAGTCGGCACTGTTTTTTCAATTTTCCCAAGGCTTTGCAATGCCTCAATACACATAATCGCGCGCACTGCTTTTAACATCGCCTGCTGCTGAATAGAAATATGTACCACATGAGATGCAGATGCATTATCATCTAGATTTTGCTCTATCGCGTTTTCAGCTTGCTCCGCAGGTTGATCACCATGAAGCAATGCTTCTAATTTTTGTTTTGTACTAGCAACATGAATGTTCCCCATACCACCTTGCTGCACATCCGCAACCATTTTCTCTAAATTATCGATACATTCAAAAATCACATCAATAATGTTAGCATTTACAGCTATATTGCCGTGACGAATTTCATCTAATACATTCTCCATTTTATGAGTTAAATCTGCCATTTCTGTGAAACCCATACTAGCAGACATCCCTTTAAATGTATGTGCAGATCGGAAAATTTCCCCAACAACTTCCATGTCTCCTGGTTTTTGTTCCAATATGAGCACATTTTCATTTAACGCTTGTAAATGCTCTTCTGACTCTTCGAAAAAAATACTTAATAAGTCTGTTTGCATATCAATCCCCTACCTGTCCGTTCTGGAAACCTATAATTTATGTATATTAATTTAATGTTTCATAAACTAATAGAAAGGATATAAAAAGGAGGCACCCTTTTTTCATTACATATACAATAGCTTATGTTCAAGTTGGCGCCTCCAGTTATTTTGTATGTTAGTTTGTTGCTACTTTTGTTAATGCTTCAATTACACGATCCGCTTGGAACGGTTTTACAATAAAATCTTTTGCTCCACTTTTAATTGCATCCAATACCATACCTTGTTGTCCCATAGCAGAACAGATGACAACTTTTGCGCTTGCATCAATCTTTATAAGTTCTTTTAATGCTTCTAATCCATCCATTTCTGGCATTGTAATATCAAGCGTTACAATGTCTGGCTTCAATTCTTGATATTTTTGGATAGCTTCCAATCCATTTTCTGCTTCACCAATTACTTCAAACTCAGTACTGCTTTTTAATAAGTTTTTAATCATCGTTCTCATAAACATTGCATCATCTACAACTAAAATTTTATGTGCCATTCTAATAATTCTCCCTTTCTATGTATAGAGATATCCTAATATTTAATGTTAACATTCTCCTTCATTATACAAAATAAAATGATAAAATTTAAATATTTTTTTAAAAGAATACTTGTATTTTTGTTTTTTTTTTAAAATTAGATAAAAAAACGGTAAATTATTACATTTTTATCTAATTTAAAGCTCTTTAATATAAATGACAACACGACGGGTTTTTTGCCAGTTTTCTGGAGAATCATTTGCAGCAACCGGTTTTGTATCTGCATATCCAACTGCAGCTAAACGTGATGCTAAAATTCCATAGTCTTCTATTTATCGCAATAAACGCATAAAATTGACACATTTCATTTTCGTATTAAGATTAATATATATAGAGGGGAGATTTATATGGAATATAATATTTTAAAAGTAATTGCACTAGCAGAAAAACTAAAATACGAAATGCGGCACAGTTGGCTTTCTAACGGCCGTCAAGAGAGTGTAGCAGAGCATACATGGCGTATGTCACTCATGGCTATCCTCGTTCAGCCTTATTTAGATAAAGAAGTGAATATAGAAAAGTTACTTAAAATGGTAATTATTCACGATTTAGTTGAAGCTGAAGCTGGTGATATCCCTGCGTTTGATACAATGAATAGTGAAGAATTAAAGCGAAAAAAACAAGAAAACGAACAGCAAGCAATCCTGAATATTAAACATACACTGTCAGGTCCACTTGGAGAAGAATTATATGACCTATGGATGGAATTTGAAGAAAAAGAAACATATGAAGCAAAAGTAGCAAACGCTCTAGATAAGCTAGAAGTAAAAATCCAACATAATGAAGCAGACATTGATACATGGCTTCCAATTGAACATAAAATGACATTCCAAGTTGCACAGCATACAGATTTTGATTCGTTCTTATCAAAACTACAAAAGATTATTGAACAAGAAGGAGAAAAGAAATTAATTGCTGCGGGGATTGATGTAGAGGCTTGTAAACAGTAGAACAATTCCAAAATACATGAAAGAAAGCGGCATATGTAATAGCCGCTTTTTCTACATTATTTTTTATTAAATCCCTTTTTATCCAAAAATTCTTTCATATGCAATCGCTTCTCCTGTGACATAAACGCACTCATTGAACCAGTCCATGTCACATCCTTTTGATTTGTTAATCTTTCTTTATAATACTGATTTGTCGTATGATCGTATTCATCCAATAATTCATTATATTTTTTCTCATCATATACATTTTCATGTAAAATAGCTCCAACTGATAATCGAGGTTTCACCCCATGATTTTCATCCGGTACACCAAGTGTCATTCCGAAGACTGGATATACTTTATCCGGCAAATGTAATAATTCGCTTACTTGCTCTGGATTATTACGAATGCCGCCAATATAACAAATGCCATATCCAAGAGATTCAGCAGCAAGTGCTAAATTTTGAGCAAACAGGGAAGCATCTACCGTTGCCACAATGAAATTTTCTGTTGTATCAGATTTAATTTCTGTTCCATGCTTCTCACATGCTATTTCCAATCGCTTTAAATCTGCACAGCAAACAAAGAATGCCGCGCAACTTTTCACATGACGATTTCCAGATAGCTCCGCTAATTGTTCTTTTAATGCTTCATCTGTTACATATACAACAGAATAAGCTTGCACAAAATGTGATGATGCCGCATGCTGTGCTGCTTCAATCATTCTTTCAATTATATTCTTTGGAATCGGTTCCTTTTTATATTTACGAACTGATACGTGTTGCTCCATTTTATGTATAACTTCATTCATAATATCCTGCCTCCTGTAATCTGAATACTCAATAATTAACATATTTTTCACTTATAGACAAATGATATGTTTATGACAAAATGACATATAAAAAAGGACCAATCTTATTTGATTGATCCTTTCATACATAATTAAGCTGCTTTCAACACCTTCACACCTTTTACAATATTCCAAACACAATAATAAATTCCTACAACTGCACAAATGATATAGGTTACAATCACACCAACACTTGCAGCGTCTCCCATACCAATACCAACTGCCCCCGAAAAAGCAAAGCCTCCAAATAAGATAATGAATGGAATTATATGCGTCCATAGTGCTTTTTTCGCATGATATTTCACGTCACCTTCAGCAATAAAGTAGACGATAATTGGAAATAAGAATGGTGCAAAGAAAATACTAAAATAACATAATGAAGATAAAATATTATTGCTTTTCATACGATTCACCTCTAAAGTTTTGTTGTTTTTGTTACTTTTATTATGCCATTCCAAAACTTTAGAAACTATCGTTTTATCTTTCAGCTAAATTACAGTTTTGTAAGATTTCCCGTTATATTTGATCCATGAGCCAATACTTTGTAATTGCCAAATATTCTCGAACATTAGATTGAATGATAACAGGTTTTGGTGTTCTTGCAGACAATCCCTCTAACTGCAATCCTTGTTTTTCAGCAATCTTTTTTGCACAGTACATATGAAAATCGCTCGTTACAATAATTCCTTTTTTCTTATTTGTTGGAATAAGAGATTTTGAGAATTGTATGTTTTCATTTGTATTTGTAGAACGATCTTCCATTGTAATTCGTTCTTCTTGAATTCCCTGTTCCATTAATCCTTGTTTCATAGCTAAAGCTTCGGAGATTTTCTCCCCTTTTCCTTTACCACCAGACACAATTACAGTTGTTTCTGGATGTGTTTTTAAATATTCAGCGGCTTTATCAATACGATATTGCAGAGAATAAGATGGTTCTGTTCCGTTCACACGGGCGCCAAGTACAATCATATACTCTGCATCATTCGGTGCTTTCATATGTCCATGCTTGTAAATAATATATTGTAAAGTACTCATATAACCAACTACAATCATCAAAAGAATCACGCTATACGTTATCCACTTTTTTCTTTTTAGCATTTCTACAAATACTCCCATCTCTCTATTTTTTCCATCATAATATTCTTCTGATTATTTGTGTAGTTCCTTTTTCCAATTCAACCTATTTCATCCTTTAAAAGTAATATTTCCATACTAAATAGAAATATAGAATAATGTATACAATACAATTTTTCACAAAAATCATACTGAAATTAAAGTGGTGCTTCGAATTTTAAAGTAGAAATTCTGTCTATGAATAGCAAAAAATCCCCTTAACACATTAAGGGGATCTCATCATTATATATGTTTCTCTGCCAACATTTGTATAGAAACTGGATGTGAAAAACGATTCATTGCAAATACCGCACACGCTGTTATTAGTTCGGCCACAGGCATTACAATCCATATTCCATTTACACCAAACAATTTCGGCATGATCCACAGAAGAGGTATGATAAGCAGCAATCCACGGCTCAATATAATAAAAACAGATTTTGTTGTTTGTCTTACAGATTGAAAATACTCTCCATATACAATGTTATAACCTAAAAATACATATTGCGTGAAGAATAAACTGATTCCTATTATCGTCATATTTAATAATTCTTCAGATTGAACGTCAAATAAACCGATAAGATATTTCCCAAAGAATAAACCGATTATTGTTGCGATAGCACCGAGTACAACAGCTGTTTTTACCGCAAGCCGTAACCCTTCTTTCAACCTTTCCGATAAATTTGCACCATAATGGAAGCTCGCGATAGGTTGTAGTGCTGCCCCAACTCCAAAGAATAAAAGTAGCGTCACGGCATGAATACTGTTTACCATAGCATAGGATGCAACGCCTTGCTCACCAGCGTACTGAATAAAAGTAACGTTAAAACCAATTGTTACAATTGCTACCGTAACCTCTGTCGTGAAACTTGGAAAACCGATGATCATAATTTGTTTTACCGTCGACCATTCTAAATGTAATTTCGTCCATTTTAAAATACTGTTTTTTCTAAAGAAATGACTCAGCAGCACAAGAAAACCAATTGCTGCAGATAAAATAGTAGCAGCTGCTGATCCTGTCACACCCCAGCCAAGAATGAAGATAAAAATATAATTAAATACAATGTTTAATACGGCTGTGATAATTAAACCTGCCATAGCTAAATTCGGATTTCCATCATTTCGTATAAATGTACTCAAAACATTTTCTAATACATATACCATTCCAAATGTAAATAATACATGGAGATAATCTAATGAATACGGTAAAATCACATCATTTGCTCCAAATAAATAAGCTATATCTTCTATTTTCCATAAACAAATAATCATTAACACACCAACAATAGCAACGGCTACCGTCATAGATTGCGTGAAAATAGAACGTGCTCGCTCTATTTTATTTTCTCCTAAAGCGATAGAATACATTGTTGCTCCGCCCATTCCTATCCATAATGAGATCGAGAAAAAGATGGAAAATGCGGGAACAGCAACATTTACTCCTGCCAAACCATTCGCCCCCACACCTCGGCTAACCATAACTGCATCAATCATAATATTCACCGACATCAGTACCATTCCAAGTACAGCCGGAATTAAATACGAAATAAATAAACTTTTAATCGGTTTTTCTCTTAAAGTCTCAGTTGCTTCCATAACAAAACTCTCCTTTACGACTCTCTGTTCACATTTTAAACCTTCAAGTTACTTGAAGGTCAAGAGAGAAGTAAACAATATATTTTGTTATTCATGATGTCCTACCTATTTTATCCCGCTATTTGCGGATAGTAAGCCACCCACTAATGGAAGTTTCACTTTATCCCGCATTAACGGGCAGTAAGACCCTCACCTCAACATGCAAAGAAAAGAAAAGAAAAGAAAAGAAAAGAAGATAGGTGGGGGGACAACTGCCCGTAAAAGCCCGATTGGTTCAACTAACCTTCTGGGAAAAAACGCTCCCAGAAGGAAGTTTCACTTTATCTTTTTTTGATCACAGGGATTTGGATTTCTGTCACTTGCTCCTCTTGATTACTCGTTACAGACAAATCAATTAAGGCTAGTTCAATTGCATCACCACATATTTCATACCCATCCTGCTCAATAGCTAGTAGCAGCCTTATGTAAGTCTTATCGGTTTCTTCGTATGGTCCATGATGATACGCACACGCATATATCCCTTCTTCAATTACATTAGAAGTAGCAATTTGAAATGGCATGTAATCAAGAAGAATGAATACGCTATTGTACGCTTGAAAATCATGTTGTAATAATGCATCTTTTGCTACAGTAACACCTATATCACCCGAAAACAAACTATTATCTACTTGTTTCATATTTTTTTGAAGTGAATGAATATAATATTCAAACATGTCATCCGTTACATTTGGAGTAATAGGTAAAGACGTAATTTTACGCTTTGGTATTTCTGTAAAAAAGACCGTATGAGTATTTGTTTGCACAGCTTCTTTCATTAAACGAATTTTATGTTTTATTTTTGCTAATGTATATTCAATTTCCCTTTGTTTTTTTAATAACATCTCTTCCTGCTTTTCTAATAAATTCAATGCAAATGATGGTGTTCTTTCATCTATGTATCGTTTAATTTCTTTTAGCGGTATGTTTAACTGACGTAAAAACTTAATCGTATCTAGCATTGAAAATTGACCAATCGTATAGTATCGATAATTCGTTTGTGAATCAACAATTGCTGGATGAAAGATACCTTTTTCATCATAATACCGCAATGTCGATTCAGGAATATTATGCATTTTTGCCATTTCACCGATTGTAAAACGTTGATTTAATAACATATTTATTTCTCCGTTCATTTCAAATTCATTAACCTAATCACACTTTTTATATTGTCCCTTTACCCTGCTAATAACAGTTTTTCTCGCTCTCCATAAAGCAGCAAATATATTATACATGTATGTACTCTTTTCAATAAACAACAAACCGAAAAGCGAGCCTTATCCTTCTGGCTCGCTTTTCACCTTTTATCAAATACGTTCCATCGCCGCCTTCACCGTTTCTACAACAAACGTAATTTCTTCGCTAGAAATTACCAGCGGCGGCGCTAACGTTAAAATGTTATTATAACCCGCTGTCGTCATACCATTGCGGCCAATAAGTAATCCTTTTTCTTTACATGCATTCACAACACTTGCAATTTTGTCCCCATCAATTGGCTCTTTCGTCGCTTTATCGTTTACAAGTTCAATTCCAACGAGTAACCCTTTTCCGCGAATATCTCCTACATATGGATGGTCGCCAATCGCGTCTTTTAATTGTTCTAATAGAAGAGACCCCATCTGAGCAGAACGATCAATCAACCCTTCGTTCTCCATAATTTCTAAATTTTTAAGCGCTAATGCACAAGCAGCTGGATTTCCGCCAAATGTATTAATATGGCGGAAAAACTCGTATTCTCCTGCCCCTTGAAACGCCTCATAAATTTCTTTTTTCACTGCCGTTACGGACAATGGTAAATATCCACTTGTAATTCCTTTTGCCGTCGTAATAATATCTGGCTTTACATCATAATGCATAAATCCAAATGGTTTTCCTGTACGTCCAAAACCACAAATGACCTCATCACTAATAAGAAGTGCCCCATGCTTTTTGCACGTTTCATGGACAGCCTTCATATAATTTTGCGGCGGCATTAAAATACCTCCGCCTGTGATAATTGGTTCCATAATAAATGCCGCTATCGTTTCACTCAATTCCCACGTCATCACGCGATCAATTTCTTTTACACATTCCACATCGTAAATATTCTGTTCATCAATTCCTGGCATACGATAACAGTCTGGCGGTGTAACATGTAAGAAGCCTGCCGCTAACGGCTCATATTGATATTTCCGCTGTGCTTGTCCTGTGGCTGCCATCGCCGCCATCGTATTTCCATGATAACCGCGGTAGCGTGCCATAACTTTAAAACGATGCGGTTCTCCTTTATATGCATAATATTGACGAGCAATTTTAAACGCCGTCTCATTTGCCTCTGAACCACTATTAGAGAAGAAAATAACGTAATCCCCGCCAAGCCATTCATTTAATTTTTCTGCTAATTGAATTGCTGGTTCATGTGATTGTGACATCGGAAAATAAGAAAGTTTTTGTAACTGTTCATACGCAGCATCAGCTAGTTCTTTTCTTCCATAGCCACTATTCACACACCAAAGACCGCTCATTCCATCTAAATAGCGGTTTCCTTCACTATCTTCCACCCAGCAGCCCTCTGCCTTCATTCCAATCATTGTACTATTCGGACTATACGGACGCATTCCATGCCATACGTATTTTTCATCTTTTGCTAATAATTCTCCAGATTGCTTCGTTTTCACCATACATTCCACCTTCCATTACAACTTTTTATATCTAAAGCTGTTCGGTGCCTCATGATGATGTGAATTTTTCTCTTCCTAAACCTTCATTCCACAAAAGTGAGGTAAATCCTACCAGATAATTAAAAAATTCAAAAAAGAAAATTAGTAAAATAAAAAACAGAGTGCTTTCCTTTAGCTAGAAAGCACTCTGCTTCTTAATGCGCCGATACGTCACTAATACCATGTCCTGTATTCGACTTTACTAATATTTCATCAAATTTAGCGGCATCTTCTTTCTTACTAGATAAAATTGTCCCTAAATAGGCAGCTAAAAATCCAAGTGGAATGGAGACAATTCCTGGTGTTGTATATGGAAATAACGGGTCCCCAACAAAAATTGCTTTTCCAGCCACTGGATTCCATACATTCGGACTCATCGCAACGAGAACAATAGCAGAAGTTAAACCAACAAGCATACCGCAAATTGCACCCGTAGTATTAAAGCGTTTCCAATATATTGTGAATAAAATAACCGGTAAGTTCGCACTTGCCGCAACAGCAAATGCAAGTGATACAAGGAATGCTACATTTAATGTTTGCGCAAATAACGCTAAAATAATAGAAAATACTGCAACTCCCACTGAAGCATAGCGTGCCATTTTTACTTGTTCTTTTTCCGTTGCTTTTCCTCGTCGTAAAATTTCATTATAGAAATCATGAGCAAACGCTGATGCAGCTGTTAAAACAAGTCCTGCTACTACAGCTAGAATTGTCGCAAATGCTACTGCCGAAACGAAAGCAAACAAAAAGTTTCCACCTAACGCTTTCGCTAACATTGGCGCTGCCATATTACCTGCTGCATTCGCTTTGATAATTGCCTCATTCCCAACAAATGCCGCCGCTCCAAACCCTAAGAAAATTGTCATAATGTAAAAAAATCCGATTAGCCACGTTGCATATACAACAGATTGACGAGCTGTTTTGGCATCACGAACCGTAAAGAAACGAACAAGAATATGAGGCAATCCCGCTGTACCAAGAACAAGTCCTAGATTCAAGGAAATGGTATCTAAACCAATTTTATACTTCACACCTGGATTTAAAAATGCTTCTTTCAGCGGTGTTGCTGTCTTCATTTGTGCAAACATTTCTGTAATACTAAAATTAAACTTGGCAAACACAATAACAGAAATAATAAATGTACCTGCCATTAATAATACTGCTTTAACAATTTGAACCCAGCTCGTTGCTGTCATTCCGCCAAAAATAACATATACAGTCATCAACGTCCCAACAATCAATACAGACGTTGTGTATTCGATTCCTAATAATAATTTAATAAGTGCTCCTGCCCCGACTAACTGTGCAATCATATAAAAAATCGAAATCGTCATCGTATTAAGCGCTGCTACTCCGCGTACTTTTCTTGCATCAAAACGCGCTGCAATCATATCTGCTAACGTAAATTTCCCAAGATTTCGAAGCGGCTCTGCAACAAGATATAATACAACTAAATAGGCAACAAGAAAACCAATACTATAAAAAAAACCATCAAAACCTGTTAATGCTATGGCTCCAGCAATCCCAAGAAAAGAAGCAGCGGACATGTAATCACCCGCAATCGCCAAACCGTTTTGCCATCCTGTTAATCCACCGCCTGCTGTATAAAAATCGCTTGCATTTTTTGTTTTTTTCGATGCATAGTACGTAATGACGAGCGTCCCAAGAACAATTACTAAAAACAACGTAAAAGCTGTTGTATTCAATCTTTATCCCCTCTCTTTATCTACATTTTCAAGAATCTGATTCGATAACCGATCAAATGATTCCGCTTTTTTACTATAGATCATACACAATGCCCACGTCATAACGAACTGAGCAAATGCAAACACCCATGCCCATGTAATATCACCAAATACTGGTGTATTGAGCACTTTTGAATACGATGTTAAAATAGGCAAGGCAATAAAAAAACTGAAAAAGAAAATACTCATCGGTACAATAAATTTTTTCTTTGCTTGTAATAAATTTTGAAATGCAGCAGATTGTACTACTTCTGTGTAATTGATTTCACTATTTAATTTACGAGCAGATGATTCTTGTTTCACTTCATATCGTCCCCTTTCTTTTCCATACGAATAGTAGAAAATCCCCTCCCATGAATACATTAATTACTAAATTTTATAAATATTCAGAAACTTAATCTCATTGTAGACAATCTATTTTTATAAGCAAAGATTTTTCGATAGACAAATTACGTCATATTTTTCCATTTTTAACGAAACATGTATTGCAATAAAAAAGGCAGTGCTTATTGCACTGCTTTCTCACCTTCCAAATTACGAGCTGTTTCACTCGTTTCGACATCTTTTCCTTCTTTATATGTCTTGAACAAAAAGTCGTAAAACAGATTCGATACTCCAAACCAGTAGTTCTCATTTTTATAATGATGGAGTATATGCTGTTTCTTTAGCCATCTTCCATATGGAGTCATTGGACGGATTGGCCGATGGGCAATGTAATGTTTCCATTCATATACTAAAAGCATGAAAATCATTCCGATTCCAAATGATAATGTCACCGTGATGCTAGAAGTAATACCATATACGATGAATAAATATATCGTAAATCCAGGAAGACTATACCAAACAGGTAAAAATAATAACTTTAAATCATTCGGATATACGTGATGATCATAATGAAGACGTTTTAACATTTTTAATAAAAACTGATTCTTTGGCGGCTTTAAATGAAATAAAAAACGATGTGTTACATATTCGTTAATTGTATAAAAGATAATCCCCGCAATAACTGCAATAGCTGCAATCCATGTAAACAATTGCATGTTCAAAAAAACGATAAAAGCAATTAATATTCCAATCATAATGGCAATATCATGCTGAAAGAAAAACTCTTTTATAACTCGCTTCATCCCTATGTTCCTCTCCTTAGAAAGCGACCGTAACGTATTGTTATGGCCGCTTTCTTTTATCTCTATTCCATTCCCATTATAAACTTACTTGCTTCTCCATTTCGATATAAAAAATTACTTGAGCCAAATATATTCTGTTTCGGAATAATATGTTCCACTGCAAAAACTGTTACTTCCCCTCTTTGTACTTCTCCAATAATTAGCCCTAATATTTCATGATTTACAGCAAATGTTGGTTGTTTTGTTTGAAGTAATCGCTCAGCAGTTTGAAGAACAGCCTCGTATAATGGATTTCTGTCCGTTACTTCTTTACGAATTTTCGGTGCTAATGTAATAATAATTTCTTTTTCATTTATCTTGGTTCGATACATAAAAATCTCCCCTTTAATTTATATGAACAATTATAAAGCTTGATACACAAAACGAATGGAATAGTCCACTAATATAATTCCTGCTTTACTGTAATATACCCAAATACTTTGGGGCGAAATAACGTTCTTTCAAAATGAACAGAAACAGCGATATTTAATATATTTCTGAAAGAAATTCTCCTGCCTCTTTCTGTTTATATTCCATATTTTATTGTAAAATTCCTTGTTTTACACTTCAAAATCCAAGATAAAACAATAAAAAATCCTATATAGCATATGAATGCCTGTACAATATGTGTATAGAAACACAAAAGATAATCCAAATTTGCAAAGTAACGCTGGATTTAATACAACATTAGAAAAGCTCTCAAATTACTGTAAATATCCAAGTTGGTATATCGTCCTTTTCTTCATCCCCCACCTATCTTCCCTCTGAATCTTGATGTAAGGGTCTTACTGCCCGCGAATAGCAGGATAAATAAGACTGCTGCATTCTCTCAGCTCTTTATGTACAGCCTTTATTTAAAGATATTAAAAATAACAGTTGTTCTATACCTATACATAAAGCTAGTGTGAAAAATTATTTAAAAATACAAAAAGATAAAACCGCTTACTTGACTAAAATCTCCCATTCCATGTATATTTAAATTATCATTTAGCAGAATATTCGAGAATATAACAATTTCAATTTTATGAATTTGTAAATGTTTTCGTTCACTAAATGAGAAAGTAATTATATTTAGGAGGCATTATAACATGCAAGGTAAAGTAAAATGGTTTAATAGCGAAAAAGGTTTTGGATTTATCGAAGTTGAAGGCGCAGACGATGTATTCGTACACTTCTCTGCAATTCAAGGAGAAGGCTACAAATCTTTAGAAGAAGGTCAAGAAGTTTCTTTCGAAATCGTTGAAGGAAACCGCGGAGCTCAAGCTGCTAACGTAGTAAAACTTTAATTCGACATATGACAGGAGGTTGCCTATCGGTAGCCTCCTTTGTTGTTTCCTCTGTATATTTCTTTTTCACAGAGCGAAAACTATGTGAAATGAGAAAATAAAGGAGGAGAAAACAATGGGTCTACCTGTAAACGATTTTGAAGAAGTAAAATTTCGCGTAGAAACTGCTCAAAAGATGGTTGGTTCCGCGACGATCACAATGGATCCTGAATCATTGCAGCATGCTACAAATGCGGTTGAATCAGCTCGCCTTCAGCTCGAAACAATGAAAGAAGTAGCAACAGATTTAGATGCACCATTTTTATTAGATCAAGAAGCAAAATTAGAGAAATGCGAGCATCAATTACAAGAAGCAAAGCATTAAAAAACATCCAGGGGATTTTCTCTGGATGTTTTTATTATGTACGTAACGGGCTATAAAGTGGAACTTCTGTCAGTGTTTTTCATCCTCCACCTATCCTCTCTAAATCTTGAGGCGGGGTCTTACTGCCCCTAAATGGCAGGATAAAAAACGGCTGTAAATTTTCTACATATAATCGTATAAAATTCCCTATCTCAACAAAGTTAATAGGGAATCATTCAAGACAATCGAGTTCCATACTCTTTTAGCTTTGCTCCTATTGTGCATTGCCGAATGCAAAAGGAGTGGGCATAACGTTTACTATGTTCTTTTCGAAAATGCTGCTGTAAAAAGCAGCCATCGCAATATGTTTCTAATAAATCATTCACTTCCGTAATCAGCTGCTTACGATCCACTCCCTTACACCCCTATTCTGTTATTTCTTTATGACTATCAATGTTTGTTCCCTCAAGTGCTTGCGTTGCCAATTGATGAGCTTCTTTATTCTGTTTTCTAGAAACGGGTTCACATATCAATTTTATTCTCATCTGTTTTGCTTTTTGTTCGATTTGATCTAAATAATGGATTAAATGTTCCTCATAACATGGCCATTCACCCTCTAATTGCTGGAGCACCACTTGAGAATCACCGCGAAGTATAACGGATTCATACTTAACTCCTAGCTCTTCTAGCACGTTCATTCCATATAATAGTGCAGCGTATTCCGCTTCATTATTATCATCAATTCCTTCTATGTAAGCATTGCGACGAATTCGATACGTTTTTCCCTGCTTCTTATAATAAATGCTCACTCCCACACCCGCCTCTTTCGTCTCAATATCGTATCCTCCATCGAAATACAATAAGAGATCTTGCGGCTCTTCTTCAACTTGTTTACTCAGTTTCTTAACTTCTTTTAACGTCCATTCTGTCCCCATTTCATCGTAAAACAACAGTTCTTTCGCTCTCCCTGTTTTTTCAAAGTCCACTGCAAACTGCATCGCCTCTTCTAAACGAAGGTAATCTGTTTCAAGTTTAGTCTCTAAACCATTCTTTGTTCGATATAACCAAGTTATTTTATATTTCATTTCGCTCCCCCTTGTACGTATAAAATCAATGCACTACCAAATATTACATGTTCATTTTATAATATTTTGTCTATGAGTACAGTATTCTATTCCGAATACATCACATCTTCGAACGATGAATTGAGGAAAAGAAATAAGAGTTGTCACGATTAAGTGAACAACTCTCTTAGCCATCTTATACAAATTTTTCAAACTGCACTCGTTTATTAATAAAATACATAACAGGTGCTCCAATAGCCATTACAACAAATTCACCAACTGCACATGTTAGCCATGTAAGCAAAAATGGTAAATCGAATGCAAGATGTAGTTCAATGGCAATAAGGAACATTGTAAAGGTAAAGACAACTGTATTAAAAATCATACGCGCCCATATCCCTTTTATGAAACGCATAGAAACAATTGTACAAAGCAAGGCGACAATAGATTGCCCCACCCCAAATACAAGATCATATGCAATCATTGGTGAGAAAAAGAGATTTGTTAAAAATACGCCTAACACAATCCCATAAATATATTTTTTATTGAACACAACAAGATGATTGAACATTTCCGAAATGCGAAATTGAATATTCGTAAAACCAAAAGGTTGAATAAGCATGGAAACGGCAATATATAACGCTGCTAAAATCCCGTTACCAACAATTGTCTTAATTTTCATTGTATAATCTCCTTAGTTTTTTTACGTGGGATGGTTACGAACCACGTGAATATGTAAATGAACAAAAATACATTATATTTATAATTTGAATTTAAGTCAATATGGCAAAAGATGTATCAAATGAACTGAATTACAAACGGACAGTCATAAACTATCCTTTTCTTTTTATAGGACGTATAATAAAGTGAAACTTCCATCAGTGGGTGACTTACTGTCCACAAATAGCGGGATAAAAAACATGAAAGATTTAGGAGGGATTGTTCATGACAGCAACAATTCAAAACGAAAAAGTGATCGTTTCTATTTCTGAAAAAGGTGCAGAATTGCAAAGCATTCGCTTAAAAGAAGATCATACAGAGTATATGTGGCAAGGGGATTCAAAGTATTGGGGACGACGTGCTCCCATTTTATTCCCTATCGTCGGAAGATTAGTAGATAATACATATTATATCGATGGAAAATCTTATTCGTTAACACAGCATGGATTTGCTCGCGATCTAACATTTACAATAAAAGAACAAAGTGAATCAAAAATTACATACACAGTAACGAGTAATGAAGAAACATTTCAAAACTATCCATTTGCATTTGAATTACTCGTTTCTTATGAATTACATGAAACATCTGTGTACATAACATACGAAGTAATCAATCCAAATACGAAAGAAATGTATTTTTCAATTGGAGGACACCCTGGTTTTAATTGTCCTTTACTACCAAATGAATCTTTCACAGATTACTACTTATCTTTCAGCACTCCAGAACATTTAGAAACAAGCGTATTAGAAGGACCATTTCTTTCTAAAAATAAACTCCTAGTAGCAGAAGGAACAACCGAACTTCTGCTTACATACGATTTATTTAAAAACGATGCGCTTATTTTTGAAAATATGAACAAAAACGAAATTGCTATCCGCTCTCATAAACATAATAAATTTATTAAAGTAGCATTTGAAGGATTTCCATTTGTAGGTGTGTGGACACCTGGAAACGGCGCACCGTTTCTATGTATTGAACCTTGGTATGGCATTGCTGATGAAGTAGAACCCGCAAAAGACTTTAAAGAGAAAAAAGGAATTCAAATGTTAAAAGCGAATGAAACATTTACATGCCGCTATAGCATTACAATCGGTTAATCGGAGGTTTTCAATTTGATTGAAGTGTACATTGATGGTGCATCAAAAGGAAACCCAGGTCCTTCTGGCGCTGGGGTTTTTATTAAAGGTATTCAACCGCCTGTGCAGCTTTCTGTTCCACTTGGAGTTATGAGCAACCATGAAGCTGAGTATCATGCATTACTTGCTGCATTAAAATATTGCACCGAACATAATTATAAAATTGTATCGTTTCGAACAGATTCCCAACTTGTAGAACAAGCTGTTGAAAAACAATATGCGAAGAATCCCTTATATGCACCACTTTTAGAAGAAGCATTGCAGATGACCCAGCAATTTGATCTCTTTTTTATGAAGTGGATTCCAAGCAGTCAAAATAAAGTAGCAGATGAATTAGCGCGAAAAGCGATTTTAAAAAATGAACGGGGGTAGTGTATTGAAAAAAGAGTGGATTGCTCCTCTCGCATTGTTGTTCGTTGCCTTTATTTGGGGAGCTACGTTTGTTGTCGTTCAAAATGCTATGTCATTTGTCGGACCATTTTCTTTTAATGCTGTACGTTTTTTATTTGCTGGACTTATTTTATTCGTTATTCAGCTCATTTCTATGAAAAAAACACCTATTAAACGGGCAGGGTATAGTAGCGTCGCTGGTATCATAGTAGGATTCTTTTTATGTATTGGTTACTTGCTGCAAACATGCGGCTTATTATATACAACTTCTTCTAAAGCAGGATTTCTAACAGGACTTAGTATTGTCATGGTACCTGTTTTATCGTTTATCTTTTTAAAGCAAAAAGCGAATATATTTATTGTACTCGGAATTACAGTAGCTACAATTGGATTGTTCTTATTAACAGCTGGAAATTCTTTTCAATTAAATATAGGAGACCTTCTTATCTTAGGTTGCGCTGTAGCATTTGCTGCTCACATACTTGTAAATGGGTTCTTTTCAAAAAAGGTGTCTCCGCTATTATTAAGTACAACACAAATATTAGCAGTTGGCGTCTTCTCTTCTATTTGTGCATTTTTGTTTGAAGATTGGGAGAAGTTATTTTCGCTTTCATTATGGACAAATCGCTCATTTTTGTTTGCACTATTGCTAACATCGCTATTTGCCACTTCTCTAGCATTCTTTATTCAGACAACAGCACAAAAGTACACGTCACCTACTCGCGTTGCCATTATTTTTGCAATGGAGCCAGTCTTTGCAGCAATCACAGGTGTTCTTGTTGCAAATGAGCAATTGTCGGTATCAGCTATCATTGGGTGCATTTGTATTTTCTTAGGAATGATCTTTGTGGAACTCCCAAATAAACAAAAAAAAGAAGCGCAGGCTGCATGAAGTTATGTTTGTAACTTCCGCATAAAAGCCAGCGCGCTTTTTTTATCGGTAATTTTCTCTTCATTTAATCGTTCTAATAAAGCAATAAAGTAACTACCATCAAACTGTAATTGATGCTTAATCGTCGCTTCAATCGCCACATTCACAATTCCATCAGATGCACCTGTATATCCTTGACCAAACATAATAAATCCTTGTGCTTCCTCTGATAATTTAAATCCTTTTGTATGTAAGAATGAAAGATAGTCTTGAACTGTTTGCATGATGTCCCCACCTAATTTGAAAAATCCTCTACTTTCTATCATACATGTTTTCAAGCATTATGAGAATGAATTTTCTTTGAAAACTGCTGTAGAATCTCCTGTTTTCTGAAAAATAAAGTGAAACTTCTATCAGTGGTTTCCCCCACCTTATCATCCTTCTCATTCCTCATAATCTTGAGGTGGGAGTCTTACTGACCGCGAATAGCGGGATAAAAAGAACAAATTCGTTGATTATTTATTTATTTTAGTTTAATATCGAACTGTTCAAAAAGGAACTAAATACATAGGAAGAAGGATTAGCAATGGCGAATAACGATTTACATACAACCAAAAAAATCATGCAATCATTTTTAGAAATTCAAAAAACAATTGCTTCATTCACCCAACAAAATGCTGCTAGCTTAGGATTGACGGTATCTCAAATGGGGATTTTAAACACTATTTATACAAAACCAGACCTTACGTTAAAAGCAGTAACAGAAATGCTTTCTTTACCTAAAAGTACAGTAAGTGTAAGTGTAGAGGGACTTTTTCAGCTCGGATTGGTAGAAAGAGCACAATCTCAAGAAGATCGAAGGGAGCTCAAATTAAACGTCACTTCTAAAGGAAAAGAAATCGCAAAAAAATCTATCGAAAATTCATCCTCTTATCGTGCAATGATGATTGCATTAGAAAAAATGCCACAAGAAGATATTCAAACTTTGTTACGTATTCATAGTCAGTTACTCACTCATTTACAAGAAATCGACTATAAATAAGATTTACGGTCAATTAAAAACTATTTTTAAATAAACAAAGTCCTTTCAGGTTATCACTGAAAGGACTTTCAAATTAGCAGCACCTTAAGTGGCACTGTTGTTATTTGAATGTATGTTCACGATTTATAAATTATTTTCCTGATCAAAAACTTTCCTTTACTCAGTTACTCACCGCTCTATATGATACATGTCGTTTTTCAATTTTCTCTTCAATTTCTCTTAGGTTCTCCTTATCATTCAATAATAATTGTTTATTTTCTATTAGTAATTGTTTAAAGGATTTTCTTATTTTTTTTCGCATACTTAGATTCCTCCTTGATTGCTATGAAAAATTTCATTTATATAAAAGATAAGTAATTATCTGTATTGTGTAATAATAATAGATTTGTGTGAAATCCATTTGAATTTTAAATGAAAACTACGTATATTTTTGCATGAGTCAATATGTGTATAGTTCTGTGATTGTAACTTTGCCAACAGTTTGTTTACTACCTTTACTATCAATCTAAAGAAATTAGATATGCTAGTAACCATATCCAATTAAAATGTTTTAAATATAAATAATAACGCCCAATCAAATGTATAGTTTGATTGGGCGTTATTATTAGTCTAAAATAAATTCTTTTCAAAAAGCACTTTTTATCCCGCTACTTTTAGGTACACTTTCATCAGTGAGGAATGAAGAAAAGTCACCGCTGACGGATGTTTCACTTTATAACATATTTACAAACATTTCTGGTCTGTTCCAGTTCATTTGCTCACAAACGAATCGCATTTTTTCTATATCAATTGTGTGAAGGGCTTCTTCTAATCCACAAGAAATTGGCACTTCACAATGAATTTGTGCAAGTTGTAATGACATATGCAAATTGTCTAAGTCGTTTTCAATTTTTGTGCGCTGTGCTTTCGTCAATGATGTAATGTTTTCTAAGACAGCTGCAACGGTTCCATACTCTTGAATAAGCCTATATGCTGTTTTTTCACCAATTCCTTTTACGCCTGGATAGTTATCGCTTGAGTCACCCATAAATGCCTTTGCATGAACAATTTGCCACGGCTGTACACCTTTTTCTTCGATAATTTTTTCAGGCGTGTAATATTCATAGTTCCCAATTCCTTTTCGAAGAAGCATGACCGTAATATTTGTATCAACAAGCTGCAGCAAATCTGTATCACCCGTTAAAATAAACACTTCTGCTTCGTTTTGATACACTTTTGCTAATGTTCCAATACAATCATCAGCTTCATATCCTTTTATACCAATAACTGGAATAGATAAATGTGCAGTCATTTCTTGTACTAAATCGAATTGTGGAATTAATTCTTCTGGCGGTGCACCGCGATTCGCCTTATAGTTTGAAAATGTTTCTGTTCGAAACGTTGTACTCCCCATATCCCAGCACGTTACAATATGAGTCGGTTCAATTGTCCCAGACGCTGTTAATAAATGCTTCATATAACCATGAATCCCGTTTGTCGGGGTACCATCTTGTCTTTTCATAAATTGTCCGTATACACTTGTTGCATAAAAAGCACGAAATAATAGTGCCATTCCATCTACTAATAATACTTTTTTCATAATTCCTCTCCTAATGACAAAAATAAAAACCTCACGTCATGACGCAAGGTTATAAATAATCAATGATGATTGTACTTTTTATTATACAATGATTTACCCCATTTAGCATCCATAAAGATTACTTACAATATTGATGTAATAGTTCCACATATGTATTATTTCCAGTGGAAACAACAACTGCTTTTGCTGTGCCATTAACAATATGGGTACCTTTGTAACATAAATTTTCAAGATAAAGCGGATTATAATCTTTTATGCGTTTTAACGGCATAAATCTCTTTTTCTCGATATGATAACAACTTTCATATTTTTCTACAAGTATTTCTTTTCCTGTTAAGGGGGATTCATCTACTAATAAATCTTTTGCGTAAATAATGCGGGCATCAGCTGGTACAGTATCACCTGCGGAAAGACAAATTACATCACCTGGAACCAATTCTTCTACAGGAATATTCATCATTTCAGAATCTGGATCTACTCCATTTGCCTTTTCATTTACTACTCTTAAAACTGCAACTGTTTTTGATGTTGGTGCACTCGTTTGATTCGCTTCCTTTTCAAACAGACTTACTTTTTCAATCAACTTCATCATGATATAAGCCAGCATGATTTTTTTATTCGCATATCGTTCATTTTTCCCATATTGCGCGATACGTTTTTTTGCTTCTTTAACAGAAAGACCATTTCTTGTTGTTTTAAAATAAGCATATACAGATTTCACATCTCGAATCGCAACTTCTACTAACATTTCATTATTTTTCTGTAAAATTTCTCGCCCTTTATGATTTATGTTATCTATAATTCCATCTCGTTTATTTACATATAACATCGTCCGTCTCCTCTTTGACGCACGCAGGAAGGAACTCACTGTTTCTCGACTTATCTATTTACAGATATAGAGGGAGGAACAATTCGCTTCCTACCTACATGACATATTCTCTTTTTGAAATATATGGGTAACGGAACCGAGTCCGAAGCTGACATTGCTCCTCACCTCCTCATAAACTTATTTTTTGTTATGTGTATTTGTACAACATACATCCTTACTAAAAAAGACCTTTCCCGGAAACAAGAAAGGCCTGAACATACGCAAATAAGCGAAGCTTAATGAAACTACATTTCATAGTAGCTTACATTAAAAACAATCGCACCTCTCCCTCGCCGAGCTTTAGCACTGTATAGCATAGGTTCTTCACCAGCTACATTAAAAAGGACCTTAATTCGATCATTCCTGTTGACCCATTGGCGTCTCTCGACATTTTTGGGCAGTAGCATCTCTCTATACAGGAGCCTCACCTAACAGAGACATATTTAATTATAAGAAAAATGTTACTCTCGTTTCTAGTTGGTGTCAATGTTTTTTATGTAACATTCTCATATTTCTTCTATGATACTGAAAAACAAATAAAAAAACCTTATGTTATACAACATAAAGTTTTTATAAAGGACCCACATATGCCGTTCTCTCTAGATGTCCATAAACCCGCTCTCGCAGGTGGATGCTCTCAAAAATGCTTTCATCTTCCTTCTTAAAAAGATGGCATGATGGCTACATTTAAATATTGAACTTCCGTATTACTCTCATTGGTTTAAGACATACACAAGCTACGTACATCGTAGGCATTTATTATTAATCATTAGGATAAATAGAACCCCGCACGTGCCGTCCCTCGTAAATGTCCAAAAACCCGCTACTCGCAGGTGGATGTTCTCACAGTTACCTTTCATCTTCCTTCTCAAAGAAAGGCTTGATGTTGGCCTCTAAATATCGAACTTCCGTAAAACTAACATCGGTTTTAGACATAAATAAGTTACGCACACCGCAGGATGTTTTATTTATTTGTCGTTATCTTATCACATTGTTCACAATGTGTAAAATATATTATTTCTTAAGTATTTCTTGTTTGTGTTCCTATTGTAATACAAATTTTTTCACCATGCAATAGGCTACTGATTTTCTTTCACAATTGAATTTTCAGGATACGAAATCCAATCACTCCAGCTGCCTGCATACAATTTTACATTTGTAAAACCAGCCATTTTTAACGCTAATACATTCGGACATGCCGTTACACCTGATCCGCAATATACAATCGTTTCTTTCTTTTTATCAAGATGAATAAAGCGCTCTTCTTGTTCGCTTTGTCCTTTAAAAGCACCAAAATCAGTTACGCCGTCTTTCCAAAAGTAGTTTTGCGCAGTTGGAATATGACCTGCTACTTTATCCACTGGTTCTTCTAATCCTTCGTAGCGCCTTGGTTCTCGCGAATCAATAAGTGTTATATCTGCCTGTTTGTTGATTTTCTCTTGTAATTCCGCCATTGTTACGACAATATCATGCTGTATAGATGGAACAAACGTCTTAGATACAAAAACCGGTATATCATTCGTTACTTCGAATTTTTGCTCCTTCCATGCTGGGAAACCACCATTTAATACATATACTTTGTCATGTCCAAGGTACGTTAAGAGCCACCAAAGACGAGAGGCCATCGCTCCTCCTTGGCTATCATATGCTACAACTGTTGTACGTTCATCAATCCCAGCTCGTGAAAGCTTTTGTACAAACGCTTCTATATTTGGAAGCGGGTGACGTCCTCCATGTTGTGTAATCGGACTTGATAAATCTTTATCTAAATCAAAATAGAGTGCACCCAAAATATGCGCCTCATTATATTGCTCTCTGCCCCAATTCGGATTTGCTAAGTCAAAACGACAATCGATAATACGAACATGCTCATCTTGTATATGTTCATGCAACCACTCGACTGTAACGATCATACTTAGCGACCTTCTTTCTCTTGTAAACGTCCTACGTACTCCATCACCATTTCTTCTGTCACAATCTTACGTTGCTGTGCAATACCGTTTTTTGCAAGCTCATTAATTTGTTTTGTTACCATATTAATTACATCAACAGAGAAAGGTTTTCCATTTAACGCAAGTGATACGGCTGCTTCTATTGCTGCTTCACGCTGCGCCTCTAATTGTAGAAATGCTTTCACAACCTCATTTTGTTTACGAGAATGCTCTGTAATTGCTGCATGTACTTCCATGTTCTCTTCCCCCTAGTGTAAGTCCATCATAAGCCGAATCATATCCCGGCATATAATGCCATTTTCAATAATCTCTTCTTCATAATGCTTCGAAAAGTAATCAAAATCAATAGAAAAAATACGAAATCCACATTTTTGATATAAAGCAAGCTGCGAAACGCTCGAATTACCTGTCCCAATTTCAAGCCTCCGCATGCCCTGTTCTTTTGCAGTTGTAATTGCATGCTGCAATAACTGCTTCCCAATGCCTTTACCCTGTTCTTGTTCACAAACTGCAATATTCATAATCTCCATCGTCTGAGGACGTGTTTCCAATAATATATATGTCCCTATTACATGTTCATCGCGTTTAGCAACGTAAATCATTCCTCGTTGAAGATACGACTGTAACTGCCTTTCGCTCGGATCAGCAAGTAATAATAACGATATCGGTGCCTTATCCTCAGAAATGCGCTCAACAATGAATCGTTCCATAAAAATTCTCTCATCCCCTCCTGTTCTAAATACCCCTTGTCTTCCATAAGTAATACAAAGGAGGTCATCACTATGGACAACAATGAAAAGAAGTGCAATATAATCTCCATTGATGAGAAGAAAAAGAAAAATGGCACGTACTCTTATCCAAAGTTAGTGATAGAAGGGAAACCATATGAATTCGCATCCTTCGTCTTATGCGGCGAAACGCCAGATGGAAAACGACTCGTCTTAACTCATATGGTTTCCTCAGATGAATTTGCAGGATTTGTAAAATCATTAGATACTGTACTACAAAAACGCATTGAACGTATCTTTTTTTCTTAATACTTATAGAACTTCTACTTCATGTTCTATTTTCATTAATTGTTTTGCCAATTCTTCTTTTCTCTGTTCGTATGCAGAAACATCAATTGTTTCCAATAACGCAAATAATAAACTTTCATAGTATTGCGCTGCGTCTTGCATCATGACTGTTTTCACAAGTTTCCATCTATGAAGCCATTCTTGTTTATAATGATCAATAAATAGATGCTGTTCTTCCATTACGTAATCTGCTACAAACGGTTCTAATGTTTGCTTCATTTCTTCTTGCATCAATGCTTTATCATTTTTTTCAAAGAAGTTTTTCTCACTTTTAAAATGGGATAATGCTTTTTTAAATTGTTTTGCTTCCATATTTGGAAATGGATTTTCATGCATAAGAACGCGATAGTCATATGTTGTATCTGTATGGATGACGAGCTGTTCATTCTTTGTAGCACATTGCACTGCTACTTCTTCTTGCACATGTTTCATCGTTTCATTCATCCATTTTTCAAGACGCAGCGACGTTGCACGCATTTCTTGCAATAAGTCATGTTGTAAGAAAGCAATTAACTCCATCATGCACTCTTGTAATTTTTCTTTCACATTCCCTTGTGTTCGTAAGGAAGCTGGATTAATAAATTCTGTAAACACATCATTGTAGCGTAAAAATAAGCGCTGCTTTACATAATATAGAAGCTCTTTCACTTCATTTTCTAACGCCATCTCTTCTGTTACAACACTATGCGAAGTAATCATATGAAGCAGTTCTTCACGTTCCGCTTCATATTTTTTTCGTTTTTTCTCTTTTTCTTCATTTCCTTGCGTTGCACTTTCAATCATATTTGTGAGAAGTTTATAGCCGTTTTGAAGTGCCCCATATAAAGAATGAATCGATACAAGCATTAAATCTCTCATGATAAACGAAGTGAAAGCTTGTTCAAACGGTGCAAGACCAGAATGTTTTAAAATACCATACGTTTCTGGCGAAATATCTTTACCTTGTTTTTCTTCTAATGCAAATAAGCTAGAAATCGCAAACAGACGTGGATTACGAATCCCGTACTGCAACAATTGATCGCTAATATATCCTTTTACTGTTTGTAATTCCTCTTCTGACTGCGCTAAATCCGCAGCATTAATTAAGAAGAACATTTTATCAAGTGCAAATGTATCTTTTACGCGTCCAAGCTGAATTAAAAATTCTCGATCAGCTCGTGAAAATACGTGATTATAATATGTTACAAATAAAATTGCATCTGCATTTTTTATATATTGGAACGCTACGTCTGTATGGCGCGCGTTAACAGAGTCTGCTCCCGGTGTATCAACAAGCGCAATGCCTTGTCTTGTTAATTCACAATCATAATAAAGCTCCATATATTCTACAAAGCATGATTTTTCTTCATTGGCAACATAATCAGCAAATTCAGCTAACGTTACGTGCGATTGTTCTCCCAAACGATGCCCTACTTCAGCATATCCATGCTGAACTGCTCGTAAAAAACTAAACGTCGTTTTTTGTCTGCCACTTGGCTCTGGATATTGCAGTACATCATCAATTTGTAAGAGAGCTTCTTCTAACGTTGTAACATCACGATGAAATAACTTATAAACAGCCTTTAAGTCTTCAAAGAGCGCCGTTTCCGATTTAAACTGTACAACTACCGTACCATGCGGCTTCTCATCTGTTACCGGTAAAATTTGATTAATCGTTGCTGTTGTAGGATTCGGTGATACCGGTAGTACCTTCTCTCCTAATAAGGCATTGGCAAATGACGATTTTCCTGCACTAAATGCTCCAAATAACGCTACAGTAAATTGTTTTGTTTCAATGCGTTTTCTCTTTTCAACAATTTCATCGTATACGTGCGTCAAAGCTGGAAGCTGTTTTAGAACAAATTCTGTTTCCTTCACATGTTCTAATACGCTCTGAATATTAACATTGCCTGCACTTGCAACTTGATCTTCCGTATACGTAGATACAGCTCCTTGTTCTTGTAATTCAAATTTAGCATTTGTCACTTGTTGTGTTTGTTGTAAAATTTCTTCTATTTTCATCGTTTCAGGCACAGAAACACAATCGTTCCATACATCATGCAAATATGTTGCATACTGATCGTATTGTTCCATATATTGACGTTTCATGTCATTCGCATGTCGCACCGCTTCGTATTGCTTCCGTTCTCTATCAATGCTTAACAGCTCAACTTTTCCTCTTTCTTGTATTATCGGTAAAGCTTTCGCAAATATAGATTGTGCCGCATTGTAATATCGTTTCTTTAATTCATTTGCAACATCTGCTGTATAATGCAATAAATAATCTCCTGTAAATCCTGCTCCTTGCTTAATTACTTCTTCTAAAAGCGACGGTTCAAAGAAAATATTCAAATCGTATACTGCTTTTCCTAATTCTTCTGTAAATATCGCTTCTTGCTTTGCAAAAGAAACAATATATTCTTTTACATGAAAGTCTAATTGCGCTTCTACCGTCTTTTGCAGGGACTCATAAAACACTTGTAAACGACGCTGTTTTTCTTGATCAGTTTTCGCTTTTGCAAATAATAAACCAACTTTAAATTTCGTCAATTTTGTTTCTAAGTATTGATTTGCTAAATCACGCATTTCAAATGGCATTAAATATGCATTATCTAATATATTTTGCAGCCCTATGATAAATCTATTTTTTACTTCATCTTCTTTTGCGTAAAATTCTTTTTCTTTTTTAGCAAGTTCTTCTAAAATCGCCGTAACTTCTTCATATGATAATACCGATGCTAATTCTTCACGAAACGGCTCCAGTTGTTTCTCATACTGAGTTAACAAATGGGAAAGATGTTCTTGTAGTAAATAAGAAACTTCCTTTTCCATTCCACCTTCTACATAAGAACCGCGTTCTTTCATAATAGAAACAAGCAGATCCTCTAGCTTTTCCAATTCATTGTACGAATGCCCTGGTAATCGTAAAGACGTATAAAATATACCATCAACGTCAACATTCCAATTTGCAAATGACTGCATTACACTTTGCTGATAAGCAGAAAAAGACAATTCTTGTTCTTTATGCTTATCAATCTGATTCACAACAAGATAAACTGTTTTGTTACGCTGCTTTAATTCTTTAACAAATTGTAAATTCACTTCCGATTGCACATGATTATAATCCATCATATAAAAAATAATGTCAGCAAGATGCAGCGTAGATTCAGTCGCAAGTTGGTGTGCATCATCAGTTGAATCAATACCAGGCGTATCAACAAGAACAACGCCTTCTGGGAGCGGTGCATCGCTCCGGTAAATATGAACTCCAATCACTTCATCGCCATTTTTACAAAGCTGTTTTAATTCTTCTGCTGTATACATACCAGCATACTCGTATTTCTGTCCTGATTTTAATGTAACAATAACGCGTGCGTGTCCTTTTTCTATCTTTACCACATTCGCACTCGTTGGAATCGGACTTGTTGGCAACAATTGATCTTTATATAGATAGTTCATCATTGTTGATTTTCCAGCAGAGAAATGCCCGCAAAAGGCAATCATGAGCTGCTCTTCTTTATATTTCTGTATAACTTCAAGCAGCTTTTCACTATGTTCTGTATCACTTTTTTTCTGCCATTCTTCATAAAAACAAACAAGCTTTTGTAAACTGTTTGTTTGCACTGTTTTTGTCATCCCCTCGTGCCCCTTTGTTCCAAGATGTATATATCTTCTATATTACTAAATTTTCAGCATCTTCACAGTAAAAAAATAAAAAATCCCTTTCATTCTATGCAAAAATGAAAGGGATTTCTATGTAATATAGTTCATTATTTAGTTGCTCCTACTCGATTTAACACATGCTTTGTTACAACTGCATATAAAACAACTGTTCCTGCTAAAAATGCGTATACCATATAATCACACCTAACTTTCTTGATAATGATTATCACTTTTAAAGATATTTTATCACTAAAGAGAATGATTATCAACATACATTTAAAAATAAAAGCTCTCTTTCAGAGAGCTTTTCATACTGCCTGTTTTAAAGGAGTGTAAAATTGTTGTGCCCTCTTATTATAACTCACAGAAGAAATGTTAACAGTTTAAAAAACTGGAAATATATATCCCCTGCTTTTCACACCGTATATACTAAAAGTGATGAAGAAAACTTCCATCAGTGGAAGTTTTCTTCATCCCCCACTGATGGAAAGCTCTCGCCAATCGGGCGCATGCCAGCAGCTATCCCACACCCATTTTCTTCACTTATCTCTCAATCTTGAGGTGGGGCTCTTACTGCCCGCGAATAGCGGGATAAAAAGAAAAGGAGATGAAGTATGGAACAAAGTATTTCACAAAATGAAAGGATTCATTCTATTGATATTATACGCGGGATTGCAGTTTTTGGTATTTTCCTTGTAAACTGGCCAGTATTAGCTGGCATTGAATCAAGAGATTTAACAGGTGTTTACGAAGGATTGGATCGTTATATTCGACTATTTTATGATATATTTGTCCAAACAAAATTTTACACGATTTTCTCCTTTTTGTTTGGCCTTAGTTTTTATATTTTTATGACGCGAGCCGAAGAGAAAGTACATCGTCCAAAAATATTATTTATACGTAGACTATTCATTTTATTATTGTTTGGATTTTTACATTATGTGTTACTTTGGGATGGCGATATTTTACATAATTATGCGATTAGCGGATTCGTTCTCCTTTTATTTTATAAAAGACAACCAAAAACTTTACTGATTTGGTCGATTATTTTGTTAAGTATATGGGAATTCATTATGTTACTTGCTAGTTTAACGATGCTAGTCGTTCCATCTGAAAAGCTTGGGGGTTTTTCAGCTCCAGTTATTCCATTACAAAATTGGATCTTGCAAGTTCAAGATCGCTTTACCACTTTTTACTCTGAAGAAATCGGCTATTCTCTTATGATGCTACCGGAAACAGTTGGTCTCTTTTTACTCGGTCTATACGCCGGCAAAAAAGAAATCTTCCGCCGCAAAAAAGACATTGATACAAAGCTAAAAAAATGGCAAATCATTTCCTTCCTTGCTACTTTGCCAACTTGGTGGATTATGATTGTCTATTTCAATATGAACGATTCATACGTGCCGTTTAAGATGATTGCCTTTATTACGTTAAGCGGAAAAACATTATTCATTTTTTACATTCTCACACTTATGCGTCTGTTGCAGCATGCAAAATGGCAAAAAGTATTCCGCCCCTTCCAATATGTTGGCCGCATGGCATTAACAAACTATATTTCGCAAACTATTGTAACCTTATTAGTATTTGGCTTATTATTTCAAGCAAATATCATATTCCCACTATGGGGCGGCACACTTTTCTGTATTGGCTTCTATATGATTCAAATCTTTATCAGCCGCTGGTGGCTATCTCGTTATCAGTATGGACCACTTGAATATATTTGGCGTCTTAGTACCTACGGAAGAAACATGCCGTTGAAAAAACAAAGCAGTATCTCGTCATAATTTATCAAAAGTCAAGATACTTTATAACTTTCTTGTCCTTTATATAATGTTGCACATTATATAAAGGACAAGAGAAGGATAGATAGGATAGAAAATATTTATGCTGTTTATTCCACAGAATTTAAAAGTGAAAAACAAAATAACCTGCTTCCTGTATTTTTGGGTGGCAAGTTATTTTGTTTTTTTGTATTGGCATGAGTAAATTAAGGATTTCTTAAGAATCTATTAAGAAATAAGTGAGTTTTAGGAAATAGAATAAATTTGTGAGAGGAAAATTATGTTTCAAACGGATGCTCTTAGAACATGTCAAAAAACTAATAAATAAGCATTTTAGGAGGTTTTTATGAAAAAAATGACTACTACAATTCCCGCTGCTACTATATCACTGACTAATTTTACAGAAAATACTTATGCAACTTCAAACACAGAGATTTCTGTTACAACGCCCCACAATACTAATCCAATAGCCAAATGGTTAGAAGAGCATGCAAATCCTTTAAAAACAACTAATCCCACTGCATCTCTTAATGATTTAAAACCACTTAAGGAGATGGTAGGATCAGCTTCAATCGTAGGCTTAGGTGAAGCTACGCATGGGGCTCATGAAGTTTTTACAATGAAACATCGCATTGTTAATTATTTAGTATCTGAAAAAGGCTTTACCAACTTAGTTTTAGAAGAGGGATGGGACAAAGCTTTAGAACTAGATCGCTATGTTCTTACCGGAAAAGGGGATCCTAGCCAACATCTATCGCCTGTATTTAACACGAAAGAAATATTAAATCTTATCAATTGGATACATCAATATAATGCTAATCCAAAACATAAATCCAAAGTGCGTGTCATTGGGATGGATATACAATCAGTAAACAGAAATGTTTATAATAATATAACAGAATATGTAAAAAGAAATAATCCAAATCTTGTGTCTAGTTTAGAAGAGAAGATAAAAGACCTTATTCCTGTAACAAAGGATGTTTCTATCATTGGCAGCCTTACGGAAGAAGATAAAGAAAAATATATTTCAGATGCTAAACAAATCAGTGCTTTATTAGAACAAAATAAAAGTACTCTAAACGGAAACTCCAAAGAGTTCGCATGGATAAAACAAAATGCCCGTATTATCGAGCAGTTTACTACAATGGCAGCATCATTGCCTGATAACCCGTCAGATCTTTTTTTGAAGCATGATATTGCAATGTATGAAAATGCGAAGTGGGCAGAAGAACATTTAGGAAAAACAATTGTATGGGCACATAATGGACACGTTTCGAAAACAAATATGTTACCTTTTATATATCCTAAAGTAGCTGGACAACATTTAGCAGAACATTATGGAAAACAGTATGTATCTATTGGAACATCTGTTTATGAAGGACGGTATAATGTTTATAATAGTAACCGTGAATTTGGCCCATATGGAACAGTAAAATCAGATGATCCAAACAGTTATAACTACACCTTGGGACAAGTCAAAAACGACCAATTTTTGATTGATTTACGTAAGGCAAACGGAATGACAAAAACTTGGTTAAACGCGCAACATCCATTTTTTTCCGGAATAACTTCCGTAGGCCCTGACATACCGAAAACTGTTAATATATCATTAGGTAAATCGTTTGACATACTTGTTCAAATTCAAAAAGTGAGTCCATCTCAACTAAATCTATAAATCTGTAATAATGTGGCTCAACGAGGTGTGGTATCGATGATAGTGTAAATTTACAATAAAGTCGTTTAAAACATAATAACGTTGTTAAAAAATATCAGTCACGTTATTGCATTAAAGGGTCATTTAATGCAATAACGATCATAGAGATGATCAAACATTTTTATAGAAGAATGTTTCAATTGAATATAGAAAAAGCGTGTTTTGATTATTTTTTTCCAAAACACGCTTTTAATATTTGCTCTTTTATCAACGTTTATAGAGTTAGTTTAATCAAACTCCATTTCAAGGTTACATCAAAAAAACAACCCTTGGAACTAAAGAATTTTTTATCCGTAAAGGATTACTTTTTTGAATAGGTTAATTCTCATACATTTATTGATACACAATATTTTACAGATTCTTCTTCAACGAATTCGACCCGTTTGTTGAAGAAGAAAGATGATAAAGAAAGTATCATCTATTTAAACATTTCAAAATGACTTGCAACCCATTTTTTATGATTGAATGCCACATAACACTCATGTACAATCACACGTCTTTAATTTTACGCTTCAGACACCGCACTTTGCATTGCAACTTGCTCTTCTTTTATCTTCGTTTGCTTTTGCGGAACCATATTAAACACAATATTTAAAAGTACTGCTGATGCACTTCCTAATACAATTCCGTTATCTGTTAAAATACGAACGCTCTCTGGCAGCTGCGAGAATAATGTTGGCACAACTGTTACACCAAGACCAATCCCAACAGAGCATGCAACAATTAATAAATTTTCCTGTTTTGCAAAGTTAACAGCGCTTAACATTTTAATACCATATGCCATAACCATTCCGAACATCGCAAGCATTGCACCGCCAAGTACTGGCGTTGGAATAATTGTTGTTAATGCTGCAATCTTTGGAATAAATCCAAGTACAATTAGCATACCGCCGCATGTGTAAATGACAACACGATTGCGCACACCTGTCAGTTGAACAAGACCTACATTTTGTGAATATGTCGTATACGGAAATGAGTTAAAAATACCACCTAACATCATTGCAATTCCTTCTGCACGGTATCCTTTTGCTAATTCTTTTTCACCAATTTTTTTGTTACAAATATCTGATAGTGCAAAATAAACTCCTGTTGCTTCGACAATTCCCACACAAGCAACGAGAATCATTGTAATGATAGGTGTTAATTCGAATGTTGGTGTACCAAAGTAAAATGGCTGCACACCATGAAACCAATCTGCTTCCGCTACTGCTTGTAAACTTACCTTCCCCATTAACGCAGCAATTGCTGTACCAAATAATAATCCTAATAAAATAGAAATAGAGCGAATGAAACCATCAAAAAAACGGTACATAATGATGATAAATAACAATACTCCAAATGCTAATGCTAAATTGGATAAACTACCAAAATCTTTGCTTCCTACACCGCCAGCCATGTCGTTAATCGCGACTGGAACTAATGTAACTCCAATAACTGTTACAACTGAACCCGTAACAACTGGGGGAAATAGTTTTACAAGCTTCCCAAACACACTAGAAAATAAAACAACGAATAGTCCTGCTGCAATAATAGAACCATACACAGCGGATACCCCATATTGTTTACCAATAGCAATCATCGGTCCGACTGCTGTAAAAGTACAACCAAGCACAACTGGAAGCCCAATACCGAAAAAGCGATTCGTTAATGCTTGTAAAATTGTTGCAATACCGCACATTAATAAATCAATTGACACTAAATACGTAAGTTCACGCTGATTTAATCCAAGTCCGCCTCCAACAATGAGCGGAACGATAACTGCCCCAGCATACATTGCCAACATATGTTGAATACCAAGAGATGCAATCTTAAAAGGGTGTTGTTTCATCTTACTTCACCTCCGCTACCGCATGTTCGACAAAACGAACTGTCCCATTATTAAGCGATGCGATTTCTGCCAACGATTCTACACGAACGCCGCTCTCACGTAATTTACTTCCGCCATCTTGAAATGCTTTTTCAATCACGATTCCGATACCCGCTACTGTTGCTCCTGCTTGCTGTACTAAGTTCATTAAACCAAGTGCTGCCTGACCATTTGCTAAAAAGTCATCAATAATAAGAACACGATCGTCTTCATGTATATATTGTTTTGATATGGAGATCTCGTTCGTTTCTTGCTTTGTATAAGAATATACTTTTGCAATATACATATTATCTTGTAACGTTAACGATTTACGTTTTCTTGCAAAAACAACTGTAACACCAAATTCTAATGCAGCCATCACAGCTGGAGCAATTCCTGAAGACTCAATCGTCACGATTTTTGTAATCTTCTCGTCTTTAAAACGCTTGGCAAATTCTTTCCCGATTTCTTGCATAAGCACTGGATCAATTTGATGGTTTAAAAATGCATCTACCTTTAACACATCATCTGACAATACTTTTCCTTCTCGCATAATTTTCTCTTGTAATAATTTCATGGTTTGTTCCCCCTCTTATGCAAATAAAAAACTCCAAAAGCAGCCTTCACCCAATACAAGTGAGAGACGTGCTTTTGGAGCTTTGCTAAAAAAGAATGCAACTATAGCATATATTCGTCCTCACTCATAGTCGAAGCATTTACGGTACTTCGGTAGAAACTTGCAGGCCATATCCCTACGATTATATGAGTGTTGCTAACTTATTTAATTTAATAAAAGGATTATAACTCACTTTTTTTACTTTGAAAAGCATTTCTCGAAAAAAACACGTACAAATTTCAAAAATATACAATCTTCGTTCGACTTTTGAAACCTCTTTCATTTTGAAATGATACATATACTTTTTAAGAAATCCAAAACCACTTAGCTTGCTAGCATTGTGAATGAACTACCCATTTCACATTTCTTTCACATTTCCTCATTATAAAATCTGTAATAAATCACGGTTTATCAGCTTTTCATCATAAGCATAGTTTTAATTGTATCAATGAACACTTTTTGAAAGCACTGCAGACTATGTAGTAATTGTCAAAATATTTTGTATGATAAAAATGTAAAATTCACTTTCTTGAGGAGGAGAAAAAATGGGGGAGCGTAAATTACAGCCAGTCGAGAAGAAACAACAAAAGAAAAGTTCACTAAAAGGAACATTAATTTCTGTTTTTTTACTCGGCTTCTTTCTAATCTTTACATGGTTTAGTGTATATCAAATTTTTTTAAATCGATTGTAATGTTATTGGTAAACAAAGGGGAGATGGGATATGCACCTGCATAAATACGAAAAAATTTGGCTCATTTTCGGTATTGGTTCATTATTTGTATTTTTAGCTGTAATTGGAATAAGTGCCTTTTATATGGGAAACCAGCCGCCCAGCTGTTTAACAACAATTGATCCAGAAAAAGTAAATGCGACCGCTCCGTTTGATCATCCTGGTGTAAAACAAGTTGGTAAAGATCATTATCAAGTAACAATTGTCTCACAAGCCTTTTCCTTTACACCAAATGTGATTAAAGTGCCAAAAGGCGCCAAAATTGACTTTGTTGTCGCAACGAAAGATGTTGTGCATGGTTTTGAAATTGCTGGGACAAATGTGAATATGATGGTTGAACCTGGCTATGTTAGTACAGCTTCTCAAGTATTCCACAAGCCAGGTGAATATTTAATCGTATGCAATGAGTATTGTGGTACAGGCCATCATATGATGAGTGCGAAAGTAGAGGTGACTGACAAATGATGCATGTTCAAGATAAAATATATAAAAAAGATGCCAAACTTGCGATGGCTCATATACATGTTGCATTTATCGCTCTATTTTTAGGAGGGATATGCGGGCTACTGCAAGTACTTGTCCGATCTGGAAAGTTTAATCTTCCAGCTGGAATTGGTTATTACCAAGTACTAACAACACATGGTGTGTTACTTGGCCTCGTATTAACAACATTTTTTATTATTGGCTTTTTGTTTGCTTGTATGAGCAAAACTGCTGGGATTCTTTCAAAAGGGGTACGAACAACAGGCTGGATTGGTTTTTGGCTTATGACGATTGGAACAACGATTACTGCAGTTTTTATACTATTAAATAAGGCTACTGTTCTCTATACATTTTATGCTCCGTTAAAAGCTCATCCTGGATTTTACATCGGTCTTACCCTCGTTGTTGTCGGTAGCTGGTTTAGCGGCTTTGCAATGTTTGCTCATTATCGCACATGGAAAAAACAAAATAAAGGAAAGAATGGTCCATTACTTAGCTTCATGGCTGTTATTACAATGCTGCTTTGGCTCGTTGCTACTCTTGGCGTTGCTGCAACAGCACTCGTACAATTTATCCCTTGGAGTTTAGGCATCGTTGATAAAATCGATGTACTTGTTAGCCGAACATTATTTTGGTACTTCGGCCATCCACTTGTCTATTTTTGGCTTCTCCCTGCCTATATGGCATGGTATGTCATCATTCCGAAGATTATTGGCGGAAAAATTTTTAGTGATTCACTCGCTCGTTTATCATTTATTTTATTCTTATTATTTTCCGTTCCAGTTGGATTTCATCATCAATTAACAGAACCAGGTATTGACCCTGGGTGGAAGTTTTTACAAGTCACCTTAACATTCATGGTTATCATCCCTTCATTAATGACGGCATTCTCTCTATTTGCATCATTTGAGCAATATGGACGCTCAAAAGGAGCAACTGGATTATTCGGCTGGCTGCGTATGCTTCCATGGTCAGATGCTAGATTCTTTGCACCGTTCGTCGGAATGCTTATGTTCATTCCAGCCGGGGCAGGAGGACTTGTGAATGCAAGCCACCAATTAAACCAAGTAGTTCATAATACAATCTGGATAACAGGGCACTTTCACTTAACATTAGCCACATCTGTTGTATTGACATTCTTCGGCATTGGCTATTGGCTTATCCCTCACTTAACAGGACGTGTTATGACAAAAGAAATGAATCGCCTTGCGATAATTCAAACTTGTGTATGGGCACTTGGGATGTTCTTCATGTCTGCTGGGATGCACTTTGCTGGACTATTAGGAGCTCCGCGCCGCTCTTCTTTTTCCACATATGGAAATGCAACGCAAGCTATTGAGTGGATACCGTATCAAATTGCACAAGCAGTTGGAGGAACAATCTTATTCGTCGGCATTATACTAGCTATTATTATCTTCTTAGATCTTGCTTTCTTTGCACCGAAAGGGCACACTGAATTTCCTGTTGGAGAAGTATCTGATGCATCTGATCAACCACCGATTGTCTTTGAGAATTGGAAACTATGGCTTGGAATTACAGCATTACTTATTTTATTTGCGTATACCATTCCATTTATAGATATGATTCAAAATGCGCCGCCAGGTTCAAAAGGGTTTAAAATGTGGTAAGTAAAAAGCAGAGGGGGGTCTCCCTCTGCTTTTCCTTTTTATAATTCATAAATCTCTTTATACTTCGCCTCTAAATAATCAGCTAAATAGTTCGCATTCAATCCTTCACCCGTTACATCTTGTAAAATTTCTAAAGGCTTTTTCGTTTTCCCATATTGGTGAATGTTTTTTGTTAACCATTCACGAATTGGTGTCACGTTTCCTTCCGCTAGCAATGTATCAAAGTTCGGAATTTCTTCTAACATCTTATGTTTAAATTGCGCTGCGTACATATAACCAAGTGCATAAGATGGGAAGTAGCCAAACGATCCATCTGACCAATGCACATCTTGCAGTACACCCTGTGCATCCGTTTCTGGACGTATACCTAAATAACTTTCCATTTTATCATTCCATGCTGCCGGCAAGTCTTTTACTTCTAATGTTCCATCAAATAATTCTTTCTCCAGTTCATAACGAACCATAACATGAAGCGAATATGTAAGTTCATCTGCCTCAATACGTATAAAGGAAGGCTTCGATTCATTAATCGCATCATAGAATTCATTTACAGATACGTTTTCAAATTGTCCATCACTAAATTGTTTCAATACATCATAATTTTTCTTCCAAAATGATTTATTACGTCCAATAAAGTTTTCAAAGAATAGTGATTGTGATTCGTGAATCCCCATTGATGTACCACTGCAAAGCGGTGTACCTTCTAATTCTTCTGAAATATTTTGTTCGTATACAGCATGTCCACATTCATGAATTGTTCCGAAAACTGCCATGCGGAAGTCATTCTCATCATAACGAGTCGTAATGCGAACATCCCCTCTATTTAATGTAATTTCAAAAGGATGTATCGTTTCATCTAAACGACCGGCCTCGAAATTATAATTTAATTGTTTTAGTAACCCTAAAGTGAAATTCTTTTGTTGTTCTTTTGAAAAATGTTCAAATAAAGCATTTGTTTTTAATTCTTTATCGGACTTGGAAATTTCTTTTACAAGCGGAACAATACGCTCACGTAGTTGTCCAAATACGTGATCTAACACTTCTACCGTAATACCTGGCTCATACATATCTAAAAGCGTATTATATTTATAAGTTTCATAACCCCAATATGTAATAAATTTCTTCTTATATTCAACAATTTTTTCTAAGTATGGTCGAAACATTTCAAAATCAGATTTTTCACGAGCTTCTCCCCAAATACTTTCCGATTTTGCTTGTAATTTAACAAACTCTTCATACTCGGCCTGTGGAATTTTTTTATTTCGATCATACTCTTTGCGGCACTCTTCTACAATTTTCTTCGTTGTTTCAGAAATTTTATTATCTGCAATTAGCTGTTCTAATTCTTTTAAATATCTTTCCATCTCACCAGAAGTCGATAATGAAAACACCTCTGATGAAAGCATTCCTATCACTTCCGAACGTTGATCAACACCTTTCTTTGGTGCCCCCGTTCGTAAATCCCAAAATATTAGGCTTAATGCTTCCCCATAATTCTCTATCTTTTTCACATATGCTAAAAATTCTTTTTCTACTTCATATGTAGGAATCGTCATACTATAAAAACCTCCTTTTTCTACCTCACCCTTATTTCGACATAAACAAATAAATTCCTTTTCTAATAAAAAAAAAGCTTAGCAACCGCCAAGCTTTTTCCGATTAAAAAGAGAAAGATGTCATTCTATAGTACTGTACCTTCTACTGGGAGAACTTGTTTGACAGCTTCTACTACTTTTTCATTCTCACCTTCTGATAAGAATAACGAAATATATCCTTTATCTTCACTCGTACGAATTAAACGCCCAATTCCTTGACGAAGACGTAAAATCATATATGGAACGTCAACATCCCAAAACGGATCATTTACGTGCTTGCGCTTCGCTTCAAATACAGGGTCATTCGGAGGAAATGGAAGTGACCAAATAATAACATGAGATAGCGAAGAACCCGGAATATCTAAACCTTCCCATAAATGAACCGCACATAATACCGTGTCCTCTTCATTTTGGAAACGAGAAACAAGCTGACTAATTTCTTGATCTCCTTCATATAAAAACGGTACTGACATTTGTTCTTTACCTACATATTCTTTAAATGCTGATAGCTCTTGTTTCGTACGGAACAGAATCAATGTACGTCCATTTGTTTTTTGGATTTCTTCTAATGCATACTGACATTTTCTTTCCCATTCATTCTCTTTTGTATATGTTGGTAAATAAACTTTCATTTGCTCTTCATATTCGAATGGAGAAGCAACTGAGAATGATAAATAATCTTTTACCCCTAAGCTATTTGCAGTAAATGCAAAAGAATTATTTTCTGATAATGTCGCAGATGAGAAGATGTACGGAATTTTTTTGGAGAATACTTTTTCTTGCAGCACTTCTTCCACCGCACGCGGCATAATAACAAGCGTAAAGGCACCATCGCCTTCTTCTCCCCACGTAATTACATTTTTCTCATGCATAAACAAGCGTAATGAATGCTCTAATACATCTAAATGTTCGTCAACAATATTTAAATCATATGTGTTCACTGTGTACATTTCACTTTCAAAAACAAGCGCGTCGCCAACTTCAGAGATTTTTGCATATAAACGCTTTGCCTCTGTCGTTACTTTTTCTGTTAATTGAATTTCTAAACGGTCAGAACCAGCAATTTCTTTCTTACTTTCTTTTAGCGCTTCAAAGAACTGTTCCGTTTGCCAAATTGTTTCTTCTACTAAATGAGCGAACTCTTCGCGAATATCATTTTGCAGTAATCTTGTTAAAAGTTGTTCCATCATTGTTTGTTTTAAACGATACGTAAGTGCTTTTTGCGCTGCATATTCTACAAGATGCCCTTCATCAAAAACAACGCAGCTACTTTCTGGTAACAATGGCATTTGTCCTTCACGTTTACGTGCATCATACGTCCAAATATGATCCATATAAAAATCTTGCGAACAAATAATTAAATCTGCTGCTTTACGATAATGTTCACGAGATAATGTTTGTCCGCAGCGATGACGAGACTCACATGTAAAACAGTCTTGGAAATAGTCCCAAGATACTTTAGACCATTCTTCGTCGTTTAATAACGGAAATTCTTTTCGATCACCGTAATGAGTAAAGTTTTGCATTGTTCCATGATCAAATACGAATTGAGGCAATTCATAATATAAATCTTCAATCACTTCCGGTGCTCGTCCACTCATTACATCTTCGAGTTTACGTAAACATAGATAATTCTCCATTGATTTTGCCAAACGTACATCGACAGATAATCCTAATGCTTCTGATAGTTTAGCAATGTCCCCTTCTTCTTTCACAAGCTGCTCAATCAACGTTTCGTCCGCACAAGCAATAATAGCTGGCTTCCCTGTATAACGTGCATAACAAATCGCATAAAGAAGATATACAATGGTTTTTCCTGTTCCAACACCCGCTTCAGCAAACATTACTTTCTTCTCTTGAAATGCTCGTTCTAATTGGAACGCCATAAAGATTTGCTCGTCACGCTCTTCAAATCCCTTTTCTGGTAAAATGTCGTAAAATACGTCTCCAATCCACTCATTTAACTTGTCGAAAAAATTATCTTGTTTCCCCACTTCAAATGGCAACTTTTGTTTCGTAAACATCATATTCCTCCAACTACATAATTTCTATATAAAAAGACAGAGCAACCACTCATAAAAAGAGCAGTTGCTGTTTTCTTGTTGCTTACATAACAAATGAGCGAAAAAAGTTTTCCTAGATGCAGGAAAACTTTTTTACTCTATCAATGATTTTAAATACTGTTTATCAATCAATGTTTCATGTGATAAAGCCGATAAATACTCTTCACGTGCTCTTTGTAATTCATGATCAGCTACGCCGTGAAGGTTTACTTCTTTTTCTAATTCATCATGTGTTCGATGAATAGCCCTTTGAATCATAGAAAATTGCAAACCATCCATTAGCGCTTCCTCCTTTAGATTATCGCATAATAGCAAGTATATGCGTTCTAAAGAAGTTTTATACTAATCACGCGGCGGACGTTTGCCGAAATACTGATAGTAATCAGTGCGAATAAATCCATTAAATAATTTTCGTTTCTTTGATGCATCTTTGCCGTACCATTTCTCAAACTCTGGATGGCTTGTTAATACATATAAAGACCAAGTATCCAGCGGCCTAAATGCTTGTCCCATCTCTGAATACATTTTTTCAACAAGAGGCTTTTCACTCAAACGCTCTCCGTATGGAGGATTCGTCACAACATAACCATATTCCTCTTTTGTTGTAAAATCTTTTACTTGCATTTGCTTAAATGTAATAAGATCACCCAGTCCTACTTCATCAGCATTATCCTGCGCAACTTGTACCATACGATGATCAATGTCTGATCCGATAATTTGAAGTGGTTGATCGTAGTTTGCTAAATCTTCTACTTCTTGACGAGCTTCATCCCAATTTTGTTTACCAATCCAACCCCATCCGTCAGAAGCAAAATCACGGTTAAAACCTGGAGCAATATTTTGGCCAATTAATGCAGCTTCAAGTGGAATTGTTCCAGAGCCGCAAAATGGATCTACAAATGGGCGATCCGGCTTCCAGTTTGTCAGCATAATTAACGAAGCTGCCAACGTTTCTTTTAACGGTGCTTCCCCTTGTCCAACGCGGTATCCACGTTTATGAAGCCCAACACCACTTGCATCAATTGTTAATGTTGCTACATCTTTTAATAGTGCAACTTCGATACGAAATAGCGGGCCATTCTCCTCAAACCATGTTGTACGTCTATATGTACTTTTCAATTTTTCAACGACTGCTTTTTTTACGATACTTTGACAATCAGGTACACTAAATAATGTAGATTTGATCGATTTACCAATAACAGGGAATTCTCCGTTTTCCGGAATATAATCTCCCCAATTTAGGGCCTTTGTTTTTTCAAATAATTCATCAAATGTTGTTGCCTTAAATTCACCAACTTTAATTTTCACACGATCCGCTGTACGGAGCCATAAATTACTGCGACAAATAGCTTTTTCGTCCGCTTCAAACGTTACTTTCCCATTATCTACCTGGCATTCATAACCGAGATTGCGAACTTCTCTTGCAACAAGCGCTTCAATTCCCATTGCAGCAGTTGCAATTAAAGTAACTTTTCCCATTTCCATTCTCCTCATATATAATCAAATACTCATTGGCAGTATATTGTTCTCTGCTAATCAGTTAAAATCATAACAACTTATTTCACTTCAATTGTATTAAGTTTGCAAAACTTTCTTTACCATTTTAACTCACATTCCAAAAGTTCATACAAATAAAAAGCCCTCCTCTTACAAAGGAGAGCTGAACTAACTCATGATTGGTTCATAACGTTCTGTAAGCCATGTTCTGTACCTTTGTACTGCAAACGGCCCACGCCTCGTACTCCGGTGGCAATCATCTATCTACAGAGCAATTGCATCTGTCTTTTCCCATCGTTCATTTCCTTAGGAAAAGTTCCCCTACCAATATTTGGGTTTCTCGCTCGTGGGGTTTACCTCGTTCCACTCCCATCATTTCTTCTGGGACTTCGTCACTGTGGCACTTTAAAGGTAGTCAAACCATATCCAATGGACTTAGGTTTTTTCCCTGCCGTTAATCCAGCATTACGCCAGAATACCCTAGCTTATGACTTCGCTAGGCACGAACACTACGACCATCTCAGGTCGTGCGAGCATGGACTTTCCTCTACAACTAAGCGTTGCAGCGATTACCCAAACGTTATGACATGAATTAGTATAGTGGAAACATAAACATTTTGCAACGTTTTTTGCATGTAAATTGCTACAAGTTTATTTAGATGCTTCCATTATTCGTACAATTTACTTCCAAACACAGCTTTTTCCAAATTCGACAGACGTTTTAAAATATCTGTATTCGTATTGTTATAAACTGGTTGCGGAGTAGGAACAGGAGCTGGAGTTGGCACTGGCTGAGATTGTACTTGTTGTGCCATTGCTTTTTGTTGCTCCAAGTCTTGCTTTAAACGTGAATTTTGTTGCTGTAATTGTTCAATTTCTTTATGGAATGCTTCATAATCCTTAATAATCATGTCTAAAAATTTGTCTACTTCTTCTTGTTGATAGCCTCGCATTCCTGTTTTAAACTCTTTTTCTAAAATATCTTTCGCTGTTAACTTAATTTTATCAGAAATCATTTATTCCACCTCAAGTCTTTACCAAAACTTTCATTAAGTAAATTTTTTCAGAAACAGTCCGTTTTGTCAATCATATATCCTTATTCCACTGTTCTTCTTCTATTATATCTTGTAAATCAGAAAAAAGTATAAAATAACATTGATAATTTTGTGCTTCTTCCTTTTTTTTCGCTGCCTCTACCATATATTTAGGACTTCCTGGTTTCTCTTCATCATACATAGCAAGTAGTGCATCACTTTTTTCAATGAAAAACTGATTTTTTAGCCGGAATTGTTCTGGGCTTTCATATTTCCGCTTCGTTATACTATCAACGTGATCAGCTTGTGAAAGAATAAATTCATAATACTCCCGATTGTTTTCTTTCCAATTTTCTTCTTGCTCTAAAAAAGGGGTAAATACAGCTAATTTCAAATCTGGATACTCCAATTGCAAATCAAATACAACTTCGGCTGCCCATAACTCAATCCCTAATTGTCCGCTAATCATAACCCATTCTAATCCTTCTTCTAACAAAGAAAGCAGCCTTTGATGTATCGCTTTTTTTATGTAAGAAATTCCAGGATGGTCATTTGAAAAAATGCCTAGTTCAAATGGCTTATATCCTGTAACAGCTACAACTTTCATGTGAAACGCCCCTTCTCTAAAAAAAAGAACTAGCAATTTGCTAGTTCTAGCATAGCACTTACTTTTTAAACATGCCACCAACATTTGGGCCTGGTGGTAACATTGCTGGACTTACACTTGGTCCCATATTTGGGCCTGGCGGTAACATTGCTGGACTTACACTTGGTCCCATATTTGGGCCAAATGGCGATACATGATGACCACATGGGCCATGATGTCCATGATGTCCATAATGTCCACCAAATCCACCAACTAACACTGGATCAGCAGGGTCTATAACAGTTGCAGCAGAGTTTGTTTGTGGGAAATAATGTTGAGATTGCACTACCTGATGATGAATGTGTTTCATATGTGTTGGGTGAATATGAGGAACCACCGTTTTTGAAAATGTGTGTGTTTCACAACATTTTGTCGGATGCACAATAGGAGGTGTTGTTGTAATTGGTGCAACTGCTCCCCCGAAAGGTGAAACTGCTCCCCCGAAAGGTGCTGCTCCCCCAAAAGGTGAAACTGCTCCCCCGAAAGGTGCTGCTCCCCCGAAACACGGATGACAATGATGCATAGTTTTCTCTCCTCTCACAGTTTGAAAATGAGCTTACACTTTACAATATGAGAAAAGAGTAAAAGCTGTTTGTTACAAATACCTATTTCTATATCGGAAATTTGTCTATAAAAAATGTTTAAAGTTTGTAAAAATAAAAACAGTTAATGTAATCATGACAAAAAACAAAAGTAAAATAACCTTTTTCACATTCGTCCTCTCCATACATCATATTTTAACGCTACTGTCATTGTAAAATGGATGGAAGGTCCGAACAACTCTTTTTTATGACATTTCACATGCAAAATTTGGATTTTTATTAACCCACACGTATCATACAAATTTTAGGGAATCCTTCTTCAATCCTTTACACATATTTCCCTATGTAAAAGATTAAAAAACAGCCCGTATGAGCCCAATTTGTTCAGCTAACCTTTCATGTGAAAAGCACCCATGAAAGGAAGTTTCACTTTATAAAAAAGCCTCCTACTTGTTTTACAATGCCGGTAATTTGATTCATTGCATTCATCATTTGACCTGCAGTACCCATCATTTTATTAATGTCATAATTTCCATCAGCTGTTTTAAACTGCGATATAAAACTAGAAAATTGACCTGGCTGTTGTTTTGTATAGTTTTGTTTATTCATCATCGGATATGGCGTATGTGGATGAAAAGAAGATTGAATAGGTTGTTTCGGTGGATAAAACATTGGTTGATTCATTGGCTGATTCATCGGTTGATTCATTGATTGATTCATTGGCGGAAGTTGAAAAGGTTGAAAATAATTTGTTTGATTCATATAGTAAGGCATAAAAGGATACATGTTATAACGTAAGTATGGATCTTGTTCAATCTGATACATGCTGGAATGTTGAAACATACATGCTCCCTCCTCTAACAGTTTTCTATATAGTTAGAATATGAAATCATAAAAAAAATGTGTAATCATCCTATAAGTTGAAAATTCCTGCGTTGACTAACTTTTTCATTGGCCATTACTAGTCGATCCCTATTTTTCCAAATCATTACCATGAAAGGTAAAAGATAATAGATAGTTGATAAAGTAATACAAATTATACCTTATGCAAAATTTAAATTTTCAAAAAAATAAAAAAGTAAGCGTTTGTATGCTACCATTAAATAGAAAAGATTCTTATGGGGGAGGAATCAGCATGGTATTAGGGGATTTAAAACAAGATTTTTTCGAAAAAAAGGGGTATGAACCTGAGGATTTAAATGAGTTACTTGATTTTGCAAGACATTCTTATTTACAAGGAAAAATTTGCTTATCAGAGTATAGAAGTGTAACACGTGAACTAGAAACAATCGGAGCTACAAAACCAGCTTACGAAACAGAAAAAGATATCGTGACAGAAATATAAAGTGAAATTTCCATCAGTGGGGGTTTTCTTCATCTCCCACTGATGGTAAGCCCGCCCAATCGGGCTTACTGCCCTAAAATAGCGGGATAAAAATAAGAGGGGGCTCCCCTCTTATCATTTACACTGTTCTAAAATATTTTGTAATGTATAATGAATCGCCTGATGTGTTTCATAAAAACGCTTTCCATTCATTTTCTTTGCAAAACACTGTAAAGAATTACTTTGTAAATTTGTACATACTTGTTCGACTTGCTGTACATGTATATATTTAGGCTTTGCCCGATACAACCAATCAGTCGCAAGTTGTTTCCATTCTTCTAATCCTTCATCTACTAAAGACACGAATGGCTTTATATCATGATAAAAGTCAAACTCAAGTTCTTCACTTTCTCTTTTTTTTGCAATTGTTTCATCATTATATTCAATTAATTTTTTTGTCACTTCAATTAATGCTATATATTCCACTATTTCCACCTACTTATATGCTAACTGCTACTACTTGAAACGTTTGTACCCAATTTCCTTTCTCTTCATGATGCAATAATTTCGTTTCCATATGTTTTATATGCATTTCCATTATCTCTACTTTATTCGCTACAAATTCTCTTTTATCCTTAAGCGCATGATTAACTCTAAGCGACACGTTCATTTCAAGCAAATCAAGAGTATTTAACATCTGATCCATTTTTTTCATTACATCCTCTTTCTGAACCATTTTCATCTTCAAAACGCCTCCCTCTTTGCCTTCCTTTTGTCATGTTAATTCGACAGCTCCTTTTTCGCTCCTGCATGCTTGACAAAACTAGTTTTAATTCGGCAAAGAAAGTGATTTTTTGTATGAAGTTTATGAAAGTGGCAACAATACGAAAGGGAGGTGTTGACAATGACTAAAAACAAAAATGAAGATAAGAAAACACAAACACAAACTCAAAACAAACGAAATAAACCAGAAACAGGAAATCCAAAATTAGATGGACCAAATTTCCCTGCTACATAAAGTGAAACTTCTTTTCATGGAAACGGTTTTCTTCCATAAAAAGTTAGTTGAACCAATCGGGCTTTTACGGTTGGTTTGATTCCCTCCCCGCTCTCACTTCTTACCAACCGTTTGAGCGGGATAAAGCGAAACTTCCATCAGTAGGTGCTTTTCCCATTGATGGTTACCAATCGAGCTTTTACAGCTAGTTTAACTTTCTTCCCGCTTTCATGAAGCGGGATTTTTTTTATTATATCATGAATACTGAATTCTGTTAAAAAAGGCTGTTGAGTGAAGCAAACAAGTGTAATTGCTTCTGTTTGTGTAAAAACCATTCTGTAATGTCAATGTTTATTTTCGGTTCTTCAAACAAAAACAATTCCTCTATATTCATTCCTGAATGAAACCAATCTTTCTCTGCATCACGATGATGTGAGATGACAGAAAATACATCACGAAGCTGAGGAGTATCTTGCTCCTTAAAAGTAAGGAAGTATTGTTCATAATCTAACCTCGATCCTGTATGAACTGTTTGAGAGGAAAATGTATAAAACGAATCCTTATAAGTTGGATGAAACAATAACCATGCTAATCGTTTCCCTAGCTCAATTCTCTTTATTAGAGTTTCAAACTGACGTACAGAGAAACCATATAATTTCCCATTAACTGTTGGAAATATCACTGCACTAAAATGAAATAATTCTTGAAACTTAAATAATAATGTTTGAAATACATGCTTTTGATAAAAAGGATGCTCGATTACCGGCTTTTGAATAATATGTTGTTCATTAATTATGAGCGCCGTCATAAGTCGACCCTCATTTTTTTGATTCCAAAAATAATTCCATTCTACTTCCATAAATATAGAAACAGAAAATATTTGTAACAAATGAAACAACGGTTTTTGCATTTGTTTACTATATTCATACAATAACAGCTGGGGATATGCATCTAAAAAAATAAGCCAATTTGAACGTTCATATGTAAGAAATAATTGTTTACGTATCTCCTTGGATAAAACTTTTGGATAATATTTTCCTTCTAAATCTGTCATATTCCAGCCTGCATTACGAGATATCATACTGGCTAAAAATGACCAACGAATTTCTTTATTGTGTTCATAATATTCTTTATAAGCATGCGTGCGCGAAATGTTATCAACATTAGCAAGAAGAGTTTGTTGTTCAATACGATGCACGATCTCTTTCTCTTCTTTTGTATAGGATATAACTTGCCTTTTTTGTCTTATTTTTTCATATTCACTTTGTGCAAACACAATACTTTCACCCCTTCTCTATATTCAAAAAAATCGCCTATTTTTCATTTTTTTTGATATAATCACCTTTGTAAGTGATTCTATGCAAGTTGGAGTGTACAATCTATGACCATTCGTTACCCAAACGGAAGAAAGTATAATGAAACGCAGCAAATTCATAATGGTCCTACAAGAAAACATACTTATAGTAATAGAGGTATGTCACTTGAAGAGGAACTAAATGACACAAATCAGTACTATTTAACGCACAATATTGCTTGTGTTCATAAAAAGCCCACCCCTCTTCAAATTGTAAAAGTCGATTATCCAAAACGAAGCGCTGCTGTAATTAAAGAAGCGTATTTTAAACAACCTTCTACAACTGATTACAACGGTGTATACAAAGGCAAATACATTGACTTTGAAGCGAAGGAAACGAAAAATAAAACAAGCTTTCCATTACAAAACTTCCACCTTCACCAAATTAAACATATGAAGCAAGTATTAGCTCATAATGGGATTGCATTTGTTATTATTAAATTTACACTTTATGATGAATTTTATTTATTAGAAGCAAAACATGTCATTACATTTTGGAATCGACAAGAAGCTGGTGGACGTAAATCAATTACAAAAGAAGAAGTGGCAGAGTATGGATACTTATTACCGTGCGGTTATCACCCCCGCATTGATTATATTCATACACTAGACACACTTTATTTTTCGTGATAGAGTCAACAATAAGGCTCATTTTTCGACTTTTGGGGAGGAAATGAAAGGTAGGAGAAAGTATAATGTCAGAAAATTATCGTTCTCGTGAAGAACGAAAACAAGCTAAAAAACAGAAGCCAGAACATCCTAAAAAAGAGAAACCAAAGAAAAAAGGTTCTTTTCTACGTAAATTTTTAATCACTTGCTTATTAGTAGGCATTGTGACGCTAGTAGCTGGGGTTTCTGCTTTCTTTATTATGGTAAAGGATGCTCCAAAATTAGATAAAGCAAAACTTGAAATTCCATTATCAACAAAATTTTATGATAAAGACGGTAATTTCATATATGAATATGGCGCTGAAAAGCGAACGAAAATCACATATGATCAAGTTCCAAAAGTAGTAGAAAATGCCTTCCTAGCTACAGAAGATGCACGCTTTTATGAGCACCATGGAATTGATTATAGGCGTACTGCAAAAGCGATTTTCTTAAATGTAACTGGGGATTTCGGCTCTCAAGGTGGTAGTACAATTACACAACAAGTTGTTAAAAACTATTTCCTGACAATGCAAAAAACTACAAAACGTAAAGTACAAGAATGGTATTTAGCTTACAAGTTAGAACAGCAATATTCAAAACATGAAATTCTAGAAATGTACCTAAACAAAATTAACTTAGGTAACCGTTCTTATGGTATTGCAACAGCTGCAAAAAATTATTATGGAAAAGAATTAAAAGATTTAACATTACCTGAGGCAGCGATGCTTGCAGGATTACCACAAGGTCCTAGTATTTATGATCCGACAAAACCAGAAAACGTGAAAGCTGCAACAGAACGACGCGACACAGTATTATATTTAATGAACAGACATGGCTATATTACGAAGCAACAAATGGAAGATGCGAAGAAAGTTCCAGTAACGGAAGGTCTTCAGCCGTCTCAAGAAGCAACACAAATGCCTTATCAAGGATTCTTAGATGCTGCAGTAAAAGAAATCGAATCACAAATTAAAGATGTCAACATTGGTTCTGATGGTCTTTCTATTTACACAACATTAGATCCAAAAGCACAGAACTATGCAGATAAAATAATGAATACAGAAGACGTTATTAACTATCCAAATGACAAATTCCAAGGTGCATTTGTATTTATGGATACAGAATCAGGTGAAGTTCGTGCAATCGGTAGCGGACGCGGTGAAGATAAAGCAACATTTAAAGGACATAACATGGCTGTTGACTTAGATCGCCAAGTTGGTTCTACAATGAAGCCAATTTTTGACTACGGCCCTGCTATTGAATATAAACAATGGTCAACGTATCATCAAGTTGACGATTCAACGTTTAAATATTCAACAGGACAAGAGGTTCGAAATTTTGATAACGACCACAAAGGTCCAATGTCAATGCGTGATGCATTAGCACAGTCTCGTAACGTTCCTGCTGTGAAAACTGCTAAAGAAGTCGGTTTAGATAAATCACAATCTTTTGCTGAAGGACTTGGTATGACATTTGGACAAGATGGTGTACATGAATCAACAGCAATCGGAAGTAATGCTGCATCCCCTCTTGACCTTGCTGGTGCCTATGCATCATTCGGAAATGGCGGTGTATATCATAAACCACACTTCGTAACAAAAGTTGTGTATCCTGATGGAAAAGAAGTGAACTTTACACCAAAAGGAAAACGAGCTATGAAAGATTACACAGCATATATGATTACTGATATGCTTCGTAGTGTTGTGGATTCTGGTACTGGTAAAGCAGCAAATGTTCCATCATTAGACGTTGCTGGTAAAACGGGAACAACAAACTTTGATGACAAAGTATTACGAAAATATGGCATTCCATCCTCAGCAAACCGTGACAGTTGGTTCGCTGGCTATACACCACAATATACAATGGCTGTATGGACCGGGTACGATAAAGATGGTCCAGAAAATTATATTGCTAATAAATCATCATCAGCTACTATCGCACAACGTATGTTTAAAGCGATGATGAGTGAATTTGGAAATGATAAATCTCGTTTTGAAATGCCAAGTAGTGTAGAACGCGTAAATAATGAGCTTTATGTTAAAGGTGCTAAAAAGGATGATGTTCCAAAAATTAACGTAGATGCACCAACTGGAATGAATCCATCATATGATCCTGCTACACAAACTATATCATTAAGCTGGGCTGCTTCATCTGATTCAGACGTATCCTATGCTGTAAGCTATAAAGGTAGTGATGGTTCTAGCGGTAGTGCAAAAGTTAGCGGCACAAGTGCAACCATTAGCGGTGTAAAACCTGGTGTTACGTATACCATCTCTCTTGTTGCGAAAAAAGGTGGCAGCTCAAGTGATGCAGCAACAGCGACGGTAACAGTGCCTGGTGGTGATGATTCTCAGAAAAAAGCTGAGGATGACGCTAAGAAAAAGGCTGAGGATGACGCTAAGAAAAAGGCCGAAGAAGATGCTGCTAAGAAGGCTGAACAAGATAAACAAAATCAAAATCAAAATCAAGACCAAAACCAAAATAACGGAACTACCCCACCAGGCGGAGGAACTACCCCACCAGGTGGAGGAACTACCCCACCAAGTGGAGGAACTCCCCCACCAGGTGGAGGAACCACACCGGGTGAAGGAAATCACCCGAATCCACCAGCAGACGGTGGAAATCCAAATAAACCGACTCAATAATAATGATAACAAGTTACAAACTAATAAAAAAGAAGCCATCTTCTCTAAAGAGAAGATGGCTTCTTTTGCATAATAAGTACTCTAACATATAACTTTTCCATTTCTTCATATAACTGTGTCAGCTGAATAAAAGAATGATAATGATCCGGCTGTTTCATAATAAATAAAAAACGTTCCATAAAATTAACTGGCTTTTTTTCTAGCCTTTCTATTTGTTCATTCATATCCTGTAAACTGACAATAGACGTTCCGTTCATCCAGTGTAAAATGGATAAAAGATGTCCTGCAAAACGGACCATCGGATCTTTTGCTTCCTTTTTGTTTCGATTTCGAAATAGTATAGAGATCTCCTCTTTTTGTTCTTTCCATAAGCTTAGTACAGTAGAAATGCTCTTTTCTATCTCATTCCACGGCTTATATCGCTGATCGATATCAAAGAAAAAGCACGTCTCTTTTAAAAGCTCTCCAAATGATTTCTCTGCATTGTATTCAATAACAGTCTCTTCTTCAAAGAAAGGACTACACCGGAAATCATTTGGTATTTCAAGTACCTGCTTCATTTCTTCTCCTTCTCTCTCATACGTTTCTTACCTTCACGACATAACTCTAACAACCTGCATTCTTCGCACTGGGGACGCTGCGCCTTGCAGTGATAACGTCCAAAGAAAATCATACGATGATGTGTTACACCCCACTCTTCCATCGGTACCTTCTTCATTAAAGTCTTCTCTACTTCTAATACAGAATCTTTCCATTTACAAAAGGCAAGTCGTTTACTAACGCGCTCTACATGCGTATCAACAGCAATGGCCGGAATACCAAATGCAACAGAGACAACAACATTTGCAGTTTTTCGTCCTACACCTGGCAACTTCGTTAACTCGTCTCTATCTTGCGGCACCTCTCCATTATATTCATCAATAAGCATACGGCATAGTTTTTGAATATTTTTCGCTTTATTTCGATACAAACCAATAGAGCGAATATCTTGTTGTAATTCTTCTAAAGGCACGCTTAAATAATCTTCTGGTGTTTTATATTTTTGAAATAAATTTTTTGTTACTTTATTTACAAGAACATCTGTACACTGCGCAGATAGTGCTACCGCAATAACAAGTTCAAATGCGTTGTCATGATTAAGTTCACAATGCGCTTCTGGATACATTTCTCCCATTACATCAAGGCAATGTCTAATTTGTGTTTTGTTTAGCATTTTTTCCTCCTACCATTATTGCTCTAACCAATTATAAAACGGTACTTTTCCTGTATACTTCGTTTCTTGACGCGATACTTGCTGATTTCGTTGCTGATTTTCTCTAAATTTACGTCCTTGGTTCTGCGCTTGATCAAGCGTTTTAATTCCGTTCTTCTTCCACTCAAACAATATGCGATCGATATACCGAAAGTTCAACTTTCCACTCATAACAGCCTCGCGAAGAGCAGCTTGAATTAAAAGGGGATCGTGCTGATCTTGATCTTGCCACATTGCTAACGTCTCGCACTCAAATGGAGATAATGGTCTTCCAAATTCATGCTCAAACACCGTATATAAATTTATTTGTAATTGTTTTTGTTCTCGCTCTTCTTCTTCAATATTCTCACTCATTAAAAAGTGTAATATCTTTTCCCAAAGAGGCTGTAATGAGTAGCTTTCGCAAATCATTGCTGCAGATTTACGGCTCCCTTCTAACGCTAAAAAACCTTTATGAATTAACGCTTGAATAATCTCCATACACTTTGTTTGTGTAATGGTCATCCGCTCTGCAATTTCTCCTGGTGTTGGGAAAGAATTTCCCGATTCTAAAAATGTATGGACATGCAATAGTACCATGAACTCTACTTCATTCAAACCGAGTTTTTTATAGTGCATCATTAATAATTTTGGAATCGCAATACTGCCTTGTTCAAACCACTCTAACATGATTTTCTTCTTCATAATCAAACACCTCGCTTTCTAGTATAACACACCTCTTCACATTTCTTTTTGGCACAATTCGTCAAAAAAACCTCCCTATATAAAAGGGAGGTACGATTTGAACTGTCTAAGGCAATTGCAAAGATAAAAATAAAAGAGCTACTCTTATTTCATTTTGTTTTTCATAAATGTATCAATACGTTCTAACGCTTTCTCTAATTGTTCAAGTGAAGTTGCGTATGATAAACGAACGTTATTTGGTGCTCCGAATCCTGTTCCTGGAATGAGGGCAACTTTTTCTTCTTCTAATAATGCTTTTGCCCATTCATCAACTGTTTCAAAACCAGCTAATGCTACTGCTTCTTTCACATTCGGGAACAGATAGAACGCTCCTTGCGGTTTAATGCAAGTGAACCCAGGAATTTGAATCAGTTTCTCATAAACGATATTTAATCGCCCTTCAAATGCGCTGCGCATCATTTCTACAGGTTGTTGATCTCCAGCATAAGCAGCAATCGCTCCATACTGCGCAATTGAAGTAGGGTTTGATGTACTGTGACTCGCTAAGTTCGTCATCGCTTTAATAAGTTCTTTATTACCTGCTGCGTAGCCAATGCGCCATCCTGTCATTGAATGCGATTTTGATACACCGTTAATAATAAGAGTCTGTTCTTTTAATTCATTAGAAATCTCAGCAATTGATGTATACTCTGCATCGCCATAAATTAATTTCTCATAAATTTCATCAGAAACAATTAAAATGTCATGCTCTAAGCATACTTGTCCAAGCTGCTGCAACTCTTCTTTGCTATAAATCATCCCTGTTGGGTTGCTAGGCGAGTTAATAATTACGGCTTTCGTTTTTTCTGTAATCACTTGACGCAATTGCTCTGATGTGATTTTATAATTATTTTCTTCTAACCCCTCTACATATACTGGTTCACCACCCGCAAGCTTTACTTGCTCTGGATAACTTACCCAATACGGAGTTGGAATAATAACTTCATCACCTTCATCAAGTAATACTTGAAATAGCGTATATAAAGCATGCTTTGCACCGTTACATACAATAACTTGAGATGGTTCATAAGATATGCCTTGGTCACGCTCAAACTTTTTGATAATTTCTTGTTTCAGCGTAGCTAATCCACCTGTTGGTGTATATTTCGTATAACCTTCTAACATTGCTTTATGAGCAGCATCCATAATATGCTCTGGCGTATTAAAATCAGGCTCTCCTGCTCCTAATGCTATCACATCATGTCCTTCTGCTTTTAACGCTTGTGCCTTTGCTGTAATTTCTAACGTTGTAGATGGTGTTAGAGCAGCTACTCGCTTTGCTAATTTCATCCTGAGTTCCCCCTGCACTTATTTTTCAATGCTGTATCGTTTTAAAAACTTACCATCTTCGAATGCAAGATAATAGTAAGTATAACGATTTTCATCATCAATATATGTAATTTCCCATAATGGAACATTGTTTTCGGCGCCTAATTTTGCTTTCACAAATTGCTTTGGCTTTCGCTCTTTAGCAACAATTTGCAATGCATCTTTTTCAGAAATACCTTCGCTTGCTTTTCGCATCAGAATATCTCCTTTTTTCTCAGGCACCCAAACGATATATTGTTCTCCTTTTTCATTCACACCTTGTACAACTTCATATGGAGCTTGCCCGTTATAATAATCGACTTTTGTTACTGTTGTAAGTTTTGCTTTTTCTTTTGCAATCTCAACTGTTTTCGATTCTTTCGGAATTTTTTTCTCCATCGTTGTACTATAAATGTGTACCCCATATAAAACAACAGCAACGATTACAATAAAAATTGTTAAAATCCACTTTTTCATTGTATCACTACGTTCTGTAAATCGTAAATATTGCTGTCTCTTTTTCTTTTTCGTCTAATGCTAATCCGAACATCAGATCTTTTTCTTTTAATGTTCGATTTAAGCTATCAACAATCTTGTATAAATCAGACGTGTATCCAAGACGCGTCGTTGATAGTACTTCAATTTTCTTCTCCATAAAAACTCCTCCGTTACACAAAATTTCTAATCATAGAAGAACGCATTGCGGTTACAATAAGAGTACATTCTTTATAAACCCTGCTTCATCACCCATCTATTATAGCAGGACATGTTCTTCAAAAAAAGGTTTGAAGTCGAAAACCATCGTATTTCTATACTTAATGTAAGAAAAAAATAAAATTTCCTCCTACCCACATGTAACGCCTGAAGCAAATTTGCTTCAGGCGTTAGTTTTTATCCCACTATTCGCAAGCAGTAAGACCCCGCCTCAAAATTTCGAGAAACAAAAAAGAGAGATAAGGGATAACAGCTAACATGCGCCCAACTAGTAATAGTTTTCCATTAGTAAGGAATGAAGAATCCCTTTCATGATGGAAGTTTCACTTTGCTATTCCATTCTTTCGATTAAATCCTCTAACGGTCCTTCGTACAATGGAATGCTCGGAATAGATTGAATAAATCGTTTCCCATAAAAAGATGCGGTGAGACGACGATCTAACACAAATACTGTTCCTGTATCCGTCGTTGTACGAATAAGGCGTCCAAAACCTTGTTTAAAACGAAGGATTGCTTGTGGCAAAGCAATCTTTGTAAATGAATCTTCGCCTTTTTCTTTTAGCCGTTCACTTTTCGCTTGCATCATTGGCTGATGCGGTGATGTGAACGGGAGACGAACAATTACAAGACAACTTAACGCATCTCCTGGTATGTCAATTCCTTCCCAAAAACTGCTTGTTCCTAATAAAATAGATTTTTCAAACTCCTGAAACTTTCGAATCATTCGGGTACGGCTACGATTATGAACACTTTGTGTTAATAAAAGAAATTCTTCCAGTGCCTCTTCCTTTTTTAATACTTCAAATGTCTGCTTTAACATTTCATATGATGTAAATAAAACAAGCATTCGACCATTTGTAGCTTTAGCAATCTTCATAATATGTTCAGACACTGCTCTTACATACTCTTCTTCAGTTACATGTTTAATATGCGGAACATCTGTTGAAACCATTAATTTTACTTGCTCTTCATAATGAAATGGTGATGGAATTGTTAATGTATTTGGTGTAAAATCCACTAATCCAAGCTCTTCTTCTATATAATCAAACGTATCATTTACAGTTAAAGTAGCTGAAGTAAAAATAACGCTTCGTTTACGTGTTAAAAATTGATCTGCAAATAAATCACTTATATCAACTGGCTGTGCATACAGGATAGTCGAATGAATTGTTCCTTTCGTTTCTGCTTCCATCCATGTCACATAACTCGTATCTTCTAAAATAAGTTTCCGTAAAGAATGGACCATCTTAGAAAGTACCTCTATAAGATGTACAAACTCCCCCGTAATCATATGCATTTCCCATTCGCTTTGCTTTTGCAACATCTCACCTTGTTTTTCTAATAACGTCAGCAATATGCCTAGCTGATGCACAAAACGGTCCGTTAATTCGACAATACTGCGCCAAAGCTTTCCTCTTTCTTTATTTACATCATAACGGTACATAAGCGGCATATTTCCAGGTGCATGTTCTTGCTTTGTTTTTTGGAATATAAATGTACGCAGCATTTGGAACAGCTCATCTGCGTCAAACTTAATTTCTTTCAACGTACGACTAATCGTTTGAAATTCAGAACGAACAGCAATTTGCGACTGCTTCATCATATCGTACACTTTGGCTAACACATCAGATGTTTCTAACGTACCAAAACGCGATAAAATAAGTTGAAAGTACATACAAGAAAATTGCTCTCCTAACGCTCTACTTGCCGTTTCTTCCAGGTGATGAGCCTCATCAAAAATAATGTGTTCACATGATGCAAGTAGTGATTCTTCACTTACGAAATCTTGGAACAATAAGGTATGGTTTGTGATTACAACATCAGCAAATAATGCTTTATTTTTTGCACGCTGATAAAAACAGCGGCTAAACCACGCACTTTTCATGCTATTTGGACTATGAGCATCACTACAAATACGCTCCCATAATAACCTTCCTCCAGCTGGAATATTTAACTCATCTTGATCTCCTGATTCCGTATCAAGAAGCCATACTAAAATTTTCGCTTTCGTTAATGCATCATCGTAATGATTGTCCACTTCGCCCAGTGCATGCTCAAATTTATGTAAACACAAATAATGCTTCCTTCCTTTTAACATCGCTACTTCAAACGGGAACGGAAGTATTTTTTTCAACAATGGAATTTCTTTTGCTAAAATTTGTTGCTGCAATTGCACAGTTTGTGTACTAATGACTACCGGCTGTTCTTTTTCTTTCGCATAAAAAATACTAGGCAGTAAATACGCTAATGTTTTCCCTGTACCTGTTCCCGCTTCAATTAACGAAAATCGAGAGTCTCTAAGCGCTTCGTAAACTTCATTTATCATCATCTGCTGCCCGTCTCTTTTTTCAAAAAACGGCATTACTTCAGCTAAACGCTGCATCGCTTCCGTTAAAAAAGAAGAAAAATCAGTAATTTTCTCCTCGCCAATCTGCAATGCATAATTGCGTTTGCAGAGAGCAAAATTTCGGTGTACATCATATTTTTCCGCATCGTCTGTTCCATGTATCATCTTATTCAAAATACATGCAGACATAATGTCTCCAATGTTACTTTGGAACATATCACTTAATTCATATAACGATTGCAATGTAACGAGTGGTAAACTTTCCATTTTAGCAAGCAATTGTAAAAATATCTCTGCTGTTACCATTGCATCACTATCAGCACGATGAGGCTGATCATGATCAAAGCCATATCTTTTTGCTAAATCACGTAATTTATAACTATCAGCTGTCGGCAATAAAATATGTGCCAGTTCAACTGTATCAATTTTCGGGCATGTTACTTCTAGGAATCCCGCTTGCCGTAATTCTTCTTGTAAAAAATTCCAATCAAAATGAACATTATGTGCAACAAAGTACGCACCTTGTAATAGTTCAATAATCATCGGCGCTACATCTCGGAATAACGGAGCCTGCTTCACAAGTGTTTCATCAATTCCCGTTAATTCTGCAATAAATGGTGGAATGTCCCGTTCAGGATTTACAAAAGAAGAGAAAATTTCAAGAATCTCTCCATCTTCTACAACAACTGCTGCAATTTGAGTAATTTTATCTTTCCCATCTTTCCAGGCATTCCCTGTCGTTTCTAAATCGACTACGACATAACGCTTACTCATCTATGACACCTCAATTTCTTACCTTTCAAACAACAAAATTTCTATAGTGTTACTATACCACGTTTTTACTCATCTTAATGGAAAGATACGAAAAATGAAATGATTTTGCTTTCGCACAAGAAAAGCTATCCCTTTCACAGAGATAGCTTTTCTTATACATTATAAAATTGTGCCTGCTTTTTCTACTCCAAGCATTTCCACAATTTGATTATTGTCATCTAAAACAGCAATTTTCGGAACATGAGTTAGTACTTTTTCTTCTGAAACTAGCCCGTAGCATATGATAATAACTTTATCGCCTGGCTGAACGAGTCGAGCAGCTGCACCGTTTAAACAGATTACCCCTGTGCCACGTTCTCCTTTTATAACATATGTTTCTAAACGAGCACCGTTATTGTTGTTTACAATTTGCACTTTCTCATTTTCAACAATACCAACTGCATCCATTAAATCCTCATCAATTGTAATACTTCCTACATAATTTAAATTTGCTTCCGTTACTGTAGCTCGGTGTAACTTCGCTCTCATCATTGTGCGAAACATAGTTGCTCCTCCTTATTCAACCGTAAGTGTAATATTATCAATTAATCGTGCATTTTCAAACTTTACAGCTATTGCAATAATCATACGCCCGCTTATTTTCTCAACCTCAGTTAAATTCGGATACGCATATAGATCAGCATAATCGACAACACCATGTGTGTTCGTTTCAATATATTCTTTAATGAAGCTCGTAATATTTTTTGGATTACGCTCTCCTTTAACAATTCGTTCTTTCGCCATACATAAGCTTTTATATAAATGCGGCGCTTCTTGGCGTTCTCTCTCTGATAAATAAATGTTGCGAGAACTACGTGCTAAGCCATCTTCTTCGCGTACAATCTCAACTGGCACAATTGTAACTGGAATATTATAATCATCCACAAATCCTTCAATAACTGCTACTTGCTGTGCATCTTTCATACCAAAATACGCACGATTTGGCATTGTAATATTGAAAAGCTTCATCAATACTGTTACAACTCCAGCAAAATGACCTGGTCGCTGCTTTCCGCATAAAACATCCGTACGCTTCACAACTTCAACATTCGTCGTCCGATCTGTTGGATACATTTCTTCGACACTTGGATAAAATAAATAATCCACTTCTACTTCACGCGCTAATCGCTCATCACGTTCAATATCACGCGGGTAGCGATCTAAATCTTCATTCGGTCCAAACTGCAATGGATTTACAAATATACTTAACATAACAATATCATTTTCTTTTTTCGCTTGTCTCAGTAACGTTAAATGTCCTTCATGCAAATAGCCCATTGTTGGAACGAACCCAACTTTTTTCCCGCTTGCACGAAGCTCTCCCGCGATTTGCTGCATCTCTTGCACTGTCGTAATAATATGCATTATTGTTTTCCTCCGTATAAGGCTAAGCATTCTTCTTCTTTCATCGTAAACGAATGTTCTTTCTCTGGAAATTGTCTTTCCTTTACTTCATGAACATATTGTCCAATACCTCTTACTATTTCTTCTTGCACAGATGTGTACTGCTTCACAAATTTTGGGACGCGGTTTACCCCATACGTAATAAGATCGTGATAGACAAGAACTTGACCATCCGTTCCATTACCAGCGCCAATACCGATAGTTGGAATCGACAATTGCTTTGTTACAAGTTCCGCTAATTGCATCGGTACACATTCTAATACAAGCGCAATTGCTCCCGCCTCTTCGCATTTTTTGGCGTCTTCTAACAATTTCTTCGCACTTTCTGCATCTTTTCCTTGCACTTTATAGCCACCTAGCACACCGACAGATTGCGGTGTTAATCCAAGATGAGCTACAACTGGAATGCCTGCATTCGTAAGGAAACGAATGATCGAAACAACTTCATCTGCCCCTTCAACTTTTACTGCATGCGCACCGCTTTCTTGCACAATACGACGTGCGTTATGCATAGTTTCTTGCAGTGAAACGTGATAAGACATAAATGGCATATCTGTTACAACAAATGTATTTTTCGCGCCGCGGCGCACTGCTTTCGTATGATGGATCATATCATCAACTGTTACTGGAATTGTTGAGTCGTAGCCAAGCACAACCATGCCAAGCGAGTCACCAACTAAAATCATGTCAACTTCTGCTTCTTCAGCAAACTTTGCTGATGGATAGTCATATGCAGTTACCATCGCAATCGGCTCACTTTGTTCTTTCATTTTCAAAAAATCCGTTACAGTTTTCAAAAACTTCTCCTCCTTTACCTGGAGAGAGGAGATGGCCGGATGAAAAAACATATAAAAAACCCTTCTAGCCACAAAAAGGCAGAAGGGTAGTATCATTCGGCAAAATTCATCCCTCTGTCCCAGTCCTATTTTGGATCAAGGCAGAATCCACATTTTTATTTTGATTTTCCTAAACAGCGGTGCAGTTCACATTGATACTGCCCATATTCGACCTTATTATAACAAATAGCGAAACATAATTGCTATACTTTTCTAAAAAAGAAAATCATTTTTCACATACAATAGCCCTTTGCTTCTTTTTAAGCAAAGGGCTATATGTTGATGCTAATCTAATGAGCAATGATACTTCGTTTTTCATAAGCAGTAAAGAAAAGAAGTGCAAAATAACTGCTAAACGTTTTACTTTACTTCAATATCAGCGGAATGAATATGATGTACGATCCCTTCATGATCTTCAAGTATAAGGACACCATCAGCCGTAATTCCTTTTGCAATTCCCGTAATTGCATTTGTCATCGTACGCGCTGTAATTTCTTTTCCAATACTCACAGCGTAACTTTCCCACAGAAGCTTAATAACTGAAAAACCACGATCTAAATACTCTTTATATAGCTTTTCCATCTGTAAGAAAATTTGCTGCATAAGTTCAGCACGTACAATCGTTTTTTCGGCTTCAAGTGCTAAGGAAGTAGCAATATGCTGGATATCTTCCGCAAAATGCTCTTGTTTTTGATTGACATTAATGCCAATTCCAATAATAACAGCATTAATTTTATCAGGATCTGCTTGCATTTCTGTTAAAATGCCAACTACTTTCTTCCCATTAATTAAAATATCATTCGGCCATTTAATGCCAACGGAAAGATTTGTGCATTTTTCAATTGCCTGCGCTACGCTAACAGCAGCTAACAATGTTAATTGCGGTGCTTGATGAATCGGAACTGTTGGGCGTAAAATAATGCTCATCCAAATTCCTGTCCCTTTTGGTGAGTACCACTTTCTGCTTAATCGGCCACGACCTGCTGTTTGCTCCTCTGCAACAACAACGGTTCCTTCAGCCGCTCCTTCATAAGCAAGGCGAGCTGCGATTTGCTGTGTAGATGTTACCGACTCTTCAAAGTATACCGTTCTGCCTAAAAACTCTGTTTGTAAACCAAGCTGAATTTCATTTGCCGTTACTTTGTCCGGTTTACTTGCAATGCGATAACCTAAGCGTCGTACAGCCTCTAGCTCATATCCTTCTTCCCTAAGGGATTCCATATGTTTCCACACAGCTGTTCTTGAGCATCCAAGCTTTTCGCTAATCGTTTGTCCCGATAGAAATTCACCATTAGCTTCAGAAAAGATTTGCAATAACTGTTTTCTTATAGCAGATTGCATCTATGCAGCCACTCCTTTATACACTCTTTCTCATTTTTTAATCGTCCGCATACGACTTCTTCTTCAATTTTTTGCAGTGCATTAGCAACCCACGGTCCTGCCTGTTCCTTTGACCATGATAATAAATCGTTGCCACTGACTTGCAATTGCTGACGATTATGAATTGGTAAATCTTCATATACCTTTTCTACACTCTCAACATTCGAATTTGAATATGTATTCATGATAGCTTCGTATACACGCTCTGCCATAAGAGCAATATCTTTCCCAGCTTTATATAATAAAAACACATTCCACTCTTGTTTTTCTCGTGCTTTCACATATAATATAACGGATACAATATCTTTTATTTTTTTATTCGAGAATTTCCATTGTCGTAAAAAAACAGATGGGTGTTCTTCCCTCATACAATATAAAAAGAACGCCCACGCTTCAGTATCACTTTTGAAAAAACTCCAATCATACTCTGCCGATTTTGAAATAAAATCTCCACACATTTGTAAATAAGGCAAGTGCTCATATAATTTCGTTTCTACTAATAATTGAAGCGCTTTTGCGCAATATGTACCGACAAGTAGTTTTTCAAATTCAACTGTAATTCTTTCAATTGCGATATGTTCAAGTAAATGTCCATACTTTATAATGGCTTGTTTTGTTTCTTCTTCTAAAGTAAATCCAAGTGTACTAACAAAGCGAATACCACGCATCATACGAAGAGCATCTTCTTGAAAACGATCTGCTGCATTCCCTACAGTTGCAATTTCCTTTTTAGCAATGGCTTCTTGTCCACCAAATAAATCAACGATTTCTCCGGTTTCCGTCATAGCAATTGCATTCATTGTAAAATCACGACGCTGCAAATCTTCGTCTAACGAACGAACAAATTGAACACTGCTCGGACGACGAAAATCTTCGTAGTCTCCCTCTGTTCGGAATGTCGTTACTTCATATGGAACATCTTCTTGTACAACAATGACCGTACCGTGTTCAATTCCAACAGGTACGTGGCGCGGGAATAGACGCATTACATCTTCCGGCAAAGCAGATGTTGCAATATCGATATCACCAATTGGTCTTCCAATTATATAATCGCGCACGCTCCCACCTACAAAATACGCTTCAAAGCCATTTTGCGTTAACGTATTAATAATTGGAACCGCTCGTTTAAATCGTTTCATATTTGTCATCCCTTAATATGTCATAATAAATCGCTTCATATTGTGAAACAATCTTTTCTGAGCCAAATTGTTCATACGCCACTTGCATGGAACGCTTGGCCATTTTAGCATGTAATGTATCATCTTGAAGAAGCTGTATTGCTTGCTGTGCAACTCCCTCTACATCTCCTAGTTCACATATATATCCCGTTTCTCCGTGTTGAATAACTTCAGGAATACCACCAATACGCGTACCAATACAAGGGACACCGCACGCCATTGCTTCAAGCAATACAAGTCCAAAGCTTTCTTTCTCTGATAACAGTAGCATCACATCACTCATTGCCAGAAGCTCAGCTACATTATCTTGTTTTCCTAAAAATAGGACATGATCTTCAATCCCTAAATTTTTCACGAGCTGCACAATCGTACAAAATTCAGGACCATCACCAACAAGCAATAGTTTTACTTTTGCTTGTTTTACAATGAGAGCGAATGATTGTACCACATCCTGAACACGCTTTACTTTTCGAAAGTTCGAAATATGAATTAATACTTTTTCTTCTTTTTGTATACCGTATTCTTTTCTTAACTGGGACATATCTCTTTGGAAGTACACGCGTTCATCAATAAAATTATAAACCGTTTTAATTTCTTTTTGCGTGTTTACTACTTCATATGTTTCTTCAATAAGTGAATGGGATACAGCCGTCACAACATCTGATTGTTCAATTCCAAACCGAATTAGATTATTTAAGGAAGGATCCGATCCTAATACAGTAATGTCTGTTCCATGTAATGTTGTTACAATTTTAATGTTTTCCCCAATCATTTGCTTTGCCAAATATGCGCAAATCGCATGCGGAATTGCATAATGTACATGCAGTATATCTAACTTTTCTCTCTGCGCTACCTCTGCCATTTTACTCGCTAGCGCCAAGTCATACGGCGGGTATTGAAAAACAGAATATTGATTAACTGTTACTTCATGAAAATAAATGTTCGGATATACTTTATTTAAACGAAACGGCAATCCTGATGTAATAAAATGAATTTCATGCCCGCGTTCTGCTAACAACTTTCCTAATTCCGTTCCAACCACTCCAGAACCGCCAACAGAAGGATAACAAGTAATTCCTATTTTTAATTTCATTTTACTCCTCCTATTAAATCTTCATCTAATAGAAGTGGCCTTTTGCTCATAAATCCTTCTGCATATTTCACGCCAACTTCTTTTCCAAACATTTTTTCACGCGCTACAACCGTTTCTACATACCCTTCTGTCAATGGAGTTATTACACCGTTTTCTCCTTTTGTAAATTGACTTTCATATGCTTCTAGCGCAGCAATCTTATCAGAAATATATGAACTAATATCAATACAAAAATCCGGTTTATGAAAGCCATTAATCATGTAAAAATAGAGTGATTGTACGCGATGAGGCGGAATTTCCGGCATATATTTACGAATTCCCGCTGAAAAGATAGCTTCTTCTACAAGTTTTGCACAATTTGCATGATCTGGATGACGATCTTCATAAAATGGTACGAAGACAAGCTTCGGTTTATGCGTACGAATAATTTTCACAATCTCTTGAATATACTCTTCTTTCATATATAGACCGCGGTCTGGCATCGCTAGATTCATGCGCTTCTGTACGCCAAGCCTTCTAGCTGCTTCTAGCGCTTCCTGTTTTCTCAGTTCTACCGTTCCATTAGAAGAAAGATCCGCCTCTGTTAAATCACAAATTCCAACTTTGTACCCTTGTTTCGTATATTTCGCGATCGTACCTGCCATGCCAATTTCAACGTCATCGGCATGGGCACCAAAAGCTAATATATGTAATCCGTTCATGTCGTTCCCCTCATTTTCGTAGCTTTCGATAATCTAAATCGCCCCGCTCTAATGCATGCATTAAAAGCTCCGCACTTGCCATATTCGTTGCAAGTGGAATTGAGTATACATCACATAAGCGAAGAAGCGCATTCACATCCGGTTCATGTGGCTGCGATGTCAATGGATCACGGAAGAAGATCACCATATCCAAGTCATTTTTTGCAATCATTGCACCAATTTCTTGATCGCCCCCAAGCGGACCAGATTGATATCTTGTCACAGACATACCTGTCGCCTCCATAATTCGAAGACCTGTTGTTCCTGTTGCAAATAACATATGTTTCTCTAAAATAGGTTGGTATGCATACACAAACGAGACCATATCATTTTTCTTTTTATCATGGGCAATTAAGGCAATCTTCATCTTTATTTTCCCCTTTAGTCAATAATATTTTCTAAACCATATACGAGATGATCTAATTGCATGACTGTTTCAATAGAAAGTTTTACTCCTGACATAAATGATGCACGGTTAAAAGAATCGTGACGAATCGTTAACATTTGTCCATCCCCGCCAAATAGTACTTCCTGGTGTGCAATCAATCCTGGTAACCGTACGCTATGAATATGAATACCATCAACATTTGCCCCCCGTGCACCTTCTAGTTGTTCTGTTTCATTTGGATGCCCTTGTTGTTTCGGTTCACGATTTTGACGAATTAACTCTACTGTTTTCACAGCTGTACCAGAAGGAGCATCTAATTTTTGATCATGATGCAATTCAATGACTTCAACATCTTGGAAATATTTCGCTGCCATTTGAGAGAACTTCATCATTAAAACAGCTCCAACTGCAAAGTTTGGTGCAATAATTGTACCAACTTGTTTCTCTTTCGCTGTTTCTGTTAATTTTTGCAACTCTTCTTCTGTAAAACCTGTTGTTCCGATAACAGAACGAATGCCTCGCTCTACCGCAAGTGTTACGTGTTTCTTTCCGATTTCTGGTGTTGTTAAATCAAGCAAAACATCTGCTTCTACTTCATCTAAACAAGTATGTAAATCCGCATAAATTGGAGCATCTATATTAGGTAATCCAGCAATTTCAGAAATTTTCTTACCACCATGTTTGTAATCAATAGCAGCAACTAAATTGAAATGTGGTGTTCTCTCCATAAGAAGTACTGCTTCTTGCCCCATACGTCCTCGTGGCCCTGCAATAATTACTTTAATCTCATTCATTCCTTCTTCTCTCCCTCTTCAATACGTGTCCAGCGATCTTTATCACGTGTATTAAATTTTTCCATAACTATATTATGAGCTGTTTCTAAATCAATGTTTAAGCTATTTGCCATGCAAATCATAACAAATAACACATCCCCAAGCTCTTCTTCAATTGTACGTTCTTTTTCTGTGCTTTTCTTAGGCTTTTCACCATAATAATGATTAATTTCCCTCGCAAGCTCTCCCACCTCTTCTGTTAAACGAGCTAGCATAGCAAGTGGACTAAAATATCCTTCTTTAAATTGACTAATATATGCATCTACTTCCTTTTGCATATCTTTCATTGTTTTTTGTTCCATGTTATTCACCTCTAATCCTTCATTTATCATGTTAGCCAATTCATGACGATTTGACAAATATTATCGCATGTTATCGCTTATTTGCCACGTTTTTGACGATACACTATGAAAGCTTCCGTTCCACTTCGGATCTTGAAGTGGTAGTTTCCTATGTGTCACCTTTACTAGATGCTTAACACGCGTGAAGTTTTCTTGCCAATTTTTCAATAAATTACGTATACTATCCTTAAGAACAAGATAAGGTGATGACTACATACTAGGGGGATTTGCATGAAATTAAACTTAAAAATCCAAAATATTCTTTTTATTCTGGTTGGTTCTGCTATTTTCTCATTTGGCATCGTTAATATTAATATTGAAAACCATTTAGCAGAAGGTGGCTTTACTGGAATTACACTACTTCTTTATTTCCTATTTTCACTAGACCCATCCTATACAAACTTAATCTTAAATATACCAATCTTTTTTATCGGTTGGAAAATGCTTGGTCGTACGACATTTTTATATACATTAATAGGGACATTTAGTGTTTCGTTATTTCTCTGGATTTTTCAGCGTTATGATATATTTAATTTACATTTAAAGTTACAAAATGATATGATGTTAGCCGCTTTGTTTGCTGGCTTATTTATTGGTGTTGGGTTAGGAATTATTTTCAAGTATGGCGGCACAACAGGTGGAGTCGATATTATTGCACGGCTAGCTCATAAATATATCGGCTGGAGCATGGGGAAAACTATGTTTATGTTTGATGCCGTTGTCATTATCTTATCAATCCTTACATATTTATCTTACCAACAAGGAATGTATACATTAGTTGCCGTTTTTATCGGAGCAAAGGTCATTGATTTTATGCAAGAAGGAGCATACGCTGCCAAAGGAGCAACAATTATATCTGAGAAAAATGATGAAATTGCTGCACAAATTTTATCAGAAATGGATCGCGGAGCAACTTTCTTAAAAGGAATGGGTACATACACAAAAATTGAACGAAATGTTTTATATTGCGTTGTTGCTAAAAATGAAATTGTAAAACTTAAAAGTATTATCACATCTGTTGATCCACACGCTTTCGTTGCTGTAAGTGATGTGCATGATGTTGTTGGCGAAGGATTTACGCTCGATGAAAATAAAAATCCCCTGCATAATTAACTATACAGGTTCTTCAAAAATAACGAACTTTCTTTCTAAACACAAGACTAGAAAAGTTATCGAATCCAATAACTTTTCTAGTTTTTTTATGATTACCTGTAGAAAAAAAGCTATTATATATACTTCCTCAACTTTTCTAAATCCTCATGGATCAAATCCAATAAACTCCGATTATAAAAAATTGAAGCAGGATGAAAAGTTGGGAAAATTGTATAAGCTTTCTCTGTCCAAGTATAAGTTGCGTCATTAGGATCTGCTAGTCGCCGAACAGGTTGCGTAAACACTTGACCGTGCATCTCTGATACTTTTTTGTCTGAACCAGCTAAACGTTTGAGCGCAATGTTTCCTAGTGTAACAATAATAGGTGCATGAATATGCTCAATTTCATAATCCAAAATTGGAGCGTGGGCAAGTATTTCCTGCTGATTCGGCGTACGATTATATTTACGCTTCACTATTTCTCCGCTTCGCTCTCGTTTCTCTCCCCATTTATACGGCCGACTACGTACTGCACTAGTAATGTATACTTCTTCTCTTGTCACACCAACCCTCTTTAGAAAATCCATGAGCTGATTACCAGCTCTTCCGCTAAAAGGTATCCCATTATGAATTTCTGTTTCGCCCGGTGCTTCTCCTACAAGCATCATTTTTGGATTTTGTGGTCCTTGTCCATATACAAAACCTTCAACAGGATAAGGGGCGATTCTCTCTTTCGCTTGCTTCACTAATAACTCTGGAAATTCCATGTTTATCACCTCTGCTTGTTACACTTTTATCCCGCTACTTTAGTGCAGTAAGACTCCCACCTCAAGATTCTGAGAAAACAAAGAAGATAGGTGGGAGATAACTGCTGGCATGCGCCCGATTGGTGAGAGCTTTCCATCAGTGGGCGATAAAAAGAGCTGCTGCTCAATGATAAACAGCTAACTCTTCATTTATTCTTACACAAACTTCTCACATTACATACGTTTATAAAAGACATAACAGGCACTTCGATAATTATGACAATAAAAAAGACTATCAAAACTGATAGTCTTTAATCATCATTACGTTGCATACCTGTATAAATTAATAAAAGACGAAGCAGTTCAAATACTGCAACTGCCGCTGCTGCAACATACGTAAGCGCTGCTGCATTTAATACTTTACGAGCTTGGCCATATTCATCCGTTGATACAATTCTAAGCGCTTCAATTTGCTTCATTGCACGTTTTGATGCATCAAATTCAACTGGCAATGTAATAAGTTGGAATAACACACCCGCTGCCATTAGGATAATTCCTAATAACAATAAATTTGACATACGTGCAAACATACCGATCATAATAAAAATCCACGACATATTTGAACCAAAATTTGCAACAGGAACAAGCGAATGGCGGAAACGCATAAAGCCATAATCTTTTGCATCTTGAATTGCGTGCCCAACTTCGTGTGCAGCTACTGCTGTCCCTGCAACAGAATGCCCATAGTAATTGTCTGTGGATAGGCGAACTGTTTTCGATGTTGGATCATAGTGGTCAGATAAATGCCCTGGTGTTTCTTCTACTGCTACATTGTACAAACCATTCTCATCTAAAATTCTACGAGCCACTTCCGCACCTGTCATACCAGAAGTTGAATACACTTGAGAGTATTTACTATATGCGCTTCGTACTCGAGACTGTGCATACAACGGTATGATCATGATGATAGCGAAGTAAATTAAGTAAAAACCCATCATGAACCTCCAATAAAGTTATGTCATATAGTAATAACCATTCTATTTTCTTCCTGTAACATTGTCAATAAAGAAACCTTACAACATAGCTTCTTTATTTCACTTCATTTAAAAACAATCTTATCTATTCTTCGAATGCATTGTACTTTTTTGTTTTTCTTTTTCCCCTTTATACTTTCTCCAACCAACATACGTTAATGTAAAAATAATAATGCCTCCTGTTACAGTCATAAACCATATAAGCGAAGAGCCTACCTCATCCCTTTTCGCCATGTGAAAAATTTTATTTAAATCATCTTTTATAATTTTCACTTGTGTTTGACCACTCTTATTTTGGATCATCATATAACGAAATTCATCTAAGTACGACAAATGAGAATTCATGCGCTGTAATTGTTCTTCCGGCAAGGCAATCATTAAACTTGGATAAATAATATCAAATTCATGCAGAAATACATTTAACGACTGTTGAAAATGTTCATGTTCTTCTTTTTGCATTGTGTTTTCGACCTGCCTAAATGCACTCATCACATTTTCTTCTCGTTCCATCCAAAGCGGCTGATATTTCGATACTTCTGCATCTAACGCGAGACGAAGTGCTAGCACATCATCTATCTTTATTTGTTTACTCGTTCCTTTTTCCTCTAGTGATTGCAATGCTTTATCATAAGCAAGCGAAATAACACGAATATGCTCAGGCGCTATTTTCTTTGTTTGATTGACCGTTAAAAATTGCTGTGAAAAATCCGTTAACATTTGGGCTGCTTTATCGTATTCCTCTTGTTTTACAAATTGCAACGAGTCATCCAATAATCCATTTAACTCATTCCAATTAGCTGCATATATGCGAACAGGAAACAATATAAACATAAACGCTATGATTCCAGCTAATACTCTTTTCATTCTTGTCCCCCCTATAGCTTCTAATACACTATATGAATTGGTGGACAAGAATAGACCTTGAACCTATCAAGTTACTTTTCTGATGAGGCGTTACGACTTACTTCATGCATCCCTCTCTTTTTCATAAAAAAACGATAGAGAAAATAACAACAAGCACTCCCAAACAAAATAAGTAATAAAATTATACAAGCAGCATGCATAAAGAATTGTTCTGGCAACATAAGGATAATAGGATCAGTATCTGGATCAAACAACCAATAATCATTTTGAAAAAGAAGTTTATGAAAGAATACAAAACTCTTTTCAAAATTGATTGCTATCGGGAGTATTAATGCAATTGGAAATACAATTGTAAGAATCGCTGCATACAACAAAAACTTTTCCTTTTGTTTTCGTAAAAGATAGACTCCCCCGATAAATGATATACCTATACTTATATACATCGCATATTGAATAAAAACAATAATATTTTTTACATCAACAAAATGAATTCGTCCACTCTCAGACATGTCTAATGTTGGAAAATGTAATGGCTTATCATAAAAAGGGGAAAGATAGGTAATAAGTGCATCATAGTTTTGAATAATTGCCTCTTTTGTCATATTTGCCATTTGAGGAATATTTAACATGTCAATCTCTATGTAATAAATCTCTTTCCCATATACAACACATATAACTGCGATTGAAAAAACGCAAAAGGCGATACAAAAAGGAACAAGACATAATAAGACTCCATTCCAAATTTTTGAATATATACTATGTGAATTCATCCATCTTCCCCATTCCCTATTTTTTATTTATAAAGAAAACATACGTCTTTTCTCTCTTAAGCAAAAATAATATGTAATAGCTATAACAACCATACTAAGCCAAAATGTGAAATAACCAATTTGTCGATCATACATAAACATAACACTATATTTCGGCATTTGACCAAACAAATAATCAATAATATCATTATGCAGTGTCCAAATAATTGCAATGATAAAATGCCAATATTTAATTCTATAAAATGGTGCGTATAAAAGTCCTTGGACAGCCATCGCAAGATGAAAAACAATGAGTATATACCCTTCTATTCCAATGTATCCGGTCACAATAAGAGTTAATACATTTACCACAACAGCCCAAATCCCATATTTGACTAACGTTATAATTGCTAACGCTTCCATTAGACCCCAATTTTTCTTTTGTAAAAATGCAATTAATACAAAAACAAAAAACAAGCTCGCTGTCGGACTATCTGGAACAAACGGCAAAAAAATGATAGGGGTTTCATTTAATTGATCCCCATACCAAATATAACCATAAATTGTCCCTAGAATATTAATAATGAGCAATAACCATAGAAAAGAGCGTTGTTTTAATAACAAATAGATAAATACCAAAATGTAACTACCTCAACTTTCTCAAAATAAACACCATTTCCCATAAGTCAGCATTATAAGGCAATGGAGTTACATTATTATTATAGCAAATTCTCTTCTAAAAAAATAAAAACCGACTGCAAAATTGCAGTCGGCACTCATTTACTTTTTATTATATTTCTCGATAAATTCTGTTACCTTCTTCAACTCTTCATCTGTGCCCTTAAAGACACCTTTTGGCATTGCACCTTTTCCCTCTTTTGCGATTTTTGCAATTTCCTCCGGCTTTAACGTCAAGTTTTGCAGTGATGGTGCAGCTGCTCCCCCTTGTAAGTTATCACCGTGACATGTTAAACATGTATTTTTTTGCATAATTTTATAACCGTCATCATTTTTATCAACTTGTACCGTTTTTACAATCGCACCTTGTCTTTTCGCAGCTGCCCAGTCATGTGTTGCGACCGATTGCCACGTTAAGAAAACGATAGATGCTAATGCTAAAAGCATAAATCCTGTTGCAACCGGGCGTTTAAATGGACGACGTTCCGGTCCTCGATCAAGAAACGGAGCAAGTAATAACGAGCCAAATGCAATACCTGGCATAATAAATGCACCAATGACAGTATATGGACCGGATGCATAAGAATACTTTAACAATTGATACAGAAATAAGAAGTACCAGTCTGGAAGTGGGATATATCCTGTATCTGTAGGATCTGCAATCCTTTCAAGTGGTGATGGATGTGCCACTGTTAAACAAAGATAACCAATTAAAAAGACTGCACCAACCATCCACTCTTTTAATAAAAAGTTTGGCCAAAATGCCTCTGTTTTCCCTGGATATTCAGAGTAATCTTTCGGAATATTCGGTTTTCTGACAGCAGGTACTCGCGAATCTCCGACAAACTTCATCCCTTTGCCGCGATGCATAGTCTCCCTCCTTTAATTGTGTTTTTCCCTTATAATCTAATAAAATCTTATAGCGGACCGGAAATACCTTGTTTGCGAATCATGATGAAGTGAACTGCCATTAATCCGAGAAGTGCGGCTGGCAAGAAGAATACGTGAATAGCAAAGAAGCGAGTTAATGTTTGAGCACCGACAATTTCGGAGTGGCCGGCAAGCAATGTTTTTACATAAGGGCCAATAAGCGGTGTTTGCTCTGCGATTTGAAGCCCTACTTTTGTTGCAAATAATGCCTTCATATCCCATGGTAATAAATACCCTGTAAAACCTAATCCTAACATAACAAAGAAAATAAGTACCCCAACAATCCAGTTTAATTCACGAGGCTTTTTATACGCACCTTGGAAGAAAACTCGAAGTGTATGTAAAAACATCATAACGATAACAAGACTTGCGCCCCAGTGATGCATACCGCGAACAATTTGTCCATATGCCACTTCATTTTGTAAATAGTAGACAGATTCCCACGCATTTTTAATATCTGGTACATAGTACATTGTTAAAAACATTCCCGATAAAATTTGGATAACTGTAACAAAAAACGTAAGTCCTCCAAAACAGTAAACGAAAGCTGAAAAGTGATGCGCTGGATTTACATGTTCCGGCACTTCATGATCCGCAATGTCGCGCCATAAAGGGGTAATATCTAGCCGTTCATCTACCCAATCGTAAATTTTATTTAACATCTTATTTCGCCCCCCCTCTTGGCTTCGCTTTACCTAAATAAAGCGTCCCATCTTTCACCTGTGATTGATACACATCAAGCGGAGCAAGAGGCGGTGTTCCTTTTATATTTATACCATCTTTTGTATAACGCCCTCCGTGGCACGGACAATAGAATTGATTTGGATGTGCCTTGTCCGAATTCCAGTTCACCGTACACCCTAAATGTTTACAAATTGGAGAAAATGCTACAATGTCTCCGCTTTCATCTTTGTGAATCCAAGCTGACTTTGGTTCGTCTGATTTATACCAACCGTCAACTTGTTTTACTTTAAAGTCGAAGCGTTTCGGTTCAGACGTAATATCCTTTACCTGTGCGACTGCAACCATCTCTCCCCCTGCTTCTTTCCTTAAAACTGGATCAAGCGCAAAACGCGTCATTGGCATTAAAATACCTGCTGCCATAAATCCTCCTACACCTGTAAGAGTGTAGTTTAAAAACTGTCTTCTTGACACCCTGTGTTCTTTCTCACTCACGAAAATTTCCCCCCTCTATCAGAAATTGTCCCCCGTGAAAAACTAATATAAAAGATAAAAACTAGGACACTATCATGATATAATACCCTACTACATTGGTCAATATCATACTACTCACAATTATCTAAACTATCAATTTATTATTTATTTTCCCACTTTTCAGTAAATATTTCCATAATATTTTTTATTTGTGCATGAATTAGTTCCCTTTTTGTTTGATCACTAAGCTGGTCTAGCGGCAGTGCTTGTAAACAAAATAGCGGTTCTGTTAATTCATGCTCCATTTCTTTCCAAGAAAAATCACTCGTAATCAGCGCAATATGCTGCAAACCTTTATCTTTCAGGTAATTCGTCCACTCTTGTAAACGCCGCTGTTCACTTACACATCCTTCTACATACGTAAATGCTGGTAATAAAAATACTCTCCCTTTATACTCCCTCTCTAACTCTCTCGTTAAAGCAGAAATAAATTCTCCTTCTACGGCTGTTTCCTTCATCCCCTTTTCAAAGGAAATTGAAAGAAGTGGTATAATCCCCGTATCAATATATTCTCTTGCCTGTTCGTATTCTACTACATCTGCTACAGCCCACTTCACACTTAATAGCCCCCTTTTTCCCTTACTCCCACTCTAACGGCCAGTATGATTCTATTGAGAAAATAAGCAATAATTACCCATAAGAGCCCGAGCGGTTCAACTAATCATACAGAAAGTTCACTCTATTTCTATTAAACCATACAGATAAAGGTAAAAAAAGAAAAACCATCTATAAAAGACGGTTTTTCTTTTTAATAGTCTAAAAATTTTCATAATTACTTTTCACAGAGAAGTTTATAAGTGTTTTAACTCATCTGTTAATTTGCGGAATGCTTCTTCATCATGAGTATCAAGCGCTTCATCAATTAATTTCAAAAGTCGTTCTTTCCGAAACGAATATACACTTTCTTCTAAAAATCGCTCTGCTAATAAACGATCTTTTTCATTTACTTCGATATTCTTCGGTAAGTATGGATTTTCTTCTAGCACTGCCACATAATTCGCATTTTGAAAAGATGATTTAAAGTTGAGCTGAATATAAATATCTTCATCTCTGTTTAAGCGAATATCATGAAATGATTTTTCCGCATCAGTCGTCATTACATTTTGTTTATAAAAATGAAACGGTAAATCTTTCACGCAATTTGCTGACATTACCAACCCACGCGGACAATATTTCGCATGCTCTACAAAATGTACCTTATCCATTAATTGATCATGACTCATTAAATAATTTAAAATCCAAACACATTCTCGCTGTTTCAGTTGATAATTATTTAAAAACCATTTTACAAAATCTTTCTTTTCATTCACAGAAACAGGGGTATTCATAGCGCTTAATCCCTCCTCTGTCCTTCTTTTTTCTTTTTACATTCAAGAAGCAGCATTCAGTTTCCTTCCAACTTATGAAAAATCCTCTAAATTATATAATAATTCTTCTATATGAGTTTGTGTCGGATCTAGCTGTAATAAACGTGTAAATACTTCTTTCGCCTCTTTTCGCAATCCTTCTTCTAGCAAGAAGTAACCGTACTCCTCCAAGAAATCTGGATGATTCTTAAAAGAAGTATATGCACTTTGGTAATGTTTTAATGCATCCGAATACAATTCTAATTGTTTTTTTGCATGTGCAATATCCCAAAGTAATTGCGTGTCCATTTCCCCATTATCGATAGCTTTTTCTACAACAGCAATCACCTCTTCATACCTTTCTTCTTCCTTTAAGATGTATGAATACTTTAATGTAGCCCCTAAATGAGAAGGATCAATCGCTAATGCTTTCTTAAGTGCATCTTCCGCTTCATATCTTTTCCCTAGCTTCGCTGCAACGTTAGCAAACTCTACATAGAATGGTATCGATAATTCGTCAATTTTTATTCCTTCTTGAAGTGTTTCATAACTTTCTTGAAGCATACCTTCTTTTTCGTAGCATTTCGCCAAATATATATATAAAGATGCATATTCTGGATCTAATTCTTTTAATTCTTCCCATACACTAATTGCTCTTTGGTACTGTTCTCCTTGATACAAGGTAAATGCAAATCCAAATAAAGAATGAATATCCTTCTGCTCTTCTAAACCTTCCTCGTAATAAGAAATTGCTTCAGCCCATTGTCCAAGTGCACTTAAATTCTCAGCCAATCGAAGCGGAACAACAACCCCGCCCATCACTTTATGTTCTGGGAGTAATGATTCATAATATGGAATTGCTTTACTATCTTCTCCTTTACTGCTATACAATTCCCCAAGTCCAAAAGCAATTACCGGCTCATCTGGCATCATCGCTTTCGCTTTTAACAATTTTTGTTCTGCTACTTCATCAAAACCTTGCATTTGATATAAATCAGACGCAAGGAGAAGAGATTGAACATATAATTCATCATTCTCTTGAATATCGTGAAGGACTTCAATCGCTTCATCTTCTTTGTCTAAATCAATATATAACTCTGCTAAAAATAGCGTAAATTCACTTTCTTCCGGGTACAACAAGCGTAAATCTTCTACTATTTCTAGCGCTTGATCTACAAATCCTAGTGTATAGTAATAACGAGCAATATCATATTTCTCTTCATCTGTTCCTTGTTTTACTTGCTCTGCTAATAGTTGTAATCCTTTCTCTACTTCACCGTTTTCAATATATGTAACAGCTTGTTCAAACTTTTGCATAACTTTCTCCTTTATATAAATACTTATGTAAATTCCATAATAAACAACTGTCTCTATGTAAGCAACAGTGTGAAGAAGAAAAGAACCTTCTCAAAAAGAAAAGATTCTTTTAGTTTTGCAGCATATGTAACTGTTCAAAGAAGTTCGGATATGACACAGCTACTGCCTCACTATTTTCAATTATAACTTCTCCGTCTGCTATACACGATGCAATGCCTAGCATCATACCGATACGATGATCACCGTGGCTATTTACCACGTTTCCATGTAATTGCGTTTTACCATGCACAATCATACCATCTTCTGTTGCTTCAATATGTGCTCCTAGTTTTTTTAATTCATTTACAACTGTATCAATACGATTCGTTTCTTTTACTTTTAATTCTTCCGCATCTTTAATCACAGTTGTCCCTTCTGCTTGGGTTGCTAACAGCGCTAAAATTGGAATTTCATCAATTAATTTAGGAATAAGCGTACCGCTAACTTCTATTCCTCTTAATTGTGAGGTTTCAATTGTAATATCACCGCATGGCTCAAACTCTTCATTACGAATATTATCTATTGACAAATTCGCTCCCATTTGTGATAACACATCAAGAATTCCAGTTCTTGTCGGATTTAACCCCACGTTTTTTAATACAACTTTACTATTTGGTACAATTGCACCTGCAACTAAGAAAAAGGCAGCTGAAGAGATATCTCCTGGCACCTCAATATTCGCCGCAGAAAGCTTTTGTCCACCTTCTAATGAGACAGTTAATCCATCAACAGTAACACAGCAACCAAATGTACGTAACATACGCTCTGTGTGATCACGAGATTGTAATGGTTCTGTCACAGTTGTCACGCCTTCTCCTTGTAGCCCTGCAAGTAAAACAGCTGATTTCACCTGTGCACTTGCCACGGGTGAACGATAATGTATGCCTTTTATATTTCCTCCTCGAATAGAAAGAGGCGTATATTGTCCATCTTCTCTTCCATCAATTTTAGCGCCCATTTGACGAAGGGGTTCTGTAACACGTTTCATCGGACGCTTTCCAATTGAAGGATCTCCGATAACTGTACAATGAAATGATGCATTTGCTAGTATACCAAGCATCAACCGAATTGTCGTTCCTGAATTTCCAACATCTAATACTTCTGTCGGTTCTACTAGTCTTTGTAACCCTTTTCCATATACAGTGACATCGTTACCATTTTGCTCAATCTTAATTCCTAACTTTTGAAAGCAAGCAATCGTATTTAAACAATCTTCACCCTGAAGAAAATTTGTAATCTTCGTTGTTCCTTCTGCGATTGCTCCAAACATAACAGCACGGTGCGAAATGGATTTATCCCCAGGAACAAAAATCGTTCCATTTAATCCGTTCTTAAGCTTTGTTAATCGTTTCACCTCTATCACCCCTATTCATGTTCACATATGCACTCTTTTTTTATCCTAATGCTTTTGGGCAGGAAGAGCCCGATTGGTGAGAGCTTTTCATCTGTGTGGGATGAAGAATCCTCCACACAGATGGAAGTTTCACTTTATTGTACTTCTTTCCTTCTTCTTTACGCAAATAGAATGAAAAGAAACGACTCCTAATAATGGAGCCGTTTCTTTTTCTTATGAGTATGTCTCTTCTTTTTCTAAATTCTCTTCTACAAGTTCAGTAAGAACCGCAATAATCTCTGCATTCTCTTCTTTCGTTCCAACCGTAATACGAATACCATTTGGTAAACCAAGCGGGCCACCAGAACGAACGATGTATCCTTTTTGTAGTAACCTTTCAAATACTTCATCCCCTGGGAGACCAAGCTCTAAAAAGATAAAATTCGCCTGTGATGGATAATAAAACACTTGATACTTCTCACAAAAATCGTAATATTGCTGTAATCCTTTATTATTTACTTTCACACACTCTTGCAAAAACGCTTGATCTTCTATCGCGGCTTGCGCAACTACCTGTGCAATTGATGACGTATTAAATGGTAATCTTGCTACCTCTAACGAACGCATTAAGTTTTCATTTCCGACTGCATAACCAATACGAAATGATGCTAATCCGTATGCTTTTGAAAACGTACGTAACACCATAAGATTTTCATACTTCTCTAGAAGTGGTAATGTTTGCGGATAATCTTCAGCCCCTGCATACTCATAGTATGCTTCATCCATAATAACAAGTGCTGTTTTCGGAACTGCTTCTAAGAATGAACGTAACCGCTCCATCGAAACGTACGTTCCCGTCGGATTATTAGGGTTACAAATCCATATGATACGTGTATGCTCATCAACTTGCGCAAGCATTGCCTCTAAATCATGTGTCCCCTCTTTTAAAGGCACTTCACGTACTTCAGCTTTTTCAATTACTGCATGATGACGGTATTGTGAAAATGTCGGCTTTGCCATGACAACATTTGTTCCCTCTTGTAACAGAGCACGACTAATCATTTGAATCACTTCATCTAAGCCGCTGCCAAGTAAAATTTGTTCTCTTTTTACATGAAGATGATCTGCTAGTTTTTCACGAAGAGCATACGCTGCACCATCTGGATAAAGCGCATATTGTCCATCTAATGATATCAAAGCTTCAGAAACACGTTTTGAACATCCGAATGGATTTTCATTTGATGCTAGTTTCACAATTTTAGATAACCCATATTGCCTCTTTACTTCTTCAATATTTCTCCCAGGCACATACGCTTTTAACGACAATAATTGCTCTTTTACCTTCATTCAAATTCCCCCTATCATTTTTGTAAATCGGGCCTTAGCTGCACCGCTTTCTCTAAATAGACATGGTAAATTTCATGCTGTTGTTTATTTGTCATAACCGTCATCATAACGCGAATACATTTCTCAAGAGCATTTGGCACTTCTATTTCTTGCATGCACATGACCGGTACATAAGACCACTCCTCAATACGTCTTAATGCAGCTGCCGGAAAACATGCATTTATATCTGCTGTTGTGGAAATTAATACAGATACAATATCAATAGGAGAAACTCTATTATTGCTTGCCATTTCTTTCACTAAACGCTCTGTTGCAGTCAATATTCCCTCTATTTCATTACAATCGACTGTAATTGCGCCGCGAATCGCGCGAATCAAATAGACTCCTCCTCTCTTTGAAATGCTTCTAAAGCCATTCGGACGGTCTCATCTGAAATAGATACGACATCCACTACCCCAATCTCCTGCATAAGAACCATACGAATTGTCCCACCATTTGCTTTTTTATCTTGTTTCATCACTTGAACAAGACGATTCACATCAAGTTTACTTGGCATGTTCGGATAGCCATATGCAGTAAACCACCGTTTGATTTCTCTATATTGAAGGTCTTTTTCATATATTTGTTCACTTAAAAAGATGGCAAATAACATGCCGATTGCAACACCATCACCATGTGTTATGTTTCCATATCCCATCTCTTTTTCCAGAGCATGTCCAAGTGTATGCCCAAAATTCAAGTAAGCGCGAACACCTTTTTCAGTTTCATCCTCTGCAACAATTTTTGCTTTTACTGGAATCGCACGTTGCAGTGTATAAATTAACTTATCATCTCTTAAATCAGTTAATGTTTTCACTTCTTCGCGCAGCCAATGATATAATTCTACATCCCCGATAAACGAATGTTTAATTACTTCTGCAAAACCAGAGCGCCATTCTTTTTCTGGAAGAGAATTTAAAAACGGAGTATGGTAAATCACCGCCTCTGGCTGATGAAATGCACCAATCATATTTTTCCCAAGCGGATGATTGATTGCAACCTTACCTCCAACTGCACTATCATGCGCAAGTAACGTTGTTGGTACCTGTACAAATCGAATACCTCTCATAAACGTCGCCGCAACAAATCCCGCTAAATCTCCAATCATTCCACCGCCAAGTGCAATAATAAGCGAATGGCGATCTAAACCTTTTTCAAGCGCAAACGTTTGAACCGCATAATAATTTTCAAACGATTTTTCTTTTTCACCACTCGGAATAACAAATGAAAACACATCTTTTTCTAATTGCAAAGTATTTTTCACTTCATCTAGATGGAATGAAGCTACCGTTTCATCAGAAATCAATAGAATATTTGAAACAGCTGGTTTCATATTTTCTATAATCTTTGATAATTGTAACAAGGCATGATTTCCAACATACACATTATATTGTTTGGAACCTGTTTGAATCTGTATTGTCTTCATCAAAATTCCCTCGCATATTCATTATGTTTCTCAATATTTTCACGAATTAAATCAATGCGATCCGTCCCAAATTGTTCAATCACGGCTGTAGCCAGTTCCCAAGCTACAACAGCTTCCGCTACAACACTTGCTGCTGGTACAGCACAGCTATCAGAACGCTCAATACTTGCTTGAAATGCTTCTTTCGTATCAATATCAATACTTTGCAGTGGTTTATATAAAGTTGGAATTGGTTTCATGACTCCGCGAACAACAACTGGCATACCTGTCGTCATACCGCCCTCTAATCCACCTGCATTATTTGTACGTCTCGTATATCCATTATCTTTATCCCATAAAATCTCGTCATGAACAAGACTTCCTGGCTTATGCGCTGCCTCAAAACCAATCCCAATCTCTACACCTTTAAATGCATTAATACTCATGATTGCAGCAGCAAGTTTTGCATCTAATTTACGATCATAATGCACATAACTTCCAACACCAACTGGCATACCTTCTACAACAACTTCGACGATTCCTCCGATAGAATCTCCGCTTGTTTTTGCATCATCAATTGCTTGCATCATTTTCTGCGCTGCTTCTTCATCTAAACAACGAACAGGAGATGCCTCTGTAATCGTTTGTAACTCTTCAATAGAGTTATACGACTGCTTCTCCGCTTTCACTCCTCCAATTTCAATTACATGCCCTGCTACTTTTATACCCAATTCTTCTAGAATGCGCTTTGCAACAGCTCCAGCAGCTACACGAACTGTTGTTTCTCTAGCTGAAGAACGCTCTAATACATTGCGCATATCGCGATGACCATATTTAATCGCACCATTTAAATCCGCATGCCCTGGACGAGGTCGTGTAATTTGTCGTTTCATTTCTTTTGACTCTGCCTCTGTCAATGGTTCTGCTCCCATAATTTTTGTCCAATGTGCAAAATCACGATTTTCAACAACGAGCGTAATTGGTGCACCAATTGTATATCCATGACGAACACCACTTAAAATTTGAGCTTGATCCTTTTCAATCTGCATGCGGCGTCCGCGCCCATGCCCTTTTTGTCTTCTTGCTAATTCTGTATTAATGTCATCCGCTACTAAAGATAAACCTGCCGGAATCCCCTCTAATATTGTCGTTAGTTGTGGTCCGTGAGATTCACCAGCTGTTATATATCGCATCGGTTACTCCCCTTTATTTCAGTATTTATGTAACACTATATCATAACCTCTATTGATTCGTAACTATATAAGTACAAATTGAAAAAACGACATAAAAACCGCTTTCTTTTTAGGTGGGCGAGGGCATCTGACCATGCATAGAAACAGTCAGCACCTTTTCCTGCCACTTGCAATACGAAAACAAAGAAAACAAGTGCAGATCACTTTTTATTCTGCATAGCAATGACTTATATATATAAATCAAAATAGATTTACATAATACGAAACAAAAAAAGCGCAAGAAGGAATGTAACCATCCTTTCTTGCGCTTTCCCGCTATATTTTAAAGCGTTTACAAATTATTTCGAAATAATTAGTAAATCCACTCATTCATTGATCTAGAATACTCAACTAGCTCTTCTTTGTTAAAGAAAATACCAATTTCACGCTCTGCACTTTCAAGAGAATCTGAGCCATGAATAATGTTTTTCGCAACAGTTACTCCAAGGTCACCGCGAATTGTACCAGGTGCAGCTTCATTTGGTCTTGTTTTCCCCATCATGTTACGAGCTGTCTCAACAACACCTTCACCTTGCCATACCATTGCAAAAACAGGTCCAGATGTAATGAAATCTACTAATTCACCGAAGAAAGGTCTCTCTTTATGTTCAGCATAGTGCTGTCCAGCAATCTCTGGTGTTACTTGCATAAGCTTAGCACCAACTAATTGAAAGCCCTTTCTTTCAAATCTAGCAACAATCTCCCCAATGACTGCACGCTGTACACCATCTGGTTTTACCATTAAAAACGTTTTTTCCATAATAAATCTCTCCACTTCCTATTATGTATGTAATTGTACATCCCCAAACACATAGTATCACCGTTATCAAAATTGTGCAACAGTTTTGAAATGGAGAAGATTATTATTTTCCTCGAAAAACATTTAAAATTTACGTTTCCCTATATACTTTGCAACATTTTGCAATGCCAATTTCGCCTGGCTACGAGGCAACGGCTTAATAACTTCTAATGCTTTATGTAAATATCTTTCACTAAATGCAAAAGCTTGATCAATTGCATTACTATTTTTGACCGCTTCAATAATTTCTTTCATTTCATTTGTAGGCGTATTTTCATTAACTCGAACAATTCTCTCGCGAAGTTTAGGATCTTCCATCGCATATAAAGCAGGAAGTGTAATATTACCTTGCAATAAATCTCCGCCCGCCGGTTTTCCAAGCTTTTCTTCTGTCGATACAAAATCTAAAATATCATCAATAATTTGATAAGACATGCCAACAAAGTAACCATACCAAAATAAACGATTCACTGTATCACGGCATGCACCAGATGCAATCGCTCCTAATTGGCAACTCGCGGCAATTAAAAGCGCTGTTTTTCGTTTAATACGACGTAAATACGTTCGTAAATTTTGTCCAAAGTCATACTTATCTTTAATTTGCTCAATTTCTCCTTTACACACTTCAAGAATCGTATGCGATAATGCTTTATGTACTTCTGGACTTTCTAAATTTGTAATGCACTCTAGAGACTTTGCAAACAAATAATCACCTGTATACATTGCAATACGATCGCCCCAGTTTGCATTTACAGTCGCACTTCCTCTTCTTAAAAGAGCAGCATCAATTACATCGTCGTGCACAAGAGAAGCCATATGAATAAGCTCTAATGCAACCGCAACATGTTTAATTACATCAAGTTTATAATTTCCAAATTTCCCCGCAAGCAGAACGAAAACAGGTCGGATTCGTTTTCCACCGGCCTCAATCAGTTGCAACGCAGCTTCTTCAAGCAGTTGTTGCTCAGAAGCAACAACCACTTTTAACTCTTTCTCAATTTTATCAATATCCGATCGTAAAAAAGAATACATAAGTTGTAACTTCATATCGTTCACCTTAACCTAAAACTTCTTTTCTTTTTTTATCCCGCTTTAACGGGAAGTAAAACTCCCACCTCAAGATTATGAGGAAACAAAAAAATAAAGATAGACGGGAGAGAACCGCCCATTAGAGCCCGATTCGTTCAACTAACCATCAGTTGGGGATGAAGCCCCCACTGATGGAAGTTTCACTTTACTTCGGCTTATAACCTAAGTGCATTGCTGCTACTCCAAAAGTAAACGGCTTTACTCTTACTTGTTCAAGTCCAGCTTCTTCAAACATACGAGCCAATTCTTTCATTCCTGGAAATGAGCTTGCTGATTCTTGTAACCACGAATATTCTTTATAACTTTTAGCAAATAACTTTCCGAATAAAGGCATAATGTATTTAAAATATAAAAGATATCCTTGTCGAATTCCAATCATTGTCGGCTGCGATGTTTCTAAGCAAATAACCTTCCCACCCGGTTTTACAACACGAGTCATCTCTTTTAATACCTGCATATAATCCGGCACATTTCGTAGTCCAAATCCAATTGTGACATAATCAAACATGTCATCCTCAAAGGGTAGTTCCATTGCATTACCATGAATTAATTCTACTTGATCCAATTGTAAAGCTTCCACTTTCTCTTTTCCAACCGAAAGCATATTTTTACTAAAATCCAATCCATATACTTTTCCATTGGAACCGACCGCATCAGCAAGTGCAATCGTCCAGTCAGCCGTTCCACAACATACATCAAGCGCTGTGCTGCCAGGTTGAACGTCCATAATTTGCATCGTTTCTTTGCGCCATTTTTTATGTCTTTGAAAGCTAATAACTGAATTCATTACATCGTATTTATTGTATATCTTCTCAAATACGTCATGTACTCTTTCTTCTTTTGATTGTTGCATGCTTTTACCCTTCTTCCAACTGTAAAATTCAAAATACTCAAGTCGCCTCTTTCAATGTGGAAAAAAATGTTTCAATTCCTGTATCATCTTGCATCAAAATATCAATTTGACTTCGTATCTTTTTTATCGATTCGTTGTATACGTTTTCCACTTTCGTTTTATCGTCAGAAGATAAAATCTTTTGAAACATCGTAAATACTGGCGACGATTCTTTCTTCAAGAATATTTGGTACTCAGTTTGCAAACGAGCTATTGCCAACATATTGTTAATTGTTGACTTTACATGTGTCACTTGAAAATGATCACATGTTTTTTGTAAAAGAGCCGATTCAATCATCCCTACACTACTTAACATTTCTTCTATCGTTTCATATGTTTGCTGATATAACATAATTTTGTGTTCATTAATCTGTTTAATACCTTCTGCCAACGCACGAATGAGTGTAATATCATGATTCATTGAAAGTAAATAATAATATAGTCCGCTGTAATAATCACCTGCTAATACTGTTAGTTGGCGCCGCTTATGAAACCCATCCGTCTCCTCTTTATTTGATACCTTTTCATGTGTATCTAAAGCAATTTGTACAAGCATAATGGTTACTACGTAATGTTCAATTTGCTCTCTATGTAAGTTTGCACTTTTTAAAATGGAATATAAGAACGCTAATTTTTTTTCATCAATAACTGGTTCTTCAATATATTTTATAAAATAAGGATGGCGTAGTTTCTTATATAGCTGCTCCTTTATATCCGTAAACCCTCCGTAGATGTTACCCACAAAAATCACCCTTGTTTTCTAATTCATAAAATCTATTATAACACATTCATTCATTTTTCTATAAAGAAAACTTGACGAAACGAAACAAAGTAAAAATTGCTCTTTATTTCCCCTTATTCTGACTGTTAAATTGGCATAAAGTGTAACTTCCATCAGTGGGGGTCTTACTTCCCGTTCATGCGGGATAAAAAAAGAAAAGCAGTCTCCTGCTTTCCTACTAATTCGTCTTAATAAAAGATAGAATCTCCGCACGTGCTGGTGCGTCTGTTTCTAACACACCACGCACTGCAGTTGTTACAGTTTTCGCACCAGGTTTTTTCACACCGCGCATTGTCATGCACATATGCTCTGCTTCTACAACAACCATTACACCATGCGGCTCTAACACTTCCATAATAGAATCTGCTACTGTTGATGTAATTCGTTCTTGTAATTGTGGTCGACGTGCAACTGTATCTACTGTACGTGCCAATTTACTTAACCCTGTTACTTTTCCACCACGTGGAATATATGCAACATGAGCAACGCCATAAAACGGAACAAGATGATGCTCACACATAGAAAAGAACGGAATGTCTTTTACCAATACAAGTTCTTCATGCTCTTCACCAAACACTTTATGTAAATGTTCTTTTGGATCTTCATGCATACCAGAAAATACTTCTGCATACATCTTTGCAACACGTTTTGGTGTATCTAATACTCCCTCACGATTTGGGTCGTCCCCAATTGCTTCTAAAATAAGGCGTACTGCATGTTCGATTTGCTCTAAGTTTACATTTGCCATCCGCTAGCCCTCCCGAATAAAACCTAAAAATACTACGAACACATTCTAGCATATATATGTTTTTAAATGCAAAAAGAAGAGTTTCCAATAAGGAAACTCTTCTTCCCTGTAAATATGTAAGGATTATTTAACCGCATCTTTTAGCGCTTTACCAGGTTTGAATGCAGGTACTTTGCTTGCCGCGATTTCAATCTCCTCACCAGTTTGTGGGTTGCGTCCTTTACGAGCCGCACGCTCACGAACTTCGAAGTTACCAAATCCGATAAGTTGTACTTTATCACCTTGCTTTAAAGCTTCTAAGATGGAATCAAAAACAGCGTCAACTGCTTTTGTTGCATCCTTTTTAGAAAGGGAACTTGCTTCTGCAACAGCATTGATTAAATCTGTCTTGTTCATGCCATTCACCTCCTCCCAAAGATACGACTGTATAATGATCATAAAATGAGTCTTACCTTCATTTGTAGGCAATTTTTACAAATTCTATACTACAATGATGTAGATAAATCATTATCTAGGCCTATATTATACGATTCTCCTTTATAATTCAATATTTTTAAAGAAAATGTTGCCATGAAAATGCGAAAAACTGATGAAACTTGACAATCACCTATAAAGTATTAGATAATGACATTTTATTTTTCAGAGAAAAACAAAAAAAGACTCCCAAATAAGGAGTCTTTCGATTATAAAATAATTGCTATTAAACCGCCTGATCCTTCATTTATAATTCGTTCTAACGTTTCTTTTAATTTATAACGAGCATTTTCTGGCATTAATGATAATTTTGCCTGAATCCCTTCTCGAACGATAGAGCTAAGTGATCGTCCAAAAATATCTGAATTCCAAATAGAAAGTGGGTCATCTTCGAAATCTTGCATTAAATAGCGAACAAGCTCTTCACTTTGTTTTTCTGTTCCAATAATTGGTTCAAATGTTGATTCCACATCGACTTTAATCATATGAATAGATGGGGCAACAGCTTTTAATTTCACCCCAAAGCGCGATCCATGTCGAATGATTTCTGGTTCATCTAAGCTCATATCTGCTAGTGCTGGTGCTGCAACACCGTATCCTGTTTGTTTTACCATTTTTAGTGCATCTGCAACTTGATCATATTCTGTTTTCGCGTGAGCAAGGTCAAGCATTAATTTTAACAAATGATCTCTACCACGAATTTCAACGCCTACCACTTCTTTTAAAATTTGATCATATAATTCATCTGGTGCGTATAAGTCTATCTCAGCAACACCTTGCCCCATATCAATTCCTGCAAGACTTGCCCGATCAATAAATTCATATTGACTAAATTGCCATACAACGCGGTCAACATCACGAAGACGCTTAATATCTTTTACGGTTTCTTGAACAGCCTCTTGATAGCTTTGACGAAGCCAGTGGTTGTCATTTAATACCATTACCCAACTTGGAAGATTTACATTCACTTCTAAAACAGGGAACTCATATAATGCCTCGCGCAGTACATTGTATACATCACCTTCTCTTAACCCTTCTACGCTCATTGCTAACACTGGAATATCATATTCTTCTACTAGACTTTGACGAAGTTGTTCTGTATCAGGATGATATGGCTGTACTGTATTAATAATCATAATGAAAGGTTTTCCAACTTCTTTTAACTCATTTACAACCCGTGCCTCCGCTTCAATGTAGTCGCGGCGCGGGATTTCTCCAATTGTTCCATCGGTTGTAATAACTACACCGATTGTAGAATGTTCTTGAATTACTTTCCGTGTCCCAATTTCCGCTGCTTCATGAAATGGAATTGGTTCTTCATACCACGGTGTATTAATCATACGTGGTCCATTTTCATCTTCATATCCCTTCGCTCCTGGGACAGTATAACCTACACAATCTACTAAGCGGATATTCACATCAAGTCCGTCATCAACATGGATAGAAACCGCTTGGTTTGGAACAAACTTGGGCTCTGTGGTCATAATTGTGCGCCCTGCCGCACTTTGCGGCAGTTCATCTTGTGCACGCTGACGATCCGAATCGTTTTCGATGTTAGGAATAACAACTAGCTCCATAAATTTCTTAATAAAAGTGGATTTTCCTGTCCGAACAGCTCCTACAACCCCTAGATAAATATCACCGCCTGTACGCTCAGCGATATCTTTAAAAATATCAACCTTTTCCAAGTGATTCCCTCCCTCAACATTTTTGGGAATAAATCATGATTATTCTTGTAGTTTGGACTGTACAGCATATGATTTTGTCCCAATTTCATATCACTATTTAAAAAGAACTTTTTGTATGCGATGCGAATGTTTCAAGAAGTAAAAAACCCTTCTTCTAGAACTTATTCGTTAGAAGAAAGGTTCATGACTTATCACTTAAAAAAAATTGGTTCTTTGTTCTTTACTGTATACGGCAAAGAATACACAGGGACAAATGGGGTATGTTTCACAAACAACTGGCGAATATCTTCTCCTTCTTTCACTTCATCACCATATTTTTGTAACATGTCGTATAAATCAATACGATAATCAATATACACCTCACCTTTCTCATCGATAACAAAAGGTAAGTTTTTACCAGAATACGGACTTTCCACTTGGGGAATTTCTTTATATCCCATTTTTTTATAGTCAAGCTCATACACACCATCTGTAATTACTTTTTTAAACGGTGGATATTGATGCTCATCACGATAGATTTGTAGTTTCAACTTTAGATCTCGAATTTGTTCAGCCATTCGAACATCAATTAATTTCACAGTTGGATTTGTTTCTACATCAACTAATACATACTGATAAATACCTCCGCTTTCAAAAGCATTTCCAGGTGGTTCTTGCATAAACCTAGGTGTAATCTTTTGAAAATCAATCGGATATTTTTGATAGATTGGTGTATTCATATCGCGTGTTTTAATAGGCAATATATGATCATTTTGTTCTCTATATGTATTAACTGCTGTTTGCACTGCTTGTAATTGATCTTCATATGGTACTACATTTTGTTGTACCTTTTCTTTCGGATATAGACACCCAGATAGCATACTAGTACAACATAATACGAAAATCATTAGTATTTTCTTCATCAAAAATCCGTCCTTTAGTTTCTATTGTTCAATTGGCCCGCTAAATACAACAAGAAAAATAATAACTCCAGAAATAATCATACATGTATATGCAAATAAAGCTGTAAAACCTTTCAAAAACGAATTCTTTATTTTATGACGACTTAACAAAATGAAAATAACGGCAATAAACATAAGAGCCATTGCCCCCAAAGAAAACCACATCTTTATAAGTCCAACAGACATATATACACTCCTTTATTTTAATGTATTTTTCTACTATTTTAACAAATTATAACTTTTAAAAAAATATAAATAATTCATTTATTCTATTTAAACTGAAAACAAAACGAAACTCTGCTGCTGAAGGGCCGGCGTTATGCATTCACATATGATAAAGTAAAACTTCCGTCAGTGGTGGTTTTCTTCATCCCTCATTGACGGAAAACTCTCACCAATCGGGCACATGCCAGAAGTTATCCTCCACCTAACTTCTGTAGAAAAGCAGAAGCGGCTCGCTCAGAATCACAGGACGCCCACGCCCAAGGCAGAGAGGCACTTTTCGCCTCGTCCAAGGGAGCGAAACGACCGGAGATTCTAGCCGCTAGAGCTGGACAACGATTCTCTCTGAATTTTGAGGTGGGGGGCTTACTGTCCACGAATAGCGGGATGAAACCAATAAAAAACCGAAGCGAACGATACCTCTTCGCTTCGGTCGACCAAATATTCCCACAAACAGCTCATATTCATTCCTTCATCATATCGTATGCAATATATATAACAATGGTTTCTCGTACTTTATTTTTTAAACATTTTACTTAATGAGCTAAAATCGGTTGGCATGTTATTATTAATAATCGCATTTACAATTTGATCTTCTTTCTCTTTTGATACATCTCTTCCTGCCATTGCGGCAACTTGATGAATTAACTGACGTAATACTTGCTCATCTCGCAAATTTGCATTTTGGACAGAAGAAGCTAATTTAAAAATATCATCTTTTTTTACTTTCGATTCCTTTTCAATATTGTTAAATAAATTATTATCCACTTTGTTCACCCTCTCTTGTAATCTACACTTCATGGTATGCAGAAAACAAAGAATGGTGAAAAGACCCAAAATAAGAAAAAGCTGCACAAGTGTATCTTTACACTTGTACAGCTTTTCTTACAACAAATCTGGAATTTCTTCTACTTCGTGTTTGCGCACACGCCCCATCAGCGTTCCAACAGCATCTTTTACATTTTTCCCATTAAATAATACATCATATAAGGTAGCTGTAATTGGCATGTCTACATTCATTTTCTTTGCCATCTCATATGCAGCTTTTGTTGTCCGCACACCTTCAACAACCATTCCCATATTATCTAACACTTCGTCTAACGAGCAACCTTTACCAAGCAAGTTACCAGCACGCCAATTTCGACTATGAACACTCGTACACGTTACAATTAAATCTCCCATACCTGTCAAGCCAGCAAACGTTAAAGGATTCCCACCCATTTTATGACCTAAACGAGCAATTTCCGTTAAACCACGCGTCATAAGTGCCGCCTTTGCATTATCACCTAAACCAAGTCCATCAGTAATACCAGCAGCAAGGGCAATAATATTTTTTAACGCTCCGCCAAGCTCAACTCCAACAATATCTGGGTTTGTATATACACGAAAATAACTATTCATAAATAAGTCCTGAACTTCTTCAGCTGCTTCCATACGCTTTGCAGCTGATGTAACTGTTGTGGCTTGACGCAATCCAACTTCTTCTGCATGACTTGGTCCCGATAAGACAACAACATCTCGAATAAGATGTGCCGGAATTTCTTCTTCAATCACTTCCGAAATACGTTTTGAAGTTCCTGGTTCAATTCCTTTACTCGCATGAATCCATGTAATTGGCTGCGAAACAATTTCTTTCATATCTTTCAATACTTCTCTATATGCTTTTGTAGGTACAACGAGAAGTACTGTATCCACCCCTGCTAATGCTTCTTCTAAGGAATAGTAAGCAACAATACTGGCTGGCAGTGTAATCCCCGGAAGATAACGACTATTTTCATGTTTTTCATTAATTTCATTCATGAGTTCTACTCGGTTTCCCCAAAGACGTACATCATGGCCGTTGTCAGCTAATACCATTGCTAACGCCGTTCCCCAGCTACCTGCTCCTACTACTGTGATTTTTTTCATAAAATCACATCCTCTCCATTAATCTCGTGCTCTTGCAATAACTTTAATCGGTGTTCCTACGAAACCAAATGCATCGCGCAGACGATTTTTCAAGAAGCGTTCATATGAGAAGTGCAGTAACTCTGGATCATTTACAAATACAACAAATGTCGGTGGTTTCACCGCGACTTGTGTTGCATAGAAAATTTTCAAACGTTGTCCATTATGTGTTGGTGTTGGATTCATTGCAACAGCATCCATAATCACGTCGTTTAATACGTTTGTTTGTACACGAATACTATGACTTGCATTTACCTCATTAATAACCGGAATCAATGTATGTGTACGTTTTCTCGTTTTTGCAGATAAAAATACGATTGGTGCATAATCCAAAAATTGGAAGTGAGCACGGATATTCTCTTCGAATTCCTTCATCGTTTTCTCATCTTTTTCAACCGCATCCCATTTATTTACAACGATAATAACAGCACGACCTGAATCATGCGCATATCCAGCAATTTTTTTATCTTGTTCAATAATTCCTTCTTCACCATCTAAAACAACTAAAACAACGTCAGAGCGTTCAATTGCTCGAAGCGCGCGAAGTACACTGTATTTTTCGGTACTTTCATATACTTTTCCTTTTTTACGCATTCCAGCAGTATCAATGATAACGTAATCTTGTCCATCTTTACTGTACGGAGTATCAACTGCATCACGTGTTGTACCCGCTACATTACTAACGATTACACGCTCTTGACCAAGCAATGCATTTACCATTGATGATTTCCCAACATTCGGACGACCAATTAAACAGAATTTAATTGTTTCATCATCGTATGCGTCTTCTTCAATTTGCGGGAAATGTTTTGCTGCTTCATCTAATAAATCACCTAATCCTAAACCGTGTGTACCAGATATCGGAAACGGCTCTCCAAATCCTAACGCATAAAAATCATAAATATCACTGCGCATCTCTGGATTATCTACTTTGTTGACCGCTAATACAACTGGCTTTTTAGAACGATATAAAATCTTTGCAACCTCTTCATCCGCTGCTGTTACACCATCGCGACCATTCGTCATAAAAATGATAACATCAGCTTCATCAATCGCAACTTCTGCTTGTTGACGAATTTGTGTCAAAAATGGCTCGTCTCCAATATCAATTCCACCTGTATCAATAATGTTAAACTCATGATTTAACCATTCTCCTGCACTATAAATGCGATCTCGTGTTACACCAGGAATATCTTCTACAATTGAAACTCTTTCCCCAACAATTCTATTGAAAATAGTAGATTTTCCAACGTTTGGGCGTCCTACTATTGCAACTACCGGTTTTGGCATATACTTTCATCCTTTCTATTTGCTTCTGTTATTATGTAAAAAACCCTTCTTTGTGCAAGAAGGGATTTGCATTCCAGAATATTTCTCTTCATATCAAAACATCTCATATTATAGCACACTTCAAGAATGTTTCACAATAATATATAGGTTCTCTTGTAAGCGGTGTGCAATTCCATCTATAATCGCTTCTAAATTATTAGCAACAAACTCCATTTCTTCTACTGTCTCACATACAAATAATGGAGCGCCGCCAGCGAATTTTTCTGGAATTGTTGTAATGACAGCAAGAATGCATTTTTCTAATATCATCCTTTATCTCCCCTTCCTGTAGGAGCCTCAGAAGGCATATGAACGGCACTTTCTAACGTCGGAACATTTCCGATAATTTGGATAGCTTTATTCACATCTTGATCTTGCGGCAAAACAAACACACCTATTCTTCCATCATTTAAATCCCGTTTTGCAAGCGGTACAAGTGCTGGTGTTCCAGAATCTCGATAAATACCAAGCGCAACAGACATATCATGCAAAATGGCCTGCCTTTGCCCTAGATTCGCTAATGTTATTTTTGCATCAATAGACTTTGGTTTCAGGATAAACCCCATACCATACTTCATAATTTCTTTTTGTCTCGCTGGTAAACCAATATTCATAATATAAATATTATCCACATAAAGACCAGCTCCTTCAAAATGCGGTGGTACATGTTCAATTTCAACGAGATCTCGCAGCCGTTTACCAGACATTAACATTTTCGAAACAAAAAAACTTATTATTCCAGCTAAAATACCGGCATACCAAGATTTAAACCCTAAATACGCACAGCTGGTTACAAAAGATGTTAACATGGCTAAATAGTTACGGCTCTCAAACACAAGTGCAACTCCTTCAATATATGTATTCCCCCGCGGGACAAGCTCATATCCGTCTAGTTGCTGCAGTGTGTTACGCTCCATATTACGCACATCACGAAACTGTGATGCTGCTAATGTCAGAAATGTAATAGCGGAGAAATCTTTTTTCAAAATAGCTGGGATTGCAACTGCCCCAAGAGCAGATGCAGTAATTCCCATGGCAATATGAATAATCTTGCCATGCAAGCGAGTTGGATACTGCCTTGTATCAGTTTGAAGCATTAAAATTCGTGTAACTGTCCCAACAATTACTCCAAGTAAAATGGCCGATGTATATGAGTTCATAAACTACCCTTGTCCCTCCTTCACTTGTTTTTGCTTAAATTGTCCTGTGTATGTCATTATTTTTCCAACGCCATATAGAAGACTAAAGAACATTGTGGACACAGCAATCATATTAAAAAACTGCAGGCTCCCCAGTTGATATGGAAAATTGAAGTTCTTTAAAACAAAAGCTACAAATACCTCACCTTGCAAAGCCCCTACATATAATCCCCATATGCGTAACAGACGATCTCGATGCAATAAAATAGATGTATAAACGAGAATACCACTTAACATCCATGTACGATTTATAACAATCCAAATTGGATCGTATAATTCTATTAATGAAAAACTTGTATATAGCATTGCAATTATAAGCGCACAAAGTAAAGTATAGATTTTTTTCCATACTGAATATAATGCAATTCCAGTAAATGAAATTCCGCCCAGCAAAAGAGCATTTGCTGAGATTGTGAAAGAAGAAATTGAAATTATTGTTTGCGAACAACTAATAAATAGTAAAATGGCAACACTAACATAAAGTCTAAACGTATCATTTTTCAAAAAAAATGTTGCAACAATCCATCCCATCCACGCTAAAAAATAAAAATAACTTCCTTCCAAGTTATCACCTCCTATTATTTCCATTATGGGAACTTTTCATGAAAAATAATCCTGTTTTACAGCTGCATATTTTTAAAAATAACAGCAACACTTTGTACTAAGGAGGTGGGGACACCATGGGTAAAGATCGACAAGAAAAAAAATTAAAACAATCGCGACGTGTAGAATCTGACCGCAGTCAGTCACTACAATATCCGGGCGCAACAGGATTCGATACACCAGAGCAAGCACGAAAACAAAATCAACATTAAAACAAAAACAGCCAACGCGATGTTGGCTGTTACTTTATTTTCATATATTAACACTTACTTTATAATCCCTTCTTCTGTCGCTTTCTTTATTGCTTCAACGCGATTGGATACATGAAGTTTTGAATAAATATTAATAATGTGCGTCTTAACTGTCGAAATAGATATGCACAACTGTTCACCAATTTTCTTATTTGACGCCCCAGTCGCAAGAACCTTCAGTACTTCTAATTCTCTATTACTTAAAATAAAATTCTCCTTATCATGATTTCCTAACTGTAATAACGTGTTTAAAAACTTCCTCTCTCTCTCATTTAAATCTTGCAATCGTTCTTCTTTTAATAACAACAACAATGTTTGAATTTGTTTATCTGTCCTTGTATAAGGTAATAAAATGTGATTTTCATAACTATAATGAACTGCTTCTCGTAATAAATTTAAAAGCTCTCGCTTATGCTTTTGCATGTCATTTCCTAAGATAAGAACTTTTAATAATAACGCTTCTATTAATAGTACTTTCATTTTATGTTTCCTTGTAAATTCTGCAATTTCATCAAGTAACTGTAACGATTCTTGTATGTTTCCTTTCTGCAATAAAATCTGAGCATATAATATTTTATCTTCATTTCGTAGTTTCTTTTTTTCTTTTTTTTGTTGATACATGACAGCAAATTGATCTAGTTGCTGCACATATTCTTCATCAACATGGATTGCATATTTTAGTAAGGAAGATATAAACAGCTCATTTTGATATGCATCAAATGTTTGTAACTTTTGAATCGTTTCTTTCGCTTGCCGCTTATCACCTTTTAGAAATTGAAGTTCCATTACATTATATAAATAAGCTTTTCCTAAAGCAGCTTCGTCACCTTGTACATGTTGTAGTGATTTTTCAGCCTTCTCCAATTGTAAACGCTTTAAATAAATACCCGTAATTCCAATATGACAAGTTACTGTGAGAGCTGATAAAAATGAATGTTGTTCAATCACCTCAAAAAGCTGATTATATAACCTCTCACACTCTTTTAAATCTCCTAATTCCTCTTTAATCTGACATAAAGAACTTAAAATGCCCATTTTGACATATGGATTTTTCATTCTCTTCTCAAGCATAGACGCTTTATCAAGCACATATAGTGCATCCTTGATTCGCTCCTGAAACCACAGAAAAAATGATAATTCTACATAAATAATCGCCTTGGTTACATCACTTATATCCATGTCTTCAATTTCATTTATAAACAAAACATCCAATTGTAAATTTTCTTCCTCAATTAAAGCCTTGCAAAATTCGAATACCTTCCAAGGATGATGACCACTTTCCCCTTCGTACACGATATTTAATATTTCTGTGCACTGCTCAAACTCCATATTACAATAATGGTAAAAAATGAGTTGAAACGCCATCTCTTTATTTTGCACAATACACGTTAACGGAATATGTCGCAAATAGCTCCATCCCTGTGGATTTTGCCCATGGTTTTCAATTTTTCTCAAAGCAGCCTCATAACATTGCATCTCTAATAATTGTTTTATACATTCCTCAAAATCACCGGATCGTTCGTACACTTCTGCCGCTCGTAAACGTAGCTCTTTTTGCACACCTATTTCTAACTGTCCAAAACAATGTTGTAAAAACTGTTGAAAAATAGCGTGATAACGATATATTCCTCTATCCTCATCAATATTAATCATAAATAAATGTTTTTGAAATAAGCGTATAATCATCTCTTTTGTATCTTTTTTTCCCAACAATTCATCACAAATTTCCTCATTAAAATAACTTAAAATAGATGTTTTTACGAGAAAATCTTGCTCTTCTTCTTCCAGTGCCTCTAGAATCTCTTTCGATAAATAAGCAATCATATATTTATTCAACACTTTCATATTCTGCATACAATCATTTTTATGATAAGAGCGTGCAAGAGCAATTAACTGAAGACCACCAATCCATCCTTCCGCCAGCATGTTCATATCATGAACTACTTCATGTTTCAGATCCATCTTCAATGTATATCTAATAAATTGAAAGCCTTCATCTGCTGAGAACCTTAGTTCTTCTTCTCCAATTTCTAATAATCTTCCTGAAATAAGAAAATCCCCTACATAAAAATTAGGTTCTTCTCTCGTTAATAAAACAATATGAATATTTTCTGAGGAATGCTTCAAAAGATATTCCATTGTCTTATTAACATCAACATCCGTTATATAATGGAAATCATCAATAACAATCGTAATATCATCTTTTGTACTTAATATATTAATCAAAGCAACAATTATACGTTTCATATCATCCTTATGCATAATCATATGAAATAAAGAAAAAATCTCTTCTATTTCCTTTATATATACCCGCAAGCTTTCTAACATATAGTACCAAAAAGAAAATACATTATTATTCTCTTTATCTAGAGTAATCCACACAATTGCAACCTCTGGATTTTCTTTTACAAATGAAGATAGTATAGTAGTTTTCCCACTACCAGCCGAACCTTTTACAACTACAAGTTTATAATCGTGCAGTATTTCTAATTTTTTTAGCAGTTTCTCTCTACGAACATAATTTTTCCGAGGTGTTGGAGTCATTAATTTTGTAGAAATGATGTGAACTTCTCTCTTCATTTCATCACCTTATCATTTGCTTTATGCATTTTATTTCCATTTTATATGGTTCGCATAGCAAATATCAATATCTCCCTTCCTGGACTCGTTTTTTACAAATGATTATACTTAACACAAAAAATAGCAGGACAACAAAACATATATACGTAATTGCTCCTCCATACCGTGCTACATTATAGCCATTTTCAACTCCATCAATAAACGAAAGATACTGTTTTTGCGGCAAAATCCGCACAAACCAATCAACTATCCCGTCATTTTGTTTTAAACCAAAAAAGGATCCTGACAGAATAGAAGTAAAAACAATAATAGAAGAAGATAACATCATTGTATTATCAGTAGTTTCTATAATTGTACTCATAAATAACGCAAAAGATGTTGCAATCATAACAAGGATAGCCAATAAATAACTATATTCTAAAAAACTGAATCCTATATCTACCTGAAACATTACCTTTTCGACTATTAAAATGAGAAAGGTTGGAACATATACAATAAGAAATGTAAAAAGATACTGAGCAAATAAATAATTACTAATACGTATAGGAGAAGATACAATACGGGTAAAGGTACGATTTTCCTTATCTTCTGTAAAAAAACTCATAAACATAATACTCTCTAATAATACAAACATACAAAGATAACCTAAAATATTCGTACCTACTTTTCTCAGTTCGTCTTGGTGAAACGAACCAATGCTTTTTTGTTGAAATACCATCTCGACTTTTTCTTTGAAATTATGTTCTTTAAGTGTCTTTACCTCTATTTGTCCGTTCTCTTTCGGAATAACTGCTGCATCATATTTTTTCATTACAAATTCAGACATACTTGGAATATTATTTGTGTTTTTAATATTAAACCCTTCTACATGTATATTACTCCTACCCTCTTGTGTTACATAAGCGATATTCCCTTTCATTTCAAATTTGGAAGTAAAGAAAATAGCAAGTGATATAGAAATAAACGTAAGGAGGATTGTTAACAATATATAATTCTTTTTACTAATAGCTCGCCGGATATTATGACGAAAAACAATAAAAATCTCGTTCATACATAATCCTCCACCTTAAATAGAAATTTACAACCAACTAACCCAAAACAAGTTAACACAATTAACACACTTCCTGTTGTGAGAAAAAAGCTAAAATCTTGATCATATATAATCTTCATTACACATTCTATAACCCATTTTACCGGTGAAATATACGATATTGTTCGAACGGTGTCCCCGAGTCCATCGAGAGAAAAGAATACTCCTCCTAAAATTGCAAAAGCGTTATTTAACAAACTTAATATTTTATTCGTTACTTCTTCACTTTTAAACATACAGCAAAATAATACGCCGATAACCGCTGATAAAAAATTAAATAACAACACGATTATAATGACATAGCCAACATTCTTTCCCCCAAATGTTACATGCAGACCTATATGAGCCACATACATGACAAACAAATAGCAAACAGACGTAAAAGTAAATGTAGCCAAAATTTTTGACAAATATAGATAAGAAAGATGAATCGGACTATACATAACTCGTAAATTACTATTTTTTAGTCTTTTTTCCATAAAGCTATTAGAGGCAGTCATAGACACATTCAAAATACCATATATCAAAATCGTAACACCGTAATAATCATAAGAGGTAATACCACTTTCTCCATAACTCCCATTACTTAAATAGCCAAAAATCAATATAAACAAAATTGGAGAAATTGTATTCGTTAGTAAAAGGACTGGATTCATAACAATATTAACTACATCACGTTTATATAACACAAAGAAGCTCATCATTTTCACCTTCAATCTCTTAATTTTCTTCCCGTTAACTGTAAAAATACTGTTTCTAAACTTGCACTTTCACTCATAATATTTTTCACTTTCATTCCTTCATTTACAAGAAGTGTAATAATTTTATCCAAATTTTCCACACCTTTTAATACTACAACTTCTATTATTCCATCTTTTATTGTTACTTCTTTCATCCCTTCAATTTTAAAAAAATTTTCTTCTACACCTGCTGTTATATGTTCACATTCTATGAAATAACGTTCTTCATCTGCAATATGTTTCTTAAGCGCTTCTTTTGTTCCTTCTGCAATAATCTCACCATGATCCATAATGATAATTCTTGTTGATATCTCTTCTACCTCTTCCATATAATGCGTTGTATAGATGATTGTAGATCCTTGTTCTTGTAATTGTTTGATTGACTGTAAAATATGATTTCGAGATTGCGGATCAATCCCAACTGTCGGTTCATCCATAATAATAACTTTTGGTTTATGTGCAATCGCACATGCTATATTAAGCCTTCTTTTCATTCCACCTGAAAAAGTTTTCGGTTTTTCATTTTTCTTATCAAGCAGTCCAACAAATTGCAATGCTTCATCTACAGCTTGTTGCAATTGCGTTCCTTTCAAACCGTAAAGGGCAGCAAAAAACGCTACATTTTGTTCCGCCGATACTTCTTCATAAATCGCTAAATCCTGCGGCACAATACCGAGGTTTCGCTTTACATATCGTGCATGTTTTTTTACATGTTTTCCTTCAAACAAAATTTCTCCTCCATCGTACTGTAAAATGGTCGACAAAATATGAATAGTCGTACTTTTCCCAGCGCCATTTGGCCCAAGGAAACATAAAATTTCTCCCTCTCTTACATCGAATGAAATACCATTTAATGCTTTATAATGTGCATAACATTTTTCTAACGCTCTCACTTCAATTAACTTTTTCATATCATCCGCTCCTTTCTTCCTCATTGTATGAATTTTATAAACAAAAAAAATCAACCGAATGGTTGATTCATTCGGTTGATTTTTATCTCGCTATTCGTGGATAATAGGCCTCCTACTGATGGAAACTTCATCTTAACTCCATCAAAGGATTTCCTAAGATGCATTTCATTTAGCGCCTACTATATACTGTTGTATCAATCCCACGCTGGGTAAGCCAATGGTATGTCTCACCACTAATAACAATTGGCACTCGTTGAAGCTCAGCGATTGTTCGCACCCCCAGCGCTGTCATGATAAACTGTAAATCTGTATGTAATAATTCTATTTCTTCTATTAATTTCTCAATACCTTCATTCATCAGTATTCGTAAAAAATGGCCAGCAAACGCCACAGCCGATGCTCCTAATGCTAAAGATTTCGCTACATCAAGTGCTGTTTGAATACCACCTGATGCAATAATAGAGAGGTTTTTTTGTGTAGAGGATGCTTCAATTAAAGATGAAACAGTCGGAATGCCCCACTCATTGAAATAAGAAAGCATTCTCTGCCTTCTTTCATTTTCAACCGTAGCAAAGTTTGTGCCGCCATAACCACCAATATCTATAGTAGAAATACCAACACCGGCTAAATTCTCTACTGTTTCTTTACTCATGCCAAAACCAACTTCTTTTACTATAACAGGAACAGAAGAATACTTTACAATTTGTTCGATTCTCTCTAATGCACCTGTAAAGTCTCTATCTCCTTCTGGCATTGTCAATTCTTGAATGACGTTCAAATGAATTTGCAACGCATTTGCTTCAAGCATATCAACAGCTCGCTGCGCTTGTTCTACTGTTGCTTCGCTTCCTAAGTTTGCGATAACAATTCCATTCGGATTCACTTTTCTCACAATTTTATAAGATGCAGCTTCATTCGGATCTTTTAAAGCTGCCATTTGCGAACCAACAGCCATCGCAAGCTGATGTTGATGCGCTACCTGGGCTAGTTGTTCGTTAATATGTAGTGTGTGCTCTCCACCACCACCAGTCATCGCATTGATAAAAATCGGCGAACTTAAAGAAAGTTCGCCGATTCCTGTTTGAAATGATATACTTTCATAACTTATATTTGGTAAACTTTGATGAACAAAAGCAATGTCACGAAAGCCATGTGCACGAGACTGTCCGGTAGAAAGAGCATACTCAATATGTTCTAATTTACGCTTTGCTCTTACCACACGTATCCCTCATTATTTCTTTAATTTTTTTAGCTGTTCTCCAATAATATCACTTAATTGAAATGTTGCAGAATCAGAAGATGGTTCATATTTACTGTAATCTTCTGTTACATTATTTTCTTCAAGCGCTTCTTTTATACTTAAGGAAATACGCTTTTCATCTGAATGAACTTCTAACACCTTTACTTTTACGTCTTGTCCGATTGCTAGTACTTCATTCGGATTTTTCACATGACGATTTGCAATTTGCGAGACATGTACAAGGCCTTCTACACCAGGAAGAATCTCAACGAATGCCCCGAAAGTAACAAGACGTTTTACTTTCCCATCTAATATATCGCCTGCTTTTACTTGATTTGCAACATTCCCCCAAGGTCCTGGCTGTGCTGCTTTAATAGATAGAGAAATACGCTGTGTATCAGCATCAACAGATAAAACTTTTACTTTTACGGTTTGTCCCACTGTTAATACATCGGATGGTTGTTCTACACGATCATGAGAGATTTGTGAAATATGAACTAATCCATCCACACCACCAACATTTACAAACGCTCCAAAATCAGTTAAACGTTGTACCGTTCCTTCTACAATATCGCCTTCTTTTAAAGAAGAAACCGCTGCTTTTTTCTTCATTTCTAACTCTTGTTCCACCACTGCCTTATGAGAAAGAATAACACGATTTTTCTCACGATCTAATTCTACAATTTTTACTGCCAATGTTTTCTCTTTATAATCAGTAAAATCTTCAACGTAATGTACTTCTACAAGTGAAGCTGGAATAAAACCACGCACACCAAGGTCAACAACTAGACCTCCGTTAACGATATCTTTGATTGTTACATCAAATACTTCACCTGATGTAAATTTCCCTTGTAATACTTCCCATGCTTTTTCTGCATCTACAGCACGCTTAGATAACACTAAATCATCATCTTCTAATTTAATTACTTTTAACTCAAGAGTTTGTTCTACTTCTACAACATCGCCTGCTTTTTCAATATGGACATTCGCCAATTCACTAATTGGAATGACGCCATCAGTTTTGTACCCGACATTCACAAATACTTGCTTGTCTTCGACTTTTGTTACTGTACCTGTAACAATATCACCTACTTGTAACGCCTTTGTGTTCACAACTTCTTCATTCATTTTTTCTACCATGGAAATACCTCCCTACTGAAATGGCAAAGCATCTTTATGTATATACGAAATGGAAACAATAGCTTCCATTTGCATGTATGTAAAATATTTAGAAAATACCCTCTTTTACTAACTTCTAACAAATCGGCAAATTTGTCAAGAAAATTGTCTCATTAATTAACAAGAAGAATCGTATGTTTTAAGAAAAAAATAAGGAAAGAGGATAACCTCTTCCCTTATTTTGCGAACGTTTCCGATACAATATCCATAATCTTTTGAACTACTTCTTCAATAGACAAAGACGTTGTATCTAATTCCGTGGCATCTTCGGCTTTCTTTAACGGAGATACTTCACGTTCAGAATCTAATTTATCACGGCGTGCAATTTCTTCTTTTAGTTGTTCTAAATTAGAAGAAAATCCTTTTTGTGTGTTTTCTAAATGTCTTCTCTCTGCTCGTTCATCAACAGAAGCTAACATAAAAATTTTCACTTCCGCATTCGGTAATACGTGCGTTCCAATATCACGTCCATCCATAACAACGCCGCCTTTTTCTGCTAGCGCTTGTTGACGACGCACCATTTCTTCACGAACAAGGCGATGTCTTGCCACAATTGATACACGATTTGTTACGTCTGGTGTACGAATCACTTCTGACACATCTTGCCCATTTAAAAAGACAAGTTGTACATTTTCTCCATGTTGAAATTTAATATCTATATTTTTTATGACTTCCATTAACTTTTCTTCATTCTCAATATCAACACCTTGCTGCAGTGCCGCATACGTTACTGTGCGATACATTGCACCCGTATCAATATAAACATAAGAAAGTTTTTTAGCAACAATTTTGGCAACCGTACTTTTACCTGCAGCTGCAGGACCATCAATTGCAATCGAAATTCGTTTGTCCATTGTAACACCCCATTTTTCACTTATAAAAACAGAAGGAAAAGCAGGTACGCCTCCCCTGCTTCTCTCATAATCGTTTCACTTTACATTAACAGGCAGTAAGAGCCTGATTGATTGAACGATCGAAGTGGAAAAAAATTCTCCTACTAATAATCGTTTCAATTTATTCCGTTTCAAGTCCTCAACTATTGTAGCATAATCCTTCTTAGAAGCAAATGAAAAAAGCTATTCATTCACCTCTAAAATTTTTGTCATAACCCCTTTTGTTACCCCTTCATAATATACCACTTTCGATAAATATTTCGCTATATGTTCTTGGGTTAAAAGTAATTGGACAATACATAAACAAAGACATTGTCCAATAAGGATACGAATTAAGATCTTTTCTATTTTCTTCAAATTCCACATCTCCTTTTACTTATTATCTCGCTACTTTTCGTCGGTAAAACTCTCACTTCAAGATTTTGAGAAAACAAAGCAGATAGGTCATAAATAACTGCTGACATACGTTCGAATGGCGAGAGTTTTCCATTAGTGAAGAAGGCCGCTTCCAACTCACAAAAATTTCATTTTATCCCGTACTAAAAGGCACCCGAAGATTATGAAGAACAAGAGGATATATGGGAGATGGCTGCTTGTATGAGCTTGACTAGTTCAACTAACCAACCGCCAGGGATGACCCCCCAACTATCAGAAATTTCACTTTATTTCTATTGTGATAATCTCTTATAAGTTTTATACTTTTTCATTGTCGGATTCGGTCAAATCATGTTATGTTCTTAATGTATTTTCATTGATTGGAGAGGGGTAAAGGCATTGAAAAAAATTCTTGTTTTACACACAGGTGGAACAATTGCGATGGAAGAAGATAAAGAAACTGGAGTTGTTCAACCAGGTGCGCAAAATCCACTTTTAAAATTTATTCCAAATTTAGAAGAAGATATCGATTTAATTGTTGAAGATGTCTTTCATCTTCCGTCTCCTCACATGACACCAAATGAAATGCTGCAATTGCAAGTCATGATTGACGAGAAGGTTAAGAACGATAACGTGCAAGGGGTTGTCATCACACACGGAACAGATACATTGGAAGAAACAGCTTATTTCCTTGACTTAACTGTACAAGCTGATGTACCAATTGTCGTGACAGGAGCAATGCGTTCCAGTAATGAATTAGGTGCTGATGGTTTATATAACTTTTTGTCAGCTGTTAAAGTTGCTAGTAGTGAAGAAGCAAAAGGAAAAGGTGTCCTTGTCGTATTAAATGATGAAATTCACTGTGCAACGAATGTGACAAAAACACATACAAGTAACGTGGCAACATTCCAAAGTCCGCAATATGGTCCAATTGGCATGGTAACGAAGCGCGGTGTTGTCTTTCACCAAGCATTAGTACATTATGAAAAATATGCGGTTACACAAATTACAAAAAACATTGTTATATTAAAGGCGTATGCAGGTATGGATGATACGTTATTATCTGCAATCGAGCAGCTTCCCGTTGACGGAATTATCATCGAAGCACTTGGACAAGGAAACTTACCGCCACGCACACTTCCTGCACTGCAACGTTTAATAAATAAAGGCATTCCAGTTGTTCTTGTTTCCCGCTGCTTCAACGGAATTGTTCAAGATGTATATTCTTATGAGGGTGGCGGCAAACATTTGAAAAACATGGGCATCATCTTCACATATGGTTTAAATGCTCAAAAAGCACGTATTAAGTTGCTCGTTGGACTAGAAGTAACAAATGAACAAGCGAAGATTCAAGCTATGTTTAGACATTAAAATACGATTGCAACAAAAAAAACACCTTCGTCTAATTCTTAACGTTAAAATTAGACGAAGGTGTTTTCATTATTCTATTAACAAATCTTTACTGTTCTCGCTCTACAATGGTTTTCGCAATCGCGTCTCCATGAAATCGACCATTTTCTATAAAAATTTCATTCGCATTATTGCCAGCAGCAATTACACCAGCAATAAAAATCCCTTCGACATTCGTTTCCATCGTTTCCTCTTTATAAAGAGGTCTTCCTGTTCCAGAATCAATTTCCACACCCATTTTTGTTAAAAAACTATGATCTGGATGATAACCTGTCATCGCAAATACAAAATCATTTGGAATCGTATATTCTTCGTTTCCTACCGTATATGTGACTGTATATTCTGTAACTTCTCTTACATGTGCACCAAATTCCATTTTTATCGTACCTTGTCGAACTAACGCTTCAAATTCTGGTAAAATCCACGGTTTAACACTTGGAGAATATACTTGACCTCGATATAAGACTGTCACACGCGCTCCGCATTTCACAAGCTCTAATGCGGCATCTACACTTGAATTTTTCCCTCCAATTACTACAACATCACGATCAAAATAAGGATGTCCTTCTTTGAAATAATGCGCTACTTTTTTTAACTCTTCTCCCGGTACATTCATATAATTAGGATTATCATAATATCCAGTTGCGATAATGATGTATTTTGCTTTATATTTCTCTTGTTCACCATCACTCTTTACTGTTTGAACAAAAAAGAAACCCTCTTCTTTCTTTACTTCTTCCACCCGTTCAAACGCGTTCACACGTACATGTTTCCGTTTTACTACTTCACGATAATACGCTAATGCTTGATTCCGGACAGGCTTACGATTTTCTGTAATAAAGGCAACTCCACCAATTTCTAGCTTTTCACTAGAAGAAAAAAACGTTTGGTGCGTTGGATAATTATAGATTGCATTAACAATATTTCCTTTTTCAATTACAAGTGGATTAATCCCAACATTTTGCAGAGCAATCGCTGCTGCTAATCCACATGGTCCGCCTCCGATAATAATCGCTGTTTCCTTTTGCATATAAGGCTCAACTCCTAGTCTTCTGCTCTATCTATCCAAATAAAAAATTACAAAACAAGAAAAAACCTACTTTTAGCAGTAGGCACCTATCTTTATTGTATTCATTTTTCATATATTTGTCATCTATACGATACGTACATACGATAGACGTCCGCTAAAAATTGTCGAAAAGGTATACCTTGATTACTTAATACATGTTCCGGATCAATTTTACGAGCAGGATCAAGCTTCTTATGCGAAACAATATCTGTCTTTGGATTTAAGCCAAAATTATGGCACAAATATGCATGATACCAAGTAAAACGCGTATATGCATTCCAAAAATTTATATTTCCACCATAGCAAAGTTCAACACCAATTGCTGCACTATTAGCATTGTAACCATATATATCATTATCTGTCGGAACATTGTACCGAACATGATAGGCTACCTCATTAATCGGAATAATCTCTAGTATAGTTTTATCATCAATAAATGTATGAGCTGAAGCTTTTGGTTGCACATCATTAAAGTAGTCTCGATTTCCAATTGCATTACTGCCTGGATTTCCTGTATCATGACTGACAATAAAACGAACTTTTGAAAGTCGAATGCCAGGCCGAGAGCCTCCATGTTTAATATAATTTCGCTGTATAGGAAACTTCGCCATTCACATCATCTCCGCTCTAATAAAATTATCTTTCTAATCTTATATGTATTCAGATGATGTGTCCCTATCGCAAACATTATTATCAAAACAGAAAATCCATCATATTTGAAACAAATATCATAAATAATAGCATACTTATTGCCACCGTATAAAAACCATAAAACCAAATTTCATCTTGTTTCGTTTCTAAACCAAAAAAACGATTCACTCTATGTAAGAAAGAAGAGCGTTTCACATGCTTCTTACGTAAAACTTCAACTCGCTCCATTACATGTATTGGCATCATAAAACGTTGTTCTGCAGTCGTCTTCATTATAATCTCTCCTTTATCTGATTGGCGAGAGCTTCCCATCAATAAAGGATGAAGAAACTCCCTACTAATGAGAAGTTCACTTTATTTCGTTTCCATTTTTTCCATCTAAGGAGAGTATAGCACAAATGTTCTATTAGAACAAGTGTTCCTTTAATGTTTTTTACAAACTCATATAATTCATAAGCAATACAACTAATGCCCTGCAAATGCGATGACCGGTCCTTAATTAATAATTAATCGGACTTTTCTGGGCAATTTATCCCCACCTAACTTCTATGCTTTCACTATATTTTAAGGTGGGGATATCACTGCCCGTTATACCCTAGGTAGATGCTTCCCATCGTATCTGAACAAGCCTTGTCTTGTCCGATTGTTTTTCTTCTAATCTCTGTTCTAATTCATCCACTCGCTGCATCGGATCAATTCACACCTTCTATTCCCATTCCCCTTTCCTCAACCTTACCCAGCCATGTGCAGGCAGTAAGCCTTCCATTCAAAATCCAGCGAAAACAAAGGAGATGAGCTAGTCTGCGCTCGAGTGGTAAGAGCTTTCCACTAAGGAGAAAGAAACCTGATGGAAATTTCATTCTATCTTACAATATAATTACAACAAAAAACCGCAACTTCCTTTACAGGAAATTGCGGTCTGCTTTATCAATAATCGGTTTATACCCAACCTCTGAAGCGGCTTGCTTCTGCCATTTTACGAACACCAACCATATAAGCTGCTAAACGCATATTCACTTTGCGAACTTGCGCTGTTTCGTAAATAGAATCAAATGAGCTTACCATTACTTTTTCTAAACGAGCTTCTACTTCTTCTTCAGTCCAGTAGTAACCTTGATTATTTTGTACCCATTCAAAGTAAGAAACTGTTACGCCACCAGCACTTGCTAATACGTCTGGAACAAGTAAAATGCCACGCTCTGTTAAAATTTTTGTTGCTTCTAACGTTGTAGGGCCATTCGCTGCTTCTACAACAATTTTCGCTTTAATATCCGCTGCATTTTCTTCTGTAATTTGATTTTCAATTGCAGCTGGTACTAAAATATCACAATCTAGTTCTAATAATTCTTTATTTGAAATTGTATTATTAAACAATTTTGTTACAGTACCAAAGCTATCACGACGGTCTAATAAGTAATCGATGTCTAAGCCATTTGGATCATGAAGTGCACCGTAAGCATCGGAAATTGCAATTACCTTCGCTCCTGCATCGTGCATAAACTTCGCTAAGAAGCTACCTGCATTTCCGAACCCTTGTACAACAACGCGTGCACCTTTAATATCAATACCACGTTTTTTCGCTGCTTCGCGAATACAAATTGTTACACCTTTTGCAGTCGCTGTTTCACGGCCATGAGATCCACCTAATACAAGCGGCTTTCCTGTGATAAATCCAGGTGAGTTAAATTCGTCAATACGGCTATATTCATCCATCATCCATGCCATAATTTGTGAATTTGTAAATACATCTGGAGCTGGAATATCTTTCGTTGGACCTACGATTTGGCTAATTGCTCTTACATAGCCACGGCTTAATCTTTCTAGCTCTCGGAAAGACATTTCACGTGGATCACAAATGATACCACCTTTACCTCCACCATACGGTAAATCAACAATACCACATTTTAAGCTCATCCAAATCGAAAGTGCCTTTACTTCATTTTCCGTTACATTTGGATGAAAGCGGATACCACCTTTTGTTGGACCAACAGCATCGTTATGTTGAGCACGATATCCTGTAAATATTTTAACAGTTCCATCATCCATACGAACTGGGATCTTCACTGTCATCATACGAATTGGTTCTTTAAGTAATTCATATACCTCGTTCGGATAACCCAATTTCTCTAGGGCTTCTTTAATAACAATTTGCGTCGAATTCAATAATTCAAAATGTTGTTCTCTTTGTTGTGTTTGTGTTTGAGCTCCCTTTTCGGCTACCATAGTAAGTAAACCCCCTGTAATTTCACTTGTTTAGTAAACCTTCATTGCCTAGTATACACTCTTAAAATAGGAATGCAAGAGAAAACGCTAACAAATATATACAAACCTTTTTATCGCTTGCAAACGTTTTCAATATCATTATAGTCCTTTTATTCTTTTTAGCAAGGCGAAATACTTAAAAAACTATTATTTTTTCATATAATATATAAATATTTTATATAAGGAAAAACCTCAACTATATCACCTAGCTGAGGTTTTCTTTTATGATAAAATATTTATATATTTGCTCGATTGCCTCATTCGCCATAAGTTCTTTTCCATATTCCATCATTCGATAAATTGTAATTGTGGAGGGGCTACCAAACTCTGCTAAAATGGCAATCATATTTTCTTTCAATAACGTAGTAGAATCCTCTTCTAACCATAAATAAAAACGATTTTGCCACGTATAAAGCTTTCCACCTGTTACTCCGAGACTATATAAACGGCCCGCTAATGCAATTACATCCTCCAATGAAGTAAATTCGTATAGTATATGTTCGCTCTCATCAAGAGTAACTTGCATTTCAATGAATTCATCTTGAAATTCCTCTTCCGTATCTGACTCCTGATTCTCTTTCGTAACTATAACAACCATACCTTGGGCTTGTAACGAAAACACCTCTACCGCAATTGGACCATCTGCTTCAAAGCCGAGCTCTTTATTCGCTTCTTGCATCATATCTCGAAACAGTTGTTGTACTTTCGGCGCATTTTTCCATAAATCTTCCTTTGTAAGTCCACGTTCTGACAAATCGTCGAACGTCAGAAAGATTTTAATTTTATTATAATTTAAACGTTCCAACCTCATCCCGTAACCTCCTTACGCAACCGTTGCATTTAATTTTTATTATATGAAACAGAAAATAGATGGTTCTTTCCGAACAACCATTCTCACATTTTTAACCATTCATCCCATTCTTCTTTCGTATGCCCAACAAACCAGTTACGAGCCTCTTTGTTTTCTTCATTAGAAAATTCAAAAGCAAAACCACTAAGCCCAATACAAAGGTTTGCATATTGTTCATGTAATCTCTTTGCAAGCTGAACACTTGCCGTTACATTTTCTTTTATTGTACAAGAAATAAACAAGATTTTAGGATTTACTTTTTTGATTACATCATCAATATCAATTTCTTCTATGCCTGTCCCAATATAGGTTACTGGATAACCTTTCCGGCGCAAATATGTTGTAAAAATAAATAATTCAAGTTCACATAATTCTCCGGGAGCGCATATAGAAACTACCTTTGGTAGTCCTGTATTAATCGGCATACTATGATAAATCACTCCGATACGCGAGCGTAAAAATGAAGTCGCATACCGTTCCTCTGCACTTGTTATTTTTTCATTCAAGCGCATATCTCTTAACCTTACAAGCAATTTTACTAATACATCTGTAATCACTTTATTTATAGAAAAAATACTAAAAGCTTCATCCAGTAACTCAAGAGCTTGTATTTCATCAAATTTTAACAAAGAATAAAGGATATCGTCTACTAAAAGTTCTACTTTATTATATTCTATTTCTGATAAATTGTGATTTTGTAATTGGTTATTTTCTAATAAACTAACCGCTTGTCCAATGGTAAATCCTTGATTCACTTTGTTAATAAGCCATTTTAATATTTGGACATGTTCTTCTGTATATAATCGATGCCCAACATTATTACGTTTCGGTGCAATGACTTGATACCGTCTTTCCCAAGCTCGCAATGTTCCCGGGTGTATACCAAGCATATTTGAAACCAATTTAATGTTATATTTACCTATTGAACTTGGCATATCTCTTCCCACCTTAAAAAACAACGTCAATCTTTTCTTTGTAATGTAATCAAATGAGTTTGTGCAGGAGCACGAAAACGCATTGGCACAAGTGTTGTTCCATAGCCATTACTTACAAATAAAGTCGTCTGTGGATATTCATAAATTCCACCTTTCAAAAAACGTGTAGCATGAAATAACCGAATTTGTCCACCGTGTGTGTGACCACTTAATACACAGGAAATATTTTCTGTTCCATTTAATTTATATATGATATCAGGATTATGACTCACAAGAATACGAAATCCCTCTTCTTCACAATCTGCTAACGCTAAATCTAAACGATCACGTTTCAAACCTACATCGTCAACACCTAATAACCATATTTTTTCTCCAGCCTCTGATTCAAATAAAATTCCTGTATTGTCTAAAATTTTCACTCCATTTTGAAGAAGCAACGCATCTAATTCATGAAAATCAATTTCGTAGTCATTATTCCCCCAAACAAAATACACTTGTCCTATTTCATTTAACCTTTTAATATTATCAACTACTCGTGCTAGCGGTACCCCTTGTTCAGCTAAATCTCCACCTATAATAACGAGATCTACCTTCCCTTTCACTTGTTGTATTAAGGATTTAGAAATTGTTCTTCTGTGAATATCAGAAATAAAAAAAATTCGTACTTCTCCAAAACTCATTGGAAACTCCGCAAATGATACGGTGTGTTCTAACAATGTATCACGCATCGCTTCTCTATACATCATAACGAAGCACACAATCACAATGCATAATATGAAACAACCTAGTAATCCCCATGTCATACACTTTCCCCATCTTTCCTCTTAACAAAATCTAACCACATAATAACACATCACCTCAGCAAGTGAAGAAAAACCCTCTACTTCTGTAGAAGGTTTTTCTTGATCCCGCTATTCGCGGGCAGTAAGCTGTACCAATGATGGAAGGTTCACTTTATTTTTTCTGTTCTGGTTCTGGCTTCTTCGGAATTTTTAGCACTTGCCCTGGTTCTAACTCTTCTGGTACTTCATTATATTTCTTTATAATCGCTATCCCATCTTCATTCGGAAAATATTTCTTTGCAATATTTTCGAGCGTTTCTCCCTCTTTCACTGTGTGAAATTGAAAGGTCTTTGCTGATGAATTCGATTCATTATTTTTCTTTTTTGAATCAAAAAAAATAACTTCAAATGCACTTTTTTCAGAATTAGCACTTGAGTCTGCTTTCTTCCCCTCAATGTAACGCTCCGTATACCACAAAATACCAATCGGAAGAAGAATAAATAATAATGTTAAAATTCGAACAAAAAAGTGCTTTATTTTAAATTTTGATTTTTTCTTGTCTTTATGAACTTCACTACGTGGCGGTAAACCCTCTCCTTCTTTTTCCGTTGACTCTTTCATGTTCTCTTCAAACTCTGTTGTCTGCTTCGCCATATCGGTCACCACCACCTTCTACTTGCTTTCTTAATTGCAATCCCATTATGAAATCGACTAAAAAATGCGCAAAAATCGTAATCAGTAAATTACCAGTCCATTGAAACACATAACCAAATACACTACTAATCATCAATACAAAACAAAATAGAAACGGCTTAGTAATATAACGAATATGTAAAACTGCAAATATTATACTCGCAAACATTAAGCCAAAATATGTTTGTATCACACCACGAAATAGAAACTCTTCTGCTATTCCAATTAAAAGGGTAACTGCAAACACCTGGAAAACAGACATTCCTTGAAACATACGATCATTAATCCCGCCATCATCGAACCATGATTCGGGCAAAAGATTCATCGCAATATAATCAAGTAAAACAATCATACAAGCTACTCCGCCACCTATTAGAAGAATAGGTATAAAATCCCATTTCCATAAATCTAGAAATGCATCTATACTCGGAAATAATATATAAGCTAACAAGGCTCCAATACATAGAATAATCGCTTGCGTAATATATAAATTAAGTCGGATTTCTTTTAGACTCATGTCTTCAATACTTTTCTTGCGTATATCCATCATTCCTCCATTCTGAATCCGAAGAGCAATTGTAACTCCGTTTCCCAATTATAGTCGAAAACAGGTTGCCTTGCTTGCCTTTTTTTATAATCTTCTATATAAATTCCGCAATAATCACAGCAATTTTTTGGCTGCGTTTCCTTTACATATCCAAACTGGGAAAGAATCGCTTCTCTTTTGCAATCTGTTCGTCGCATCCATTCTTTCATCGTCTCTAGTTGACCGTATTTATTATAAAGCCGAGCTTTCACTTCTGTAATTAACTTTTGCTCTGCTTCATCTGACAAAGACTCAATCATCAATTGCCTATGTTGTATGATATCCATCTTTTCAAAATGATATCGAATAAATCGCCAATGTTGTTCACTCAATCCCGCTGTATTATAACAAATTTCTTCTACCCCTTCTAACGGTAATACTTGAGCCTGAGCCACTGTTTCTCGTAATAAAGAAAATAAGAAGCGAATTTGTTGTTCATTTGGTAATTCGTCTTCAATAATGGAGATTGGCAATTCATGATCAAGTGGACTACATAACAAAATGGCAATGCTTGGTTCTCCATCTCGACCTGCCCGTCCAATTTCTTGCAAATAAGACTCTATATTTGTCGGATAATGAAAATGAATAATATAACGCGTGTTTTGCTTATTGACTCCCATACCAAATGCGCTTGTACACACAACAAGTTGAAGTTGATCGTTCATAAACTGTTGCTGAATTAACATCCGTTCTTCATGCTCCATTCCGCCGTGATAATGCGCAACATCTTCGATACCTTCACTGCGTAGATACGCTGCAAGACGTTCAGTCCAAGCTCTACTTGAACAATAAATAATACCAGGACCTTGCAAATATTTCACATGAGATAACAGTACTTCTTTTTTCTCTTGAATGGTTTGTACAAATTCTATTTTCATAGCAATATTAGGACGATCAATCGAATATAAATGCTGCCTCACATCTTTCAAGTTTAAACTTTCAATAATATCTTGTAGTACTTCTTTCGTAGCAGTAGCTGTTAAAGCAAGAACCGTGGGATAGCCCATCGATGCAATAACTTGATCTAACTTTTTATAATCTGTTCGAAAATCATATCCCCATTGAGAAATACAATGCGCTTCGTCTACAACAAATAAAGAGATATGAATTTTTCTTAATTCTTTTAGAAACACATCTGATTGCAGCATTTCAGGAGATACGAATACAAATTTATAGGAATGCAATCGCCGCATAGCTTCTTTTTTCTCTGCCATTGTTCGAAAGCTGTTAAAGGCAATAACTTGATTTTTCACCATGTATTTTAACTGTGTAACTTGATCTTCCATTAATGACAATAGCGGTGAAACAATGAGTACCGTTCCATTTTGTATCAACCCTGGAAGTTGATAACAGAGCGATTTTCCCCCTCCAGTTGGCAGCATCGCTACAACAGAATTTCCATTTAATAAGTCTGCAATGACTTCCTTTTGCCCTGGCCGAAATGTCCTGTATCCAAACCACTGATATAAAATATCTTCAAGCTTCATGTAATCCCCCTACTCGCGCTAATACAAGACGAATTTCAAAATAGGAAACATGCTCCCCAGCAGTTTGCTTTAAAACTCGCAGCTTCCGCGTTTGCAACTCCTCAATCATTTTCTGTATTTGTTTCATTTTTTCTTTTTCTATAAATTGCTCCACCTGAAATTCTTTTTCACGCAATGCAATTTCTACAATATGATCCTCAATTGTCGCAAGTTTTAATTTTCTTATCCTAGAAATTTCCTCCATTGTTCGTCCTTGCTTCCATAGTTGATATGTTTTTTGTGTTGATATACTAAATAAATCTGCTTTTTCATTCGGATACGCAATAATTTGTGCCAATAACGGAAACTTCTGCTGTTGATTTTGTACATATTGAATGGTGAAATGAATCGTTCCCCAAAATAAAAGATATACTCGAAACGCATCTTGTTTCACCATATCTCCAAGTTGATCTGTTGTATAACCAATACGGTGGTATCCTGTTAAACGATATACGAAAATGGTTGCTTCTAGAGAGGTAGCATACATTAATATTTCATTTATTTCTTTATATAGCTGTTCCGCTAGTTGTCCTCTCGAAACAGAAGAGTTCATAATAAATTGTTTTACCCACATCGTGATTTCTGTATCTTGCTGAATTGGAAGGAACTTTACATATTTCTGTTGCAAATTAGATACAGTTTGCACAATCAAAGATAGCCTTTTCCAAAAACTCTCTCCAAGTTCGCCGTATTGCAAACCGTGTAAATATTTCGGGAAAGAAAAGAGTTCTTCCCATTCGTTTACTTGCTTCTCTCCCATTTCAGATAAAATGTAAGTATTTTCATGCACACATGTAATAAATTGCTTGTTTAATAACGCTTCAATCTGTTTATCATAATCATGTCGTCTTAAAGATTTATATACACTAAACAAAAAGGAAAGATGAAACATATTCCCATCTTGCAATGTTTGTGAAGAACGTTTCCCTTTTAAAAGGTGATAAATAGAAGAAACTGTTCGTTCACCTTTTAATTGTTTTAAACAGTATAATACAGTATATTGTAGCTGCAACGCTTCTTCCACCCTTTCAGTCTACTTCTACTTTCATTGTAACAAAATGCATCCTATTTAGATATTTTTAAAATTTTATGTACAACTATAGAAATTAGTTGACATACTCAATTGATAAGAATTATCATTGTAATTTTGTATTGAAAAGTTTCAAAAACCGTTTTACAATAAGGTTATAATTTTTCATCAGTGTTCTTATATACATATACATATTATTTAGGAGGTATACAAAATGGCAAAATACACAATCGTTGACAAAGATACTTGTATTGCATGTGGAGCTTGCGGAGCAGCTGCGCCGGACATTTATGATTACGATGATGAAGGTATTGCATTCGTAACACTAGACGATAACAAAGGTATCGTTGAAATCCCAGATGTATTAATCGATGATATGATGGATGCATTCGAAGGCTGCCCAACTGATTCTATCAAAGTGGCAGATGAAGCATTCGACGGTGACGCGTTAAAATTTGAATAGTCTTATTGTTGACTTAAAAAATACCCTTCAAATAATGAGGGGTATTTTTTTACACTTTATTTTCTTCTATGAAGTGCAACTTTCACTAGTCACTCACCCTAAACTTAATGGTCATTCCCATCAAACAAACTCTTATTGCCCTTTAACGCGAAATAAAAAAGCATCAGCAGAAAAAGCTTCCACTGATGCAAAACCTTCTATTTATGCATTTTTCATTTTCGCAAATACCCATACTTTTAATCGAGAAAATAAAGGAACAAAAATAATTGTTACTATAATTCCTTTAATTATATTAAAAGGTAAAATTCCCGCTACAATTATTTGACGCATTGCACCGTTAGACATAGCAGGTTGACCTAAGAACCAAGTGTAAGCTGGAAAAATGATGAAATAATTTAATACACTCATAATTACTGTCATCACAATTGTTCCGAACATTAATCCTGTTGTTAAACTTTTTACTGTGCGATGCTTACGGAATAAAAGAGATGCCGGAAGAATAAAGAGACATCCAGCCACAAAATTCGCCACTTCTCCTACAGGTACGCCCGTTAAATCTCCTTGAATGCCATAATACAGGACGTTTTTTATCCCTTCTACAATTACACCTGAAATTGGCCCAAACATAATGGCTGCAATTAATGCTGGGATATCACTAAAATCAATTTGCAAAAACGGCGGCAGCCCTGGAAGTGGAAAATCCAGCATCATTAATAAATACGCAATGCTGCTTAGCATCGCCACGCTCATCATTTGTACTACACTCTTCTTTTGTTTCATGTTTCTCTCTCCTTTTCCATCGATCATCTCATGGAAAGTGGAAAGGCTCTGCTATGCCTAAATATATTCTAACATGAAAAAACCCTTCGCGTTCGAAACGCAAAGGGAGAAATTTTAGGCACATTAAAGAGACGTTCAAATATTTATCTTTTTTGAACGCTCGAACCTCCATCTTCTCCCATCCAGACTGTACTGTCGGCTTTGGAATCGCACCAAATCCTGCCTTAACGGCTCGCGGGCTTAGAACAAAAATACATGTTCATCACCGCCGGTCGGGATTTTCACCCTGCCCCGAAGATAGACCGATATTCTATTTTCCACATCATTATACAACAAATTTAAAACAATGTGAATGAAAATGCTTCTTTTCCAATTACTCTTCATAATTGCATGCTATTCTAACAATAAGTAAATAATATGACAAAAAAGAACAAATTTTCGTGTTTGTTCTTTTTTGCTCACAATTCTCTAGTCATTTATACATGAAAGTGATAAGATATGATATTGTTAAGAAAAACAGCATTTTCTTACAGTGGAGGAAATGTCATGAGTAAAGAAAAAAAACTGCCTATTCGAGAAATTATGAAAAAAAATCTTCGCAAAGAATACTTTTATTTAAAAAAGGAATTGCTGTTCTATTGTCCTCTTGACTCAGGTAAATTCTCAAGAGATACATATTATGCTGCTTTTGATAAAGATGGCATTAGTGTATATCAATATGATAAAAAATCAGACAGTAAACTAAGACTTTGCGAAAGACATCCATGGAAAAGCTGGAAAAAAGTCAAAATTGATCATTATTTAACAAAAACTCATTTCGTCTTTCAAGGAGAACGAAATTGGATTCTTTCTCTTTTTCATCAAGGAAAAAAGGCAGAAAAAATTATTCAAACTTATACATCTTTAGAAACAGAGATTGTTTCTAGACCATTTTTAAAAAAACTGCCTGGTTATCGATCTAATACAACATTGAATATGTATATTGGGACCATTTGCTATACTGTACTTATTGCATTTTTATTAAAATTTATCCTCCCATTTCAAATTCAAATTGCTTTGTATTCGCTGTCTCTCGGCTGTATGCTGCTCGGTCTTCTTTGTTTCGTTATCGGTCTTATTGAACCTACTCTTGTGCTATTTAGAACAAAAGAAAAAACACGAGCGAAAGTGTTTTATTATTATAGCTATTTAATCATTACTGGATTTACATGTATCTTTATTTTTTGGTAACAAGCGAAAGAGCTAGTCTTCCTAGCTCTTTTTCAATTAATATGTAATTTTTGCGACGGATAAATCATATCTTTTTGCAAATGATTTTTCACTCTCAATTCTTCAACAGTTGTACCGAACTTCCTAGCAATACTGACCAATGTGTCACCTTTTTGTACGACATATACAGAGGCAGAGGCTACCGTGTTAGGCTTTTCTTGAATTATTTGCAGTGGATCCACTGCATTTGTTTTCGCTATCGTCCAAGCCCCTTTATGAACTTCTAAATGTAAGTGAGCACCATTCGATTGTCCTGTATTTCCTACCTGGCCAATTTTTTGCCCTTGTGAAACTGTATCTCCCTCTCTCACAAGTCGTTTATTCATATGAGCATATACAGCTTCATAATCTTCATGTTTAATAAACACCACATGTCCGTAGCTATCAGAAAAATAAGATCTTGTTACAATACCATCTTGCATAGCTGCTATTGAAGTACCAATCGGTGCAGCAATATCAATACCAAAATGTTTTCCGTTTCTCGTTCCAAAATAATCGCTAATTCTCCCCTCTACTGGCCATGCCCACCGCTTTCCTTCCGCAGCACCTTCTGTTTGTGCAATAAAAAAGGCACAAAAGAAAAGCAAAATGATTTTTAATGCTTTCATTGTAAATCCTCCGTTTTCTAAATAACAACCACACTTTCTCTATTGTGGTTGATTATAGCAAAAAGTATACAAAAAAAAGAAAGAGCCTATTTCTCTTTCTTCTCCTCCTTATCTCGAAATACAATCGCACTTCTTTCATATTCTACATCATTTACATTAGAACGAGCGTTCACAACTCTCGCAACTGCAAATAAATAATCCGATAAGCGATTTACGTATTGCAACACATATTCATTAATCTCCTCTTGTTTCATCAATGAAACAATACAACGTTCTGCTCTTCGTATAACAGTACGAGCAATGTGAATAATAGCTGCACCTTGGCTTCCACCTGGTAAAATAAAACGCTCAAGTGGCGGCGCTTCTTGGATATATATATCAATCCTTTCTTCTAGAAAAGTAATGATATCTTCTTTTACTTTATACGGAATTTTTCTCTTCACAATCGCTAAATCCCCACCACAATCAAACAACTCATGCTGAATTTTTTCAAGTTCTTGGTAAATGTCTTGAAACAATTCACCGTGTAACAATGTCATCGCATGTCCAATAAATGAATTTGCCTCATCAATTGTTCCATATGCCTCTACACGCAAGTTGTCTTTATCTACGCGTCCTCCAATAAGACTTGTTTGTCCCTTATCTCCTGTTTTTGTGTATAGCTTCATATTTTCTCTCCTTATTTCTCTTTTTCATTTTTCTCTTATATTAACATTCCTTTTCGTTTCCATGAAAAAAGCTTATCAAAAAGATAAGCTTAAAAATCCACACATTATTTCATTATATTTATCCCACTATTCACAGGCAGTAAGACCCCACCTCGCGATTCAGAAAAAAGCGAAGAAGATAGGTGGGGGCCTAACTGCCCATAAAAGCCCAATTGGTGAGAGCTTTCCATCAGCGAGGGATAAAGCCCCCTTTCACTGATGGAAGTTTCACTTTATGTTGGCAAATATACAGAGAATGTTGTCCCCTTATCTACTACACTCGATACTGTAATCTTACCATCATGCCCTCGCACAATATTTTTTGCAATCGCAAGTCCTAACCCTGTACCACCTGTTTTTCCACGTGTACGAGCCTTATCCGCTTTATAAAAACGTTCAAATAAGAATGGAATATCATCCTCCGGAATACCAACTCCAGAATCTTCAACTTCGAATACAATTCCATTATTTTTCTCATCAATAATAAGCGATACTTTACCGCCCGCGTTTGTATGCCTTAAAGCATTATCAATTAAATTTGTTAACACTTGTTCCATCCGATCCGGATCAAAAGAATGTTTCTCTATAGAAGTGCGAAAATCAACTACTAGCTGCACTTCTTTTTCCTTTGCTATCCCTTGGAATTTCCGTGCAATCTTTTCAACAAATGGAACAATATCTACTTCCGATATATGTAATTCTACGTGACCGCTCTCCATTCGAGCTAAATCTAATAATTCATTTACAAGACGGCCTAAGCGTACAGATTCATCATAGATAATTTGCACAAATTCATGTACTTCTTCTTTCGTTTGAACAATGTCATCTAAAATTGCTTCACTATACCCTTGCAACATAACCATTGGTGTACGTAATTCATGCGATACGTTTGCTATAAAATCTTTACGCATTTTTTCAAGACGGCGTTCTTCCGTCATATCACGAAGTACCGCAACAGCACCGCGAATCTTTGTCTGATTGTACAGCGGTGTCATCAGTACAACATAATTACCTTTTTCTAAATTAATTTCTATCACTTGTTGCTGTTCACTTTCTACAACGAGATGAAATAGTTCAACCAGCTCAGATGGCAAACTCACACTTAACTCTATCTCTTTTTCTTCATACCATACTTGTAAGAAACGCTCTGCTGGCGGATTAATTACAACGACTTCTCCTTCTTGATTTAACGTAATAACACCATCAGCCATACTACTTAAAATACTAGAAAGCTGTTCTTTCTCTTGTTGCAGTGCATTAATATTAAACTTCAATTGTTTCCCCATTTGATTTAAAGCTGTTGCAAGTTCACCAATTTCATCTTGCGAAACCGCTGGTACCTTCGCATCAAATTTCCCGCGCGCTACTTCAAAAGCTACTTCGCGCATTTTACGAAGTGGGGCTGTAATCCGTGTTGATAAGAAAAAGGCAAAGAACGTTGTTAAAATAATTGCAATTCCCGCAGATAAAAAGATAAAATCCGTCGATTTTTCTATTCCTTGTTTTGGTACTTGTAACGATTGATATACAAAGACCGCACCGTCTTTTGACGACTTTAACGGAACCCCGACAATCATAATATCATTTTCAGGATTTTTCTTATTTTTTTCATCTGGGACGTTTTTAATCTTTTGTACATGTTTACGTTCTGTAAATACCGCTTGTAACTCTTTGTCATTTTTTAAATCAGTTAGTGTTAATGTTGCTAATCCTTGTTGAGCAGGGGAGGCAGATATTTCATTATTATCTTTAACAACAATAATACGTGAAAGGGGATCAGCAAATTTATATGCGATATGTTCTATCGTCTGCTCATCCGCCCCCTCTTCTATTAATTCCGAAACACTCGTTGCAACCTTTGTAAGCCTCGTTTCTCCCGTTGTTACGTAATAATTATCAAAAAACTGTGAAAGTAAAATAGCAACGAAACCAAGTACAAAAGAAACAAGGAGGAGAATCGTCAGCCATAACTTACCTACTACACTTTTCCAAAGCATTAATCGTTCACAACCTCAAACTTGTAACCAACCCCCCATACAGTTACAATCATTTTCGCTGCATCTGCTGACTTTTTACTTAACTTCTCACGCAGACGCTTTACATGTGTATCAACTGTACGTAAATCACCGAAAAATTCATACTGCCATACTTCTTTTAATAACTGTTCACGGTCAAATACTTTATCAGGTGCTTTCGCTAAAAATAGTAATAATTCATATTCTTTTGGTGTTAAATTTACTTCTTCACCATCAGCTGTAACACGATGTGCATCGTTATCAATTGTGAGATGAGGAAATACAATAACATCTTTTGTTGTCGTATCTTGCGTAAAGAATGTCGTTGTAACTGAGCGACGTAAAACCGCTTTCACACGTAGGACAACCTCGCGCGGGCTAAACGGTTTTACAATATAGTCATCTGTACCAACTTCAAATCCTTGTACGCGATTCACTTCTTCTCCTTTTGCCGTTAGCATAATAATCGGTGTTGCTTTTTTCTCACGAATCCCTTTACACACTTCAATACCATCTTTTCCAGGCATCATAATATCTAAAAGAATTAGATCATAATCATTTTGCAACGCTTTTTCTAACGCCGTCTCACCATTGTCAGCCTCATCAATGATGTACTGCTCTCTCTCTAAATACATTTTTAACAAACGACGAATACGATCTTCATCATCTACAATTAAAATCTTCAATTCATTTTCCATTGCAACCCGCTGTACATAGAAATGTCACAACGGTTCACACCTACCTTTCTTCACTAAAGTGAAACTTCCTAAAATTTTTGGTTTCTACCAAAGATTAGTTGAACGAATCAGATGCACGCTAGCGTTATCCCAACTTATCATCTTATGAGTTAGACATTCTCATTACCATTGGGATAGCGTACTAAACTTACTCTTATTTCATTTTCATTGACAAAACCCTTCGTGATTGAAAGTTCACCTTTGCATTATGTTTCACATAAATAATAAAATTTGTTCATATTTTTTCCAAAAATATGTATGTTTCCTGAATAATATAATTTCTCCTCGACATCATTTTACAAAATCAGCCTACACTTTGTCATGTTTTTCTCAAAAAAGAAAAGAAATTAACAAAAATAAAATAGGAAAGTGACAGTCACCTTCCTATTTTATACCGCAACAGTAAGCTGTACAACAAGATTTGTTGAACTTCAGTTATTGTCATGCATATGAATGCAGACCTGCAATCACTAAGTTTACCACTACAAAGTTAAACATAATAATTGCAAATCCAATTACTGCAAGCCACGCCGATTTTTCACCGTGCCATCCTTTAGACAAACGTAAATGTAAAAAGGCTGCATAAAAGAGCCACGTAATGAGCGCCCAAACCTCTTTTGGATCCCATCCCCAAAAACGTGTCCATGCAATTTGCGCCCAAATCATCGCAAAGATTAATGCACCTAACGTAAAGACTGGGAATCCAATTGCAACAGAGCGATATCCAATTTCATCAAGCAAATCACTATCCACTTTTTGTACTACTGGTTGAATCGCCGCTGCCACTCGTTTACGTAAAATCAATCTTAATAAGATATACAGTCCTATTCCTATAAATATCGACCAAATCACTGTATTTAATTTTTTCGCATTAATAATAGCAGGTGTTTCTACAGCAGGCTCAAGTTTGTCAGCCGTAACTAATTTTCCTTCATGAGGTCCGACTAAAGCAGGTAGATTGTACACCATTTCTGCTTTCTGCTCATTTTTATCAATCCATTGGAATTTCGCTTCATACTTTACGCTTGAAAACGCAGTTGTAACTGCTATAAATCCAATTACACAAACAAGCGAAAAAATAACTGCTTCCAGCCAAAATGTTTGCTTGCTTTTTTTTGACTGATCCACATTTTTCAGTAAATATATAAGCCCCGCAATAAAACTAATCGCTAAAATGGCTTGGCCAGCTGCTGCTGTCGTTACATGAATTTGTAGCCAGTAACTTTTTAATGAAGGGATAAGCGGTGTGATTTCCCTCGGAAACATACTTGCGTAGGCAATGAGTAAAATAGCAACTGGAAGTGCAAATAAGCCAAGGATGCTTGTCTTATATATAAAATACATAATAATAAATGCACCAACCATCATCATGCCAAAGAATGTCCCAAATTCAAAAAAATTACTAACTGGTGCATGTCCTGATGCAATCCATCTCGTAACAAAGTATACCGACTGCGCAGCAAAACCTAAAATAGTAATACTTATCCCAATGTTTGCCCACTTCCGCCCTTTCTCTTTAATCGCACCTCCAAAAAACAACGTTGCAACTAAATACAATACGAAAGCAGCAAATAAGAAACTACTACTTATTTCTACCATACTCTCTCCCCACCTTAACTAATTTTCTTCTCATTGGCTTTATCATTTGGCTGTGGAATGCTTGTCCCTTCTAGTACTTTTTCTATCTCTTTTCGCAAACCATACCAATTTTTATTTGTATGCCCAGCAATCCACCATTCATTGTTAACACGTTGTATCCAAATACGGCGATGATTCCAATACATACCTTGAATCACACCGACCATGAAAATAAATCCTCCCAAAGCTATAATCCAAATTGTCAAATCTTTTCGTACAGTAAGCGCTGTAGCATTGCGTGTTTCTACACCCGCAAAAGACATTTTGTATAAATTGTTTCCTTCTGGCTCTATATTTTGTCGAATGCCAACAAAGCTCACTTCTCCCTTTGGCGTTTCCGGTGTAAACATTTTAAAGACAAAAGCTGGATTATTAGGAATCTTCGTTTTTGTATTCGGTTTGCCACTTTCATCAAAATAAAAATCCGGAAAATAACTTAGCAAATGAAGAGAATATCCATTTCCTAAATCGTATTTTTCTTTTGGATTTGTTAGGTCAACTGTAATTGGACCCCATTTTTGGCCGCTGTCTTTCTTTTGTAAATTGAAAGACATTTTACTAAATTCTCCTTCTTTAAAATCAACTTGATAAAGAGCATAATCATCAAATTTAAGAGGTTCATTCACTCGAATACTGTACTCTTTCACTTTCTCAAGCTTTGGTTTTTGGCCAGCAATATTTTTTCCAACAGTTTTATACAATACGGCGTTTGTTTGATAGTTTTTCGGAATCATTTTATTTCCTACTCGATCAATTGCATCATTAAATACTTGATTTTCTTTATTCTTATCATAAACTTCTTTAATAAACTTTTCGTTCTTCAAATAATACTTCCCATCTGTTCCCGGGATTTCTTTTAGTTCGCCTTCACGAAGCCAAAGCGCTTCATCTACATACATACCAGGGACAAAACGAAGCATCGTTCCAAATAAGAAAATAATAAGACCGATATGATTTACGTATGGACCCCAACGAGAAAAGCGTCCTTTTTCTGCTAGAATATTATCATTTTCCACTTGCACATTGTATTTTTTCTTTTTCAAGTTCTCCTTAACACATTCAATTTCTTCTTTCGTTGCTAGTGCTACTCCGTATAACCGCTGCCTCTTCAAAAAACTCGGATGCCTTGTTACTCTTTGTTTTTTCAGCGCTTTATATAAAGGAACAACACGATCTAGACTACATATAACGAGAGAAATCCCAATAGATGCTACTAAAATCATATACCACCAAGAGCTATATAGATTGTCAAATCCTAATTGATAATACATCTTCCCAAGGAAACCATATTGCTGTTCATAATACTCCCCCGGTGTAACATTTGGTGGAAGATACATTTGTTGTGGAAAAATCGTCCCCACTCCAGATGCGATAAGTGTAATAACGATGAGCCATACTCCAACTTTTACAGAAGAGAAAAAACTCCAAATTTTATCCACAACTGTTTTAGTATGCGTAAGAGACCGCCGTGCACTTCCTTCATATCGCATATCTAATAATTTTGTATCTTTCTCATCTTCAAAAGGCTTTCCGCAAGCTTCGCAAAAGATTGTACCGATTGGGTTTACATGACCGCAAACGCACTTTATTTGTTCCAAATCTCTCACCGCCGTTTCTTTTCTCTATGTATCTATGTTTCATAATTTCTTTCACTGAATAATCAGAATTTTATTGATAGGTACTGAAATTAAATACAGTACCTCGATTGACCAATTGCACGAATATATCTTCTATACCCTTCTCATTTATGGAGTAATTTTCTTTAAATATTCTTCCATTTGTTCTTTAGATTGTGTACCTGTAATTTTTTCGATAATCTTTCCGTCCTTATCAATTAAAAACGTTGTCGGTAACGGTCCAACACCATATGTATTTAAAATTTCTTGCCCTTTATCAATCGCTACCGGAAATTTCAGTCCGTATTGATTCACAAAATTTTTCACAGCAAGTTCTGTTTCGTCTGCATCTAACGCCACTATTTCGACGCCTTTTTCCTTATATTTAGGGTACAATTCATTCATATATGGCATTTCTTTTTCGCAAGGTCCACACCATGTCCCCCAGAAATTTAAGAAAACACCTTTTCCTTTTAAATCTTTTAATGTAATCTTGTTCCCTTCTAAATCAGTAGCAACAAAGTTTGGCGCTTCTTTTCCTACTTGCACTTCCTCTTTATCAGCAAAAAAGTTTTGATATAATGTAAAACCTAATGCGCCTCCTAATATGAGTAAAATGATTACACGAAAGAATAACCTATTTTTCTTCACGGTGTCTCTCCTTCCCTAACTGAATAAAGAAGTTTAGCACATACTAAACTTTTCTATATTTTCACTTCTATCAGCAAAGCTTTCTTTACTGATAGAAGCTTTATCCCGCTATTTGCTGGCAGTAAGACCCCCACCACCTCAAGATTGAGAGAGAAGCGAGGAGTGGGGGATAAAAAAACCCCACTGATGGAAGTTTCACTTTATTCCTCTTGCTCCGTACTATCTTGGTTTCGTTGAAGCAAGGGCACGAAGTTGCTTTACTTCATGAGGAGATAGTTCTCTTGCATCTCCTGGGCGTAAATTACCTAGCTCTAAAAAGGCATATCGCTCGCGCTTTAATTTCATCACTTTACAGCCAATTGCTTCAAACATTCTGCGCACTTGGCGATTTCTTCCTTCATGAATTGTCAATTGTACAATTGCAACCTCTTTACGTTTATCCCAAGAAAGGATTTTCACATGCGCAGGCGCTGTTTTCCCTTCTTCAAGCATAACACCTTTTTCTAACATACGGATTTTTTCACCAGTTAACGGACCTTTTACCTTCGCCACATATGTTTTTTCAACCTTATACTTTGGATGCATTAAAATATTCGCAAAGTCTCCGTCATTTGTCATCAATATTAAACCAGATGTATCATAATCTAAGCGACCGATTGGAAAAAGGCGCTGTGGAATTTCTGGAAAGAAATCTGTAACCACTTTTCTTCCTTTATCATCAGATACACTCGAAATAACACCAGTTGGTTTATATAATAAAAAGTAGGCAGGTGTTTCTTTTTCAAGAGGAATGTTATTTACTTCAACTTTATCTTGCACACTCACTTTTGTTCCTAATTCAGTCACGACTTTGCCGTTAACCTTAACTTTCCCTTGTTGAATAAGTTCTTCTGCTTTTCTTCTTGATGCGATACCTGCTTGTGCTATTACCTTTTGTAGTCGTTCCATTTCGTTTCTTCACCTCAAATTCATCTTACCTTCATTAGAAGGACTTGGCAACTGTCTAGTCTATTAGACAATGCCCCTTACTTACCATAAACAACATTGCCAACTTTGTAAGCTAATAAAGGAATGTGATATGATTCTCTTCTTTATTATGGTCCACTTCCTTCCATTTGCTTACAGCAAATGTTCACGTTTTTGTCAAAAACAATCCATAAAAAAGCCACTATTAAGCGCATTCTTAATAGTGGCTGTATACGTATTATAGTCCAATTTGAATGAAAAATGAATCATTATTACTGAAACATAAGTGAAACAAATACAATTGAACACACAATACCAATTAAATCAGCAAATAAACCAACTTTTAATGCATCACCCATTTTCCGAATTCCAACCGCCCCAAAATAAACTGTTAAAATATAAAAAGTCGTATCTGTACTTCCCTGCATTGTGGAAGCAAGTCTCCCAATAAATGAATCTGGTCCGTATGTGGCAATTAAATCCGTTGTAATACTTAACCCTGCTGATCCAGAAATAGGGCGAATAAGTGCAAGCGGAACAATTTCTGCTGGCACATGAATCATATCTAACATTGGTTTCATCACATGAATCATTGCATCTAGCGCTCCTGAAGCTCGAAAAATGGAAATAGAAACGAGCATACCAACCATAAATGGTAAAATGGATACAGCAATTTGAAGCCCTTCTTTTCCCCCTTCTACAAACGACTCATATGTCGGTACTTTTTTTACCGTCCCATATAATAGAATAAATCCAATCACGCATGGAATCACCCATAGAGAAATCATATTGACGATACTCATTATTTCTTCCCCTTTCTACTTCTTCTTCGGTAAAAATAACGATCAATCCAAATGGCACCAATCATAGATAGCACTTGAGCGATAAAGGTTACCCCTACAATTTCAGTGGGGTTTGCAGAATGATATGTCATCCGAATTGAAATAACCGTAGTGGGAATAAGCGTGATAGCCGATGTATTTAAGGCAAGAAATGTTATCATAGAACGACTCGCAAAGTCTTTTCCCCCATTTAACTCTTTTAAATGTTCCATTGCTTTAATCCCAAGTGGTGTAGCTGCATTTCCTAAACCGAAAAAGTTTGCCCACATATTGGATAAAATAAAACCCATCGCTGGATGATCCTTCGGAACTTCTGGAAACAATTTTTTTACAAGAGGCATACACAATGCAACAAGCTTCTTTAATAGTCCCGCTTCTTCTGCAATTTTCATTAAACCAAGCCAAAAGACAAGAACACTAATCAGTCCAATACAAATAGTTACAGCACTTTTTGAACCTTCAAAAACCGCTTTATTCACTTCTTCCATCGTTCCATTAAACATTGCATACACAATACCAATTAACGCCATCGCAGCCCAGACAAGATTAACCATCTGTTTTCACACCTAACATTTGTGAAAATACTTCTTTAAAATCGCTCCAAAACAAACCTGTTGTCGCAATAAGCTTTCGTTTACTATAAAATAAATTACGCTCCCCAATTTCTTCTCCATTTAGATAAGCAATGGCACGACCTACTTTCTCTCCATCTGTTACCTTGGCTGTTTTATCAAATTCAATTTTTAATGTGACCTTTTTAAACTCCTCTTTTGTTAGCGGAACTAACAAATCATTTTTCGTATATACATGATTTTTATACTTTTTGTCTTGAATTTCAGAAAGTACTCCCTTTTTCAGTACTGTAGTTGATATATACTGTTTAAAGCCTTCATTAAATAAATACATATGATCGTCCCAATCACTCGAAGCCTGCAATGTTACAACAATCAAATCTAGCCCATCTTTGGATGCAGTCGTTACAAGTGTTCGTCCTGCCTTTTTCGTAAACCCAGTTTTTCCTCCTGTTGCATACTCGTACATAGATGTAACAAGCTTATGTTTATTTTTCCATGGATAATCCCACGCTTGCGACTGATACGTTTTCGTTCCAAAAATTTTACGAAATGTCTCATTGTTCATGGCGTACCGTGTTAACTGTGCCATATCATATGCTGAAGAATAATGTGTCCCATCCCCATCTAAACCGTGCGGGTTAGAAAAATGTGTATCCTTCATTCCAATTTGTGCGGCCTTTTCATTCATTAAATAGACAAACCCATCCGTACTTCCACCAATATATTCTGCAATTGCCTGAGCTGCATCATTTCCAGAACGTAACATTAAACCGTATACTAAATCTTCTAACGTTACTTTCTGCCCTGGCTTTAAATAAATAGCCGATCCTTCCACACGAACAGCCGTATTGCTAATTGATACCTTTTCTTTCATTTTCCCTGATTCAACTGCCAAAAGCGCGGTCATAATTTTTGTAATGCTGGCAATTTTTTCGGACTCATGCTCTAACTTTCCATATAGTACACGTCCCGAATGCTGCTCCATCAAAACGGCATTACGAGCACTAACATCCTTCATTTGTGCATATGTATCATTCGGCAACATACTTGCACATAATATAATAAGTGCAATCATGATCGATCTTCCCCGCATATATTCACGTCCTTTTCGGCACTTTTTGTACAAGTGTATGCTTGGACTTTTAAAATATGAATGGAAGTTGAAGTAGAGGACTTACTTCCTGCAAATAGCGGGATAAATAAAAAAGACGCATCACGATGCGTCTAGTATGGTATCCACTGAAGTTCTTTTGCACTTTGGAACCTTTTTTCTACATCACCCCAGTTGACAATATTCCACCAATTCTTAATATATTCTTCCTTTCGGTTTTGATACTGTAAATAATATGCATGCTCCCATACATCAAGTACTAGTAAAGGGATTGTATCCCATTGCGTAAATAATTGATGAAGTGTACTTTGTAAAATTTCTAATCGCCCGGAACGAGGTGCCCAAACGAGAATCGACCAGCCAGAGCCTTCCACCTTTGCTGCTGCTTCTGTAAAATGTTTTTGAAAACGTAAAAAACTTCCAAAATCTTTTTCAATTTGCCGTGATAAGTCTCCATGTGGGCTACCACCACCATCTTTTTTCATATTGTTCCAAAAAATAGTGTGTAAATAATGGCCAGAACCATGGAAGGCAGCTTCTCTCTCCCAATGCTTTATTAAATCAAATTGATTTGTTCTTCGTGCTTCTGCCATCATCTTCTCTGCTTTATTTAATCCTTCCACATAACTACGATGATGCTTATCGTGGTGAAGCATCATAATTTCCCTTGAGATATAAGGCTCTAGCGCATTATACGGATACGGAAGCGGTGGAAGTGTATGTCCGCCAATTGGTACAGAAGCTTCTGCATAATTTCTTTCATATAATATATATTGTTCTGAATCAGACATTAACGCCTCTTGTAAATAATGTTGAATATGTTCAACGTCATCACTAATTTCATAAACAAACTCCGCATCATAATCATATTCATTTTCTTTAATACGATCTAATAACATTTGAATTTTATATGCAAGCATATGGACATCATATACTTCCGTTGCCCGGTTATCTAATACGTGTAGAACACTTTCGCACCAGCTTTCAACTTCATGAAAGTAATCAGTAAATACTTCTTGCTGACTCATATGACACCTCCATCAATGCTATCCTTTTTAAATGTATTCGAAAGTATAGGCATATATGACGTTTCAAAAAGCAAAAGAAGCTAGGAATCACCTAGCTTCTTACAACAGTTAATATTTTTGTATTATTTTCGTTTGATAATCTGTCTCATAATATTCTAGCTCTTCACGCAATATTTGAAATTTCCCTTCTAACTCTTGAATCATTCGTTCAATAGAAAAAGGAGGTTGTTTTTGAAATGCAATTGAATTCTTCCCTGTATAAGCTGAACGGCTGTTTTCATACCAATGATCATTTTTCGGTGAAAAAAACTCCGCAATCACTTGATGATAGATTTTATATAACGTTCTTTCTGCGGCATTTTTTCGAAACGGCTTATTATTTATTAATACGCAGCAAGCATCTAAACCTTCCTCGCAAAATACGAGTAAACGTCGAATTGAAGCTAACAATCCAGCAAAATACTCTTCATCACCTTCTGGCGTTTCTTCTAACAATAAAGGTAATGTATGGTTATTTACATATTTTGTAATAACCTCAATTACTTCTCCTAAAAAAACAGTGACTTGCTGCGTTTGATTTTCAACCATTAAATTTGACATACTAGTTTCTCCCCCTACCATTTGAAAGTTGATTCTGCTGATATTTATTTTTTCTGATGCAGCATCATTACAAAACGCACTACTATTGTTGTTTCTTCTTCAAAATATACGCGAAATTCTTCTAGTGTATTTATATGAAAACGTTCCTGCTCGCTGCTTCTATTTTTATCCCGCTATTTGCGGGCAGTAAGCCTCCCACCTCAAGATTGAGAGAAAATCATTTTCCAGCTCTAGCGGCTAGAATCTCCGGTCATTTCGCCCCCTTGGGCGCGAGCATCCTGCGATTCTAGGCGAGCCGCTTCCGCTTTTCTACAGAAAATAGGTGGAGGATAACTGCTGGCATGCGCCCGATTAGTGAGAGCTCTCCATCAGTGGGGATAAAGAAAAACCCCTACTGATGAAAGTTTCACTTTATTTCATCAGCTAGCGTAACGATATCACAGAAATATATGTTTTGATTTTCGATTTTAAAAAGCGGATTTCCTTCAAAGAGATGAAATTCTTACAAAATTCCTTTAAAATGCAGCATTATTGTCCGTTAATACGGGATAAAATATAAAGCTCCTTTTCTTTCTCTGTTTCATCCAACTTATCAAAATTACAATTTATTAATAGAAAATATTTACAAATGCAGGAGATACAACTGAATTTTCATTGAATTTTTCTTTTTATTTTTATTGAAGTTTGTCATAATAAAAATATTGCCTCAGTTTTCTTATACAAGGAGAGTTGTCTTTATGCCGTTTTCATGGAAACGTATGTTACAAATTGGAAAATTTATTTTCCCCTTTATTGTACTAACAATTGTATTTTTTCAAGCACGAAAAGAACTATCGGGCATCTCATTTCGAGAAGCAGTTGAAACGATTAAAAACATTCCACCTGGTGGATTTTTCTTAGCCGTTACAATTGGTGTATTTGCTGTTGCTACAATGTTCTTTTATGACTATGTTATGCTGCGGCATTTGCAAGCAGATATACCGGTTAGAAAGATTTTCCGCATTTCTTGGATTGCTAATACATTAAATGGATTTATAGGATTCGGTGGTCTTATCGGGGCAGGTATACGTACAATGTTATATCGTCCTTATGTACAGGAGAACGGTAAGCTTATTAAAAGTATCGCTTGGATGACAACGGCTTTTATTAATGGGTTAGCATTATTATCCTTTCTTGGCCTCATCGGCGTATTAGATACAAGATTTGTTTTACAAGAAAAACCTTGGTTATGGCCGGTTCTCATCTTTTTTGCTCTTTTTGTTCCATTATACATAGGTGTTTCAAAAATAAAAAATCGCAAACGAAAAACAGAAAAAGCAGAACAAAATCCAACTGTCCTCTATTCACTTGTTTCATTAGTAGAATGGGTATCAGCGGGTATCGTTATGTATGTCATCTTACTTCTATTTGGAATTGAAGTAGACTTCCAGAAGTTTCTTGGTGTATATGTCATTGCAGCTTTGGCTGGTGTTATTAGCCTTGTCCCGGGAGGACTCGGCTCCTTTGATCTTGTTTTCTTAACAGGACTGGAACAGTATGGATTCGATACAAGCGTATTGCTTCCTGCTATGTTATTATATCGCCTTGTATATTATGTTTTACCATTTGGACTCGGTTTGGTTTTTGCAGCGGTTGAAATGACAGGAGCTGCTCTAAAGAAATTTGAAGATAAACCGTTTATTGCTCCTGCCCTTGAAACAACTGGAGTCATTTGGACATTACAGCGTGATTTTTTAGGAAAGCTAGGTTCTTGGGCATCTGCTGCGTTAACAAGTTTTGCAGGAATCATGGTGATTTTCTCCACTGTTTTTCCAACAAGTATTGAACGCGCCCATGCACTTCATATTTTAGTTCCTAAATACCTAATACAGATTTCTTTTAGTTTATCGCTAACATTTGGTATTTTGCTCGTTATTTTATCAAGCGGCATTTATCATGGAACGAAGCGCTCCTACTACATGACAACTGTATCTCTAATCGGAGCCGCAATTTTTAATACGTTAAAAGGAATTGATCTAGAAGAAACCTTCATCTTACTCATTGTACTCGCTGTACTATATATGATTCGCAAACGATTTATTCGTGAAAAAGTGGAGGTTTCATTCTCAGATGTAGTAAAATTATTACTCTTTTTACTTATTACATTGTATCTCTACAAAAACCTAGGAACACTATTTGCGGAAGCAAAGGAAGTGTTTAAACCTGATTTTGTTGTTCGTAATATTAAACAAGTACAACGAAGTGCATTTTCTGCAGCCTTTTTTGTACCAAGCTTTTTACTAATTGGTTCCATTATCGCAAATCGCTATCGAAGTAAATTTCCCGGGCAACCTTTCAATCCGAAACGACTGCAACATTTTTTAGATGAACATGGCGGGAACGTGCTAAGCCATCTCGGTTTTTTAGGAGATAAGCAGTTCTTTTTCAGTAGTGATGGAAAAGCAATGATTCAGTTTTCTCCTACAGGTAAACGTCTTATTGTACTCGGGGATCCAATCGGACAGCAATCTTCTTTTCGTAAAGTATTAGAAGAGTTTCTAACAGAAGCGGATCGTTTCGGATATATTTGTGTATTTTATCAAATCGAAAGTAAATGGATGAGTTTATATCATGATTTTGGTTACAACTTCTTCAAGCTGGGGGAAGAAGCGGTTGTCGATTTAAATACATTTACAATTTCCGGTAAAAAACGCGCTGGATTGCGTGCAACTTTTAACCGTTTCGAGCGAGAAGGTTATACTTTTGCGATTCACACCCCTCCATTTGCAGATGAGTTGTATGATGAACTAAAAAAAGTATCAGATGCATGGCTTGGAGGAAAAAAAGAGAAAGGCTTCTCTCTTGGCTATTTCGATCGTGATTATGTAAACCGCGCGCCGGTTGCAACACTTTCTGATGCCGATGGTAAAATCATTGCCTTCACAACATTGATGCCCGTATATCAAGATGGTGAACTGTCTGTTGATTTAATGCGTTATTACCCTGATGCACCAGGTGGAATTATGGATGCTCTTTTCATTCATTTATTCCAATGGGCAAAAGAAAATGGCTACCACTGCTTTAATATGGGAATGGCTCCTCTATCTAACGTTGGGTTATCGGCACAATCATTTTGGTCAGAGCGCGTCGCAGCAGCCATTTTCAACAATGTTCGTTATACATATAGCTTTAGCGGCTTACGACATTTCAAAGATAAATATAAACCAGCGTGGAGCGGGAAGTATTTTGCATTTCGAAAGAATCATTCATTGCCAATTACGATGCTCGCTGTAACAAAATTAATCGGAAAACGAAAAGACAGCTAACTTCTTAGCTGTTTTTTCGTTCCTGAACTTGTAGTACAAACTGCTCTTCATATTTCTTTCCGTTTATATAAAAAGTACCCCATATTTTATAAATCCCTTCACTCGGAAACGTAACGCGAAATTGCAATTGTCCTTCATCATTAGCAGGAACAACGTATAAGAAATGTTGTTGTTTTTCATCCACTATGCGAAGTGCAGCACGTTCTCCTGTATTCGAGCGAAATTTTAGTTTTTGGCCTTTTTCTATTTGAAATTGAAACGTTAATGTTTCCTCTTCATTCGGATGAAGCGCACGAAATAAAAGCGATGTTTTGTAAGTACCAATGTTTTTCGTCAATACAGTATCTACAGCGATTGGCCTCTGTTTTTTTTCTTCTTTCTTGCCTACTATAATATTTTTTTCAGCAAATTGTTTTGTTGTATCTCCTGTTTCTTCATATAGGAAAATTGTATATTCCCCTTCTTTTTTAAATTGATACGTGGTTTTATATGAACCATTACCAGCAAACGTTGGCCTCATTTGATACGACCGCGCTAACTGCTTGTCCACAATAAATATCCGAATATGATCGTTTACACCGCGAATCTCATTCCCTTTGTTATCTTTCAATTGAAATGTAATATGTGCGGTTTTATTTACATCGATATCATTAAGCTGCCACTTCACTTGTTGTATTTGTGCGGTTGTTTCTTCGCTATTTTTATATTTTTTCATATAAAATCCACCAAGAACAATAAGAAGTAAAGTAATAATCCCTATTATAAGATTTTTCACGAAATCACCTATCTACTTTTTGTAAATTGTAACATAATTCAGATTATTTTACGTATAAAAACATCTAACCTATATTCTTTTTTGTGCAATTATTTTATCTTACACTCTCTCCACCTATCTTCCTCGCTTCTCTCTCACTCTTAAGGTAGGGGTCTTACTGCCCGCGAATAGCGGGATAAATAGAAATGCACCATTGAAAACGCACTATTGAAAACGCTCTACTTCGTGTATACTACAAAGAGAAAACTACTTAATCGATATTATTCACTATATAATGCTTATATCGATTGCTACATAACAAGGAGGATATTTATGAGCATTCATATCGGAGCTAAAGAAGGCGAAATTGCTGAATCTATTTTATTACCTGGAGACCCTTTACGTGCAAAGTATATTGCAGAAAATTTTTTAGAAGATGTAACCTGCTACAACAATGTACGTGGTATGCTAGGATTTACAGGAACATATAAAGGCAAACGTGTCTCTGTACAAGGAACAGGTATGGGGGTTCCTTCTATTTCCATTTATGTAAACGAACTGATTCAAAGTTATAATGTAAAAAACTTGATTCGTGTGGGAACATGCGGTGCAATTCAAAAAGACGTAAAAGTTCGTGACGTTATTATTGCAATGACTGCTTGTACAGATTCTAACATAAATCGTTTAACATTCCCTGGATTTGATTTTGCGCCGTGTGCAAACTTTGATTTATTAAAGAAGGCATATGATGCTGGTGTAGAAAAAGGTTTACATATTCGCGTTGGTAACGTACTAACAGCTGATGTATTTTACCGTGAAAGTATGGACATGGTGAAAAAGCTTGGCGATTACGGTGTGTTAGCTGTTGAAATGGAAACAACTGCACTATATACATTAGCAGCGAAATACGGTGTAAACGCATTATCTGTTTTAACAGTAAGTGACCATATCTTTACTGGTGAAGAAACTACGGCTGAAGAACGTCAAACTACATTTAACGAAATGATTGAAATTGCATTAGATGCAGCAATTCAATCGTAATTTTCACAAGAACTTGTCATACGTCTGGCGAGTTCTTTTTTATTCCGCTATTTGCGGACGGTAAGACCTCCGCCACTAATGGAAGTTTCACTGTATATGACTTTTTTAAAGAAACTGTCTCAGCAAGCGACAGATTTCCTCTCCTACTCTCTTTATTCGTTTGCTATAATAAGAAGACGATTATGGAATTTACAATTTATGAGGTGAAGAAGTGAAAAAAAGAAGTATTGTGTTTAAGCTTTTTCTATTAACATCAGCATTGTTTACTGCGACATTTTTACTCTTTTTCCTTGGACAATCACTGTTTTTAGAAAAATTTTATATAAAGAAAAAAATTAATACCGTCCAAACATCTTTCGAAAAATTTGTTAGTAAATATGAAAAAAGTGATCAGTCATTTGAGGAGCTTTCAAAGTTAAAACAAGAGTTTTATGACAAAACAAATGCTGAACTCGTCTTATTAGATCGTAATGGTATTATTAAAGATGATAAAAATTATCATATTGAAATTGTTGATAAGTCTAATAAAACATATTTCATTCCACTCAATAATATTTTCACAAACGATGAATATTCTTCGTTTATAGAATTAAGATTAGCTCTTAATGATCAAATCAGTGTACAAGGTATCTTAAAACAAGATATGATTATTCCTATTACAATTACTACTAACGACAACAAAATATGGCAAAACGATAATATCATTTCAGATTTGAAGCAATTTGGTATACAACTTCAAGATGTGAAAAGAACTTTATATACAAAGGAATTTGGTGTTGGTATTAACAGATTTGAGGGTACTATTTCAAAACTACACATTCCTACCTCAACTGATATTCGTCTTACAAATAAAGATGCATTAATACAAGGCATTCAGCACTGGGAACTTTCTGTCGCATTAGGAAAAACAAACACAAATGAAATGACGACGTATACAATGGGCGGAGAAAATGAAGTAAAAAGTCAGGTTTTTGTTAAACCCGTTATTAAAAATGGTGAAATAAAAGAATTTGCATTTGCTATGACATCACTGCAGCCCGTTGATGAAGCTATGCTTGTTTTGAAAGATTATTACGTATATGCATTAATTATCGTCTTTCTTGTCATTATTTTATTGTCATTTTATTACTCAAAAATCATTGCAAAGCCACTTATTAAAATGAATCGTGTTACAAAGAAAATGGCGAACTTTGATTTTTCTGAAAAACTTCCTATATCAACAGAAGATGAAATTGGAAGCTTATCAAGTAGTATTAACAGCCTTTCTATAAATTTAAAAGATCGAATTGACAAATTGCATGTAGCAAATACAAAACTACAGCAAGATATTGAAAAAGAAAGACAGCTAGAGAAAACGAGAAAAGAGTTTATCTCTGGCGTATCCCATGAATTAAAAACACCACTAAGTGTAATCCGTAGTTTCACTGAAGGTATTAAAGATGGTGTAAGTAAAGATACTACGTATTATACCGACGTAATTTTAGAAGAAACTGATAATATGAACCGCCTTATTGTCGAAATGCTAGAACTTGCAAAACTTGAATCTGGCACATATAAATTAGAAATTGAAGCTTTTTCAATTGGAGAATTAATCAAACAAGTTTATACAAAGCTATTATTTAGTATCGAAGAAAAAAAATTACACGTAGAGCTTGCATTAGATCCAACTATTTATGTGCAAGCAAATCGCAATCGCATTGAACAAGTTGTCGTCAATCTATTAAGTAATGCAATTCGTTACGCACCAACTGGGGAACAAGTAAAGCTATCTGTCATTGAGTATGAAGAAACGGTAAAAATAGAAATTGAAAATAACGGTACGCCGATTCCTGAAGAAAGCTTAGATAAAATATGGGACCGTTTCTATCGATTAGACGCATCGCGTAGCCGTCATACAGGCGGAACAGGTCTAGGCTTATCCATTGTAAAAAATATTTTAGAACTTCATCATGCCGATTACGGTGTGTATAATAAAGAAAATGGTGTTGTCTTTTATTTCGACTTACAAAAAGCAAAAGAAGTCAAATAATTTGTTCTAATTTCACGAGGAGTTCACATGAAATTCACATACTCCCTTTATAGTAATAACTAGTTAATCCTTTCCTTTACACATATAAAAGAGGAGAGTGCGTGAAATGAAACAAGTAGGACAACCAATTCAAAATGAAAAACAATTAGAAAAAATCAAAGATATACTATTACTATCATCGAAGCGTGATGCTTTATTATTCGTATTAGCTGTGAATTCAGGATTAAAAGTAAGCGAGATTTTACAATTAAAAGTTGGCGATGTTATTGATGAAAACGAACATGTTCGTCATTCTATTTTGTTCTATAATGACAAAATGAAAAAGCATAAATGGTTCGCTGTAAGTGAAGAATTACAACATACTATCGAACAATACATGAAAGAGCGAAAAGTATGGAAACGAAACGAACCATTATTAAAATCTCAAAAAGGAACAAAGTCTATTACAAGACAACATGCTTGGTACATTTTAAACAAAGCAGCAAAAGAAGTTGGTTTAGAAGGGATTAGCTCACATACACTTCGCAAGACATGGGGATACTGTGCTTACAAATCTGGTGTAGATATTGCATTTTTACAACACTTTTTTGATCATAGTACTCCATCCAAAACTTTAAAATACATCGGTATTGCTTAGTCATACAAAATGTAAATATATAAAAAAAGGTAACTATTTTGTGAATAGTTACCTTTTTTTAATCCAATAAAGTGAAACTTCCATCAGTGGGGGTTTTTTCTTCATCCCCCACTGATGGAAGTTTCACCAATCGGGCGCATGCCAGCAGTTATCTCCCACCTCTCTTCCTTGTTTTTTTAGAATCTTGAGTTGGGAGTCTTACTGCCCTAAAGTAGCAGGAGAAACTCTGTCGCTTTCTTTACCATCTTATATATCTATCTCTTGTCTTGTTTCTCCTATCTTCTAGTGATACTCTAGTAATAGGGGGGAGAAATATGAACACACTAACAATTGAATTACCTAAAGAAACATTGGAAAAACTGCAATTATTACAACAAGCTCACAAACAGAAAACAGGTGCTGTCGTTACCGAAAGCACACTCATTCAATCTCTTATTTCAAGAGAATTTATTCAAGAAATTACACCGTTTGATTTACAGAAATATGTACAACAAAAAGAGCAGCGATAAAGTTCAACTTTGATTAGTAAGCGTTTTCTTCACTGATTATTAGTTGAATCAATCAAGCTCTTATGGAAAGTTAACTCCCACCTCTCTTCTTTCATTTAGGTGGGAGTTTTACTGATTATTAGAGCAGAAAAAACAACAGCAACTGTTGTCATCATTTTCCATGGTTTTTTCATCTATTCCCTCCCCTTTTAATAATACTGATAATGATTATCACGTAAACGCTGTTATTATTAAATTAACCTTTTGTAAACTTTAAATTTTTTAAGATAAAAGATACAAAAACCATTGACAATGATAATGATAACCATTATCATTTATTACGAAGCCAACAATTGATGAATCAACCAAACGCTCAGTAACATTGTTACCCCTCTTTTTTCATAAAGAAAAACACTGTACATTCCCCCCTGTTTGTACAGTGTTTTTCTTTTTTTATCCTAATTAGGCCTTTCAATCAATGAAGGATGAAGCCACTTAATAGAAATGCTACTTTATCCTACTACTCTTTCACTTCAATCGAATAAATTTAATTGTTCAGGCCTTGGTTCCCCATACGTAATTCCAAGCATATCCATCATTTGTTTTGCATTATCTGCCGCATCTCCGCCAGAGTTATTGTTAAATAAAAGGTAAATTTCCTTTGTTTTTGTTTTTAATTCTTGTAACCTCTCTATCCATTCTTCTAATTCCTGTTTGTTATAGCGATATAAACAGCGGACTGCCCTCCAATTCTCTCCTGTATTCAGCCACCCATGTACATTGCGCCCGTGAAATCGAACTAAGGTCATCTGTTCATGCGTTGCTTCTAGTACAATTGGAATAGAACCAATTCCTGCTTGTGGTTCATCACAAATAGTATGAATCCAACCTTCTTGTTTCATAAATTGCAATGTTCGATTACGAAATTCTGGATAAAACCAAGTCTGATTACGAAACTCTAATGAACATGGTATATCCCTCATCTTTTCTTTCGTATAGCGTAATAAGTCCACATTTTTCTTTTGACAATCGAACCAAGGTGGATACTGGAATAAAACCATTTTTAACTTATTTGCTTTTTGAAGAGGAACTATTGACTCTTTAAATGCATGAAACATATCTTCAATATTTGCAAAGGGGGTCTCTCCGCGCATATGCCCTGTCATTCCTTGATAAGCTTTCACAATAAATGAAAAATTTGGCGGTGTTTCTAAAACCCATTTCTCATAATTTCTTGCAGGCTGCATCGCATAAAAAGAACTATCTACTTCTACGATTGGAAAATGCTCACTATATGTTTGTAGTTTATGCTTCATTTCATATGCATCCCTATATAAAGCGTTATGATCTCCCCATCCTGTTAACCCAATAGAAATCATCCGAATATCATCTCCTGTCCACCTCTAAATTTCAAAAACATATTATGATATATGGCTTACAGAGTTATTTAATTGTCCATCATTAGCCGGCAGTACTCTACACACACTGATAGAAGCCTCATTTTATAAATACGGTTACAATCTTAACAATTTCATCCTATAACTTCTTAATCTACTATAACAAACCGAAAAAAAGTTTTTCTACACACAAAACTCTCTTTCTTTACTTTTCTTTACCGCAGCTTAACGTTAATTTAACGCTCATTTTGTATACTACATATGTAAGAACTTATACGAAACGAGGGTGAATGCAGATGAAAGTATTATCATCTATCCGTTTTTGGATTATTTTTATGTCATGTATAACGCTATGTTTTGCACTCTTTTTAATTGGAGAATACAATAAACCAAAAGCAGCCTCAAATGAAGGTACCGTACCCTATGACATCCTATATACAAAACAAAATCATATACCCCTAATGCATGATACGCATAAAGAGAAGGTTGTTATGAAGGGGATGGTGATTACCGATGCCACTTCGTATAAACAATTAGAAATAATTGCGAAGCAAATCAAAGAAAGATATGCACAAGCAAAACTCGATTCAATTGAACTTACAATCCATAATAAAAATAATGGTCAATACTATGACGATCTTGCTTATGAGCCAACCGCTAAAGGAAACATCGTCATCTCCTATACACCGTTAACCGAAACCGAGCACAGTATAAATAAAAATATAAATATTCAACTCAACAAGCACCCTTAATCTAAAAGGGTGCTTGTTTCTATGTATAAGCACATTTTTTATAAATTAGTCAAGTATCCTAGGTCTTGTCCTGCAAAGATGAATATCATATATCGACAAATGATTTAAAGAGAGAGAACTTACATTAAGGAGGAATTATGTATGATGTATCCATACAATCAGTTCAATCAGTCGTATTATTCTCGAAATGCGATGAGAAATTACAAAAATTTAATTGGCACAAACGTTCAGGTTAATTTAGGAGGTCCAGAAAAAGCAGAGGGAACATTATTAAAAGTTCAAAATGATTTTTGTGTCGTACAAAATGACGATGGTGTTGTTTACTATCCGTTACACCACATTAATGGCTTTGCCGAGCAATATGAAGATGACTCTGAAGAATCAGATGATAATGAACAAAACAACAATCAAAATAACCAAAATAACCAATATGAAGCCCCTATCATTGTGAGCGGAAACCGTTTTGGAAGTGTTATTAACCGTCTAAAAGGAGAAACAGTTCAATTCAATCAAGGTCCGAAACAAATAGAAGGAACTATTGTCGGTCGTACTAGAGATCATATTCTACTTGAGGTTGATGGTCAGGTTACGTATGTACCAACGTTCCATGTTCAAAGTATGCGTTGGAACTATAACAATAATAATGATAACAATGATAATAATGATAATAATGATAACAATAACAATAATAACAATAATGATAATAAAAATGATGATAATGAAACACGCAATAGCTATAGCGATAGCGATAACAACCAAAAAAAGAAATGCAAACGTTGCAAAAAACGCCGTTAAGACGATAACGGCTCATGTACTAGAAAATAAAAATATAAGTAAATCCCAGATTACTCATTTTATAATCTGGGATTTACTCCTTAAAAGAATGGAATCCATTCTTTTATTTTATTCATCCAATTTTCCTGTTGTTCTTTTCTCTGCTTTTCTTCCTCTTGTCGTTTTTTCTCTTCTTCTCTTCGCTTCTTTTCTTCTTCAATGGTTTGTAACTGTTTTGTATACTCAGCTTCTGGTATAAGCGACAAATCAAAGTTTTTTTGACTTGGCTGCCCAATTGCTTTTTTCATAATATCTTGAAACATCGTCGTCGTTATTTGACTACCACCAGGAACAAAATGTTCGCTATCTGTTTTATCGTAGCCAACCCAAATGGATGCAACCAATTCTGGTGTATAACCAACAAACCATGAATCTTTTGCACCGCTGCTCGGGCCATCTACAAGTTGTGTTGTACCCGTTTTCCCAGCAGTCTCTACAGATTTAAGTTTTGCCTTTTCTCCCGTTCCTTTCTCTACAACCCCTTGTAATAAATACGTCATCTTTTGGGCCGTTTTTTCATCAGTAACATGAACTTCCTTTTTGTACCATTTCCCTACTGTATTCCCTTCACTATCTTGAAGTTCCCGAATCGCATGTGCTTCCATTTGTACACCATCATTTGCAAAGGTCGCATACGCTTGTGCCATGACAAGTGGAGATGTTCCTTCACTCATCCCTCCTAGCGCTAACGCATAAGATTGATCATTATCTTGAAGCGGAATACCAAAACGTTCTAAAGACTTCAATCCCTTTTCCAGACCAATTTGCTCTAATAGCCAAACAGCGGGTACATTATAGGAGTTAGCAAGTGCTTCATACATCGTCACATTACCATGGTATATATTGCCGCTATTTTTCGGTGAATATCCATTAATGTCTAGTGGTTCATCTTTTAATACATCATAAACCTCATATCCTTGTTCCAATGCTGGTGTATACACTGCTAATGGTTTTAATGTTGAACCTGGCTGGCGTTTTAATTGCGATGCATGATTAAACTGTAAAAATTGATACGGTCCTCGTCCTCCTACAAGCGCCGGAACACCACCCGTTTTGGGATTCATGAGTACGACACCTGTTTGCATAATCTGATCAGAAGTAGTCTTTGGAAAATAATGATCATTATTCACAACATCTTCTGCCGCTTGTTGCATCTTTGGATCTAATTCTGTGTAAATATGATAACCACCTGATAAAATTTCATTTTGTGTCAAGTTGTATTTGTTCATTGCCTCACGAACAACATAGTCAACATAGTAAGGATATTTCCCCTTATATTGACTTTCGACACCACGGTGAAGCGAAAGCCCTTCATCTTTCGCTACTTGAAATTGTTTGTCTGTAATATATCCTTGTTCCTTCATTAAAGAAAGAACAACATTTCTTCTTGTAATCGATTTATTAAAATTTTTAAACGGTGAATACGTAGACGGTGCTTTAATTAATCCAGCTAAGGTGGCAGCTTCAGGAATCGTCAGGTCTTTGACTTCTTTATCAAAATACGTCTTCGCAGCCTTTTTAATTCCCCAAGCTCCTTCACCAAAATAAATTTGATTCAAATACATTTCGATAATTTCATCTTTTGTATATGTGCGTTCAATTTTCTTTGTAATAAAATACTCTTTGAATTTTCTTGAAAACGTGCGATCTTGTGTTAAAAATACGTTTTTAGCAAGCTGTTGTGTAATTGTACTGCCCCCAGCAACAACTTCTCCTGCTGTTATATTTTTAATGATAGCGTTAAAAATTCCGCTATAAGATATGCCGCGATGCTTATAAAATTTTTGGTCTTCTACTGCAACAACAGCTTGAGTCATAACGTCTGGGATATCTTTACGTTTAATTCCCTCCATTTTCGAAGAAGACAATTTTGCTGCTACTTGCTTATTTGCATCATAAATCACTGTTGGCTGAGGTACTGCATGTTTTAATGCCGATATATCTTGAATTGTAATCATAATGTTTACAAAGATAAACAAAGATAAGCCAAAACTTCCTAAAATCAACAATACTATTCGCAATTTTTTTCTTGTTTTGAACCACTCTCGTATACTTTGTAATTGAGTGCTGTTCAACTTCATTCATTCACTTCCTCTACCTTACTTTCAAATGTATATATGAGTAACATCTTTATCTTTACAAATTTTCTCTGATATCGTTATAGTTCGTCAAGTCTAAGCTGTCCTTTTCATACTTTTTGTATGAAAAGGACATTCTATAAGTACAAGAATTACTAAAAAAGTGTTAACATTACTAATTTTTCAACTTGTCTAATGTTAAGTTTTTGTAAACTTTTCGATAAAATGTTTTAAAAACCGACAGCTTTTTGATAGAATGAACTAGCCAATATGCTTTACATAACTATTCTTTGGTGGGGGTAACAATATGGTTTTCAAATCGAAAAAAGACAAATTTTCAGAAATGCTAACGAATATCTCTGAAAATTTAAAAGAAGGCGCACAATTTTTTGTGGAGTATAAAATTAAAAACGCAAGTGATTTAAAAGAATTCTCCATGCGCATGAAAGAGTATGAGTCAAAAGGTGACTCATTTATTCACGAAATCATTATGGAATTAAACAAAGCATTTATCACTCCAATTGAACGTGAAGACATTTTACAACTTGCAATGAGTATGGATGATGTATTAGACGGATTAGATCATAGTGCAGGTCTATTTGAAATGTATTCTATTACAGAAGCAGACGAATACATGATTAAATTCGTTGATGCAATTAATCAGTGTGCGATTGAAATTGCATCGTCTATTGAGTTGATGTCCAATAAAAAACTACTCGATATTCGTACAAATGCGATCAAAATTAAAGATTACGAATCAAAATGTGATGATATTCGTAGACATGCTATTAAGCATCTATTCTCTCGTGAGAAAGATCCAATTAAGATTATTCAATACAAAGAAATTTACGAAGAATTAGAAGAAGTTGCTGACAGCTGTCAAAGCGTAGCAAATGTTTTAGAAACAATTATTATGAAGAACGCATAAGGAGTTTGATCATGGATACACTCTTGATTTTAACCGTTTTAGTTGTCATTTGTGCTCTAGCTTTCGACTTTATTAACGGGTTCCATGATACAGCAAATGCTATCGCAACAGCTGTTTCAACAAAGGCTTTAAAGCCAAGACAAGCCATTCTTATGGCGTCTATTATGAACTTTTTAGGTGCAATGACATTTACGGGTGTAGCAAAAACTATTACAAAAGATATTGTCGATCCATTTACATTACCAAATGGTAGTGTCGTTATCTTAGCAGCGCTGATTGCTGCTATCGCATGGAACTTAATTACTTGGTACTATGGAATTCCAAGTAGTTCGTCTCATGCAATTATCGGTTCTATTGCTGGGGCAGCTATCGCTGCTGCTGGTTTTGGTTCATTAAATTATAAAGGTTTCATTAAAATTATTGAAGCTTTAGTTATTTCACCGATTATCGCTTTCGTCATTGGTTTTATCGTATATAGTATTTTTAAAGTTTCCTTTAAAAATTTCAATCTGACGAAAACAAATAAAAATTTCCGTTTATTCCAAGTGTTTACAGCCGCATTGCAATCTTATACACATGGCACAAACGATGCTCAAAAAGCGATGGGTATTATTACAATGGCCCTTATCGCAAATAATTATCATACTTCAACAGATATCCCTTTTTGGGTACAATTGGCGTGTGCGACTGCAATGGGTCTTGGTACTTCTATTGGTGGATGGAAAATTATCAAAACCGTCGGTGGACAAATTATGAAAATTCGCCCTGTAAATGGTGTAGCTGCTGATTTATCATCATCAATTGTTATTTTCGGTGCAACTTTCATTCATTTACCGGTAAGTACAACACACGTTATTTCATCTTCTATTTTAGGTGTTGGCTCTTCACATCGCGTAAAAGGTGTAAAGTGGGGAACAGCAAAACGCATGTTAATTACATGGGTTATTACACTCCCAATTTCAGCTTCATTAGCTGCTTTATGCTATTACGTATTAAACCTTATGTTCTAAAGAAAAGTCGTCTTCTTATGTAGAAGACGACTTTTTTGTGAACTCACGTCATTCTGATTCAAAACATTGTATAATATATGATGTATTTGTTGCAAAAGAGGAGTTGTTACAGTTGGAATATATTATGCTATTATTTGTTGGATTATTAGCAGGTACAATCGGAAGTCTAGTTGGTCTTGGTGGGGGAATCATTATCGTTCCGCTACTGATTAGCTTACATACTCTTTCTCCCCAATTGGCTGTTGGTACTTCAATTGTTACTGTTGTATTTACAGGTTTGGCTTCTACCCTCACATACATGAAGCATAAGCGAATTGATTACAAAAGTGGCCTTATTTTATTTATTGGGAGTGGTCCTGGAGGAATTATCGGATCATGGGCAAATAAATTTTTAAATCAAGATTCTTTCTCTTTATACTTTGGAATTTTTCTTATTTTCGTATCCATTTTACTGATGCTAAAAGATAAAATGAAGCCCCTTTCCCTTTCAAACAGTTCTGTTATTAAACGCTCCTTTACAACTTCTGAAGGAGAGACCATGTTTTATCAGTTTCCACCTTTTCTTGCTACCATTATTTCATTTGGTGTAGGTTTTATTTCTGGTTTATTTGGAATTGGTGGAGGTGCCCTATTAGTCCCAGCGATGATGCTTCTCTTTGCCTTTCCAGCCCAAATCGCTGTCGCTACATCAATGTTTATTGTTTTTTTATCTGCAATTGTAAATTCAGCAACTCATATTTCACTTGGTAATGTAAGCTGGCTCTATGCCCTTGTGTTAATCCCCGGAGCATGGATTGGCGGGAAAATTGGGGCTTATATTAATACAAAACTAAGCGGTAAGGCTATTATCAATTTATTACGCATTACCTTAATCATTCTCGGTGCACGTATGATTATTAGTTCCATTTTGTAACGCATTCTTTTAGAATGCGTTTCTTTTATATACATGTGTAAAAAAACACTCCTAACATAATACATAATAATGAGCAGGCACAAAGTAAGATAAAGTTAGAAATGCGTAAATTCCTCAAGATAATCACTCCTATATTTGTTACATCTTTTGTATTTTATCCTACTCTAACGTACAGTAAGACTCATCCTGAATTTAGTAGATAAAAATAAAGTGAAACTTCCGTCACCAATCGGGCGCATGCCAGCAGTTCCCCCCACCTATCTTCTGTAGAAAAGCGGAAGCGGCTCGTCCAGAATCACAGGACGCCCACGCCCAAGGCAGATAGGCGCTTTTTGCCTCGTCCGAGGGGCGAAACGGCCGGAGATTCTAGCCGCTAGAGCTGGACAACGATCCTCCCTGAATCTTGAGGTGGAGGTCTTAAAGCGAAACTTCCATTAGCAGGGGATGGAGAATCCCATTTGCTTTATCATACCGAAAAAAAGCAACATATACATTTACAATGCCCTAACAATATAGAAGTGAATGTTGCAAATCATATGTAATTATTACATTATATATACAATTTCATTGTTTTACATTTATAAAGTGGAACTTTCATCCGTGGGGATTTTGCCATCCCCCACCTATCTTCTGTAGAAAAGCGGAAGCGGCTCGCCCAGAACCGCAGAACGTTGGAACCCAAGGCAGATAGGCGCTTTTTGCCTCGTCCGAGGGGGCGAAACGACCGGAGATTCTAGCCGCTAGAGCTGGACAACGATTTTCTCTCAATCTTGAGGTGGCGATCTCTTAGCCGGGTAAACAAAAAACAAGCCGAGAAATGCTTCTCTCCTAAATAAAGAGAAGCATTTCTCGGCTTGTTATATTTCCGTCAGTGTACAAGCGACCATCCCATAAAATCTTCATGGACTTTTCTTGCCCGTTTATCGTTTCTATCATATAATTCTGCATAACTATCTGTTTCTTCATCATAAGCCATCGTATAAATGATTTGTCCATCTATTTCGACCGATAGAACAACTCCACCCTTCATTTCTTCCACATGTATCACTGCATCTGTTGAAATCTTCACATCAGTCATTTTTTCATCTAACATGGTATGCCCCCTAAAAAATATTCCTTTCTAGTACCGTCCTTACACATACACACTAAACAGTATACTACTGTAATATGATATATTTCGTCAATAAAATTGATGGACTTTATGTGAAATGCTCTTTTAGATAAATTGACATTTCCATTAGCAAGAGATTACTAAATTGCAAAATAAAGCTATAACATTGCTTCTGCATTTCACAAAAATAGTCTTATACAAACAATTCCTCTATAATAAAATGAAAAGCAATATATAAAGAGGTGCTTACATTGATTTTACATAAAGGAGAAATACTATTTCGTCAAGGAGAGGAAGGCCCTCTATATTTTATAAAAAGCGGTCTATTAAAAGTAGTTCGCTTCCAAGAAGACGGCACGTCTTTTTTATTTAATATTATTGTTCCAGGTGAAACGATCCCTCACCACTCTTTAATCTCTCCAAAAGAATATCATGGAACTGCAATCGCTTTAATTAAGACAGAAGTAGAGCCAATTTTATGCAACGCATGGTATGAACAATTACATGCAAATCCCGAATCTTATGCCGATATCGCCCTTCAGCTGCAAACAAAATTACGAATGATGCAAGAGCGTATTGATCAGCTTACAACCGTTTCTCCAAAAGAGAGGCTACTTCGTTTACAAAAATGGTTTACAACATATTTAGGAGACATTCCAATCTATGAAATTTTAAACCAAACAGAAATCGGTCAACTCATTGGCATCCGCCGTGAAACTGTAAATCGTCTACTTCGAGAACAAACAAAAAACGAGGTGAGTTAACACCTCGTTTTTTTTCATTATTGTAAGCTAGCTGCTGGCCCAAAGAATTCAAAATGAATATTCTCTGGTGTCACGCCCCATTCTGTCAAAGCTGCATGAATATGCTTCATAAATGGCACCGGTCCACAGAAGTAGAAATCCGCTTCGCTGGAAGGAATAATAGTTTGTAACCACGCTAAATCAATGTAGCCTTCTTTATCATAATTTTTTACTTTCTTATCTTGCTCAGTTGGATTAGAGTAGCAAGTATATACTTTTACTTGTTCATGCTCTTTTGCTACATTTGCAACATAGTCTTTCATTGCGTGTACATCACTGTTTAACGCGCCGTGAATAAAGTATACATTACGGTTTGACGATTGCTCAATTAATGTATTTAACATACTCATCATTGGTGTAATTCCTACACCACCACTAATCAATACAACTGGTAACTGTGAATCAGTATTCAGTACAAAATCTCCTGCTGGTGCGCTTAACGGTAAAATATCTCCTTCATTTACATGATCATGTAAATAATTCGATACCATTCCATCTAGACCTTCTGCACCTTTCTCACGTTTTACACTAATACGGTAATAATCCTTTCCAGGTGCATCTGATAAACTATACTGACGGTTATGTGTATATGTTTCTCCTTCAATATTTAACTGTACACTTACATATTGTCCTGGTAAGAATGAAGATAGCGCTCCCCCATCTTCTGGTTTTAAATAAAAGGATGTAATCACATCACTCTCTTTTTCTTTTTTCACAACGATAAAATTACGGAAATCTTTCCAGCCGCCTGCTTTTTCAGCAGCTTCTTCATACATCTCTGCTTCTATACCAATAAATGCGTCAGCTATCACACCATAAGCTTCTCCCCAAGCATCTAATACTTCTTGCGGGGCATCAGCTACTTCTTTAATCGCTTGTAGCAAGCATTTACCAACAATTGGGTAGTGTTCTGCTTTAATACCTAAGCTACGATGTTTATGTCCAATTTGTTTTACAACTGGAATGATCACCGCTAAGTTATCAATATAATTAGCAGCTGCGTATACTGCATTTGCTAATGCTTGCTGCTGTCTCCCTTGTTTTTGATTTGCATGGTTAAAAATATTTAATAGTTCCGGATGCTCAGAAAACATAATTTGATAAAAACGTGTTGTAATCTCCACACCTTTTTCTTGTAATAACGGTACAGTTGATTTTACAATTTCAATTGTTTTTGGACTTAACATACTATCCACTCCTCTATTTCCTTAACTATTTCCATTGTATACGATATCAAAGATATGAGTTGTGATTTTAATCACTATAAACATGATGGTTTTGTGAAAAACGTCATTAAGGAAACTTTAATCAGTGTCCCCTCCCCTATCTTCTGTACTTGTCTCTCCATCTTGAGATGAGGTCTTCCTGCCCCCGAATAGCGGGATAAATGACACCCTCTATCTCCTTTAAGAAATTCCTCGTAGGATTGAGAAGAATGTTACTGTATATTAAAGTAACATCAATAATAAAAAGACATACTAAGTATGCCTTTTTTACTGCGCTTGTAATGCCTGTTCTATTACTTTCACATCTTTCCCATTTCCAAACTCTGTATACCCCCAAATATTCGTTTCACCTGTATATTTATTTACAATAATATCTAAGTCATGATATACACGATGCGCATAAGTGATATATTCAATATTACGAGCTGCTACCCCTTTTTTCAAAATTTCATAACTTCGTTTCACATCTCGTTTTATTTGCTTGTTTTTCACTTTTGTCTCAACATCTTTTAAAGAATGTTCCTGTTCTTGAAACCATTTAATGAAATGATTCCAATCTCCATCTGTATATTTTTCTGCTTTTCCATAATTTAAAAAGTTGTTATAACTTTCGTGTGTCGTACGAATAAATTGTAGCACTTCTTTCGTCTCATTGACTTCTTCTACTTTCGGCATTGCCGCTACACCAACCGGCTTACTCGCATAGTGTACAAAAAATTTGGTTAAACCGTAACTAGTGATTCCCATGAAAATAAGAATTCCAAGTATATTCCACATTTTTTTCATACACCCTACTCCTTTTCTTTATGTAAATATTACATTTATTTCTATAAAATATAATATTTGTAATATTCTACAAAGAAGTAGGGATTCCTGTATAAACTGTTCTTACCATTTCGACAACGTTTTTCTACAAATTACGTGTCGGAAGTTGATCTTGTAAGATAATATTTCCTTGATATGTGGCATATCCAAGTATTGCAAGTAATAACACATACAAAATGAACATACCTATACGTGTTTCTATATTTGCAGAATAGTATGTTTCATATTGTTCTTTTTCTTTTTCCCACTTATGTAATTTTCGCTCTGACACTACTAATGCATCTTGCATCAATAAAAGGTACTGTTCTCTTTCCTCTTCATACGGTACGTAATCAAGTGGTTCAAATTTAAGATGCAAGTAATCTAATGCTATTTTTCTTTGACGTTCTTCTTTTGTTAATGTTTTATCTCGTTCTTTTTGACTAAGCATCATCACTTCATGATGCATCATATAGATGGTGCGATGAAGTGCCCCTGTTTCTCTCAATTCGTCTTTCAAACGTATAATATATTCTTTTACGGTATCTATTTTCCAACCAAGCTCTTGGATTGGTTGATTTCGCTTTGATACTCTGTGCCATTCTAAACAACCTAATACAAAAATAAATCCAAGAAAAATACTTTTTTGTACAATTGCATAACCAAGTAATATAACTAGGCCCAGCGCCCAAATTTTCGTACTTACAACAGAAACAATTCGTCCACCATCGAGTGGTGATACGGGAATTAAGTTAAAGAAATTAATCATACTACCAAGTACAATAACAAGTGCCCAGAACGGTTCTTTTGTTATCATATATAGCGGAATTGCTGGCAAAAAAGAAAATAAACCAAATAACGGTCCCATATATGCAATGTATGCCTCGTCTTTTGCGTTTTTAGGCAATTCTTTCATTCCTATAACCGCTCCCATAAATGGGATAAAAATAGCAGGTGATGTTGCAATCCCTTTTCTTCTCGCTGCCCACAAATGGCCCATTTCATGAATAAGTAATAAGTATACAAGCGCAACACCAAATTTCCATCCATATATCGCTGCATAAGCACCAAGAGATAACAACATACTAAATATAGTCGAAAACTTTGCTAGTTTCACAATAGCAAATACCCATTTTAATTTAGATAACAGAAAAACACCAACTGCTGCAACGATTCCCCATAATCCTTTTGTATTTTGTTTCATATTCCTCTCCTTACCAATAGTCTTTTTCTTCTTAATTATGCCATATATTTTAATTTTATTGGGAACGACTGTTTAATTCATCCATTTTTAGCCAATACTATACATGCAAGGAGGTGAAAACAGTGACATTACAAGCTGTTATGATCGGTGCCTTATCTTTTCTAGCTTCTATGCTTATTTTTTATACTGTTGGACATGTATTACTATTGGATTGGCTGCCAAACAATATTTTTATTAGCTCCATTATCCTTTCTGCACTTATTATCGCTTATTTCATTACGCGAAAATCTATGAATGAACCGTCAACAAAAACAAAATAAAAGAGTGATGAGATTTTATTCATCACTCTTTTTCTCATTTCCTAGAAAAAACTTTACCTTTGTAAATCCATCTTCTCTCCATATTCTTTCACTATTTGAATAATATTTTGAAACGCACCAATCTCCTCTTTTTTATAATTAAACATTTTTAAATCATATTGGTCATAGTACGTTTCTAACATTTTTAGCTGAGACGATGATATGTCGCTAACAGGAATTAAAAAATTCACTTCATACTGTTTATATCCTTCTTTTACTATTTCACCTTGAATTTGTTCACTTTTTTCTTTATTTATTATCTTTTGTGCTTTCGGTGGAAAATATATTTGGAAATAATAGTTTTTTTCTTTTTCTAGTTTTTTATATAATGCATCTGAAATTGTGTAATATACTGTATAATGCACTGTATTTTCCTTTGTTTTAATGTGAAAACGCGTAATTTGTAAGTCTTTTTTAGTAATTTCAGTTATAGTTGATGGTTGTTCTACCCCATTTTGTGTTGAAGGTGCTGTTGGAAATAAAGAAAGCAGCTTCTCTGTATCCACCTTTGATATAAGGTAGAAATTTTTTGTATCTGTTTCTTTTTGTAACCAACCTGTTCTCGCTTCTGTACGAAGCCAAGCTTTATACCTTTCTTCTTGTCCATTTTTCTTAATGGTAATCACATATTCTGGTTCACCTAATTCACCTATTACATTTTGTTTTTCCGCTTTATTTATAATATTTGCAATAAGTTTCGCTTCCTCATCCTTCAATATTTTTTCTTCTTGTCCTGTTTTGGATACAATTATTTGTATGTTCTCTTCCATAACACTCCCCGCTTCTTTTGCTGATTTCTCACCTTGTTCTATTTTCTTCCCCATTTGGTTACATGCAACTAGTAAGAAAAGAACGAACATGAATAACCATTTTTTTCGCATTGCTCCCATCCTCATTTCTCAAAATAAGAAAAGCTTATTGTTCTCAAAAGAAAACAAAATCAACCTAACAAACAAAATCGGATATAATATACATGAAAGGGGGCTTACAGCATGCCAATAGATTTTCACAGTCCAAACAATAAATATACGTATACAAATCGTCAAGCAACAGATTCATGGACATTTATGATTCAAAATATTGTAAACGTCAAAGAAAAGAGAGTGATTGATATTGGATGCGGTGGTGGTATTTATACAAAACAACTCGCTATGATGGGGGCAGCTGAAGCAGTTGGTTTTGATTTTTCAAATGAGATGCTCGAAGCTGCCAAGGAAAATTGCGCTCACATACAAAATGTTTCATTTGTACAAGGCGACGCTCATAACCTTCCTTTTGCAGATGCAACCTTTGACATTGTTATATCCCGAGCTGTTATTCATCATCTAGAGCATATTCCACAATTTTTACAAGAAGCATATCGAACTTTAAAGCGAAACGGTATACTTATTCTCCAGGATCGAACAATTGAAGATTGCACAATTCCAGGAAGTCCAGAACATATTCGCGGCTATTTCTTTTCTTGCTATCCAAAATTAATCCATACAGAAGCAAAACGAAGACCTAAAACAAATCAAATACTGCATTGGTTACACGACAGCGGCTTCCATACAAATCCTATTGAAACTCTTTGGGAAGTTCGTAAAATCCATCCTTCAATTGAAAATTTACTTCAAGATTTATCCCCTCGGACAGGTCGCTCTATTTTACATGAATTATCGGACGACGAGCTCTCTCAATTATTACAGCATATTCAATCTAAACTTCATAATAAATCCCCTATTATAGAACAGGATCGGTGGACTATTTGGACAGCCGTGAAAGAGTAGCAAGCCTCACAATATGTGAGGCTTGCTACTCTTTCATAACCTTGTTCGGCAACACTCTTGATATCCACCGCTTCTTGCCTGTGCTCTACCACACTTCGAACATACTAAAAATCTGGATTGATTTGCAAACAAACTACCTTTATCAAAAAGTAACACTCCTGCTTGTTTAAGCGAACGAGAATAATATAACCATATAAAACCACAAATTGCAGTAATACATAACAATACACCCATTACAAGCATCTTCGTCACCTCTGCTTTGTCTGTTCTTTCCAGCGAGTGGATGATTACATTATTCTCTACACTGAACAATAAATCCTTCTTTTCTTCATGAAAACTCCCTGCACTTATCTTCCTCCCTTCTCTTTGAATCTTGAGGGGCGGGCCTACTGCCCAAGAATAGCGGGATAAAAAATCTTATAATCTCCACAAAAAATTTACGATTTTTTAATAAAATAAAATGTTGTCCTTCTATTACAATAAAAACACCAATATATGTAAAGGGGTGACAACATGATTAACTTTCTTTTATGTATTCCTTTTCTCATTTCTATAACTCTTTCTTCATTTTTTTCCACTGCAGAACCTTCCGAAATACGGGTGCAAATAATCGGATTAAATGATTTGCACGGACAAATCAATACAACTACAATGCTGCACGGACAACCTGCTGGCCGCGCCGATTATATAGCCTCCTACATCAAATCATATAAAGAACAATTTCCCCATACCTTACTTGTTCATGCCGGTGATATGATCGGTGGAAGTCCTCCCATTTCTGCTCTCTTTCAAGATGAACCAACAATAGAGTTTTTAAATATGCTGAAATTTGATGTCGGAACAGTTGGTAATCATGAATTTGACAAAGGTATAGACGAACTAAAGCGACTAATTGATGGCGGTTTTCATCCGAAAACAGGTATGTTTCCGGGTAGCTCTTTTCCTTATGTTTGTGCGAATGTAGTAGCTACTGACACAAATGAACCTCTATTTCCACCATATGCGATTAAGTGGATTGATGGTATCCCAATTGCTTTTATTGGCATCGTAACAAAAGATACACCATTTCTTACTATGCACAATGATATTTCAGCGGTCACTTTTCTAGATGAAGCTACTGCCATTCAAACATATGTACAAGAATTGCAGCAAAAAGGTATCCATGCAATTATCGTTCTTGCTCATCTAGATGGTAAGACAACAGATGGAATTACTTACGGGCCACTTGCTGATTTAGCAAGCAAACTTGATGATGATGTAGATATATTATTTGGTGGACATAATCATTCTTATATGAATGGATATGTTAATGGAAAACTACTCGTTGAAGCGTATTCTTACGGAAGGGCTCTCGCGGATGTGCAGCTCACAATCAATCGCAAAACAAAAGATATTACAAAAAAAACCGCAAAGATCATTCCTACTTATCATAATCAAATACAACCTAATCCAATTATCCGAACATGGCTACAGAGCTATCAAACAAAAATCTCCCCATCAACCGAGCAAATACTTGGAAAAAGCGTACACAAGCTGACACGAGATCAAAATAGAAACGGAGAAGCAGATCTTGGTGCTCTTCTTGCTGCCTCTCAGCGTCAAGCTATGCAAGCTGACGTTGCATTTGTCAATCCCGGCAGTATTCGCCATGACTTACCCGCTGGTTTCATTACATGGGAAAATACCTTTCTCATTCAACCTTTTGAAAATAAACTCATTAAAATGGATTTAACCGGTAAAGAAATTCGGTATGCCCTGAATGAACAATGGAATGACGAAATACGTATGTTACAAGTATCTGGAATTCGTTACACGTGGAAAGAAAATAAGTTAACATCAATTACACTAGAAAATGGTGAACTACTCGAAGATGATGCAACATACTCTGTCGTAGTAAATTCTTTTCTGGCAAACGGAGGAGATAAGTTTACAATTTTTCAAAAGGGACGGAATCGCGTTGAAGGCCCGACAGATCAAGAAGCATTTGTAAATTTCATCCGTTCTACTCCATCTTTAGAAAACATTCAAGCTAATCATATTCAAAAAATGGATTGACATCATAAAAAACTTGTTAAAACTATCTACCTTTATATAACAAAGGAATTAGATGGCTCTTACAAACTATTATTGGTGCAGTCGTTGGATATTTGTTTACAGAACTACAATCACATAAAGCAATGCAAAATAAAAAGGCTCTTCTCCGGCCTTTTTTATTTTGTAAGCTGATGGCGAAATGCATAAATAACCGCCTGCGTACGATCACTTACATGTAATTTATTTAAAATATTACTTACATGAGTCTTTACTGTTTTTAAAGCAATGAATAGCTCATCTGCAATTTCTTGATTACTCTTTCCTTGTGCAATTAATAATAAAATTTCAAACTCTCGCTCTGTTAAATCTTCGTGTAGCGACTGTTCTTTCTTTTGACGCATACGTGACATCATTTTCCCGGTAACTTTCGGTTCAAGCACTGTTTCTCCATCGTATGTTGCCCGCACTGCATCTGCTATATCACTTGCTCTTGATGTTTTTAATAAGTAACTAGTTGCACCAGCTTCAATGACTGGATACAGTTTTTCATCGTCTAAAAAACTTGTTACAACAACAATTTTCGCTTCCGGCCATTCTTGAATAATCGCACGCGTTGCCTCGACACCATCCATTTCATCCATAACAAGATCCATTAAAATAATATCTGGTTTTAATGATAATGCTAATTCTGAACCTTTTCTTCCGTTTTCTGCTTCTCCTACAACTTCAATATCAGGCTGAGTTGATAAATAAGCAGATACACCCATACGAACCATTTCATGATCATCAACGAGCAATACTTTAATCATGCTGTTCCTCCTCTCTATCTATAAGAATCGGCACTTTCACCTCAATTTGCGTTCCTTTATTCGGGAAGCTTAATACCTTTAAAGTTCCGCCAATTTCATGGACACGTTCTTGCATGGAACGAAGACCGTATGATCCAGCTTTATTAACGCCTACTTCAAAACCTACGCCGTCATCAATAATCTTTAAAATTGCATACTCATCAATTTGACGCAGCCTTACTTCTGTTTTCTTTGCTTGTGCATGTCGCAGTGTATTTGACAACGCTTCTTGTACAATACGGAATAAGTGATCTTCTACACCTTTTTTCAATTGAATTGGCTCAATCAACCATTCAATCTTCATATGTTGTTTTCTTGAAAGCTCCGTTAATAATTCTTCAATACCTTCTATTAATTTTTTTCCTTCTAATTGAACAGGACGTAAATGAAGAAGCAATGCTCTCATTTCCGATTGGGCATTTACAACCATATTTTCAACAAGTTGCAATTGTTTTTGAGTAGCTTCTGATATATTAGAGGTTTGCTCGTTAATTGCCGCCATCATCATCGACATAGCAAAGAGTTGTTGACTTACAGAATCATGAAGCTCCCTGGCTAAACGATGTCTCTCTTCTGAAATAACCTTTTGTCTCATTTCTTCATTCCAATGTGCACGTTCATTCGTTACTTTTTGAAATAATCCCGCTTGCTCCTCTAATCTCCTAGCAAGTACAATTACCTTTCGCTCCACTTCATGGAATTCATCTTCTGCAGTAAACGAAGCATCCTTTGGAAAATTTCCTCGTTCTACTTCAAATAAAAAAGTTGTTAAACCTTGGATACGCTGCTGCATATAATAACCAATTGCATACCCAACAACTCCACCAATGAGAAGACTCGTACAGATGAGAAACAATCCAATTGGGACAGAAGCAATAGATTCTTTCCATAATAAATCGTATACAGATTGCCCACTTTTCCATACATATACAATGGTGCAAATAAATGCAATACTACTAGCAGATAACATAGAGTAGCGAATATACATCCATGAAATATTCTTTTGTCTCTTCATTATACTTTCCTCACTTCCGTATCGCCTACGATAAGCGAAGAAATAATTTTAATACGCCTAGGAGCTTCTTTATAGTGTTCTGTTTTAAATGTTACATTGCGATTAAAACCTGTTTCTTCATGATTCGGAAGCAAAATTCTTCCAATAATAACAGAATGATTTAAAGATAGTTCAATATCATATGGAACATACAAACGAATATTACCAATAACACCACGAATAACAATGACGGTTTCTCCTTCTGGAATCATGGCTGTTGTTAAATCAATTTCAACATCACCAATTCCATACTGGACATTAATATCTTCTAACTCATAAATATGATCCATTATTCGCACGTTACCAACCATTATATTCTTAAGATACGGTTCTGTTCGATAGATTTGTTTTTCTTCATTTATATATCCTTTTTCCTTAATTTCTACCTGTACTATTTTTGACTTCTGCTGACCTTGCATAAGTTGATAACCAACGAAAGCTAAACAAGCAAATAGGACAAGCACGAAGGCTGCTGATGAAAACAGGAAGAATACGAAAATGAGTCCTCCGACAAATAAAAACACATTCCCTCTCACATACCGATTCTTTTTTCTATAATGCCTTCCAAACATAATCATAATAAACGCAAAAACAAGGGCACCCGGCTCAAAATGTCCGAGAATCATATCAAGAACAAGACCAAATCCAAATATAATGAGGAGCATCCCTACAAATTGTGTTTTTGAAAATTGTCTCTTCATCTCAGCTCCCCTTTCTTTTTCATATATAAAGTAAAATTTCCATCAGTGTTTTTTCATCCCCCACTGATAGAAATCCTGCCCAATCGGGCGCATGCCAGCAGTTATCTCCCATCTATCTTCCTCGTCTCTCTTTGAATCTTGAGGTAGGGTTTTTACCGCCCGCGAATAGCGGGATAAACAGAAGAAAAAGGTATTGCATTCCAACACCTTTTCTTCTATCACTATATCATAAGCTTGTTTTATAATGTACTACAATTATTTTACTGATTCTTTTGTTAAAGATAGTTCATTTTTTTCTTTCATTTCACGCTCAAGCTTTGCAATTTTCATATCAAATGTATCACGTTCATGATCTTCATTCATGCGAAGCTCTAAATCACGAATATGCTCTTCAATTTCTTCAAATCGTAAGAATGGATTATTCTCATCCATTTTATGAAGAGCCGTATTCATACGACGATTGGCATGTGCCATATTTTCGCGTGCCATTAATTCCATACGTTTTGCATTCATTTCTCTTAGCTTGTTTTTCATTTCAGAAAGACGACGTTCTAACTCATCAATTTGTTCCACTACACCTGCATACATTTCTTCTAAGCGAGCTACTTGCCCTTCATAGTATGCTACTTCTTCTAATGCACGTTCATGCAACTGTATTTCCCCTGCTTCTTTTGCAATTATTGCCTGCTTTGATCTCTTATTTACGAAATAACGAGCCTGCTCAAGTTCACGAGCAAAGTTAGCTTTTAATGTTTTATGTCGCTGAATTAGCTTTTCAATTTTTGTTACTTCACGCTCGCTATCACGTAAATATTGGTTTAACATCGCAATTGGATTTTTTCTTTCCTTTTCGTCTAAAGCATTATGAAAATCTGCAAGTATTGCCTCACGTACACGTCCGAATAATGATTGTTTCATTTTAAATCTTCCTCTCTTCTACTTTATTATTTTAGTTGTTTAATATTAGTTATTTTTCATTAATTTGTTCCACTCATCTTCAAAGTTGCTATATGGTTTAGAACCTTCTGAAGCAGAATTTACTACTACATCTTTTTCTTTTTTCCACTCACGGTATCCGTAGTATAGAACTACTAGTGCTACGATACCGATTAATGCTGGGGAATGAGAAAGGGCGATTGACAAGCCGATTAAACCGACAATACCCCAAGCTAACCTTCCAAAAAATGATTGTGCTCGCACAAATGATTTATAGCTCCAGTACACAATCCCTGCTCCAATTGCTAACCCTACAATACCAGCAAGACTACCAAGAGCAATCAAAGCCAAAATACCGGCTGCGATAAACGCTAAAAATTGTTTCATCTTGTGCTTGCCTCCCTTCGTTTTGATACTCTTATCTTAACTATTTCTTCATTTTTCTATAACGAGCTTAAGAACTGTTTTCTTCTCAGACTTAAGTCCTATTTTCTTTCAGACTTTTACTGTAATGAAATGTAGTGAAGCTTCCATCAGCGGGGGCTTACTGCCTGTTAATGCGGGATAAATAAAAAAAGATGTCTTCTGCAAGACATCTTCTTTTTATTTATGCTGTTTTATGATATTCCTTTTTTTCAACTACAGGTGAAAGACGCGGAAAATTAATTACAATTGAAATAATACCGCAAACCGCAACTAACATTGGATAAAATGAGTACGGTAATAACTCAACTGGTGAAAGTGAAGCAAATCCTGCCGCTGTTAACATTTGCGCACCGTACGGGATTAACCCTTGCACGCTACAAGAAAATAAATCTAACAAGCTCGCAGATTTTTTCGGATCAATATTGTATTGATCTGCAACATTTTTTGCCAGTGGGCCTGTGAAAATAATAGAAATCGTATTATTTGCTGTGCACATATTTGTCATACTTACAAGACCAGCGATTCCAAATTCTGCACCTTTTTTCGAACGAATATTACGCGTTAGTATATTCATTAAATACTGAATACCGCCGTTATATTGGATAATTTCAACCATTCCACCTATTAAAATCGCTAATAATACCATCTCCATCATACCATTAATTCCTACTGTAATACTTTTAAAGAAACTCGCTAATGTGTAGCTTCCATCTAACATGCCAATGATACCAGCTAACACTGTTCCTCCAGTTAATACAACTAGTACGTTACATCCGAGCAGCGCTGTAATTAACACCCCTGCATACGGTAAAATTTTCACCCAGTTAAACGCATGTGCTGTCATATTTGTATGAGTTCCTAACGTAAGAACGATTAAAAGTATACTCGTAATAATGGCAGCTGGTAATACAATCAAGAAGTTTGTTTTAAATTTATCTTTCATTTCCGTTCCTTGTGTACGCACCGCAGCAATTGTCGTATCTGAAATAAAGGATAAATTGTCACCAAACATCGCTCCGCCAACAACTGTCGCCATAGCTAGTGCCATAGAAATATCCGTGTGCCCACTAATTCCTACTGCAATTGGCCCCAATGCTGCAATTGTCCCCATTGACGTTCCCATCGCTAATGAAATAAACGCACCAATAATAAACAGTCCAGCAACTAACAAGCTTTGTGGAAAAATAGTAAGTGCTAAGTTTACTGTTGCTTCAACAGCACCCATACCTTTTGCCGTTTCAGAAAATGCACCTGCTAATACAAAGATTAATACCATAATCATGATATCTGGATTGCCAGCCCCTTTAGCAAAACGTTCAACCTTTGTCGTAAAGTTTTCTTTTCTGTTCATTACTAATGCAACAGAAACTGCAATTAAAATAGCTACTACGATTGGTAACTTATAAAAATCTCCTGTAATCACACCAGAACCAATAAATAGTGCTAAAAATATACCAAGTGGCAATAATGCCCATCCATTTCCTTTTGTTTGTTCCAAAGTAATATCCTCTCCTATTTCTAAACCTTTCCTTCACAAGAGCGAAAAAGACCTCTTCTGAAGAGAAGAGGTCTTATATATCATATAAGAAACACTCTTCTCATCTATCAAGCATATCGCTTGCTGGATTTGGCACAGCACTCTACATGAGTCCGCTGCCGAGGCATCGTAGGGCCAGTCCCTCCGCCTCTCTTGATAAGAAGGTTTCATATTATATTTTGTGTAAATCAATCCTTTATTACTTTACTCGCTGCAAAAGAAAATGTCAAATATTATTTCTATCAAAATAGTTGGTATTTTTTTGATATTTATACAAAGTTACGAGTGAACCAAACATTTCATGCAACTAAATAATATCTTTTATTTTCAAAATTTCTGTTTCTAAAATTGAAAACCATAAAAAATGTTCTTCTTCAATTTTTTCCATAAGCCACTTTGCCGTATCCCAGGCTACATTATACTCTTCTTTTGAAATATTTCCGTTTGCATACGCTTCTTCTAGCTCATCTTCATCTAGTAAATACATCTCACCATTCGGTAACAGTACAACATCTAAATATAAATCATCGAAATAAGGCATTCCTCTTGTATCAATTTTATACTCTTTTGAAGCATCCATATAATATTGTACAAGCTCTTTTTTCTCATTTAACATAGCTGTAATCGCAAAATTTTTTCCATTTATGAAATACTGTACCCAAGTATAGTCGTTATTTGCAATACAAACCTTTCGATTATGATACTGCTTGTAGCTAGGCTCTTTCACTTGTTTTATATGTAATATACTAACATACCATATTGTACCTTTTTTACTGAATTTGCTCTATCAATTAGCCGTTTCCATGATGATCCATCTCCATATTTTTGTTTCATTTGCAGCCATCCCTTTCACATAGAAAAACCCTCACGTTATACGTGAGGGTTTTGTTGTAATTTAAGCTGCTTGCTTCTCTGAAATCTCTTTCAAATAAGCTTGTCCTTTTTCTGCGTCATATTGTCCTTCCCATTTAGACATAACAACTGCAGCTAATGAGTTACCTACTACGTTTACTGCTGTACGTGCCATATCTAAAATACGGTCAATACCAGCGATAAACGCTAAACCTTCAGACGGAATACCTACTGTATGAAGTGTTGCTAATAATACAACGAATGATACACCTGGTACACCGGCAATACCTTTTGAAGTAACCATTAATACAAGAAGCAATGTAATTTGCTGTGTAATTGATAAGTGAATACCATACATTTGTGCTAAGAAAAGAGCGGCAATTGCTTGATATAATGTTGAACCATCTAAGTTAAATGAATAACCTGTTGGAATAACGAAAGACGTAATTGCTTTCGGGCAGCCAAAACGCTCCATCTTTTCCATAATCTTTGGTAGAACCGTCTCTGAGCTTGCTGTAGAATACGCTAAAATAAGCTCATCTTTTAAAATCTTAAAGAATTGGAAAATATTAATTCCAAATAATTTTGCCGTAAGACCTAATACAACAACAACGAAGAAAATCATCGCTCCGTATACAACAATAACTAAATTACCTAATGGAATTAATGACTTTACACCAAACGTAGAAACCGTTACGCCAATTAACGCAAACACACCAAACGGCGCGAACTTCATGACTTGGTTTGTCACCCAAAACATTGCATCTGCTACACCTTGGAAGAAATTCAGAACTGGCTTTCCTCTTTCTCCAATCGCAGCTACTCCTAAACCAAATAATACAGAGAAGAAAATAATTGCAAGCATATCACCTTTTGCCAATGAATCCATAATATTCGTCGGAACAATATTTACAAATGTATCAGCAAATGAATGGTGCTGTACTTGTTCTGTTGTAGCTGCATACTTAGAAATATCTGTTTTTTGTAACTGTGACATATCCACGCCTTTTCCTGGCTGGAATACGTTTGCTACTAATAAACCAACAACAATCGCAATTGTTGTAATAATTTCAAAATAAATAATTGTTTTTCCGCCTAAACGTCCAAGCTTTTTCACATCGCCAACGCCGGCAACACCAACAATAATACTTGCTACTACAATCGGCACAACAATCATTTTAATTAAACGAATAAAAATATCACCAATCGGTTTTAGAATAGTACCAACCATCGGATTGTGATAAAAGATTGCCCCTACAGCAATACCAACTACAAGACCTATTAAAATTTGCCATGCAAGTCCAATTCTTTTCATACTTGCTGCAACCCCCTTCTTAGATGTTCTTAATTTTCATATTCTATTTTTCTATAAAATACAAAAATCACAGTATTAAATATTATGAGACTATTCAATACTTTCGCCCCTATTAAAATGATAAGACAAAAATAGAAATCTGACAACTAAATAAATTTTCCTCTGTGCAAATATTTTTCTTGACAAAAATAAACCTAATGTCAGAAAACCTAACATGAGAACGATTCCTCTCTTCTTTATTTTTCGATATATGTTAGGGCCTATATACACGAATTGTTATAGTATAAACGAACAATTCGAACGTGATTTCTTTGTAATTTTCGACATTTAATAACAATTACTTAATTTTTTTTACATTATCATTACAACAATAGACATTTTTCTCCTTTCTGTGATTATATAGAATAGGGAAAGGAGATAGACAGATGAACAAAAAAATAACAGCGTTTAGTTTACTGACAGCCGGCACTATTTTCGTTTCTCCATTGCTTTCACCAGTGTATGCGGAGACGAGTCAAGATAAATTATCTAATATCCAATCACAATTAGAGGGTAATCAACAAGAATTACATACGAAATCAGCTGAAAAACAACAAATCGAAAAAGAGATACAAGATTTACAAAAAAAAATCGATGAATTAACTACTTCTATTAATAAAAATGAAGCAGATTTAAAAACAACAAAAGCTGAAATCGAAAAAACACAAAACATAATTGCAGAGAAAAAGAAGAATATTGAAGAGCTGCAAAAAAAAATCGATACCCGTCAAGAAGTAATTAAGCAGAGATTACAGTCCATGCAAGAAAAACCGCGTACAAATTTAATTACAGAAGTATTAATTAACACGAACAATATCGCTGAACTAATAGAAAATATGTATTCTGTAAGTGTAATTTTAAATAATGATACAGATATCGTAAAACAGCAAACACAAGATCAAGAAACTGTTAAAAAAGAAAAAGAAGCGATTGAGAAAAAGGAAACACAACTTAAGGAATCTGAACAAACATTACAGAAACAACAGCAAGAACTACAAGGAAATCAGCAACAACAGCAAGCATTAATTGCTGATTTACACGAAAAAGCTTCAAAAGTAGATTCCGAGATGGAAAGTTTAGAAGAAGCAAAGACTACTTTAGAAAACCAACATCAAGCTGTTCAAAATGCAATTGAAGAGGAAAAACGTGCAGCAGAAGCAAAGAAGGCTGAAGAAGCAAAAAAAGCTCAAGAACAAAAACAAGCTCAGCAATCCGCTCCTTCAACGCAAAACTCAACTACATCTCAAGTGAAAAATACTGGCGGTTTTATTAAACCAGCAGCTGGTAGCTTTACTTCTGGATTTAATGATCCAACACGTGATCGTCATAAGGGTCTTGATATCGCAGCTCCTGGAACCGTACCAATTTTCGCTGCAGCCGATGGAGTTGTTATTCGCTCCGATTTATCTAGCAGCTACGGAAATGTTGTATACTTATCGCACCGCATAAACGGTCAAACATATACAACTGTATATGCTCATATGAGCAGCCGCTCGGTTTCAGTTGGACAAAAAGTAACACAAGGCCAGCAACTCGGTTTTATGGGGAACACAGGTGATTCACACGGACAACACTTGCACTTCGAGCTACACATCGGCGAGTGGAATATAGAAAAATCAAATGCTGTAGATCCAGCTCCTTATATTAAATAAAAAAACTCGGCAATTGCCGAGTTTTTTTATTTATGGAAAACAAGCGAATCCCATCTTTCATGTGTACTTCTTATATATTTTTTATAATTTTCAACACCTTCTAGGCATTGCACATACAAAAACATAAAAGCTTTTTTGAGGAGGTCTACACATGAATCAAGAATCACAAGAAGCCCAAATATTACAAGAAGCCAAAAATCTATATAGGTCGTTTGTTTACACTAGGCGGAGACATTTTGTTTTTAATCGGCTTCGTCATTGCCGCTTTCGTAGGTTATAAAACGTATATTCGTCTCTTGAAGCAATCTACAACATAATAAAAGGCGGAGAATATTCCCCGTTTTTTATTATGAACTAAAGTACACCAATAACGTTTAAAAAGACAAGAAGAACCGTAATCGGAATAACATAACGAAGCAAGAAAAACCATACATGAAATAATAGTTTCCCTCTTGTTTCTTTAACTTCTAATTCTTGCATTATCAACTCTTTCTTCATCTTATTTGGTACAAAGAGCGAAATTGCTAGCACACCAAGTGGAAGTAATACATTACTCACCGAAAAATCCAGTAAATCAAAAACTGTCTTTCCAAATACTTTTACATCGCTCATGACTCCAAATGATAATGCTGCTGGAATTCCAACTACGAAAATAAGTAATCCAATTAAGAGCGATGCTGATGGACGCTTCTTTCCGTCCCCTTTCGCTACGGAAGCAACAACAATTTCGAGCATAGAAATTGCCGATGTAAGCGTTGCAAAGAAAAATAGAATTAAGAATAAAATAAAGAAAAAATGCCCGAAAGGAATTTTTCCAAACACAGCTGGAAGAACGATAAATAGTAACCCCGGCCCTTCTGTTGGACTAACACCTAACGCAAAAATCGCTGGAAAAATCGCTAGCCCTGCAAGTACAGTAATAAAAACTGTTAAGCTTGTAATCGATATTGCTGATTTTGCTAAATGTTCTTCTTTTTTCAAATAAGAGCTGTATGTAACCATAACAGAGGCTCCAACTGTTAGTGAAAAGAATGATTGCCCCATCGCATATAAAATTGTTTTTGCTGTTAATTTCGAGAAATCTGGTTTTAAGAAAAACTTAACACCTTCCCATGCCCCGTCCAATGTAAGAGAACGAACAATAATTGCAAGAAACAGAACAAATAATAGCGGCATCATATACTTACTTGCTTTTTCAATTCCTTTTTCCACACCTTTACTTACGATAAAAATTGTACAAAGCATGAAGATAAATTGTGCTCCAATTGCACTTACTGGATTTGAGATCGTTTCTCCAAACAACTTTGCGTAATCAACAGCATTCCCCCATAATCCACCTGTTACACTATAGAATAAATAAAGTAAAATCCAGCCTCCAACAACACTATAAAATGCTAAAACACAAAAACATGTTACAACTCCCATGCGGCCAATCCATGGATATAATTTATGATTTGGTACTAATACTTTATACGCTGTTACTGCTTCTTTTTGCGTACTGCGTCCGATCACAAATTCCGCCACTAAAAGCGGCAAACCGATAAATACTGTCATGAATAAAAAGACAAGGAAAAAGGCTCCTCCTCCGCTATTTCCGGCAACATAAGGGAACTTCCAAATTGCCCCAAGTCCAACTGCTGCCCCGGCTGCTGCGAGTACAAAACCAATTTTCGACGTCCATTGCTGTGTTTCTTTCATTTTCACTTCTCCTGATCTGAATATTTCCGTTTTTTTCATTCATATACTTTCAGTTCATACTCGCTCACCTCCTTTAGACAATAAAAAAGTCCCCTACACGCTATGATGCATGTAGAGGACGATATATGTAATATAATACCGTGGTACCACCTCAATTGGATAAATTATCCCACTTTTCAGGTACAGGAATGCTTCCGATACCCTATCCTTGTAACGGCGGAACCCGGGTTGCCTACTATTAGTTCAACATACCTCTCGCAAGCCCATTCTGTATATTTTATCGTACCGGGCTCACACCTTTCCCCAGCTCTCTGAACGCTTCAAATATACGTACTCTTCTTGCTCATTGATTTCATGTATTGAAGTCAACTGTGATTATAGAGGAGATTTCTGTATTTGTAAAGGACAAATTAATTTACATCTCCTAAATATACTTCCGTCTTTTCATAATGAATAAAATGTTGTTGCAATCGCACACGTAGTATTTGCGGATAGAGGCGATACTGTGTAATATTACGTAACGGCAACCACTCTATTCCAATTTGACCCGTATCTAACTCTGTTGCTCGTTCTACATTCGGTTCACTAAGAAGTGTACATGAGAACATATATTCAATTTGATGAACATCAAAATCAAACGCGGCATATTCATGATTTTTACCAATATATTCTCTAATAAACAATAATTCATTTGGTTTAACTTCCGCACCGATCTCCTCTATACACTCTCGTTTTACCGTTTCCGTAAATGTTTCACCCGGTTCTTGACCACCGCCGACCAGTGTATAATATTCCCCATATTGGTCACGCTTTTTAATTGCCAAAAAATGATCATCCCGTACAATTAATGCTTTTACTGAATTTCTGATTTTCATATCTCTTCTCCCCCTTTCCAGTAATGCATTCTTTATTTTATTCAAAAGAGGGAAATATTACAAACTATCAAAATACTAGCTTTTCATCTAAAGAATACAAAAATTTTTCTCGTTGCTGTGCATTGTGTACATAAACAGACTTAAGAACTTCCTGTAACACAACATTCTGCGTCTTCTTATCTACTTGTAGCCGCTTCACTTTCATACGTACATCATATAAGAAATTCACATATTCCTCATAACAATCATCATATCTCCCTGCAATTTCATCACGAATTTTTTTCGCAAGTTTTGGGCTTGCTCCGCCAGTAGATACAGCAATGTTCAATTTCCCACGATGAATAGCAGCCGGAAAATGAACATTACCACTCTCAGGGTTTGTAATTACATTTACAAGTTGATTCGGCGCTGCGTCATTTGCAATTCTCTCATTTAACAGTGCATCACCCGTTGCAGCAACAACTAAAAACGCACCTGCAAGATCACTTGCTTCATATTCTTTTTGAAACCAGCGAATTTTTTCTTCTTCGACAAGCTGAACTAAACTTTTATCAAGTTTTCTACTAATCACAATAATATTAGCTTCTTCTTGCAATAAAGGTGCAATCTTAAATGCTGCGACTCGTCCACCGCCAATGAAAACAACACGTTTATTCTTTATTCGCACTGTTAATGGGTACATGTACATCCTCCCTTATCATTTCTTCGGTACGTTCAATTAGCATATCTTGAAAAGCTTGATTCTTACTTAAATACGGACATAATACAATATGAGAATGGTTATTTTTCCGAACTGCTTTTTCAATTCTCTTCATTAACAATCCTGTAAATAAAAGATACGGAAGGATAACAATTGGGGCATTCGTTGTTTGAACAAGTTCATGTAGCTTCTCCTCAAATTGCGGCTTGGCTGCTGCTAAATAACCTACTTCGACCTTTACTACTTCATCTGCAGCTTCAAACAATAACGCAATATCTCTTACATCTCTTAACGTCTCCGCATCACTACTCCCTCTCGCCACAAGTAACAGGGTAACTCGTTTGCCAATCATTTTAATTCCGCTACCATTTAGAACTGCAGTAACAAGTTTACGAGAAACACCAAATGGATTTCCATATGAAAATGACACATGAGGATACTGATTTTGTAACCGTTCTAACTCCTCAGGAATATCCTTTTTCACATGAACTGCCGCTAATAAAAAGATAGGGACAATCACAATTTCAGTTGCCCCTTTTTGTACACAAGTTGTAATCCCCTCAGCGATAGAAGGTGGTGCTAATTCTAAAAAACATATTTGTTGAATAGGAGCTGATACACGTTCCATACACGATGTAACAAAAGCAGTCGCTTCTTTACATGCTTCCTGTAAACGACTGCCATGACAAATATATAATATTGCTTTCATATTAAAGTGCTCCGCTCAGTGGATACGACTGTTCAAATGTTTGTTCAAACCAATGAATTTTCTCACGGAAGCGTACGACTTCACCAATTACAATCATACTTGGATTTTGAATTTGCTCATTTTCTGCCACAGATACAATTGTTCCTAATGTTCCTGTAATTGTACGCTGAGATGCTGTTGTTCCCCACTCTATCATTGCTACTGGTGTATGTTCACTTTTTCCATGTTTTAAAAGCTGTTCACATATATAAGAAAGGTTGCTTACACCCATATAAACAGCAAGCGTATCCACACCTTTCGCTAAGTTTTCCCACTTCACTTCTTCCTCTGCACCTTCTTTCCGGTGCCCTGTTACAACCGCGAAACTTGTACTAGCATCTCGGTGTGTAACAGGAATTCCCGCATACGCGGAAGCTGCAATACCCGCTGTAATGCCCGGAACAACTTCAAATGGAATACCATGTTTCACCAATGCTTCCGCTTCTTCTCCGCCTCTTCCAAACACAAAAGGATCTCCGCCTTTTAGACGCGTCACAATCTTTCCTTTCTTTGCATATTTCACTAGAAAAGCATGAATCGTTTCTTGCTTCATTGTGTGGTAGTTCGGAAGTTTCCCGCAGTAAATTAAATCCGCTTCTGGCTTTGCGTAAGAAAGTAATTCTTTATTCACAAGACGATCATATAAAATAACATCTGCTTGTTGAATACATTTTACTCCTTTAACAGAAATTAAATCTGGATCACCAGGTCCTGCACCGACAATGTACACTTTCCCCATATTTCCTCCCCATTTCTTCTATAAAGTGAAACTTCCATTAGTAGATTTTTTCTACTGATGGAAGTCTATAAATCCTCACCTTACGGCCTGTTAGCATCCTATTAAATCGTTTCCTGTTCATGCAAAACAAAAGCTGCACCCTTTCGGATTTTCTTTTTCTCATATAAAGAAATCTCTTTCACTTCGGGTAAAGGCAAAAAATATTTTTCAAGTTCTATTTCAACGAGACGAAATGCCTGATCTTCACTTTGTGCAACAACGACTACAGGAACAACACCATTTGCTAAAACAGCTTCAAAACGATATAAGTCCATTTTGCTTCCCTCCTACGATGCAATCACTTCTTCTAAAATCGTATCTAATGCTGCTTGTAAATCCATTATTCCAACACGGCCAGCAAACTCATAGAATGTTTCACTAGGAAGTTTACTTTCTTTAAAGTAAGTTAAAAATGCAACGAGAACATGCGGCAAGTCTTCACCATCAATTTTCCCTTTTAGCTTTTCATTATAAGCACCGCCGTCCAGCAGCGTCCCACCTACATAAATTTCAAAAGCTTCGACAATCCCTTTTTCTTTCGTTTTCATTTTGACACCTTGCAAACCGATATCAGCAATTTGTCTTTGTCCGCAAGAATTTGGACAACCGATCATATGAATACGAACTGGTACATCTAATATAAGCTGTGTATCTAAATAATCCGCAATATTGCGTAATCTTTCTTTTGTCTCCACTAATGCCAAGTTACAATATTCAATGCCTGTGCAAGAAACTGCGTAGCCGATAAATGACTTTGGCTTTGCAGAGATTGCTTCGAATAACGGTTCTTGTAATAGTACATCAATATTTTCTTGCGGCACATTCGGAATAATAAAGTTTTGTGAATTACATGTACGAATTTCACCGTTTCCATACTGTTTTGCAATTCTAGCAATCTCATACATTTCTTCTGCATGCAGGCGACCAACTGGTACATTAAAACCAACATAGTATAAATCATCTTGCTTTTGCTTATGAACACCGTAAAAATAACCTGCATTCCAACCCTTCAATGCACTTTCTCCTCTATCATGTAAAGATCCTGTGTATTGTAATAACTGTTCTTTAAATTTTTCTGGTCCCCAATCTGCAACAAGAAATTTCAGACGAGCAAGATGACGCTTTTCACGATATCCAAAATCACGGAAAATAGTTGCGACGGCAATTGCTACATCTTTCACTTGCTCTGGTAAAATAAATACATCTAGTTCTTCTGCTAAATATGGACGCGCTGATAAACCGCCACCTACTTTTAGATGAAAACCAATGACTGTTTCTCCGTTAATTTCTTTCGTTGCAGGTGTAAATGCCACGCAGTTAATCTCAGCATTTGCTGAATTGAACACATTCGAACTAATCGACATTTTAAATTTGCGAGGTAAATTTGAAAACTCTTCATTATGCTGAAAATATTCATATACTTCCTGCACAATTATTTGTGTATCAAACAATTCATTTTCATCAATTCCAGCAAGTGGATTCCCTGTAATATTACGTGTAATATCACCGCATGCACCGGCTGTCGATAGCCCTACTTTCTCTAGCCGCTGCAGAATATCTGGAATTTGCTCAATTTGCAGCCAATGAAACTGAATTGCTTGGCGTGTTGTAATATCAAGTACATCACGGCCGTAATCTTCGGCGATAGAAGCAAGAGCCTCCACTTGTTCGTTTGTTATGATTCCAGATGGTATATTCACACGCATCATGAAATACCCCGCCTCTTTTGGGCGCTGCAAATATAAACCTGCCCACTTAAAAGAATCCCATTCTTCTTTCGGAATAGACGCAAATCCATGCTCAGCATAATACGGAATATCTTTAAAAATTTCTAAACCGTCTTTTTCTAATTTCTTTTTTTCTGTTGCATTTAGCTTTTCATTGTTTGCCCATACTTTTTCATAACTCATCATGTATCTCCTCCTATATAAAGTGAAACTTCCTTCTGGGAACGTTTTTTCCCAGAAGGTCAGTTGAACCAATCGGGCGCATGCCAGCAGTTAGCTCCCACCTATCTTCTTTGTTTTCTCAGACTCTTGGTGTAAGAGTCTTACTGCCCGTTAGCGCGGGATAAAGCTGCGTTCTTGCAAATAAGCAATAATTTGCTCTGCACATTGTTCAATAGAATGACGATGCGTTTCTACAATAACTTCAGCTTGAATTGGCTCTTCATAAGGAGAATCGATTCCGGTAAACTGCTTAATCTCCCCACTTCTTGCTTTTTTATAAAGTCCTTTCGGATCACGTTTTTCGCATTCTTCAATTGGACACTTTACGAACACTTCAACAAATTCACCTTGTTCTAATATGTCACGCACTTGCTGACGATCTTCACGAAACGGTGAAATAAACGCTGTTAATACAATTGTTCCATTATCAACAAATAATTTCGCTACTTCACCGATGCGACGAATATTTTCTGTACGGTCCTCTTCTGAAAATCCTAAATCTTTATTTAAACCGTGACGGATATTATCTCCGTCTAACACATAATTACCAATATTTTCATCAAATAACTTGCGAGCTACTGCGTTTGCCACGGTTGATTTACCAGAAGCCGACAATCCTGTAAACCAAAGAACAAAGCTATGATTTTTGTTTTGCTTTCGGCGTTCTTCCTTTGAAACGGATGCCGTATGCCAAGTAATATTCGTTCCCATCTTCTTCTCTCCTTACTTTGTCAAAACTTCTTTTTGCAAACCGCGAATTAAAACTTCTACTACTTCCTTACGACTAAATGTATTTGGTGGCAGTTCTCCATTTCGCAAGAGCTCTCTTACCTTTGTACCCGATAAAATAACATGATCTTCTTTTCCGTGTGGACATGTTTTCGTTGATGCCATTCCCTCACATTTCGCACAATAAAAACTATGTTCAAAAAAGAGGGGTGTAATTCCTAATTCTTCTATTGTAAAGTTAGCGAAAATTTCCTGCGCTTCATACGTACCATAATAATTCCCAACACCAGCGTGATCGCGACCGACAATAAAATGCGTACACCCAAAGTTTCTTCTTACAAGTGCATGAAAAATCGCTTCACGCGGCCCAGCATATCGCATCGCCGCTGGAAATACTGCTAAAGAGACACGATCTTTTGGATAGTAGTTTTCTAGAAGTACTTCGTAACTTTCCATTCGAACATCAGCTGGAATATCATCTGACTTCGTTTCTCCAACAAGCGGGTTTAAAAACAGGCCATCAACAATTTCAAGAGCTGCTTTTTGAATATATTCATGTGCGCGATGCACTGGATTTCTTGTTTGAAAACCAACGATTGTTTTCCAATCACGCCGTGCAAACTCTGCTCGCGTTTCACTTGGATCTAAATGATAAGCGGAAAATTTTTCTTTTCTAATCCGTTGCACAAGCGTAATCGGTCCTCCCACGTATATATCCGGACGATCGTATAATTTCTTAACACCCGGATGTGCTTCTTCTATCGTTTTATAGACAAGTAACGCCTCCTTTTCTTTATCAGGCGTATAAATCTCTTGAACTTGAATTACACCGTACGTTATACCTTCTTTTACAAGTCGAACTTCTTCCCCTACTTCTAACTCCTTCGCTTTTTCTTCTGTTATAGGCAATGTAATTGGAATGCTCCATACAGCTCCATCTGCTAAGCGCATTGTTTCTACTACTGATACGTAATCATTCTTTCCTAAAAAACCCGTAAGCGGACTATATCCACCGGTCGCAATGAGCTCTAAATCACTTAATGCGATTCCATCTAATTCAATTTCTTTTACGATATGCGCTGTTTCATATGTTGTATCAATTCGATTTACTAATGTTTTTATATCGCTCATTTTCTTTTCCCCTTCTTTATTAAGTTTTAACAGATAGTAGCTTTCACTCCGCACTAATATGCAGTATGAGCCCAATTGATGAGAGATTTCCATCAGCGGGTGATAAAGAAAGACCACACTAATGAAAGCTTCATTTTATTGATAATGAAGACCACATTCTGTTTTCATCTTTCCAGCCCAGCGTCCATCCCTCGAATCTCCACCCTCTTGCACCTGCACGGTACATTTTTCACATCCAATGCTCGGATACCCAATATCATGGAGTGGATTGTATGGCAAATTATGCTTATATACGTAGCGCCACACTTCTTTCCAAGTCCAATGAATAAGCGGACAGATTTTAACAGATTGAAAGCGATGATCTTGATTGACAAACTGTGTATGTTTTCGCGTTTCAGACTGTTCTCTTCTTAAACCGGATATCCATGCTTTCCTACCTGTTAGCGCTTCTTCTAACGGCTTAATTTTTCTTAATTGGCAACAAAGATTTGGATTATGTTCCCATAATTTATCACCATACTCTTTTGCTTGTTCCTCAAGTGTAAGTGCCGGTTGCTTTTCAATAATATTCAAATTAGGAAATCGCTCCCTGACTTTTTTGATCAAGTCATATGTTTCTTGAAAATGAACATTTGTATCTAAAAATACAACCTTTGCAGATGGATTTACTTGGTTAATCACATGCAATAAAACCATTCCTTCTATTCCAAAGCTGCATGCATAAACAATATCCTGATCATAATGTTCATATGCCCAGCGTATTGCTGCCAAAGCGCCTTTCGTTTCGTCGTCTTCCTGAAATGAAACAAAATTATCTTGCCATGTTTCGTACGTTAACATCGTTCTCCCCCTTCACAACACCCATACAAAAAGGCGGCTTTAATCTATAGAAATAGATTAAAGCCGCCTCTAGTTTTTCTAGTCAGCGTGCTTATTTTAAACGTACTTTTTCACTTTTTTCAAGCTGAATCACTTTACCATCTTGCACAACAATTGTAATCGAACCATATTTCATATCAGTAAGCATAGATTGAATTTTACTTGCTACTTCTTCAAATTGTCCGCGTACTCCCACGAACAGCCCCCCTTTTTTCATAAAAAAAATCTTTCCCATTTCGAAAAGACTGTTCCGGTAACGTATCTACCTTATCTTTCAAAATGGATGCCATTTTGCTGGAAGTAGCACCTTACTCCTATAAAGTAGGTTGCCGGGCTTCGTCGGGCCAGTTCCCTCCGCCACTCTTGATAAGAATTATATTTGTATTTTATCACAATTCTGATTTTTTTCAATCCTAGTTTTCCGATAAATTTTATTTATTATAAAGTGAAACTTTCATCAGTGGAGGATTTCTTTATCCCCCACTGATAGAAAGCCTGCCCAATCAGGCACATGCCAGCAGTTATTCCCCATCTATCTTCTGTAGAAAAGCGGAAGCGGCTCGCCCAGAATCGCAGGACGTTGGAGCACCCGACATAGAGGGGCTTTTTGCCTCGTACGAGGGGGCGAAACGATCGGAGATTCTAGCCGCTAGAGCTGGACAACGATTCGCTCTCCATTTTGAGGTGGGGTCTTACAGCCCGCGAATAGCGGGATAAAAAAGGAGTAGTTCATCTAAACAACTCCTACTTCAACTAAACGAGGGTGTATTCATACAAGTTCCTTCACACGTATGCGATCGTTTCCAATAATATTTTCATACGATTCCCTCTCTACAACAACTTGCGATTTTCCATTTTTCGCAAACACCACTGCCGGGCGACGAATACGATTATAATTATTTGCCATTGAATAACCATATGCCCCTGTACAAGAGATAGCTAAGAGATCACAAGAAACAACTTTTGGAAGCTTTACATCCCAAATGAGCATATCCCCACTTTCACAACATTTTCCCGCAATTGAAACAACCTCTTCGGCAGATTCATTCGCACGATTTGCTAGCAATGCTTCATAACGAGCTCCATAAAGTGCTGGGCGAAGATTATCTGTCATCCCTCCATCAACCGATACATATTTACGGATGCCTGGAATATCTTTAATCGCTCCTACTGTATACAGCGTTGTTCCTGCATCTCCAACAATACTACGACCTGGTTCCATCCAAATTTCTGGAAGGGGATATTCGCATACTGTAAACTGCTCGCGTACCGCATCCGTCACAGCTTTCACATATTCACCAAGGACAAGTGGCGTGTCCCCTTCCGTATAGCGAATTCCGAAACCGCCTCCTACATTTAGTACTGGCGCTACATAGTTCATTTCTTTTCTCACTGTTTCCAAGAAATTACGAAGCACCTCAATTGCACGAACAAATCCTGCCGTCTCAAATATTTGCGATCCGATATGGGAATGAATTCCTAATATACGATAGTTTGATTTTTCTAATGCACTTTTTACCGCTTGTGATGCATGCCCTGTTGAAATACCAAAACCAAATTTAGAATCATCTTGACCTGTTGTAATATATTCATGTGTATGCGCTTCTACTCCTGGCGTCACACGAAGCAAGATATTCACAACTTGCTCGTATTCTTTCGCTAAATCATGCAATACTTCTAGTTCAAAAAAATTATCTACAACAAAGCAGCCGATATTAGCTTCTAATGCCATTCTTATTTCTTCTTCTGTTTTATTATTACCATGAAAATGGATGCGCTCTGCTGGAAATCCCGCTTGCAACGCCGTATATAGTTCTCCGCTAGACACAACATCTAGCGACATATTTTCTTCGGCAGCTAACCGGCACATTTCCATGCACAAGAACGCTTTGCTTGCATACGCTACTTGATAAGAGAACCCACTTTCCCTAAATGCACGATGAAATGCACGACATTTCTCACGAATTGCTGTCTCGTCGTAAACATAAAGTGGTGTCCCATATGTTCTTGTAAGTTCAGTAGCATCGCAGCCCCCAATTTCTAAGTGTCCTTGCTCATTAATGCGGCTTGTGCCGTGTAAATACATGTGAATTCCTCCCTTGTTTTCGCAAAACCCTCTATTATATTTCTTATTTTTTACTATTATTCCTAATTTATATAAACAAAAAACGCGCGGAACAATGTTCACACGCGTTTCTTATCGGAAGAATCTATGACGAAAAAATAAATGTATTGTTATTTTCTCAAATAAGAAACCGCATCAAACATCTCCTAATAGCTCTCCATAAGCAAAATACTTATGACAGTACTACATTTATTCAATGCAGTCCCAATATATGAATGAAGTGGTCATTCATATATTTCGGCGATAACCCCTTTCAACCTATGATCATGAATACCACTTTATTTCCCATAGTTTACTTTTGATTATCGCAGCCTCTACCTTCGAGTGTAGATGAGGTAAGTCTATTTAATTTTCAAGCATCTTTTTGTTGCTATTAACAATAACAAATGACTAATTTATTTGTCAAACACTTTTTTTTAAATCGGTTTACGACAATTAATTTTCGTATCATCTGGTAAGCGCTTTACATCTATATTTTTCACAGTCCACTCGCCACTATCATTATCAAATGTAATCGTTACTTTTTCAAAGGGGGGAAGCTTTCTCCCCCCTGTTCCTGGCTCATATTTAATTATTTCGATAGATGTCCGAAACAAATATGTACCGCTGTACATTTTTTTCATACTAACAATTTTAGGACAGTCATACGGCTTTTGTTTTCCATAATGTTTTTGAATTGCTTCATTTATTCTCGGAAACAGCACGGAATAGAGGGCATCTTCTAGTAATAACGGCTCATGCTCAGCAGAGAAAGAAGCTGGATTTCCAAGTAAAATGAAACAACTTAATATAAAACAACATATTTTCTTCATGGTACTCCTCCATCTTTCAATCAATGCCTTTATTTTATCCTTCTCTTCTTTTTCTATCCAATTGTTAGAAAATCATCCACAATTTCGCTATGTTTTTATATAATAGTACACATAGTAAAAAAACATATAGATTTGTAGCCGGTCATATACGTAAAAGAGGCGGTTACTTGTAGGTAGTAGGAGGAGCCCGTTATGGTACAACGTTTGTTTCCAAAAGTACGATTTGCTCTCATAGCTGTCGTCTTGTTATGGATCAAAACATATATTGTATACAAGTTAGCTTTTGATATGAAAATTGATAACGCTTTCGAACAAATTATGTTGTTCTTTAATCCATTAGCTTCATTACTATTATTTTTCGGTTTCGCTTTATTAGCAACAAAACATCGAAACCGCATCATTATCAGTATTAGTATCGTGCTATCCTTTATTTTATTTGGCAATGCTATGTTTTATGGATTTTATGATGATTTTGTAACATTTCCTGTATTATTTCAAACAAATAATATGGCTGATTTAGGGACAAGTATTAAAGAACTATTTACGTATAAAACACTTCTTTTATTTGCTGATGTAATTATTTTAACCATTTTATCTCGTAAATTCCCTAATTTTTGTGATACTACTCCTCTATCTCGGCAAGAGAAACGAACGTTTTTTAGCGGTGTAACAGCAGCATTAGCTTTACAAATGGTTATTTCAGTTATTTATAAGCCGCAACTTTTTTCACATTCATTTGATCGCCAAACAGTTGTGAAAAATCTTGGTTTGTATACTTATCATGTTTATGATATTGCACTGCAATCGAAATCTTCTGCTCAGCGTGTCTTTGCAAGCGGAGATAGATTTTCTGAAATTGATAACTACGTAAAAACAAAAGATAGACAAAAAAACAAAGAATTATTCGGTGTGGCAAAAGATAAGAATGTTATTTTAATTTCAATGGAATCCACACAAAGTTTTGTCATCAACCAAAAAATAAACGGAAAAGAAATTACACCATTTTTAAATGGCTTCATTAAAGATAGCTATTATTTCGATAACTTTTATCATCAAACTGGACAAGGGAAAACATCGGACGCTGAGTTTATTATTGAAAACTCTTTATACCCACTTGATCGTGGCTCTGTTTTCTTCACACATGCTAATAATGAATATACAGCTACACCAGAGCAACTCAAAAAATATGGATATTACTCTGCTGTATTTCATTCAAATGATAAAACATTTTGGAATCGTGATTTGATGTACCCTGCACTCGGATATGATCGCTATTTTAACTTACAAGACTATACAAATGCAGAACAGATGTCTGTTGGTTGGGGATTGAAAGATAAAGAATTTTTTGAGCAATCTATCTCAAAATTAAAATCTTTACCACAGCCTTTCTATACAAAATTCATTACATTAACAAATCACTTTCCTTTTTTACTAGAATCGGAAGATCGATTCATTAATGAATACAATTCGGAAAGCGGCGTTGTAAATCGTTATTTTCCAACTGTACGTTATACAGATGAAGCACTGAAACATTTTGTTACAAGATTAAAAGAGGAAGGATTATACGACAATTCTATTATTATTATCTACGGAGATCATTATGGCATTTCTGAAAATCATAATGCTGCTATGGCACAATTTTTAGGAAAAGAAACGCTCACTCCTTTTGATACAATGCAGCTACAAAGAGTACCGCTCATCATTCACATTCCTGGTCAAAAAGGAAAAGTCATTTCAAAAGTTTCAGGACAAATTGATGTAAAACCGACGCTACTTCATTTACTTGGTATAAAAACAAACAATTCTATTGAATTTGGCACAGATTTATTTGAAACAAACGATGAACCGCTTGTGGTTATGCGTGACGGTAGTTTCGTAACAAATGATTATATGTATACAAAAAATGTATGCTATAACAAAAAAACTGGTGAACCCACCGATATTAACATTTGTCAACCATATATCGAAAAGGCAAAAACAGAATTGAATTACTCTGATAAACTCATTTACGGTGATTTGTTACGATTTGATCCGCATAATAAATATAAGACTGGTACGATGATAACGAAATTTGAATAAGGTGAAATTTTAATCAGATAGAGGGTTCCCATCCTGCACCTAGTTTCTTTATTTTCTCTAAATATTAATGACTTCCTATCGATACAGAACAACGAACTAACCTCGAATTGTGACGATTCGGGGTTTATTTTTAACGTAATATGTCCGTTAATGAAAGATTTCTCAAAAAAACATGTTGTATTATATACTTTATTCATCCCAACAACATAATGGATTTCCTTAATTAATACTTCCTGTTTTACAACAAATGAAAATCCGGTGAAATCTTTCTCAAACCGAAGAATTTTTCGTACGAGCACAGGAAATTTATGTTATGATAAAAAGGATAAACTTTCATAAACTAATCAAGAATCTATAAAAGAAAGCAAGGGATCAGATTTTGTACAGAGCAGCCATTCCAAACTTATTTACGCTCGGAAATTTATATAGTGGATTTCTATCCATCGGCTACGCTTCATTAGGATACTACAAATCAGCGGCAATTTTAGTTTTAATCGGAATGATGCTAGACAGCCTTGATGGAAGAATCGCACGTTTACTTCGTGTCGATTCACAACTCGGAAAAGAACTTGATTCATTAGCAGACGTAGTTACATTTGGTGCTGCACCCGCTGTATTGATGTATTACACATCCTTCTCTAATTACGGTATTATCGGATTATACATAGCAGGACTTTTCCCTCTATTTGGAGCATACAGACTAGCTCGCTTCAATGTCACACCATCATCAACATCAATGAAATACTTTACTGGTGTACCAATTACGGCTGCAGGTGGTCTTGTTGCCTTCCTTACTTTATTTTCACATACGATTCCAAAAATCGTACTTATTACAGTATTCGTAACATTCGCTTTTCTTATGGTTAGTCGCATTCGTATTCCAAGTATGAAAGATGTACCGATTCCAAAATATAGTATTATCGTGACACTCTTTTTAATTGGAATCATTTATACGTTGTATAAAACGAGCTTCGGTAATATTTCAGTGTTTTTATTCATTGCTATTCCACTCTATATTTTGTATATGCTATCACAATTTCTGAGACATCGACCAACACAAAAAAAACGAGCAAACAAATAGCAAAAAGAATCCTTCCTTATGATAGGAAGGATTCTTTTTTATCCCGCATTAACAGCTGTAAGAGCTCGATTCGATTGGATGGGCTGTACACAAATAATAAAGTTATTATAAAAATTATCAAGACTTAAATCGTAAAAAGTCACAAAAAATAAGGGATGATACATATTATACACGACTAATATGTATCATCCCTTTTACTTTTTGTTTCATAATCGCGCCCGATAGTTGAAGAATGAAATTAAAACCTTTCCCTGGGTGATCCGTTCTCAAATTCATTTTAAAAGTGTGCAGGATTTCGGTCTAAATGAAATATGGCTTGCCAGGATTCGCATGTGCCGAGTAGTTTCCACCATAGTTCGGTGCAACTGAGAATGATCGACACCAGCTGGATAAATACCTAGGGCTTAGGAATTTTCCATTGAGGTATTAATTACTTTGGAAGCCTTCTTCTTCATAATGAAGTGTCTGTCTATATAGAAAGCTACCAACAAAGCCAGTAAACTGGTTAACACCATATTGCTGTATGTTCCAAGTGGAAGCGGTTTGCCTTCAAGATGGATACCATTTGCACGATATTCAAATCGTTTTACAGCATGCTTGGCAGTTAAAAGGTCTTCTTGTTTAGCTAAGTCTTCCAATGGCGCTTCGAATACATATCTGGTTGGTGAATCACTATGAATAAAGAGGGTCTCCTTAGCGTTACCCTTTTCACCCCAAAGTCTTACATCTGCTGCCGCTAGTGATTTTGCATCGCCACCTGGTATGATCATTTTGTCTAATTTTGGAGCATTAGATATTTGATGCCTAGCCAGTATATTAAGATGATGTTTCGTAGTAATTGGTGCATCCGAACTAGAAACGGTCAAGACTTGTGTCGTTCCGGTGTCTCCATAAGAATCAAATATAGAAGATAAAGCTATTTCATCCATATCTTTATACAGAAGTACCCCCATTTGTTTCTTATTCCAATGGAATCCAAGATTTAGCAAATATGTTGCAAGTTTTATATCCACGTAAAAAGGGTGGTCCACCTTTGGATTTTGAACGAATTGGTAGGAAGGATAACTAATTTCCTTAGATATTTTTGCAGCCACCGGTTCTCCTAGTTTCTGAGATATTAGGTGAAGTACTGCATCGATACCTGCGCTTTGACCGGCCGAAGTTAAGGTATTTCCTTCGTGAACATACCTCACATCCTCTTTCCAATGTGTATCAGGATATTGCTTCATTAATATGGGTAGGAATTGCCAGAATGAGGTGGCTGATTTCCCTTTTAATAAACCTGTATCGGCAAGATTCTTCGCCCCACCACAAATGCTGAAAAAAGTGGTGGTTTTACTGCTGGAATGTTGTTGAATCCATTCGCGAGTTGGTTGATATTTCTGTTCATTTACTCCGGGCATATAAGGGACCACAATAACATCTGGACTTTTATTTAATAAGTTATCCAGTTCTTTATAAGAGTAATGTGGTATTACATCCAGTCCGCCTGATAAGGACTTCACGTTTTTGTCCGGTGCAACGGCGTATACATTGTAGGCATCCGTCATAGAAAACAGTGTGTATGGAATGAGAAAATCGAAATCTTCAGTTGGTATTGATGAATCGGCCATCACAACTGCCACAGTAGGTTTATGGGGGTCATACTCAGGGACATTCACTCCTTGTAGCGAAGGAACTGGCTCATGGCGGACGTTTAAGTAAAAATCTTTTTGATGACGATTAAAGCCATAGAACCAGATCCCCCCCATAAACACAATAAAAATGAATACATAAACAGCTAAACGTAAGAATAACTTCTTCATTTTTTTCCTCCTCGTAATTTTATACACACTACCATCCGACATCAATCAAAATCTTGCCAGACTTCGGCAAATCAAGCCCCCCTAGTAGATGCAGCAAGGTGCTCTATCCCAATCCCGCTCGGATCCATAGCCGCATTCCGGATGTGAATGTTGTTATTCTTTAACGCAACTTAATCTCCCGATTCCAATGAATAGACTTTTGATACATTCTGAACAAAAATCATTTATTCTACCTCCAAAATGTGCTACTTGTTATCTATCCTCACATTGTACTGAATTTGAATTGGTAAAAACCGCACACTTTGCGGAGTATCACGCAAAATTTCGTAATACCCCTGTAAGGTATATGTTCTATCTTGGTTCCATATTACTTTTTTTCTAAAGCTTTCATAATTGTGCTAGAGCTTGATTTTTATATCAGAATTCAGACTTAGCTGGTTTCAGACCACAAAAATGACAGAGACTGAAATAGTCTCTGTCAAATATATTTCTTTAAAAACCGATATTAAGTTAAAAGAAATAGACAGTAAACTTGAATAATAAATAATCACTTCGCTTTTTGTGTCAAAAATGACTTAAAGTGGGAGAATTTTCTCCTCTCTCTTCAACTAAACTGCCCGTTAGTTTGAGTGAAACCTTCACAATCTCTACTCTATATTTCAACATAAATATCCAATTTTATTGAAAACGTTCCTCAACAATCTGGCACGATTGTTGACTTCTAAGAATAAAATTTGACAACTTTATTCTCTTTACACACGAGCTTTCCATCAGTGGGGATGAAGAAAATCCCCCACTAATGGAAGTTTCACTTTATTTCATTATAAGTTCTTTTTTATACACTGGAGTTAATGGCTCATTTCCTTCTAGTACTGCTAAAATATTACGCACTGCCATTTCTGCCATTGCATCACGTGTCTCAATCGTTGCATTTCCAATATGAGGTGTTAACACAACGTTTGTTAATCCTTTTAACTTTTCTGTAATTTTCGGTTCAAACTCGAACACATCAAGTGCCGCTCCTTCAATTTCCTTTGTTTCTAAAGCATGAGCAAGCGCGGATTCATTCATAATTGGACCACGTGCCGCATTAATAATATAAGCAGTTTTTTTCATCATTCTAAACTGTTCCTCATCAATCATATGATGCAACTTTGGATTATACGCACAGTTAATCGTAATAAAATCTGCTGTTTGTAATAGTTCTTCTAGCGTTACATATGTTGCCTCTAATTCTTGCTCCGCCTCATACTTACGATTTGGCCCTGTATACACAATATTCATACCAAATGCTTTTGCTCGTTTTGCCACTGCTTTTCCAATTTCTCCAAGACCAATAATACCAATTGTTTTACCGTATACTTCACGTCCTAAGAAAAAGAGCGGTGCCCAGCCATTAAAACCAACTGTACGACATAGTGTATCACCTTCTGGAATACGGCGCGCTGCTGCTAAAAGAATTGCAAACGTTAACTCTGCTGTTGCCTCTGTTGAAACTTTTGGTGTGTTTGTTACCGCTATGTCTTTTTCCACTGCATATTTATAATCAATATTGTCATATCCAGCACCGTAGTTTGCAATAATTTTCAAATGTGATGCTGCATCGATAACTTCTTCCGGAACTTTTGTTGAAAGTAAGCTTAATAATGCATCCTTATCTTGTACACGTTTCACTAGTTCTTCTTTGCTAATTAACTCTTCCTTATCATACATTTCCACTTCATGATCTCGTAACAACTGTAGTCCGATTTCTGGAATTTGTCCTGCTACTAAAATTTTCGCCATAATTAAGCATCCTTTCCTTTTAACATAAAATGAAACTTCTATTAGTGAAAGCTTTTATCATCTTTGTCTTCTCTGAATCTTGAAGTGAGCGGCCTTATTGCCCGCGAATAGTAAGATAAACACTTTCAATATTATTGTAAGAAATTCTATCGAAAAAAGACAAGGAATTTAATTGTTCTTGTAACCTTTCTTTACAAAATCATGAAAAAGAGGCTGAACACATTCAGCCTCTTTTCAATAGAAGTTTCACTTTATTCCACACTAACGGGCAGCAAGACCCCACCTCAAGGTTTAGAAAAAGCGAAGAAGATAGGCGGGGGATGAAGCCCCCACTGATGGAAGTTTCACTTTATTTATCGCTTCCTTGTTCTAACTTTACATCAATCGTTCCTTCAGCTAATGTATCACTAACTTGTTCGTGCGTAATTGATTGCTCTGATTGGTCTTTTTTTGCAACATTGCTCTGATTCGTTAACTTCCCAGTATCTTCATATTGTTGTTTCGCCATGAGAAAACCCTCCTTTTTTGTTCAACGTTAGTGTAAACAAAAAAGGAAGTTTTCATCCCGCTATTCGTGGGCAGTAAGCCCTCCACCTCAAGATGCAGAGAAAAGCGATGAAGATAGGTGGTGGATAAAGAAAACCCCCACTGATGGAAGTTTCACTTTATCGCAAAACATTTTCTTCTACATATTCAATCGGTTTCATGTTCCGGATTCGTTTTTCAAATGTTGCAATGTGCGTCACACCATGATTACGAAGCGTCTCTATATTTTCTTTTACGTAGCTGCCTAAATCATTCGGGAAATGCGCGTCTGAAGAAATCGTAATCGGAACACCATAATGCACTAAGCGTTGTAAAAACAAAGGGCTTGGGCACATTTCTCTGACAGGATACCGATAATATAAACCAGCATTCACTTCCGTAGCTGTATTTGTTTCGATTAAAGCTTTGGCAATTTTCTCATAATACGGTAATTGCTGATTTTCATCTATGCGATAGTTAAACACTTTAATATTGTCTAAATGCGCAACGATATCAAATAATTCAGAACGTATCGATTTTTCTAAAGTACAAAAAAATTCGGGATATAATACATGTAAATCATGCTGTCTAAAATAAGCATCTGTATCTGGATTATCAAATCCCCACCCATTAATAAAATGAACAGAGCCAATGACATAATCCCAATTTCCTAACGTTAATAGTTTCGCTAGTTCCTCTTCCCCGCCAATAAAGTAATCAGCTTCTATTCCAAGCCGTAATATCACGCCTCGTTTGCTCCATCTTTCTTTCGCATCTTCAATTGCTTTTGTAAAATTTGCAATCGACTCTACTCTCACCTGATCCAGCCATTCTTTTTGCAGATGTCCAAGTTCTGTATCACTAATATCGACATAGCGCTCATAGTATTCCTTAGCTTCGTAAAAACGATATAAGTGGTCAACGATTCCAACTTCCCGTATTCCTTTGCGCACTGCTTCCTCTAAATATAAATCAATCCACTCCGGTGAAAATGCGCCTTCTTTTACACGCTTTTGCAAACGTTCCCCAGCTTTTAAGATCCATCCCATTGAATGTTTCTCTTCCTCAATCGGTGCAAAATACTCAAGCGCTTCATTTGTTCGAGATAACCACCGCATTGAATACGGCCCTTCTTCTAAGTGAAGGTGATAATCTACTCTCATCTTTCTCCCCTCCTATAATGTATCAATTTCTTTTCGTTCGCCCACTCTCGATAATTGCCCTTGACGTTTATTTAATTCTTCTATTATCTCTTGTAATGATACATTTTTTTCTACTAGCAATACTAAGCAATGATACGTAAAATCAACAACTTCTTTTATAAGCTCATCTTTCTCATTATTTTTCGCTGCAATCACAATTTCAGTACATTCTTCTCCTAATTTCTTTAATATTTTGTCTTCTCCTTTTGTAAATAAGTAATTCGTATACGATTCAGAAATAGGATTCTCTTTTCGCTGTTGAATTGTTTCATATAACTGTTGCAACACATCGCTCATTTCCTTATCCCCCTATAACACCTTATTATGAAAACATGACTTTTCTCCTGTATGGCACGCTACACCAACTTGCTGAACAACTACCATAATAGAATCTTGATCGCAATCTAAATATAATGATTTTACATGTTGAACATGTCCTGATGTTTCCCCCTTATTCCACAAACCTCTTCGTGAGCGAGAATAAAACCAGGTCGTTTTTGTTTCTAATGTTTTTTCATACGCTTCTTCATTCATATAAGCTAGCATCAAAATTTCTTTTGTACCCTCTTCTACTACAACAGCTGGCAATAATCCTTTTGAAAAATCCGGTTTCACAATCTCACCTCAATTTGCGCTTCTTGTAACTTTTGTTTCGTTTCTTGAATAGTCGCGGTGCCATAATGAAAAATAGAAGCCGCTAGCGCCGCATTTGCTGATGTTCGCTGAAAAACTTCTCCAATATGTTCAATTGATCCACATCCACCCGAAGCAATTACAGGAATACCAACGGCTTTTGAAACTGTTTCTGTTAAAAGTAAATCATAGCCATCTTTTGTCCCATCGGCATCCATGCTCGTTAAAAGTAATTCCCCAGCACCTAAACTTTCCACACGCTTTGCCCATTCGATTACATCTATTCCTGTATCAATGCGACCTCCATTTACATATACATTCCACTTATTTTCTCCGACCTTTCTTGCATCGATTGCAACGACTATACATTGAGAACCGAATTGCTCCGCTCCTTCTTGTATTAACTCTGGTCTTTGCACTGCAGCTGAATTTAATGAAACTTTATCTGCACCAGCTCGAAGTAATGCATACATATCTTGGACAGACGAGATTCCACCTCCAACTGTTAGTGGAATAAATACTTGAGATGCTGTACGTTCTACGACATCAATCATTGTTTTTCGTTCTTCGTACGTTGCCGTAATATCTAAAAACACAAGTTCATCCGCACCTGCCTCATTGTATGCAGCGGCAATTGCAACAGGATCGCCAACATCTTGTAACCCGACAAAATTTACACCTTTTACAACACGACCATTCTTCACATCTAAACACGGAATAATTCGCTTTGTTAACATATGCCTGTCACCTGTAATGCTTCTTCTAAAAGAACTTTTTTGTCATATAATGCTTTTCCAATGATAACGCCATATAAGTTCATATCCTGTAATTTCTCAACATCAGCAAGCGAACTCACACCGCCGGAAGCAACAATTTGAAGCGAAACCTCATCTTGTAATTTTTGTAATTGTTCAAAATTTGGACCTGCAAGCGTTCCATCTCTAGAAATGTCAGTAAAAATAAGCGTCTGCACACCCACTTTTTCCATTTCCTTTGCCAGTTGTACATAAGACGTTTCAGACACATCTAGCCATCCTCTCGTTGCTACATAACCATTTTTAGCATCGATTCCAACAATAATTTTATCTTCATATAAACGAACTGCCTCTTCTACAAATGAACGATCATATAATGCTGCTGTCCCAAGAATTACTTTCATTACTCCAACTGATAAAAGCGTTTCAATTGCAGCAACTGAGCGAATCCCGCCCCCGACTTGTACTGGAATTCGTACTGCCTTGCAAATATCTTCAATAACAGAAAGATTCTCTGAACGACCAGCAACTGCCCCGTCCAAATCGACAATATGCAGTACACGTGCACCAAGTTGTTCAAATAGTAATGCCTGGGCAACTGGGTTTTCATTCATTACCGTTTCTTGTTGAAATTGCCCTTGATACAAACGAACGCAACGACCATTTTTTAAATCGATAGCTGGGAAGATTTCCATGTTTCTATAACCTCCTTAAAATTTCGTAATATTTGAATTCCTATCTCACCACTTTTTTCAGGATGAAACTGAGCCCCAAATACATTTCCTCTTGAAACAATTCCTGGTACGAAAACACCATACTCGCTATCGCCTACTACAACGTCATTCGGACATTGCGCATAATAAGAATGAACATAATAGACGAAAGCGCCATCCTCTATTTCATTCCATAAAGGATGCTCCTTTTTCTTTTGTAACTGATTCCATCCCATATGAGGAATTTTATATGGTACGTCTAATTTTCTTACCGTTCCTGGAAGTAATCCTAATCCTTTCGTTTTTTCAATCTCTTCACTTTCTTCAAATAAAAGCTGCATCCCTAAACAAATTCCAAACAGGGGTTTTCCTGCAATCGCAACTTGCTTCAAAACAGAAATAAGTCCCTTTTCTTCTAAACAACGCATCGCTCTTGGAAACGCACCAACTCCCGGCAAAATAACGCCGTCGCTATTCAGAAATGCTTCTGCTTCATCTGTTACAATATACTCTGCTCCAATATGTCTTAACGCTTGCTCTACACTTCGAATGTTGCCCATTCCATAATCTACAATCGCAATCATATTACAACATTCCTTTCGTGGAATTTACCCCTATAATTTTTTCATTTTTTTCGGTGGCATCATGCAGTGCACGTCCAAACGCTTTAAAAAGTGCTTCAATTTTGTGATGCGTGTTGCTTCCATATAAAACACGTGCATGTAATGTTATATTTGCTGTATGAGCTACCGCACGAAAAAATTCTTCAGCTAACTCCGTATCAAAATCACCAAGTTTTGGATTTGTAAATTCACCATCAAATACGAGATAGGACCTTCCACTTATATCAACTGTAACAAATCCTAACGCTTCATCCATCGGTACATAAGCTGTGCCATAACGATTAATTCCTGCTTTATCACCAAGTGCTTCTTTCAAACAATTCCCAAGAACAATTCCAACATCTTCTACCGTATGATGAGCATCGATATGCACATCACCATCAGCTTCAATTTGCAATCCGAAGCGGCCGTGCTTTGCAAATAATGTCAGCATATGATCAAAAAACCCAACTCCCGTTTGAATTGAAACTTCTTGATTACCATCTAGTTGCAGTGCTACAGATATCTTCGTTTCTGTTGTAATTCTCGTTTGTTTTGCAGTGCGCATCACTTTTCCCCTCCTTCAAAACGAATCTCAATCGCTCTCGCATGAGCTTGTAATCCTTCTTTTTCTGCTAGATTGACAATATGCTGTTGCACTTGTCCAAGAGCCTCTTTTGTATAAAATAAAAAGCTCGATTTTTTCATAAAATCATCAACAGATAATGGAGAAAAAAACCTTGCTGTTCCACTCGTTGGTAACACGTGATTCGGACCTGCCATATAATCACCTAATGGTTCCGGCGCATACGGACCTAAAAAGATAGAACCTGCATGTTGAATATACGGAAGAGCTGTCATTGGTTCTTTTATGTGCAGTTCTAAGTGTTCCGGCGCAATTTCATTTGAGAGCTGGAACGCTTGCTCCAACGATTCTACGACAAGAATCGCTCCGTTTCTATTAATGGATTCACGAGCTATTTCACTTCTCGGAAGGCTCATCAATTGTTTTTCTATTTCTCTATTCACTTCCTGCGCTAATTCTAAACAAGTTGTGATACAAATAGCGGTTGCACGTATATCGTGCTCTGCTTGTGATAATAAATCAGCAGCAATATACGCTGCATTTCCTGTTTCATCAGAAATAACAACAATTTCGGATGGACCAGCAATCATATCGATATGAACTGCACCAAATACTTCTCGCTTCGCCAATGCCACATATATATTTCCCGGTCCTACAATCTTATCAACACGCGGAATCGATTCTGTTCCATATGCTAACGCAGCAATTGCTTGCGCTCCCCCTACTGTATATACCTCATCAACTCCAGCAACTTTTGCCGCAGCTAAAATATGCGGATCTACTCCTTCACAATTCGGCGGTGTTATCATGACGATCTTATTGACGCCTGCGATTTTTGCTGGTAAGGCATTCATGAGAACTGATGATGGATACGCTGCCGTTCCTCCGGGTACATATACACCAACAGTTTGTAACGGCCGAACAAGCTGCCCGCGAATAATTCCCTCTTTTTCTATATCAATAAAAGCTTGTCTCTTTTGCTTTTCATGATAGGAAATGATATTCTTCTTTGCTTCTTCCAATGCTGCTAAAAATGCTGGTTCAACACTTTGATAAGCTAACTCCATCTCTTCTTCCGAAACTTGAAATTTGGTTAACTCTACTTTGTCAAAAGCCTTCGTATACGAAAATAGCGCTTCATCTTTCTTTTCTTTGACACTTACAACAATTTTCCTCACATCTTGTTGAATCGTTTCTTCGATTGTGTTTGCCTGTTCCCTTAACTGCTTCACCTTACATAAAATACCAGAATAATCCGCGCATGTAATTTCCATATTTACCCTCCTCTATTCCTTTTCTATTAAGACACTTTCCATTTTATTTATAATATTGAATATTTCGTCTTTTTTCATTTTTAAAGATGCTTTGTTTACAATTAAACGTGCTGAAATGTCACAAATTTCTTCAAATACTAGTAATCCATTTTCTTTCAATGTTTGTCCTGTTTCTACAATATCAACGATTGCATCTGCTAATCCTAATAAAGGAGCAATCTCTACAGAACCTTCTATTTTAATAATCTCTACATCTTCTCCCTTCTTACGAAAATATGCAGAAGTAATATTCGGATACTTTGTTGCAATCCTCTTTTTGTTATAACCGTTTGGACTATACGACGAAACGGAAGCAACGCAAAATTTACAACGCCCTACCCCTAAATCAATCATTTCATATACATCGTTTTCATATTCAAGCAAGATATCTTTGCCGGCAATACCAATATCAGCTATACCATGCTGTACATACGTTACAACATCAACTGCTTTTACAAGGATGAATGAAATTTGTGAGTTTTTACTTTGAAATACAAGCTTCCTTCCTTTATCCTTTAGCTCTGAGCAATCAATACCGATTCGTTCAAATAACGGAATCACATGTTTTTCTAATCTTCCTTTCGTTAACGCAATTTGAATGTTACGCATGAGGATTCTCCTTTTTTCTGCATGATCCATTTATCTTTCCAAACATATTCGACTAAAGTATCTCCTGATACATCAATTACAGTTTTCACATCCTGTGTTCTTGCAAATTGAAATGTATCTTGTAAATTTTCTAACATTGACAATTCTACTTTTATACCATCTTTTCCAAGTAAAATACGTAATTTTTCTGCTTCGGAAATCATATCTAACGAATAATATATGAGAGCATCTATTTGTTTTTGGTATGAAATTTCTTTCCGTTCTTGTAAGGTACGTACAATTTGATTTACTTGTATTGCTAAACCTACTGCAGGTAAAGATTCACCAAAATTCCCAATCAATTCATCATATCTTCCACCACTAACAATTTCTTCTCCAACATCGCATATATATCCGCGAAAGATTACACCGGTATAATAATTGAGATGTTGGATCATCCCCAAATCAATAGATATATATTGACCATAACCAAGGCGATCAATGTTTTCATATATATTTTTTATCCTCGCAATTGCTCTTTTCATTTCTTTACTCACAGCAAGTTTTTCAGCTTCCTCAACTACTTCTAATCCACCAAATAAACGAGGTAATTTTTGTAATAATCGCACTGTTTCATCTTGCATATCCAACTGCTTTTCTTGTAAAAAACGGGACAAAGCGGCAAAATTTTTACTCTCAATATATTCTCGCAATGCATATTCATCTTCTTCTCGCAAAGACAATTTTTTCACAATGGATTTATAGAGTTCCACTTGGCCAATTTCAATTTTAAATGATTGAATACCAGCTGATTGCAAAGCTGCAATCGTACTTACTATACACTCGATTTCAGCACGTATATTATCAATACCGATAATTTCAATGCCGGTTTGTGTAATTTCATTATATTTACCTGTTAAAGATTCATTTGCTCTAAAAACATTCCCACTATATGTTAATTTCAAAGGAGTTTTCATCTTTTTTGTTCCAATTACACGTGCTAACGGAATTGTCATATCAGGTCTCAGAACGAGGATACGTCCTTCAGAATCAAAAAACTTATACATTTTCTCCTCATCCATAGGACGATTTTGAAATGCAAACACATCATAAAACTCAATCATAGGTGTCCGTATTTCTTCATATCCCCTATCGATAAATGTTCGTCTTAATTTTTGTTCAACCTCTTCCATCAATGTACATTCTTGAAACAAAAAATCTCTTGTTCCATTCGGATTGGCTCGTTTCCATTTTTTCATCATTACACCTCTACTTTCTCGGCACATATATACAAAAAATCTACAATGATAACATATTTAATATGCTTCTCTTACATGTCCATTATTAATTTCTTGAACTTCTCCTACTCACCACTCAGCTATCCCTTGTAACACACTAGAAGCGGGAATCTTCTGACGGAATTTTGATACATTATTTATTACGAGTTCATCTTCGAAAATACTCATACATTCATAACATAGCGCTAAGAAAATGAAAAAAGAGCTATGTAGATAAAAATACCTACATAGCTCTTTGGAGAATGTAGGTACAACGGAACTAACCCTTGTACCTACACGTTTTTTCACGCTAGGTTCAAGGGTTTATGTATGATGATGTTGTGTAAATGAAATGACTGATTGTGTTGTGAACATTGTCATTACTCCCTTTCTCCTCTTTGTTTGAAGTCAGTATACTACCAATTAAATCAAAAGTAAATACTTTTATATTATTTTTCTGAAATAATATGCATTTTATCCTCATATAAATACAAGCTAAAAAATTGACATAAAATCTTTCTTTTTAGATAAAAGAGAGCATCCAGCCATGAACAGAAGCGTATAAACCCTTTACTTTCCTCATAAAACACTAAAACAAAGAGAGAAAATAAGTGCAAGATACTTTTTCTTCTGCATAGAAGTAACTTATATACCGAAAAATAAAAGTGAATTTTTATACATTAACAACTTATCCCGCACTAACGGGCAGTACCCCCCACCTCAAGATCCAGAGAATGAGAAGAAGATAGATAGAGCCCGATTGGGCGGGCTTTCCATCAGTGGGGGATGAAGCCCTCCACCGATGGAAGTTTCACTTTATTTTCATCTCGTATTCTGTAATCGCACCCTCATACTGAAGTGTAACTCCAATATCATCTAAACCACTTAGCAACTTTTCTTTCCACATGGGTTCAATGGAGAAAGAAAAACAATCCTCAGAAGTTCTTATTACTTCATTCTCTAAATCTATTTCTATCATCGTCTGCGGTGCTACAGATGCGAGCTGCTTACGAATTTCCTTTCCCATCACAATTGGAAGAATCCCATTTTTTGTACAATTCATATAAAAAATATCTGCAAAACTTCCTGCAATAATAGCGCGAAATCCATAATCTGCAAGAGCCCACGGTGCATGTTCTCTAGAAGAGCCGCAACCAAAGTTTTCTCCTGTAATTAAAATTGTAGCTCCTTTTCGCTCAGGAGCGTTTAATGGAAACTCAGGATTTTCTTGACGATTATCTAAATAACGCCATTCATCAAATAAAAATTCTCCAAATCCCGTTCTTTCAATTCGCTTTAAATACTGTTTCGGAATAATTTGATCTGTATCAATATTATCATGCATCAATATTGCAGCCGTACCTTTATGAATACGAAATGGCTCCATCGTAGTTCTCCTTTCTCACATCAACAAAATGACCGTAAATTGCAGCTGCTGCAGCCATAGCTGGACTAACGAGATGCGTTCTTGCTCCTTTGCCTTGTCTTCCTTCAAAATTACGATTTGAAGTAGAAGCACAATGTTCACCTTCTGGCACTTGATCTGGATTCATACCGAGACACATCGAACATCCCGGTTCCCTCCATTCAAATCCCGCCTCTTCGAAAATAAGATGTAATCCTTTTTTCATTGCTGCATCTCTCACTTGCTTTGACCCAGGTACAACAAGAGCTCTTACTTCCTCTTTTACCTTCTTTCCTTTCACAACCGCAGCGGCAATTTCTAAATCAGATAAGCGAGAGTTTGTACAAGAACCGATAAATACGTGGCGAATTTGAATATCCGCTGTACTTAGCCCTGGTTGAAGTCCCATATAAGCATACGCTCTTTCATCATTGATATCATTTGCCTCTGGAAGAACTTCATCAACGCGCAGCCCCATTCCTGGATTTGTTCCCCACGTGATATACGGCGCCAAACTTGCAACATCAACTGTAATAACCATGTCGTACATCGCATCCGCATCCGTGTATAATTCACGCCATTTTGCAATCGCCTCTTCAAACTCTTTTGGTGCATATTGTCGTCCTTTTACATAATCAAATGTCACTTCATCTGGTGCAATAATCCCAGCCTTTGCACCGCCCTCAATCGCCATATTACAAAGCGTCATCCGTTCTTCCATTGTCATTTCTTTTACGGTTTCACCATAAAACTCTATGACATGCCCTGTACCGATGGCTACTCCATATGTAGCAAGCACATGTAAAATAATATCCTTTGCATATACTCCTTTTGGCAATAATCCTTTCAATTCAATTCCCATCGCTTTTGGTTTTCGTTGCCATAATGTTTGCGTTGCTAAAACATGTTCTACTTCACTCGTACCAATTCCAAATGCTAATGCCCCAAATGCTCCATGTGTTGATGTATGGCTATCACCGCATACAATTGTTTTTCCCGGCTGTGTAAGTCCAAGCTCTGGACCAATGACATGTACAATGCCTTGTTCCTCATCACCCATATCAGCTAACAGTACTCCAAATTCCTGACAATTTTTGCGAAGTGTATCCATTTGCTGTTTCGCAATTTTATCTGTAATATTCCAAACATCTTTTGTTGGAACGTTATGGTCCATCGTCGCAAATGTCAAATCAGGCCGTCTAACTGTTCGATTTGCAAGCCGCAAGCCTTCAAAAGCTTGCGGCGATGTCACCTCGTGAACAAGATGCAGATCAATATATAGTAAATCCAAACCATTTTCATTCTTTGCTACAACGTGTCGTTCCCATAGTTTATCTAATAGTGTTTTTCCCATTAACGCCCTCTCCCTACTAATGCCTGTTCTTCCATTGTTTGTAATACATACTTTGTAAACGAAGTTGTCGTTTCATTCCCTCCTAAATCCGCTGTACATTTTCCAGAACGAAGAACAGTGGAAATAGCTTCTTCAATTGCTTCTCCTTCTTTTCTTAATCCAAATGATTGCCCAAGCATCATTGCAACGGAGCGCAGCATTGCAATTGGATTCACCTTGTTTTTCCCAGCAATATCCGGAGCTGATCCATGAATTGGTTCATAAAGAGATGGACCATTCTCCGCATGACTTGCAGACGGCAACATCCCTAATGAACCCGCTAGTACAGATGCTTCATCACTTAAAATATCGCCAAATAAATTTTCTGTAACGATAACATCGAATCTTCTTGGATTACGAATCAACTCCATTGCAGCAGCATCTACTAATAAATGCTCTAACTCTACCTCTGGATAGCGAGCTGCCACTTCTTCTGTTACTTGTCGCCATAGTTTACTAGATTCTAAAACATTCGCTTTATCGATAGAAGTTACTTTTTTACGACGTTTCTTCGCTAATTGAAATGCATATGAAACAATTCGTTCTACTTCACGGCGATGATAAGTTAGTGTATCTGTTGCTACTTCTTCTGTTCGCTCTTTCGGAAATGAGAAATAGATACCACCTGTTAACTCGCGAACAACAACAAAATCAACTTCTTCTGCTGCCTTTAATGGTGATAAGTGCGCCGTTGCTTCTTCAACGGAAACTGGTCGAACATTTGCAAATACCCCTAAGCCTTTTCGAAGTGTAAGAAGTCCTTGTTCAGGACGCTCTTTTGCATGATCCCAATATGGTCCTCCAACCGCACCCAGTAATACTGCATCACTTGCTAAACAAGCTGTTAATGTACGAGGTGGAAGGGGCTGACCGAATCCATCAATTGCTGCTCCCCCAAACAATTCATCCTGCAAATAAAAATGATGACCGTATAACCTTTCTACCATTTCTAATGCTTGCTTCGCGCTAGCCATAATTTCTGGTCCAACTCCATCACCAGCTAAACAAACGATTCGTTTTTCCATCTCCAGACACTCCTTTACGATTTTGTAAGTGATCGTAATGCTTTTAATTTCCCTGCTGCATATACGTAAGCACGAGCTGAAGCCTCTAGTACATCTTGCGCTACACCAAAACCTGAAACTTGGTGTCCATCTTCTTTCAATTCAACATGAACATGAGCTAACGCATCTTGTCCTTGCGTAATCGATTGAATACGATAGTCAGCAAGTTCACACTGTAAATGAAGAATTCTTTGAATCGCATTATAAATCGCTTCAATGCTACCGGAGCCAGTTGCGGCATCCTCCAGCACATTTCCATCAGCATCTTCTAAACAGATAGTTGCACTTTGAATGCTGCTTGATACAAAATGAACTTGCAATTGTTTAATATCGTACTGCTGTTTAGCAAACGCAGTTTCTCCTAATACAAGAGCCTGTAAATCTTCTTCTGTAATTTCTTTTTTTCGATCAGCTAACCGTTTAAAAGCATGGAACGCTAAGTCCCGCTCTTCTTCTGTAAATTCATAGCCTAACTCTTTCATTTTTTCTGTAAAGGCATGGCGGCCAGAATGTTTTCCAAGTACAAATTTATTTTGTTCTTCGCCTACAAGAGAAGGTGAAATAATTTCATAAGTAGATGCTTCCTTTAAAACCCCATCTTGATGAATACCAGATTCATGGGCAAACGCATTTGCACCAACAATTGCTTTATTTTTCGGAACAATCATTCCTGTTAGACGGCTTACAAGTGTACTTGTTGCTTTAATTTCTTTTAATTGCATGGAAGTTGACGCCCCGTAATGATCATTTCGAATATGAAGAGCAACTGCAACTTCTTCGAGAGCAGCATTACCAGCGCGTTCTCCAATTCCATTAATCGTTCCTTCTACTTGAAGTGCACCGCCTTCAATTGCTGCTAATGAATTGGCTACTGCCATGCCAAGATCATCGTGACAATGACAGGAGAAAATAGCTTTCTCATAAGATAGAACATGCTCTTTTAAATATCGAAAAAGAGAATAATATTCTTCTGGATTGGTATATCCTACTGTATCGGGAATGTTAATCACATCAGCTCCAGCGCGAATTGCAACCTCTGCAGCTTCCGCCAAAAAAGAAGGTGTTGTTCGCGTTGCATCTTCTGCAGAAAACTGCACCGTTGGAAATAATGACTTTCCAAGCTTTACAGAACGATGAATTGTATCTAATACTTCATCCTTTGACATACGGAGCTTATATTTCATATGAATATCGCTCGTTGCTAGAAATACATGTAATCGAGGAGATACGCCTCCTTTTAACGCTTCATATGCAGTACGAATATCACTTTCCTTTGCACGGGCCAGGCTCATAACAGATGCATTTTGAATTGTTTCAGCAATGCGTTTCACTGACCGAAAATCACCTTCAGAGGCGGACGCAAAGCCCGCCTCCATCACATTAATTCCAAGCCGCTCTAACTGCCGTGCAATTTGTAATTTTTCTTGTTCATTTAAATTTACTCCAGGTGATTGCTCCCCATCGCGAAGCGTCGTGTCCATGAACAAAATTTGCTTCATATTACTTAACCTCCATTTTCACTTTCGGCTTCACAAATGGCATCATCTCACGTAATTTACGTCCTACTACTTCAATTTGATGCTCATTCTCCTCTGCATTAATTGCATGGAATTTTTGTCTTCCTGCTTTATGTTCAGCAATCCATCCTCTTGCAAATGTCCCATCTTGAATATCTTTTAACACTTCTTGCATTGCTTGTTTCGTATGCTCTGTTACAACGCGCGGCCCTGATACGAAATCCCCCCACTGCGCTGTGTCCGAAACTGAGTAACGCATATTTTCTAATCCACCTTCATACATAAGATCAACAATAAGCTTTAGTTCATGTAAACATTCAAAATATGCAAGTTCCGGTTGATAGCCAGCTTCTACTAATGTTTCAAAACCAGCCTTTACAAGAGCAGTTGCTCCTCCGCAAAGTACTGCTTGTTCTCCAAATAAATCTGTTTCTGTTTCTTCTTTAAATGTCGTTTGGAGTACACCGGCGCGAGTTGCTCCAATTCCATCTGCATACGATAGTGCCTTTTCATAAGCTGTTCCTGTTGCATCTTGATAAACCGCAAATAGTGCTGGTACCGCTGCGCCTTCTACAAATGTTCGGCGTACAAGATGCCCAGGTCCTTTTGGTGCTACAAGGAATACATCTACATCTTCCGGCGGTGTAATTTGACCGAAATGAACGTTAAACCCATGAGCAAACACGAGTGCATTTCCTTCTTGCAAATTCGGTGCAATTTCTGTTTCATATACTTCCGGCTGTTGTTCATCTGGAAGTAATACCATTACAACATCTGCTAGTTTTGTAGCTTCAGCCACCTTATATACAGAGAAGCCATCTTCTTTTGCCTTTTCCCAAGATTTCCCCTGACGAAGACCTACAACAACATCAAAACCATTATCACGTAAATTTTGCGCATGAGCATGACCTTGAGACCCATATCCAACAATCGCTACTTTCTTTCCTTTTAATACATTTACTGTTACATCCTTTTCATAATAAACTTTTGCCATTTTCTTTCTCCTCCTATATTTTAAAAATTAGTTAATTAACATTACTTGTTGTTTGTCTTGCTTTTTCATACTTCTTGTAAAGGCTGTTACTCCTGTTCTTGCAATTTCTTTTAAACCATATGGACGCAATAATTCAATAAGCGCTTCTACTTTTTCTTGTGTCCCTGTTACTTGAACGACGATGGAATCCTTTCCAACATCTATAACTGCTGCACGAAATGGTTCAATTAAACTATATAATTCAGATCTAGAAGCAATTGTCGTAGACACTTTAATAAGCGCAAGTTCTCTTGCAATCATTGCTTCTTCTGTAATATCAGATACTTTTAATACATCAATTTGTTTATGAAGCTGTTTAATAAGCTGCTCTACTTGCTGGACATCTTCAACGTGAACAACAAATGTCATTCTTGAAATATGTGATGATTCTGTATGACCCACTGAAATACTTTCAATATTAAAATGTCTTCTCGTCATCACACCTGTAATACGGTTTAAAACCCCACTTTGATTCCGAACCGTCGCTGTAACAATCCGTTTCACTCTTCCACCCCCTCCATTTGGTGAACACCTTTTCCCGGAGCAACCATAGGCATAACTTTTTCAGATTGTAAAACGCGGCAATCAATAAGCACAGGCTCTTGTAAATTCATCGCTTCTCGCAATTGCTCTTTTGCTGTTAGCGGATTTTCAATACGAATCCCTTTAATTCCATAAGCATGAGCTAACATAGGGAAATCTGGTTGACAAGAGACTACAGAATGAGAATAACGCTGATTATAAAACTCATCTTGCCATTGTCTTACCATGCCGAGTGCTTCATTATTTAAAATCAGCACTTTAACAGGAAGATGATGTTCCTTTAAAACACTTAATTCTTGCAATGTCATTTGAAAACCGGCATCACCTACGATCGCTACAACGAGTTCATCGGGCTCAGCAATTTGTGCTCCAATCGCAGCTGGCAGACCAAACCCCATCGTTCCAAGTCCTCCTGATGTAACCCATTTATCAGGCTGTTTCAATGCATAATATTGTGCAGTCCACATTTGATGCTGTCCAACATCTGTCGTTATAATGGCATTTCCATTTGTAACTTCATGAAGCATCTGAATTGCAGCTTGTGGTTTTAACATTTGTGAATCGTCTTTATAGCAAAATGGGTAACGATTCTTCCTTCTTTGCAGGAGATCTAGCCATTCTTTATGATTTTGTTTCTCTCCTTTGCATACTAACAATGCTTCTAGAGCATGTTTAGCACCGGCTACAATTGGAATTTCCGTTACAACGTTTTTTCCAATTTCCGCAGGATCAATATCAATGTGTGCTACTGTTGCTTTCTTTGCAAAATACGCTAAATTTCCAGTCAAACGATCATCGAAACGGGCCCCTATATTTATTAACAAATCACATTCGTACAAAGCCATATTTGCTGCGTAAGAACCATGCATACCACCCATCCCTAAAAACAATGTATCATCGGATGGAAACCCTCCAAGACCAAGCAATGTATGAACGACCGGAAGATTATACATACGAGCAAATGCAGTTAATTCACTTGCCGCTTTTGCATGCAATACGCCTGCACCCGCTAAAATAAGCGGTTTCTTTGCTGCTTCAATTGCTTGCAGCAGTTTCGTAATTTGCAGTTGATTTGGATGATAATTCGGCTGGTATCCAGGTAAATCCATCTCTACATTGCTACATCGCTCTCCCATTTCTACAACCATATTTTTTGGAAGATCAATGACGACCGGACCCGGTCTACCTGTTGCGGCAATATGGAATGCTTCTTTTATAATCCTTGGTAAATCTGAAGCATTTCGTACTTGATAATTGTGCTTTGTGACAGGCATTGTAAGTCCAATAATATCCGCTTCTTGAAAGGCATCACTTCCTATCAGCGTTGTTGAAACTTGGCCAGTAAATACGACAAGCGGTAAGGAATCCATCATCGCATCCGCTAAACCAGTAATCACATTTGTCGCCCCTGGCCCACTTGTAGCAATAACAACACCTGGCTTTCCAGTAATTCTTGCATATCCTTCTGCTGCATGAATTGCTCCTTGTTCATGCCTTGTTAAGATATGAGGAATTTCACAATCGTAAAGCGCATCATATAGCGGCAAAACAGCTCCTCCTGGATAGCCAAAAATGACTTCTACCTTTTCCTTTCTAAGCGCATTTAACAATAACTGTGCACCGGTTGCCATTTTCTCTTCCGTTTTTGAAGACATCGTTTCTACAAACCTCCTTTATGAAATACGCGTATAAATAAAAAAGTCTTTCGCCCACACTCCAGCTATGTGCTGAAGGGACGAAAGACTTCGTGGTACCACCCTTCTTTGCAAGAAAAATTCTTGCCTCAGTGACTCTCATAGAGTCAAGCTAATAACGGAGCTACCGTCCAAACCTAAGCAAGTGCTTCAGCTTGGCACTCAAGGGCGATGTTCGTCAACGTGAACCATCGGTTTCCACCAACCACCGACTCTCTGTGAGGCTTCACAATCAACTACTCCTCCCTATCAACGCTTTATCCTCCCGCGAACGGAAGTTTTACTTTATACTTTCATAATCCCTCCTGTATTTGCCGAAGTAACAAGCTTTGCATATCGTGCTAAATATCCAGTTGTTACTTTCGGCTCTGGAGAAATAAATTGTTTTTTCCGTTGTTCTAATGCTTCTTTAGAAATTTCCCAATGAATAATACCATCTTTTAAATTAATAATGATTGGATCACCGTCTGCCACATATGCAATTGGCCCTCCTTCAGCCGCTTCTGGTGATACGTGACCAATCGCAATCCCCCTTGTTGCTCCGGAGAAGCGTCCATCGGTAATCAATGCAACCTTTGTTCCCAGTCCACTTCCAACAATCGCTGATGTTGGAGCTAACATTTCCGGCATGCCAGGTCCTCCTTTTGGACCTTCATATCGGATGACAACAACATGCCCTTCTTTCACAACACCACTATCAATCGCAGCAACCGCTTCATCATGAGAATCAAAACAAATCGCTTCACCAACAAATGATGTAACAGATTCATCGATAGCTCCAACTTTTATGACAGAACCATCTGGTGCTAAATTTCCAAAGAGAATGGAAAGACCACCTGTTTTACGATATGGTCGTTCTTTCGGACGAATTACTTTTTCATCTAAGATTTTTCCTTCTTCTACTGTTTCATAAATGCTTTTCCCTGAAATTGTAATGCGCTCTGGATGAATTGCCCCTGGAATTTGTGAAAGCTCTTTAATAATAGCTGCTACTCCACCTGCTTCATGCACATCATGCATGGAATAATGAGAAGCTGGGCTAATTTTCGCTAAGTATGGAACACGCTTTGCAATATCATTAATACGCTGCAAGTCATATTCAATGCCTGCTTCATTCGCGATGGCTAACATATGTAAAACTGTATTTGTCGATCCCCCCATCGCCATATCTAATGCAAAGGCATCATCAATTGCTTCTTTTGTAATAATGTCGCGCGGCTTTATATCACGCTCAATTAAATCCATTAAATGAAAAGCAGCTTGACGAATTAAGTTATGTCGTTCTTCACTTGTTGCAACAACCGTTCCATTTCCAGGAAGCGCAACACCAAGCATTTCCATGATGGTATTCATAGAATTTGCTGTAAACATCCCCGAGCAAGAACCACAAGTTGGACATGCTGATTTTTCTATATCAATCAGTTGCTCTAAAGTTAATTTCCCTGATTTGTGAGCGCCAACTCCTTCAAATACAGATGCTAACGAAAGCGGAGTTCCATCCTTTGATTTCCCAGCTTCCATTGGTCCTCCAGATACAAAAACAGAAGGAACATTTGTCCGAACAGATGCCATTAACATTCCAGGTGTAATTTTGTCACAATTCGGCATAAACATAACTCCGTCAAACCAATGAGCTTGGATTACCGTTTCCGCTGCATCTGCAATGATTTCTCGGCTTGGGAGTGAATATCGCATTCCGATATGTCCCATTGCAATTCCATCATCAACACCAATCGTATTAAATTCAAAAGGAACACCTCCTGCTTCACGAATGGCAGCTTTTGCTACATCAGCAAGATCTCTTAAATGAATATGGCCTGGAACAATATCGATATATGAATTACAAATTGCAATAAATGGTTTATGAAAATCTTCTTCTTTAACGCCTGCTGCATGAAGCAAACTTCGATGCGGCGCTCGGTCAATACCTTGTTTAATCATATTGCTTCGCATCGGTTACTCTCCCATCAAATTACTTTATTTTCTTCATAAATTTTTTCGCCATCTTCTACAACAAGCTTACGAAATTCTTCTAATAAACGATTTGTATGCGCTCCTGGTTTTCCAGCTCCAATTTCTCTGCCATCAACCTTTGTTACCGCAATAACTTCAGCTGCTGTACCTGTTAAAAACACCTCATCTGCTACATACACATCATGACGTGTAAATAATTCTTCCCTTACGTCATAACCAAGCTTCTCACCAATTTCCATAATCGCATTCCTCGTAATTCCTTCCAGTGCTCCAGCAGAACTTGGCGGTGTAATTAACTTATTACCTTTTACAATAAATACGTTATCACCAGAACCTTCTGCCACATATCCTTGTTCATTTAACATTAACGCTTCCGCCACACCAGCAAGTTTCGCTTCAATTCTCACTAAAATATTATTTAAGTAATTTAGTGATTTTACTTGTGGCGTTAATACATCTGGACGATTCCGTCTTGTTGCAACTGTTACAACCGGAATTCCTTTCTCGTAATATTCTGCCGGGAATAATGCTAATTGCTCAGCGATTACAACAACATTTGGCTTTGAACACGAATCAGGATCTAAACCAAGATTTCCAACTCCGCGCGATACAACTAAACGAATATATCCATTAGATAATTGATTCCGTCGAATTGTTTCAACAACAATACTGGTCACTTCTTCCAACGTATATGGAATTTCTAATAAAATGGATTTTGCAGATTCGTACAACCGAATGAGGTGTTCTTTTAAGCGGAAAACATTTCCACTATAGACACGAATGCCTTCAAATACCCCATCTCCATATAAATATCCATGATCATAGACAGAAACTTTTGCTTCATTTTTTGGAACAAATTCTCCATTTAAGAAAATCCATTGCTCGTTCACTTGAAAGCGCCCCCTATATCCTTGAATTTTTTTATTGGTTCCTAGTTTACGCCCCCTTTTCAAATAAATCAAAGTAATTTTTTGAAAATTTTAAATTTTGAAATTTATAAACAACCCTCTTTATATTGATATATCAACATTGTTAACGTTTACAAAATGTCAAAAAATTTTTTTCGACATTTTTCTTACAAAAAAATATTTGTTTAGGAGAAGGATTTTTGTCAAAAGATGCGAATCTATTGTATTCAATAAACGGACGATCTATTACATGTTTTTAGAAAAAGACTAGTAATAAAGCGAGGTGAAAAAATAAAAAATAAAATTTGAGGATAACACTCATATTTTTTTCTTATTACTCATAATCCTATTTTCAAAAATCATTTTGACGAATTTAAGGGGGCTAATAATATGGCATGTTTACAAATTAAAGGAACAAGACAAGAAGTAATGGAAATGCTTCAATTATTTGATGTAATGAATACACAAGGAATGTGTAAATTAGAAGATTATGTAGAATTACTTCCATATGCAGAGCAAAATAAAACAACGCAAAATCCTATGTACATTGCCTCAGTTGATGTACAATCAAATGATTATACGATGCAAGATGTACAAAATGATCGTTTTGTAAGTGACATGTTAACTGGGGTTTATAACGACTAACTCTTTCCTACTCCTGCCAAGCATGTGAAACCTCTTTGTTATTTAGTGAATATTCTTCCGAAAAAGGAACATATTACTAGATGGCAGGAGGTGAATGATATGGCGAAAATTGGAGTAGAGGATTCTTTAACGAACGTAAAACGAGCTCTAGAACAACAAGGACATGAAGTAGTCTCATTGCAATCTGAAAGTGACGTTCAAGGATGTAACTGCTGCGTTGTAACCGGGCAGGATTCTAACGTAGCGGGGATTAGCAACGCTGTGATAAAGGGATCTGTTATCGATGCAAGCGGGTTAACAACTGATGAAATTTGTCAACAAGTTGAGAGTAGAATTCAATAAAGTGAACTTTTAATTAGCAGGGATTCTCCTCATCCCTGCTGATTAAGAGCCGCGTTAATCGGGCTCTTACGGACCGTTTCATATAAAAAAGAAGGCACCTTTTACAAAAAGGCGCCTTCTTTTTTTATATTTAACTAACGGGAAAGTAACATATACTGGACGAAAGCCCTGCCTCTCTTTCATCATTACGGTTCCAACGACCGCTCCTAATCACTAGTAGGTGTACATCTTACAAATACAATTCATCATATGCACGATCACTAAAGTTGTTGGCATCATTGCCCGATCTTTAGCAAATAAGTGACTTGTATAAGTAAGGAATTACCAATATATACTAGCTGTAACCGAGACACGAAAGTAAATTATACTTCTTATCGATAAAAATGTCAACACTTTTATCAAAAATAAAAACAGACTGACAAGTAAGCCTGTTTGTTAAAACTGTACTTTTTCTTTTAATACGTACACAACAAATCCGCTCACTAACATACATAAACCGACAACAAAATTCTTGATGTTAATCATTTATCCCTCTCCCTTGTTCTTTCTTAAATCTGAATTCTCTATATAGTCATTTACTTTATATTCGTATAATTTTTAGACACACTTTATCTACTATATCATAGTTTTCTTAAAATGCAAGTATTCTGCTAACGCTTATTTACCAATCGCTGCACTGCATTAGGTACTGTTTCCAATGCTTTTTCTACAAGGTGTGTACCGCTATGTAAGTGCATAACCTGAATTCCTTTTGCCCCAACTATTAAAAACGCAACAGGATTAATGGAAACCCCTGCACCACTTCCACCACCAAATGGATGTAAGTTCTGCCCTTCTTGTGATTGTCCATTTCCTGCGAAATCACTTCCACCTGCACCAAAACCAAAAGCAACTTTCGAAACGGTTAAAATAACATTTCCATCAGCTGTTGATACTGGTTTTCCAACAATCGTATTCACATCCACCATTTCTTTTAAGTTTGCCATTGCTGTTTTCATTAAGTTTTCAATTGGATGTTGCGTCATATAAACCACCTCTTTTTCCTATCAATTCCTTTTTATCGTTTCCAAAAACGTGGAAGACATACCAACTTTTGTGATTTAACTTTTTCATGAAGTGAAGCCTATATTAGGAGGTTCTTTCCTTCCTTACTTACGTGAAAGCTCTTATATCGGACGCTTGCGGACATTTATCTTATTTATTTTCTCAAAATCTTAACGTAACCGCGATGAAGCGGATAAAAAAGCAAAAGCAGCTCATACTATACATGAAGCTCTTTATGAAAGGAGACATTAACATTGACTGATAAACACGAAGAACGTCATAGAGAAAGTGAAGATCATTTTGACGAAGAATACGCAGCTGAAATTGCACCCAATGGTGTGCCTTACGATGGAAGAGAAGGAAGAGACGAAGTAACAACAAAAGCAGGAGGAGCAACAGCAGGATTTATCGCTCTTGCCCTTGCAGTCTTATCTTTATTCACTTTTCCAACGCTCTTTGGACTTCTTGCTGTCCTACTTGGCATATATGCCTATAACCGCGGTGCCAATGTTACAGGTGGAATTGCAGCAGTAACGGGCGGCGTAGTAGCGATTGTTGCACTAATATTTCGAGCAGCTATTATCAGCTTGCTGTACTCTCTTTTTACGTAATAAAGTGAAACTTCCATCAATCAGGATCTTCACAATTTTTCATCACAGAACATGAGAAAAGGTATCTCGCTTCTCGCGAGATACCTTATCCTGTAAACACATCCTCAGATGGATAGCGAATTTTTTGTTTCGCTGGCCGTGCAAGTGAAAACACAAGTGTTAATGGTCCAATTAATCCACAAAACATAACAAACATAATCACACATTTCCCAAAAGCTGATAAATCAGCTGTAATTCCCATTGATAATCCAACTGTTCCAAAGGCTGAAACCGTTTCAAACAACAATTCAATAAAGCTAAAGTTTTCAGTAAGCATAAGTACAAATACTGCTACAAAAATTAAAAATTGACTTGCAATTACAATCGACAACGCTCTCATCACTGTTGACATTTTAATTGTACGATGAAATAAAACAACATCTTCTTTTTTCTTAAAAAATGAAATAACAGATGTAATTAAAATAACAAAAGTCGTAAGCTTAATACCGCCTCCAGTTGAAACACTTCCGGCTCCAATAAACATAAGTATCATCGTAAAGAACAACGTTGATTCATTCATACTTCCGTAATCCATTGTATTAAACCCAGCTGTACGAGGTGTAATTCCTTGGAAAAATGATGCCCACAATTTTTCACTTAACGATAAAGAACCCAACGTCTTAATATTACTATACTCTAATATAAAGATGACAATCATCGCAAAAATGCTCAATACAATTGTACCAACGATCATAATTTTCGAATGCAGTGTTAATTTCCGAAAACTTCGACTGTACCATATATCAATTAGTACTGTAAAACCTAAACCACCTATTACAATCAAAGAACAAATCCCAATATTAATGATAGGATCTCCAACATATCTCGTTAAATTATCTGGCCATAAAGCAAATCCTGCATTATTATAAGCAGCCACGACGTGAAACAAGCTGTAATATAGCCCTTTTTCCAATCCGAATTCAGGAACAAAACGGATAGCTAAAAATAAAACTCCCACTAATTCAATACAAATCGAGAAGAAAAACACTCGTTTTACTAATTTTACAAGTCCGCCAATGTTCGTTTGATTTAATGCTTCCCCAATAAGAAGTCGCTGACGTAATCCTATTTTTTTTCCTAGCACCCAAACTATTAAAATAGCAATTGTCATTAACCCTAAACCACCTGTTTGTATTAGAAGCATGATGACAACTTGTCCAAATGTTGTAAATGTACTATTTACATCCACTACACCTAAGCCTGTTACAGTCGCAGCTGAGGTCGCTGTGAAAAAAGCATCAACCCAACTAATAGACGTTTTCGTCGCAATCGGTAATTTTAATAATATGCCGCCAACAATAATTAAAGCAAAAAATCCAATCGCTAAAATTTGTGGTGGACTTAATCGTATAAAACGATCATTCAAGTCACGTTTTTCTATTATTTCCATAGTACTAACTCCCTTAACCCGTCCTCCATACATAGTTGAGCATAATCTTTTTTCTTTTGAATTTCAACTTTTATTTTTGTATAAAAAAAGCGAAAATTCCTTATTCTTTCACGTCAAGTTCACATTGAATTCACATCAGTCTTTTATAGTATAACTATCAAAGCTGTTCCTCCCTAATAATGAGACATCATCCCTAATGTCTCGAACAGCTTTCTATCCCTAACTTAAATTGACATAAATTGTCCCCCTTCCTAAGCCATCTTGCAATGACAAGATGGCCTTTTTTTATCCAGCTATTCGCAGGCAGTAAGATTCCCACCTCAAGATTTAGAGAGAAGCGAGAAATACACCAAATTAGTGAAAGCCTTGATAAGGAAAAACTCCAATAATGAAAATTTCACTTTATTTAATAGCAAAAAAGAAGTGAATACGCTTCACTCCTTCCTTGATTTACTCCCTTTTTTCGAGCGATACTCTTTTCCTTTATTATCATCACCAGTAACAAACTCTGTGCCGAACTCCTGTTGATATTGTCCTACTTTGGGTGCTCCTTGATTCCCGCTTCCTTTACTACCATTACGACTTGACATACTTCTTTCTTCCCTTCTTTATAATGATATTGTTAGTATGCTCCAATCCATTCTAAATACACATGAAAAGCCTTCGCATTGATTGCGAAGGCTTTTGCATAGCAAGACCGCTCCTGCGGTATTCATTATTCTCAATATGTTATATAATTTTCTATCTTTTTAACCTTTACCTAATAATATAAGATATCAATATCGTTTCTTATCTAAATTAGCTTTTGTGTAATGGAAATCATGACTTTCATTTCCTCTTCAGACAAAGTAGAAAATCTATCTTCCAGATATATCTTCTTTTGTTTTTCCATTTCGGCTACTAGTTCTTTTCCTTTATCACTGATCTCCAAGTACACAACCCGACGGTCTGATGTACAGCGCGAACGCGTTACAAGTTCTTTTTTAATTAATTTTTCTGCAACAGCCGTAATATGGCTATTCGATACGTTCAGTTCATTCGCAACATGGGAAACCATTTCTTTTTGGACACGATTTAAAATACGCAACACGATAAATTCATTCCATGGAATATAATCACCGAAAATTTTGCTCATATCATTACGTAATGTACGAAACATAGCAAAAAAATTTGTAGACAGATCTTCCATTAGCATCTCGCGATTATTAGACATTTTGTACAGCCCCTCTATTTACTTAATATGATTAAATAAAAACATTATGAATTATACTAACGTACTTTTTGGAATTTGTCATCCATTTTATTTGGAAATTCATGTATCTTTTTTTAGTTACTTGGCAATAGATGATAAAGGTTGCTTTCATAAAATGCTGTGAATTTTATCAGCAAGAAAACGGGGTGCGCAGAAGCACCCTGTTTCATTTTATCCCGCTATTCGCGGGCAGTAAACCCGATTGGTGATAGCTTTCCATCAGTAGGATAGATGAAAAAACCTCCACCAATGGAAGTTTCACTTTATTTTTCTAGCTTTTTACACTCGACAAAATATAGATTACCGATAAAAGTAACTTTACCAGCTTTCCCGTAAAATATTTGGTACAATATGAACAAATAGAGAAAGAGGTGTAGTACATGACGTTACGTCAATGGTTTGAAAAAGGCATGTCCTTTGATACATATGTAAATAATATGACAGTGAATCAACACGAATTACTACATATTTATAATAATTTCTTAATTCCAAATGAACTTCTTCCTGTTTTAGAGCAACATCAAAACGATCGTTTAAACGTTATTGTTTTAACAGCAGATTGGTGTGGTGATGCCCTTCTTTGCATACCAATTATGAAACGCATTTGCGAAGTTGCCAATATCGAGATGAGTTTGCTTATTCGTGATGATAACTTAGAATTGATGGATCAATACTTAACAAATGGTACAGCACGTGCGATTCCAATTTTCATTTTTATTGACGCAGCAGGAAATGAAAAATATGTTTGGGGGCCACGCGCTTCAAAAGTTCAAGAATTCGTTACTTCTATGCGTGCTACATTACCAGAAAAAGATGATCCACTGTTTGAAGAAAAGCAAAAAGAAATGTATGCTGAGTTTCGTAAAGCATTAACTTCTGACACTTCCATTTGGGAGCACGTAATGGAAAATATGATTGAAAAAATAGCAAAATAAAAAACTGCCAAATGGCAGTTTTTTTATTATAAAACAAAGAAGTAAAACACCGCAGCAATAATAAAACGATAATATGCAAATGGTGTTAATTTCACACGAGATAATAATTTTAAGAATGAAACAATTGCTAGCATAGCAACTATAAATGCAGTAATAAATCCAGTTGCAAATAATGGCAGATCTGCTGCACTTAATTCATTCCAACTCTTAATTAAATCAAGACCTGTTGCAGCTACCATCATTGGTACCGCAAGAATAAATGTATATTCAGCTGCTGCTGTATGAGACACACGCGCTAGCAAACCGCCACTAATTGTAGATCCTGAACGAGAAAAACCAGGCCATAATGCTAAACATTGAAACATTCCAATCGTAAATGCTTGTTTATATGTAATGTCATCCAGTGTTTTCGCTGTGCTTGGCTTTGAGAATTTCTCAGCAACAATCATTAAGATACCACCAGCAACTAAACTAATAACAACTGGACCTGGTCCAAATAAAATCTCTTTAATTTTGTCATGGAGTAAAACACCAAGTAAACCAGCTGGAATCATTCCGATAATAATATGTAATAAGTTTAACGATGGCCCTTGCTTTACTCGTCCAATTCCAACTAACGACCATAATCGCTTCCAAAATACAACAACAACCGCTAAAATGGATCCTAATTGAACAACAATTTCAAACGTTTTTGCTTTATCGCCTTCAAATCCAATTAAATGCCCTGTTAAAATCATATGCCCTGTTGATGATACAGGTAAAAACTCCGTCAACCCTTCAACAGCACCCATGATTAATCCAATTAACCAATCAGCCACAACCGTGCCTCCTTAATACTTTTTTCATACTTTATCATAATACCGTATCTTCGCCAAACACGCATCGTTTTTTTCAAATTCTATCAAAATGCACCAATATTGTTATAAATGCGTATTACTTTTCTAAATTCTTATTCAATAGTATGATTGAAGCGGCTTGTTCGTATTTTAGAAAGGAGTATATATGAAAGAAACTACATCGATTTCACAAAAAATCAAGCAATTTGTCTTATTATTTTTCCCCATATTTGTTACACAAATGTCATTATTTTCAATGAGTTTTTTCGATACGACGATGTCAGGTCATGCAAGTGCCACTGATTTAGCTGGAGTTGCAATTGGAGCAAGTATATGGCTTCCAATTAGTACAGGATTAACAGGTATTTTAATGGCAACAACTCCTATTGTCGCTCACCTTATCGGTTCCAAACAAAAAGAAAATGTATCTCACGTTGTGACACAAGCCGTATACTTAGCAATCTTAGTCAGTATTATTGTTATAATAATTGGATCCCTTGTGGTTTCACCAATTTTACATGCCATGCATTTAGAGAAACAAGTAGCCCAAATTGCTGCTCAATTTTTAAGCATTATCGCATTTGGTATCATTCCGCTATTTGTATATACAGTGCTCCGCTGCTTTATTGATGCCTTAGGAAAAACACGCACAACAATGATTATTACTTTACTATCTTTACCGATTAATATCATGTTGAACTACATATTAATTTTTGGTCATTTCGGTTTTCCAAAACTCGGTGGAGTCGGAGCTGCCATTGCTTCAACATCGACATATTGGTGTATTTTACTTATCACTACTGTCATTATCCGTACGAAAGAGCCTTTCTCTTCTTATGGTGTCTTCCAACGTTTGTATCGCCTCTCTTTATCAAGCTGGAAGGAATTATTAAAACTTGGTGTACCAATTGGATTTGCGATCTTTTTTGAAACAAGTATTTTTGCTGCTGTTACATTATTTATGAGTAATTTTAACACAACAACCATTGCCGCTCACCAAGCTGCGATGAACTTCGCATCTCTTTTATATATGACACCACTCAGTTTATCCATGGCAATGACAATTTCTGTCGGGTTTGAAGTCGGTGCTTCCCGATATAAAGATGCTAAACATTATAGCTTTATTGGTATTGGATTAGCACTAGCTTTCGCACTGTTATATTCCATCTTACTATTTTTATTTGATGACAACATTGCCTCTATTTATACAAATGATTCTGCAGTACACGAATTAACGAAACAATTTCTCGTGTTTGCGATTTTATTCCAATTTTCTGATGCCGTTGCAACCCCAGTACAGGGTGCACTTCGCGGTTATAAAGATGTAAATGTAGCACTTGTTATGACATTAGTTGCATATTGGATAATAGGTCTCCCGCTCGGTTATACACTTGCAACATATACAACTTTGGCTGCAAAAGGTTATTGGATTGGTCTAATTTTAGGATTAGCTTTCGGTGCAATCTTTTTACTCGCTCGTTTATTTCAAGTACAGCAAAAATATATTACATTAAAAAGCCGCTAAATAGCGGCTTTTTTTACATATCCTTAATATTTTTTATATAAATAAAAAAGTAATAGGATTCCTTATAAAAGAAAGCTATAATAAATTTTGATATTTACATAAAGGAGACTAATTTAATATGAGGAAGATTGCGATTGTACTATTATTATTCTTTTCTTTTATGCTTCCTATTAAGACAGCTAACGCAGAGACATACCAGCAAGAACATTTGTTAATTGTCAATGTAGCAACGAATAAGATGGCATATTATGAAAAAGGTAAATTTGTAAAAGAGTTTACAGTTGCTACTGGAAAAAGCAGCACACCAACACCCCTAGGGAAATATAAGATTGTCAACAAAATTAAAAATCGGCCCTACTATGCCAAACATATTCCTGGGGGTGATTCACGCAACCCATTAGGGGATCGATGGCTCGGTCTGAACTTCAAAGGAACAAAAGGAACAACATATGCCATTCACGGAACTAATAATGTAAGCGCCATCGGAAAATGGACAACACTCGGTTGCGTTCGCATGTATAATAGTGACGTACATTGGCTATTTGATCGTGTTCCTATCGAAACAACTGTAATCACCACAAATCAAAAAACAACATATAAAGCAATTGCTGCTACATATGGATTCAAACTCACATAATGTTTTTTGGGAGAAAAGGTTCTTTAAGTAAGAACACCCTTTTTTCCTACAAACTATATACATAACCCCCTATAATAAGATATCGATATATTTAACATCCACTATTTTTATAATATCCTCCAAAAATAATTTTCCCATTATTTTTATAAAAGCACTTTTTTATTTCATGTATAATAAAAGGAAAAGATTGGATTCTCACAAAAGAAAGGAGGGAAATATGAATTTATTTCTACATTTTTTCATATGCGCCGGAACGGGACTTACTTTACTATATGTCGGTTTTCTTCTATTTGATTTGACAACAAATAGAAAGGAACTTCAATTAATAGCAAAAGGAAATGTATCTGCAGCTATGGCAATGGGAGGAAAGTTACTTGGCCTTACGTTTATAATTGGGGCAGCCATCTCCCAATCTGCTTCACTCATCGATATGATTCTTTGGAGTGCTATCGGTATTGTAATACAAATTATTGCTTTTTACATTATAGAACTTGTTGTAATTCGCTTCAGTATTAAGAAAGCAATTGAAGAAGATAATCGTGCTGTCGGACTTATGATTCTGCTATTATCAATATCTATTGGCTGGGTTCTCGCTCAGTGCTTAACATATTGAGAGTATATTTCTTCCTTATAACGTGTAACATATAAAAAACATAAAGGAGTTACAACAGTGGATCAAAAGGAAGAACAACAATCTTATCAAGAAGAGTTTGCACCAGAAATTTCACCTGGTTATCGTCAAGATGTACATAAATCACCTCGTTATTCTAACATGACATTTTTAGTCGGCATCGTTATTTTTGCAGCTGTACTGCTATTACTTATTACTTTCGTATATTTTAGGTAAAGTGAAACTTCCATCAGTGGGGATTTTCTTCATCCCCCACTGATGGAAAGCTCTCACCAATCGGGCACATGCCAGCAGTTATCCCCTACCTATCTTCTGTAGAAAAGCGGTAGTGGTCTTACTGCCCACGAATAGCGGGATAAAAGAAAGGACGAATTCATATGAATAATAACTCAGCAAATTCAAGTAAAAGGGTTATAAAAACACAAAAAGGATACGCCGGAGATTCTTTAGACAAACATAGAGCTATCGAAAGTGCGAATCTTGATTTGAGTAAAAAGGAGATACAGCAGCAAAACGAGAATTTATAAAGTGAAACTCCCACCAGTGAGGGATCTTCATCCCCACTGGTGGAAAGCTCTCACCAATCGGGCGCATGCCAGCAGTTATCCTCCACCTATCTTCTGTAGAAAAGCGGAAGCGGCTCGCCCAGAATCGCAGGACGCCCGCGCTCAAGGCAGAGAGGCGCTTTTTGCCTCGTCTGAGGGGGGAAACGACCGGAGATTCTAGCCGCTAGAGCTGGACAACGCTTCTCTCTTAATCTTTGGGTGGGGATCTTACTGCCCGTTAATGTGGAATAATAAAAGAAAGAGGCGAAAAAATGACATACTATATGCAATACATTCGAAAAACACTCCCGAATTTGCCTATCCATTCCTTTCATCAAGATGAAAGCGGTTGGGATAATGTTGCTATTCTGATAAATGATGAATGGTTATTTCGATTTCCTAGGAAAGTTGAATACGCAAAAAAAATCCCTCGTGAAAAACAATTATATGAGGTACTGTCCCCTATGTTGCAAACACAACAAATAGAAGTACCGAACTATCATATTCTATACGAAAATAAAATAGATACAGCTCCTGTTTGCAGTTACTATAAAATGATCCATGGTAAACCATTCAAACCATCTTACTTACATAATCTCTCAATTAATGAAAAAACGAAAATTGTTACCCAACTTGCATCATTTCTTGCTGCTTTCCATACAGTTCCTATTACACTTGCAAAAGAGTGGGGATTTCAAGTTGAACAAACAGCTGAATATTGGAAGAAACTCCATATGAAACTACAACATTATCTGTTTACTACATTTACAATAGAAGAAACTAAACAATTGAATAGACTATTTCAAACATTTTTAGAGCAATTATATACAAGTTCATCCTTACAAACAGTTATTCATGCTGACTTAACACACAAACATATTCTATTTCATCCTCTTCTTAAGCACATTGCTGGTATCATTGATATAGGAGATGCACAAATTGGTGATCCCGCATTTGATTTTGCTGGATTATATGCTGATTATGGCCATATCTTTACATTAGAAGTATACGAAGAATATGCAACTTTAACGAATAACAAGGATGCAACATTTTTTGAACGGATTATCTCCTTTTATCAATACAGTCCTATACTACATAACCTTGTATATGGTTTTGAAACAAATGATTCAAAAATGATTGAAAATAATCAAGAAAGACTGTTACATGTTTTAAGGGGAATACGCTAAACGTCTTCCCTTCATTTCTTTTCTTCAAATGTCATTAAGAAAGGTGGTTTGCAAACTCTTTACCAAAACGACGACACGCTTCAACATCTTCGTCTTCTGGTGTTAATTCTACTTTTAATCCTTCAAGTACAACGTTAGCTCCGCGCTCCTGTAATTTTTCTATTAAAATATCAACAGCTGCCCCGTATTTTGGATATGCAGTATCACAAGAGCCAAACACCGCTGCTTTTTTCCCCGTTAAATCCAATTTATCCATTTCATCATAGAAATCTAAGAAATCATCTGGTAAATCACCGTCTCCCCATGTGTAAGCACCTAATACAATCCCCTCATAATCTTCTAAAACAGACGCTTCTGGTGATGTCATAATATCGATTACTTCAATTTCTTTTCCCGCCTCGCGAATTGCCCCGGCAATATGATCTGCCATCTCTTCTGTATTTCCACTCATACTTGCAAAAATCATTACTAACTTACTCATTTTACTCTCTCCCTTTATGAATGTATCTTATTCTCTTATTTTTAATATTATTTATTTCCTTTAGCATGGAATGGACAAAGACGATAATCATTATCAATTAGAATAACACCATCAGATTAATTGATAATGATTATCAAAGTCAATGTTTTTTTTAAAAAATTGATGAAAAGATACAAGCTTGTCCGGAAGACATACATATATTATAAATGAGCATAGTTCTTTCTTAACCCTCTCAAACGGAAAGAAATAGAAGCAACTGCGATATTCGCAGTTGCCTTTTTTTATCCTAGCATATACGTAAAAAATTAAAGAGATTTCTCGTGAAAATACTCCCCATATGTTTTGAAAATTAATGAAAAGGTACAAGCTTGTCCGGGAGACATACATATACTATGAATGAGCATAGTTCTTTCTTAACCCTCTCAAACGGAAAGAAATAGAAGCAACTGCGATATTCGCAGTTGCCTTTTTTTATCCTAGCATATACGTAAAAAATTAAAGAGATTTCTCATGAAAAGACTTCCCATATGGACTGAATTTATTCAACTAATTATAAATGAGGACCGTAGCACTGATGGAAGTTTTACTTTATCCTTTCAATAGCTTCATTGCCGCTTGCAAAAATAATTGTGCACCACGAATTAATGCTGTTTCATCCACATCAAATTTCGGATGATGGTGCGGATAACAAGTATCTTTGTTTATATTTCCCGTTCCTAACTTTATAAAACAACCTGGAGCCTTTTGTAAGTATGCAGAAAAATCCTCCCCTCCCATAGAAGGGGGAAGTGAGATAATACTTTCTTTTCCAAACAATTCAATGGCACTATCTTCTACTATCTTTGTTACATAGGAATCATTTATTACCGGATTGTATCCGTAACGATACGTGTATGAGTACGTTGCATCATGTGCTGCTGTAATTCCCTTCACAATTTGTTCAATAATTTCTTTAGATTCTTGTCGTAATGTGTTCTCAAAACAACGCACCGTTCCTACAATCGTTGCTGTCTCAGGAATGATATTATCAGCTGTTCCTGCATGAAATTGCGTGACTGATACCACCCGTTGTTCAAACGCATCCGTCCGTCTTGACACAAGATGTTGCAAATTCGTAATAATTTGTGCACCAATTGCAATAGGATCCACTGTTTGTTTCGGATGAGCAGCATGTCCTCCTCTTCCTTTAACTTCAATTGTAAATACATCCGGTGCTGCCATCATTGGTCCATAGGAAATTCCTATTTGTCCACTCCCTAGTCCTGACATTACATGAAGACCAATGACATAATCTACCCCATCCATAACTCCCGCTTCCACCATCTCTTTTCCTCCACCAGGGTACTGTTCCTCAGCATGTTGAAACAAAAGACGAATTTCTCCACCCCAGTCTTCATTATATTTTACTAACGCCTCAGCCACACCTAGCAAAATTGCTGTATGTGCATCATGACCGCAAGCATGCATAACTCCTGGTACAATAGATGCATATGGTTTCATCGTTTGTTCCTGAATTGGAAGTGCATCTATATCTGCTCGAATAGCAATAACATTCCCTGAACCTTTTCCTTTTCTTCTTGCCATTACACTACATGTTGTTGGCCTTGTTAGGTCAAAGTAAGAAAATGAGTGCAATGTATCATATATAAACTGTGCTGTATGCTTCTCTTGAAATGACAATTCAGGGTACTGATGTAAATAACGTCGCCACATTCGAATGTTTTCTTCAGAAAGATATAATAACCAATCTACTTGAGATGATTTCATTCATTTTAACCCCCTATTCTATTTTCAAGAATCTTACTCCATCATCATGACCTTATTCCTTTGTACAACAAGATTTTATGTACTATTTTAGTTAGAAGAAATATAATCATGCCTCTTTCAAATGCAAAGGAATTACAATTCTATCTGGAATGTAATATAATTGTTAAGTTAGGGATTTTCTTTTTTTATATTTAGTGCTACTATCAGAAAAGAGCCTTTTGATATTACACTTTCCTAAAATGTGGAATCTCTGTGTTTTTCAAAGTGATGTAGGATATGATACTTACATACGGATATTATTTTATAGAGGGGGACAGACATGAAAACATTAAAAGAAATATGGTCTCAACCACTCACGCAATGGGTTGCAAAAACTTGTTATTACCTTGCGATTTTACTTGCTTTACTATGGTTGTATGGATTCCAAGATACAAACACAAGTACATTTATTTACAATGAATTTTAGGGTGGGAGCGTTATGATGTTATTAGAACAAATCGAAAAGTGGGCGGTTGAAACGCCTGACCAAACCGCTTTCGTTTGGCGAGATGCGAAAATTACGTACAGACAATTAAAAGAAGACTCTGATGCATTAGCATCTTGGATTTCTTCTCAATATGAAGATGACCGTTCGCCAATTATGGTATACGGACATATGCAGCCAGAAATGATTGTCTGTTTCTTAGGGTGTGTCAAAGCTGGTCATGCGTACATTCCAGTTGATGTATCCATTCCAGTTGATCGTGTGCTACGTATTGCAGAAAGTTCTGGTGCAAAGCTACTTTTATCTCCAACAGATGTTACAATAGCTGATTTACCAGTTCAGATTGTTGACGGAACTAAATTAGAAGATATTCTTCTTACTCATAAAGGAAAAAGAGCAAATCCTGAACATGCAGTACAGGGTGAAGACAACTTCTACATTATTTATACATCAGGAAGTACTGGAAATCCAAAAGGTGTACAAATTACGTATAATTGTCTTGTAAGCTTCACAAAATGGGCAATTGAAGATTTCAACTTACAAACCGAACAAGTCTTTTTAAACCAAGCACCATTCTCATTTGACTTATCTGTTATGGACATTTATCCGTCATTAGTAACAGGCGGTACACTATGGGCAATTGATAAAGATATGATTGCACGTCCAAAAGATTTATTTGCTTCTTTAGAACAATCAGATGTACAAGTTTGGACGTCTACACCATCCTTTGCAGAAATGTGTTTAATGGAACCATCTTTCTCAGAAGGTATGCTTCCAAACATGAAAACATTCTTATTCTGCGGTGAAGTATTATCTAATGATGTTGCAAGAAAACTATTAGAGCGCTTCCCAAAAGCTACTATTATGAATACATATGGACCAACAGAAGCAACTGTTGCTGTGACTGGTATTCATGTAACAAATGAAGTAGTAGACAAGTATCAATCTCTTCCAGTCGGTTACTGTAAATCAGATTGCCGCATCATCATTATGAAGGAAGATGGTACGGTTGCAGCTGATGGTGAAAAAGGTGAAATTGTAATCGTTGGTCCGAGTGTAAGTGTTGGATACTTAGGAAGCCCTGAATTAACAGAAAAGGCGTTCACTGTTATTGACGGCGAACGTGCTTACAAAACAGGTGACGCTGGTTATTTAGAAAATGGACTTCTTTTCTATAATGGTCGTCTTGATTTCCAAATTAAATTACACGGTTATCGTATGGAATTAGAAGAAATTGAACATCACCTTCGTTCATGTTCGTATGTGGAAGCTGCTGTGGTACTTCCAATTAAAAAAGGTGAAAAATACGACTACTTATTAGCAGTTGTTGTTCCAAGTGAACATTCTTTTGAAAAAGAATTCAAATTAACATCTGCGATTAAAAAAGAACTCAATGAACGATTACCGAATTACATGATTCCACGAAAATTCATGTATCAATCTTCTATTCCAATGACACCAAATGGAAAAGTAGATCGTAAAAAATTATTGAGTGAGGTTACAGCATGACCCCATATGCATCATTTTATTTTTTCGTGATTGTGGGCATTTTACTTATCCCTACCATCATTGCTGGGTTACAAGGAAAAATGCTGCGCAAATATAATGCGGTTGTAACACTTATTATGCTGGCAATTATCTTTTCGGATAAACCAAAACAAGCTGTTGCATTAGCATTATTTGCAATTTGGCAATTTATTTTGATTAAAGGATATTTAACACTGCGACAGCGTGATAACAAAACGAGTATCTTTTGCGCTGCTGTGATTTTATCGATTTTACCGCTTATCTTAGTAAAAATCGCACCTGTTGTACCAGCTTTAAAATCAACCGTATTTTTTGATATACCAGCTATAAAATTAGTCGTATTTCTTGGTATATCATACGTAACCTTTAGAGCAGTACAAATGATATTTGAAATTCGCGATGGGCTTATTAAAGAAATAACTCTATTTAAGTTTTGGGAGTTTCTTCTGTTCTTCCCAGCGATTTCAACAGGCCCGATTGATCGGTATCGTCGCTTTCAAAAAGATGTAGAGAAACCACCATCAGCTGATGAGTATAAGGCAATGCTTTATACAGGAATCAATCGTATTTTCCAAGGATTTCTTTACAAATTTATTATTGCGTATTTAATTAAAACTTATATTTGGGATGCAGCAATTTCTAAACAAGCTACATTTGCTTCATTTATGACTGATATGTACTCGTATAGTTTATATCTATTCTTTGACTTTGCAGGATATAGCGCATTCGTAATTGGTGTAAGTTATATGATGGGTATTAAGACGCCTGAAAACTTTAACAAGCCATTTTTAAGTCGTAATATTAAGGACTTCTGGAACCGCTGGCACATGACCTTATCATTTTGGTTCCGCGACTTTATTTATATGCGCTTTGTCTTTTTTGCGACAAAGAAAAAACTAATTAAAAACCGTTATACAATTTCTTATATCGGTGCATTTTTAAACTTTGGAATTATGGGACTTTGGCATGGACTAACGTGGTATTATATTACGTATGGCTTATATCATGCAATTTTGTTTATTGCGTTTGATATATTCGAACGTAAAAATAAAAAGCATAAGTTTTGGCCAAATAATAAATTCACACATGTCCTTGGAATTATCATTACATTCCATTTCGTTTGTCTCGGTCTCCTACTCTTCTCTGGTAACCTAGGCAGACACTTTTAGTTAAAAACTTCTTAGGAAGTTACACATAATACATTATGGATATAAAGGAGAATACACAATGGCTGAATTTAAAGATCAAGTATTAGATATTTTAGAAGAAGTATGTGAAAATGATATCGTAAAAGAAAATACAGATGTACAATTATTTGAAGAAGGCATTCTTGATTCTTTCGGTACAGTATCTTTATTAGTAGAACTTCAAGAACGTTTAGGTATTGAAGTATCTATTTCTGACTTTGATCGCGACGAATGGGCAACACCAAACATGATTATTAAGAAACTGGAAGATATGCGATGAAAAAACCAACGTTTGGCCCGATGCTTCTAGCATTTGCTCTTTTTTGCGTGGTGTTATTTATTCCATCACGCTTCCTTTTACCACTTATCGGGGAGCAAAAGGTCAACGATGCCTCAACATCTTTAAAGAAAGATATGTTCCAAGGCATTGCACTGCAACAAAAGGCGCTAGAAGATCCAAAATACCTTCCGATGTACGGTTCATCGGAATTTTCTCGGTTAGATGTATATCATCCATCTAACTACTTTAAAGTGAAAAATGAAGAATTTACTCCGTTTCTTATCGGTCGTGGTGGAACACAAAGTCTTACTCATGTGTTAAATTTAGCATCATCAATGGATCAGTTAAAAGATCGCAAAATTGTCTTCGTCCTTTCACCGCAATGGTTTGAAAAACAAGGGTTAGACGAAGTTCATTTTGCGCCAAACTTTTCATCTCAACAAGCTTATCATTTAATCTTTAATAATGAATTAAAGCCTGAAATGAAAAAGCAAATTGCAAACCGCTTATTAAGTTTTGAAATTGTTCGTAAAGATACACTCCTAAAAACTTCTTTAGAAGGAATCGTATATGACGATACAAAACATAAAGTGAAAGCAGCGGTAGCAAAACCATTTGCGTACGTATATCGTAACATTTTGGATCGTAAAGATTTAGTTACATCAATGTTTGATATTAAACCGCGAAAAACACATACGGATCCTGAATTAAAATCCCTTGCATGGAACGATATTCGTAACCGTGCAGAAAAAACTGGTAAAGCGGAATCTCAAACGAATCCATTCGGTATTGAAGATCCCTACTATGACCAAAAGATTAAGGATAAATTAAAACGTCTAAAAGGATATCGAGCAAATGAATCATTCGAGGAATCCCCAGAATATGATGATTTCCAATTAGTTTTAGACATTCTAAAACAAGAGCATGCAAAACCATTATTCATTTCTGTTCCAGTTAATGGTCCATGGTATGATTATGCTGGATTCCCGAAAGAACGACGTGATGTGTACTATCAAAAAATAAATGACCAAATTAAAAAAGCTGGATTCCCAGTTGCAGATTTTTCAAGCCATGAATATGATAAGTATTTCTTAAAAGATACGATGCATTTAGGTTGGAAAGGCTGGGTATATGTCGACGAGGCAATTCAGCAATTTTATGAAAATAACTAAAAAAGAGCGCTTGAGTTTTCAAGCGTTCTTTTTTTATATATAGATTGTACTTTGTAATCTTTCTAATGTCTCTTTCGCTTCTTTAATCACTCGCATTATAATTTGCTGCGCCTCTTCTGTTCTGGCTAAAGAGGAAGCTTGTCCTGCCCAAAGTGACATATATTGACTATTATTTTGTATCGCTGCTGCTTGGCGAATTTCTGTTGTTAATACATTTTGAATTGGATATACAGGAATTTTTCCTTCTGTACTTTCCAATTCTTCAATAAAAGTATTTCGAATCCCTCTCGCATATTTCCCCGAAAATGCACGAGTCATTGTCGTACTTTGGTCTGTACTCATTATAATTGCCTCTTTATGTGCCTCATGAGCTACACTTTCATAACAGGTTAAAAAGGCTGTACCCATTTGTACCCCTTCTGCACCAAGTGCATAGGCTGCCACTACTCCCCGTCCATCCATAATCCCACCTGCCGCAACAATTGGAATATGCGGAACAGCATCAACAAGCTGCGGAATAAGCGCAGTCGTTCCAATCATAGAATCTTGTTCTTTTCCTAGAAATGTCCCGCGGTGTCCCCCTGCTTCACTTCCTTGTCCAACAATAATATCTACTCCTAAATGAGCCAATATCTTCCCCTCTGCTACATTCGTTGCCGTACCAATTACTTTTATACCCTTTCTTTTTAATAATTCTATCTCCTCCTGTTTTGGTGTATCAAAGGTAAAACTAAAAACAGGAACATTCTCCTCAATAAGAACTTGCAGCTGTTCTTTGTAATTTTTCGGCAGATGTAACATTCGCTTCGCTATTCCCAATTGCAATTTTTCTCGAATAGGCTTTAGCAGGTTTTGTGTCTCTTCTACTTGTTTTTCGTCAATTTCCACTTCTTTTGTAATAAATAAGTTTATCGCAAACGGCTTATCTGTTAACTGACGAATCATACGTATGGCTAAACGGATTTGTTCAGGACTCATATATCCTGCACCCAATGTACCCAATCCTCCACTATTAGATACAGCGGCTACTAATTCTGGGGTTACAATTGTTCCTGCCATCCCAGCTTGAATAATAGGATATGTAATTTGCAGTTTCTCACATACTCGACTATGGAACATCTTTTCTTCTCCCCTTTCTCTTATACTTTCTTGTCATGCCAAATGATTTCCTTCTTTTCACAAGGATCGAATATCATATAAGTGAATATAGTGAAAGAAAAGGGGGGAAATTTGATGCAGTATCCTAAACCGTTAAAATACGGAGATACCGTTATGATCATTGCTCCAGCAGGTCCACCATCCATAGAGCATATTCTTCAAGCAAAACAAAAATTAGAAGAACTAGGATTGTTCGTTATAATTGGACAAAGCGTACAAGAAAAACGAGGCTATTTAGCCGGAGGTGATGCCATTCGTGTTCATGACTTACACAAAGCCTTCGCAGATCCATATGTAAAAGCTATTTTTTGTGCAAGAGGCGGATATGGTACCGGTCGCCTTCTACCTTATATTAATTATGCACTCATTCGAGATAACCCCAAGATTTTTTGGGGGTATAGCGATATTACTGCCCTACATATTGCTTTTGGGCAATTTTCACAACTCGTTACTTTCCATGGTCCCATGATGGAGGAAGTTGGAAAAAGCCTTGATTCTCTCTCTTTCTCCTCCTTCAAACAACTCTTCCATCCGTACCCTATTATTTTAGAAGGAGCAGAATTTATTCATTCTTTTGCTTGTTCTATCACCGCCCCTCTTGTAGGGGGAAATTTAAGTGTAATTACAAGCACACTCGGTACACCTTACGAAATTGATACAAGAAATAAACTACTTTTATTAGAAGAAATTGCAGAAGAACCGTATCGTATTGATCGCATGCTAAATCAATTACGCTTAGGAAGGAAACTTGAACAGTGTGCCGGCGTTATCTTTGCAAGTTGTCATAACTGTACATCTTCAAAACCATCTTTATCTATTTCTGAAATTCTATATGATTACATTACATCTTATAATATCCCTCTTTTAAGTGGCTTACCAATTGGTCACATACAATCAAATGTAGGAGTACCTCTTAGTGTTCCTGCTACAATAAATGGACAACAAAAGACGATTTGCATCTCTTCTGGTATACAGTGAAGCTTCTAGCTTCCGTCAGTTAGGGCTTCTTCCTTCTCCACCAATCTTCTTCGTTTTCTCTGAATCTTGAAGTGGGAATCTCATATTTCTCGTTAATACGAGGGAATTTTGTATAGAAATAATAAAGGAGAAGCTTTTTGCTTCTCCTTTTTCCATTCAGTTATTCTTGTTGTTGTTGTTGTTATTGTTGTTATTCCAATAATTCCAGTAATTCCAGCAACAGTTGTATTTGTTTTTGTTATTATTGTTGTTATTGTTGTTATTGTTGTTGTTGTTATTGTTGTTATTACGGTTTTTCCAATTATACAAGTTATCCCAGCAGCAGTTGCTATTATTGTTGTTGTTATTGTTATTATTGTCAGCCATCTATCTCCATCCCCCCTTGGTCAAGCTACTAATACTATATGACGCAAAGGAAAAATGGTAACGGTACTTTATAGATAATAATTAAAAATTCTTCCCGAAGCAATATCAGCAATTTCTGGAGGTGTAAATGTTTTATCAAGATCTGTGCCAATATTTAAGACCCCTGTTGCTTCCCCATCAATGTTCTCAAATAATTCTTTTCCACGAATCGTAATCACAGGCACATCTTCAGGCAGTACGGCTTGTAAAAATTCAAGCTGTGTAAAAAATGGTAAAATCCATCTTCCATCACCTTGGAAATAACGTAAATGCACTGTTCCTTGTGAATCTCCTTCTTTTACATCAACTGTTCCTGCAACATAAACATATGTTGTTAACAATGTTTCGTAAAATTCTTTTTGTTTTTGTTTATCATCATCAGCTAATGCTAATAATGTTTCTAGTTTTTTTACTGGAATATGTGCCATACGCTGCCACCCCTATTTTCAAAATTATTGTAATGTAATTATACAAAATATTCTTATTTTTTTCTATAAAATTATTCTTTATTTTCTCACTATAATATTAAAGTAAGAAAATTTTTTACTGCACTCTTTATCTAAGCAATTTAAAATTTCTTCTATGGTCACAAGTGTTGCAAATTCATCGTAAAGATTCAGAAATGTCATTAATACCTAATGCTGAACATGTCTTTCATGAGTGAAAATTTTTTTGTTAAATTCATTCAAAAAATACGTTAAAACCCCTTACAAAAAGAATAAAAATGTATTATCATGTATTAAAATACAAAAATAAGAAAGGGGCATCACGGTGAAAATTTGGTTTTACGAAAAGACAAAGACAATGGATGATTTGCTTGGTATCTGGGACAATGTTCCAACTATTCCGAGAATCGGTGAAAAAGTAGAAATTTTAAAGAAGGTACGTACTGTAACAGATATTAAATATATAAAAAACGGAAACAATTTCCACGTAGAAATTCTTATTTACTAAAGAGAAAAGCTCTCCATTTTTCTTTAGGAGAGCCTTTCTCTTTCATCTGCTTTTTTAATCACAATTGTATCATCCACTAGTTCCACTTTTACATAATCACGTTCTTCTAAACGCAAATGATTGACAGCTTCATCAGGCAATTCGACAGCCATATAGCGTTCTGTCAATACAACTTGACTATATGTGGCTTGCTGTGCAATTAAGTCAGCTTGTTTTTCCTCTTGAATGATCCGTAATGATGGCAGTCCAACTTCTTTTACAGCACGCCAATTGTTACGAATAAAGGGAACAAGCCATAATAAGCTAATAATAATAATAACCAAACCAATCCATAAATTACTCTGTGCTTGCAGATCAGCGATTTTCACTGCTTCTTGTGCGCGGCTGCTATCACTGAATTGAATGATGCTAACAACACTATTGTTTAAGGCGTGCACAAGAATATTTGTCCATATACTTTTTGTCTTAATGTATAAAAGACACATAACGACGCCAAATAAAAACGCACCAATCACATCAATATGCCCGAATCCAAAAATAAGTGAAGAAACGATAATAGCGCGTTTCACTCCCCATTTATACGTCATTCGATTTAAGAAAAAACCGCGAAAAATTACTTCTTCCATAATTGGGGCAAATATACAAGCTGAAATCACACTAAAAATCTTTGTAAAAGTAGTACTCATATCAATAACATTTCCATCACTTAATAAATTAACTAGAAAATCAGGAATCAACTGAGCTAATATGTAATATTGAATAAAAGATATACCAAATGAAAAAATCATTCCCATAGCAGTAGCAATCAAAATTAACATCCATGGAATTGATGCTGGTTTATCAAAAAAACTTGTAAATACTGCGTTATGTTTGTTCATCTTATAAAATAGCCAAAATAACGGAAAAACAAAGAAAACCAATGCTTCTGAAACAAACTCAAATGAACTACTTTCAGCCCCTATTATTCCTAATGGAACATATGCAATGAATGCACCTAAAATCATCCATCCAAAAAAACTACGAAGTCGAATACGTGAAAATGCAAGATTAATAGAAAACACCTCCAACATGATATAGTTATATTATAGTATCAACATACTGTGATCTCTTCTTTTATTTATCATGATATAACTAAAGGCAATAAATCCCCGCTAAGCGGGGATTTATTTTCTTATAGAACATCGCGCTTTTGGAACAATGCACTAGAAGCAACAAGTAAAACAGCAAAATGAGCTAATACAAATAACAAAGAAGTTGTAAAGCTAAACTCTGTAAATATTGGTTTGGCCCCTTGACTGAGCAACACATTACTATCATACATATTTAAATTTAAGTGAAACATTACAATATATTTTGCTATACCTTGGGCAAATTGGAATACTAGCATTTTTAACATTCCCTCTATGAAGAAGAAAAATAGTGTAATAACTAATGGTAAAACTGATTTTCTAAAAATATTCGCTAGCAAGAATGCAACTGTTGGATAAAATAATATCGGTAAAATGTTATAAGCAAAGCGTTTTAACAAAATTGTAAAAGTTACCGCTCCAGTGTCCCCGCCAAATGTAATTAGACCAATCAACATTGCTGTAAGTAAAGAAACAATACATACACATAATATAGCTAAGAGAACTGTAATATACTTTGAAAATAATATCGTAACTCGCTTTCTCGGACGAATCAACAATTGTTTAATTGTCCCTTTTTGAAATTCCTCTGTAATTGTGCGGGATGCTAGCGTTATTCCAAAGATTGTTGCAAATGTAGCAATCATGCCGATATTTTGCTCTGCGAACATAATAAACCCTTCCATTTTAATTTCAGGCGGAGCCCATTTTTTGAAAATAACTGCTCCTGCTATTTCTAATACTGCTAGTACGACTAACAAAATATACATACTCTTTTTCGCATGCAACTTTAAAAATTCATTTTGAATTAATTTTATCATTATGCTTTCACTCCCCCTGTAACTGCTAAGAATTCATCCTCTAATGATCTATTTTGAACTGTTACACCGTACACAAGAACATCAGCATGCACTAAATTTTTCACAAGTTGTGGAATTTCCTCTTTCATGACAGACACAATAATTTTCTTTTCTTGTACTGTTCCTTTTATTATTTCATTCGCTTTCTCTATTTGATCCACTTCAAACGCTACCATAATCTTGTCGTCGCTTTTCGCCTGTTCACGCAAGCTATACTCTTGCACAAATTGTCCATTCTTAATAATAACGACACGATCACACATCAGCTCAATTTCACTTAATAAGTGACTTGATACAATGACTGCAATGTTTTCCTCTTTTGCTAAACGCTGTAAGTAATCACGAATTTCACGAATTCCTGCTGGATCTAAACCATTTGTTGGCTCATCTAAAATTAAAATTTTCGGATTATGTAATAGCGCTTGTGCAATCCCTAAACGTTGTTTCATACCGAGAGAATATGTTTTTACCTTTTTATGAATCGCATGCTCTAATTCAACAAGCTTTACAATTTCAGCAATTCGTTCTTTAGGAATCGGTGTGACTGCCATATTAGCAAAATGTTTTAAATTTTGCATTCCTGTCATATACTCATATAATTCAGGATTCTCTACAATCGCTCCAATGTACTCTAACGCTTTCTCACGCTCAGTACGTATACTGTGACCACAAATTGTAATATCACCTTCTGTTACTGAAATCAGCCCTGTCATCATTCGAATTGTCGTCGTCTTTCCACTTCCATTTGGCCCAAGAAAGCCATACACTTCCCCTTCCTGTACTTCAAACGAAAGGCCACAAATAATTTCAGCACTGCCTATTTTTTTATGAACATTTTCTAATTTCACTACTACATTTCCCAATGCCTATTCCTCCTTTAAACCTCTAATTTTTTGTCGATGATGTAGGATGTTATGAATATTAATAGATAAATTAATAACAAATTAAAACATACATAAGAAATACTCGAACTTTCACTAATATAAAAAGATATTTCAAAAAAACCGTTATTATCTATAAATCCAACATTTTTTGTATAAAATACAGATCTATCTATTTTTTCTAAGAGAGTAGTTGTAAAGATTTGAATTCCGCCAAAAAGCAAAAAGAAAAATATAAATAATACCTTACTTAATAAAGAGTTCACATTAAAGAGTTTTATAACTGCAATTATGAAATATATAGAAACTAACAAACTTGTTAAATCTATAATCCATAAAAAGATAGAAAAGAAATGATGAAATATTCCATAATTATATAAGTGGTGCATTGCTCGTTGAATCTCTCCATTTGTGTTTTTCTCGTAAATATTCATAGAAAAAAAATGAACAAATCCTAAACCTATCAAAGACAGTAGAATAAACATTAGCGTAAAAAACAATAGATTTGCATATAGATTCTTTTTAGCTGGAACAGCTGTATAACGAATCATAGAATTTTTTAGCATTCTCCGAAAAGATGAGACTGCTATTAAGCCAATAGAAAATACCGTTATACAAAATAATAATATAAACAAAACCAATATTATATTTTGTTTTATTGGAGTCATGTGCTTAGAAGAACCCATAAAATTAAATAAAAGAATAAGCGAAATCGTAATAAACCCCGTATAAATTATCCATATTTTCTTTTTATTACAGTTATATAAATAATGGAGAAGTTGATTCATTGTCCAAAAACCTCCTTGAACAACTCATGTATTGCTTTTCCTCTTTGAAAACGAATATCTTCTACATTTTCATATAGCACAATTTCTCCATCCTTTAAAAAAATTATTTCATCAAATAGGTTTTCAATTTCGCCAATTAAATGAGTAGAAATTAAAATTGTACAGTCTTCGCGATAAAATTGAAGAATTAACTCTAGTACATGCTCCCGTGAAACAAGATCGATTCCGCCAAGCGGCTCATCTAACACATATAGTTTTGCATGTCGTGAAAATGTTAAAATAAGCTGTAGTTTTTCTACCATTCCCTTTGATAAAGCATTAATTTTTTCTTCTAACGGAATTTTAAATTTCGCGATTGTATCCACTGCTTTTTGAATATCAAAATCTTCGTAAAAATCACGATAAAAAAACAAAGCATCTTTTACAGTCATCCACTCTTCAAATATAGGACGGTCAGACATGAATGAAACAATTTTTTTCGTTTCTAGCCCTACTTTCTTACCAGCAATGAAAATATCTCCTTGAGAAGGATGCTGCAAACCTACAATCATTTTCAGCAACGTCGTTTTTCCGCTCCCATTATCCCCAACAAGACCAATAATTTTCCCTTCTGTTATCGTTACGTTTACATCTCTAATAACAGCTTTTAAATCATAACGTTTCCATAGATTTTCTATTTTTACTAATTCTCGCATCTGTTCTTCCCCTTTTTCTCTTCTAATGAAGAATGAAGAATGGACAACATTTCCTCCTCTGAAAACCCTAAATTGTTCATTCCATTTATAAAGGCATGAAGCAACTCTTTCGCCATACCCTTTCGCAGCTCCATAATCTTCTCTCCTTCAGTCGCTACATATCTTCCCATTCCTCTACGTGTCACAACGATACCCTCTCGTTCTAACTCTTGAAATGTACGTTGAATTGTATTCGGATTCACTTGTAACTCACTAGCTAATTCACGTACAGAGGGAATTTTACTACCAGGCGATAAATGACCTGTTACAATTTCCTTTTTTATGTATTCCATCACCTGAATGTAAATAGGGATGTTGGGAGAAAATTCAATTTTCATTTCTTCCTCCTAATGTTATAGTGTACTAGTTAAATAATACACCGTTATGTAAATAATGTAAATTAAAAAATTCAAATTTATAAACATTCTAAGTGGAATTATTTATCCCGCATTAACGGGCAGTAAGCCCCCCACCTCAAGATTAGGAGAGACGCGAGGAAGATAACTGCCCGTAAAAGCCCGATTGGTGAGAGCTTTCCATCAGTAGGGGATGAAAAAACCCCCACTGATGGAAGCTTCACTTTATTATATCCGGCTTTACAATAAGAGCTTATGCAGCGCTAGAGGAAAAGGAATGAAAACTCAACATAACAAAAAAAGTCGTACACAATTCCTTGAAAAATACGTAATCTTGCATGTATTTTCTAAAGAATTGTGCCAGACTATAACTTACTAATATAGATTCGTCGTAAAAATCTCCACGAAAAATAATACAGTGAAACTTCCAAATGTACAACATTACATTAACTTCTTAACAATTTGAGAAATACGGTAAATTCCCTGTTTTATATCAGACAAAGATGCATAGGAGTAGGAAAGTCGCAAATACTGAGTGCATGCCGAGCTATATATACTCCCTGGATAAAATAATACTCCCTCGTCAAGTGCCGTTTCAAAAAGTTTTTGCATTGGTATAGCTGGAAGAATTTTCACCCAAATAAAAAAGCCCCCTTTAGGAATATTCCAAGTTGCAATTCCTTGTAAATATTTCTCTAATGCTTCTAACATTGTATGGAGACGAATAGTAAGATTTCCTCTAACCGCTCTAAGATGCTGAGCATATAAACCGCTTGATAACCATTCAGCAACTGCCCATTGTGATAATGAACTGGACCCATAATCAATTTGCATTTTAATATCAGCTAAACGATTGATAACAGGTTCAGGACCAACAAGCCATCCTACTCTTAATCCAGGGCTCAATGTTTTAGAAAAACTCCCAATATATAAAACTTGTCCATGTCTATCTTTTGCTTTTAGTGGTAAAGGCGGTGCAGTATCGATCCATAATTCTCGATAAACATCATCTTCTATAATGGGAAGATTCTCTTTTTCACATACTTGCAAAAGGTCTTTTCGTCTCTTCTCTGACATAACAATACCTGTCGGATTATGAAAAGAAGGAATTGTATATATAATCGACTGATTTCGTTGTTTTTTTGTAGCAATATCACTCGGTATTAACCCTTGATTATCTACTGAAAGACTGGAAAATTTCATTCCTGCTGATTGAAAAATATGTAAAGAATACAAATAAGATGGCTCTTCAAGAAGAATGGTTGACCCTTGTCGTAAAAGTCCAACTGAAATGAGTTGCAACGCTTGCAGTGCACCGGAAACAATTAAAATGGAGTCAGGAGAACAAGTTATCCCTATTGTACTTAAATATTTGCTTAATTCTTGGCGTAATGGTAAAAGTCCTTTCGGTACTTCATACCCTAAAGAATCAATACGGTTTATACAGCGGTGCATAACAGTATGTAAATTTTCTACAGAAAACAATTCAGAAGAAAGCTCGCCTTTTCCTAATTGAATTATGTTTAAATCTGATTCTGCTTTATTAATTTCTTGTACAATCGATTGATTTGGCTTATAAAACCCTGTTTTTACAAACTTATTCCAATCAGGAGGGGCGGTATTTGCTAGTAATGTCCATGTATTATTGACTACTTTTGTACTAGCACCCATTTTCCCTTCGATTAACCCTTCCGCTTTTAATTCTTCTAAAGCTGTAACAACTGTACTTCGATTTACTCCAAACAATTTAGCGAACTCACGTTGTGTCGGAAGTTTGCTTCCTATTGGCCATTCCCCGCTTATAATTTTATTTTTTATATACACAACAACTTGTTGATACAACGGGAGATGTGAAGATTTACTTAACTTCCTATTTTCCTTCTCCATCAAAATCACCTACATTTGGTTGGTTTTTAAAACAACACAATTGGTTGAAGACATTTTACTAAATCCTTATTAACATGAAAGTCAATTAACATGATAAGGATGTGAAAATATGAAGAAACAATGGGATTTTCGAATCATAACTGCTTATGGGGCTACAATTTTTCTTTGGGCTTCCGCTTTTCCAGCCATACGAGTCGGATTAGAATCCTATACTCCTGAGCATTTAGTTTTGCTTCGCCTATTAATCGCTTCGCTAGCACTTATCTTCTTCGCTATATTGACCCGCATGCAACTACCAGAATGGAGAGATATCCCTATTATTCTCGTATTAGGTTTGCTAGGGTTTACTGTTTACCATGTAGCCTTAAGTGCTGGGGAAGCAACTATTAATGCAGGTACTGCAAGCCTGCTCGTTTCTACTTCTCCCATTTTTTCATCCATATTAGCTGCTTTATTTTTGCATGAACGATTTGGGCTTCGGGGCTGGATTGGATCTATTATTAGCTTTTGTGGTGTCGCTATTCTTTCATTAGGAAAAGATGGTCATTTTACGTTGAACATTGAAGCTTTGTTAATTCTTCTAGCATCCTTTTCAGAAAGCATATACTTTGTATTTCAAAATCGATATTTAAATAAATACGGGTTTCTTGCATTTACTTCCTATACAATTTGGTCTGGTACATTTTTCATGCTTCTCTTTCTCCCAGGATTAGGGGAAAGAATTATGCATTCATCTATAGAAACAACACTTAGCGTTGTCTATTTAGGTCTCTTTCCTACTATGATTCCATATTTTGCTCTAGCTTATATCATATCACGTATAGGAACATCCGAAGCAACAACTTCTTTATACTTAACACCCGCTCTAGCAATTATTATTTCTTGGATATGGATTGGAGAAATTCCTACTGTTTTTTCAATAATAGGAGGGATAATAACTATATTCGGCGTTATTATAACAAATATAAAAATTGATAAAAAAGAAACCCAAATAATGAAATTTGATCAACATATTATGTAAACTATAAATCTTACTTACCAAATGAAGAAAAAGGCTGTCTCCAAGAAGGAGATAGCCCTTTTCTTCATCTTAATTTTATCCCGCATGAACGGGCACCTCAAAATTTGGTGAAAGCATTGTCCAGCTCTAGCGGCTAGAATCTCCGGTCGTTTCGCCCCCTCGGACGAGGCAAAAAGCGCCTCTCTGCCTTAGGCGCGGGCGTCCTGCGATTCTGAGCGAGCCGCTTCCGCTTTTCTAAAGAAGTTAGATGGGAGATAAACTGCCCGTAAAAACCCGATTGGTGAGGCTGATAATCAGTGGGGAATGAAGCTCCCCACTGATTAAAGTTTCACTTTATTTCGTTACCATTTCTGCCTCATTTTCTTCAAAAGGCCACTTCGGTAACATGTTACGAAGCTCCTTATCAGAACGATATCCAAGTGCGTATTCCGCTTGCATAATTGTATGAATTTCACGTGTTCCTTCGTAAATTACTGGAGCTTTTGCATTTCGTAAATATCGTTCTACTGGGAATTCATTCGAATATCCATAGGCACCGTGCACCTGCACCGCATCATTTGCCGCTTCAAATGCAGCATCACAAGCAATCCATTTTGCTAAAGATGTTTCCTGTGTATTACGTTTCCCTTGATTTTTTAACCATCCTGCTTTATAGACCAATAAACGTGATATTTCAAGATTCGCAGACATTTTCGCAATCATTTGCTGTACAAGCTGATGTTTTCCAATTTCTTTTCCAAATGTTTTACGCTCTTCACAATACTTTACACTCGCTTCTAAACTTGCTTGAATGAGCCCACACGCCCCTGCCGCTACTGTAAAACGGCCATTGTCTAATGATGCCATTGCAATTTTAAATCCTTCTCCCTCTTCTCCAAGAAGATTTCCCACCGGTACTTTCACATCATCTAGAAATACCTCTCCTGTATTACCCGCTCTAATACCAAGCTTTCCTTTTATCGCTTTTGTCGATACCCCAGGAAATGTTCGTTCTACGATAAAACAAGAAATACCGCGGTGCTTTAATTCTGGATTTGTTTTTGCAAAAATTAAGAAGTGGTCTGCAACATCACATAAAGAAATCCATGTTTTAGATCCATTTAATACGTAGTAATCGCCTTGTTTTACCGCTGTTGTTTGCATAGCAACAACGTCTGATCCTGCATTTGGTTCAGTTAAACCGAATGCCCCAATTTTTTCACCTTTCGCTTGTGGAACAAGGTATTTTTGTTTTTGTTCTTCTGTTCCCCATTGGAGAAGTGTCATGCTATTTAATCCCGTATGTACAGATACAGCTGTTCGGAAAGCTGTGTCACCACGTTCTAATTCTTCACAAACAATAGCGAGCGTATTATAATCCATACCAACACCGCCATATTGCTCTGGAATACAAACACCCATAAACTGTAACTCCGCTAAACGCTTCAAGATCTTTTCCTCAAAATGTCCTTTTTCATCCCATTCTTTAATGTATGGAATAATTTCATTATCTACAAAGGATCTCACTACTTTTCTAACACTTTGTTGTTCTTCTGTTAAAGAAAAATTCATTTGTACTGCCTCCTATATCCATTGGTTTTTTTTCATTTCCGTAACGCTTTCCTGCGAATACCCCAGTTCTTTCAAAATCTGTTCTGTATGTTCCCCGTGGAGTGGCGGATGTTTCTGCATCCGCACTGGTGTCTTTGCAAGTTTTAATGGTGAACCTACAAGTGTAAGATTTTCAATGGTCGGATGTTCCATATGAATTGTCATATCTCTCGAAACTGCCTGCTCTGTTTCTAACGCTTCCTTCACATTGAGAATTGGTCCATTTGGAATCCCTGCTTCATCTAAAAGTTGTTTCCATTCCTCTTTCTTTTTCTTTTTCATTTCTTTTGCAATCATGTCTACAAGTTCTTCCCTATGCAAAAGACGATTTGCATTTGTTTTATAGCGATCTAAACGAGATAAATCTTGTCTATCAAGTAACAAACAAAACTTATGAAACTGTTCATCATTTCCAACTGCAACAACAAGATCTCCATCCTCCGCCTGAAATACTTGATACGGAACAATATTTGGATGCTGGTTTCCAAGTCTCTCTGGCAATTCTCCTGTACACAAATAATTGCTTGCTACATTTACTAATGCCGCTAATTGTGAATCAAATAAAGAAATATCAATTTCTTGCCCTTCTCCTGTTCTATTTCGGTGCTGCAAAGCGGCTAAAATCCCAACACATGTAAAAAGACCTGTGAGCACATCTGCAATCGCAACTCCTACTTTTGCAGGCTCTTCGTCCTTTCCTCCTGTTATACTCATAAGTCCACTCATCGCTTGAATCATATAATCATAGCCAGGAAGATGTGAAGCAGGACCATTTTGGCCAAAACCACTAATAGAAGCTAGAATAATGTCTTCCTTCACCTCTTGTAACACTTCATAACCAAGTCCCATTCTCTCAAGTGTTCCAGGCTTGAAGTTTTGTACAACGATATCAGCATGAGAAACAAGTTTTTTCAAAACATCCTTTCCCATTTGTGATTTTAAATTTAATGTAAGCGACTCTTTATTACGATTCGCACAAAGAAAGTAAGCGCTTTCTCCTCCTACGAAAGGTGGTCCCCATCCTCTTGTATCATCGCCATTTCCAGTATTCTCAATTTTTATTACCTCCGCTCCCAAATCACCAAGAATCATCGTACAAAAAGGACCGGCAAGAACCCGAGATAAATCAATAATTTTGATTCCGTGTAATGCTCCCTCCAACCCTTTCTCCTCCTATAGTAAAAACCAGTAAAACCAATTAGAGTGAACATAAGCATGGTGGTTTTACTGGTTTGTTTTTACACGTTATTGTATGGAATGATTATTGTACTTTTACTTGTGCTAACACTGATTCGAAAGTATTGATTACCATATCTACTTCTTCATAACTAATTGTAAGAGACGGTTCAATACGAATTGTTTTTGAATTAATTAACGTTCCTGCAACAAGGATGCCTCGATCAAACATTGCCTTCGATACTTCATAACCAATTTCATCTTTATGGAACTCAATACCAATCATTAAACCTTGACCACGAATTTCAAATACTTTATCTTCGTGTCCTTCCGCAGCCTTTTTCAACCCGTTTAAGAAATACTCCCCAACTTCCGCAGCTCGTTCTGGTAATTTGTCTTCCAATAATACATGGATTGTTGCAATTGCAGCAGCACATGCAAGTGGATTTCCACCAAATGTTGTTGTATGCATGAATGGGTTCTCAAACCAACTTTTAAATACTTTTTCTTTGGCAACAATTGCACCTGCTGGCATTACGCCCCCGCCAAATGCCTTCGCAAGACAAATAATATCTGGTACTACGTCATATAATTCTGCAGCAAACATTTTTCCTGTACGTCCCATTCCAGTTTGCACTTCATCAAAAATAAGCAAGGATCCAAATTCATCGCAAAGCTCTCTTACTTGTTTCAAATAATTTTCTGGAGGTAAAATAATACCGCCTTCTCCTTGAATTGGTTCTAAAATAACAGCTGCAACATCTTCTCCTACTAATGCACACGTTTCAAATGTTTTTCTCATCATGTCGATATCACCAAATGGAACGTGACGGAAACCTGGAATTAATGGTAAAAATGGTTTACGGAACATTCCTTTTGCTGTTCCAGATAAAGATCCAAGACTCTTACCGTGGAAGGCACGTGTTGTTGAAATGAAAGTTGTTCGTTCACTATACATTTTTGCTAGTTTTAATGCCGCCTCCACACTTTCTGTACCACTATTTGTAAAGAAAGCATATTTCAAATCACCAGGTGTAATATCTGCTAAAATCTTTGCAAGAATCGCACGAAGTGGATCTAGTAAATCCTGACTATGCAATGCTTGACGCTTTAATTGATCCGTTACAGCTTTTACCACTTTCGGATTACGGTGTCCAACATTATAAATCCCGAATCCACCTAAACAATCAATATATTTTTTACCATTGATATCCATGAAGCAAGATCCTTCATCAGACCATTCTACTGCTGCAAATTGCCCATCTTTTGTTACTGTTTTTCTATATGCAAGAAAACCAGGATTGACATGCTCTCTAAATCCATCTACTGTTTCTTTTTGAATCCAGTTAGCCTCTTCTTCGGAGACCTTTTCTTTTTCAATTAATTGCAGTACTTTCGTAATATAATCATTTACATTTGAATTGTTTACATCCTGCTCATTGAATTTACTTTCTACATTCGTCACCATTTATTTCACTCCTATAGTCTTTTTATTTGCAAACCAACCAATTGGTTCTACTTCTAGATTTATATTAATCTGCTTAATTTCTTGGAATTCTTCTAAACCAAACGTTCCTAAACTACGACCGATACCACTTTGCTTATATCCGCCCCAAGGAGCTTCATTATATGTTGGATGATAGCTATTAATCCACGTAATTCCTGCGCGAAGTTTGCGAATTACGCGCATCGCTTTTGCGCCATCAACTGTAAATACCCCTCCAGCTAAGCCGTAATCTGTACCGTTTGCTAGCTCAATTGCTTCCTGTTCATCCTTAAACTTTTGGATAACTACAACAGGACCAAAAATTTCTTCCTGCACAATACGCATATCAGGTTTTACATTGACAAAGACTGTTGGTTCAATAAAGAAACCATCACCTTTTCCACCCGTTGTAATACGCTTTCCTCCGCAAGCAATTTCTGCTCCTTCGTCTTTCCCAATCTCAATATAGCGTAATACTTTTTCCATATGCTCTTGGCTAACAAGTGGTCCCATCTCTGATTCTGGGTTATCACCAGGTCCAACATTAATTTGCTTTGCACGTTCTACGAAACTACTAACAAATCTATCGTAAACGCTTTCTTCTACAAGGATTCTTGATCCCGCTGAGCATACTTGTCCAGTACCTGCATAAATACCAAACAAAGCATAATCAACAGCAGTTTCAAAATCTGCATCTGCAAAAATAATATTTGGAGATTTCCCGCCAAGTTCTAGCGAAATCTTTTTCATATTATCTGCTGCTGTTCTCATAATGTGTTTTCCTGTTTTTGTTCCGCCTGTAAAGGAAATCATATCGACTTTATTACTTGCTGCAATCTCATTTCCTACTATTGGGCCAGCACCCATCACCATATTCGCAACACCTTTTGGCAATCCTACTTTCTCAAAGATTTCAAATAACTTTGTTGCAGTGATTGGTGTAACCTCAGACGGTTTAAATACAATCGTATTTCCAGCCGCTAGAGCAGGTGCAATTTTCCATACACTCATTAATAACGGATAATTCCAAGGAACAATTAATCCACAAACACCAACTGGTTCTCTGACTACCATAGCTTGCATCGGATCAGCTACATGATATGTTTGTCCATCTGGTTTTGTAATAAGCCCAGCATAATAACGGAAGCAAGCTGCCGCATCTCCAATATCGCCTTCTGCCTCGCGATGTGTTTTTCCATTATCCATTGTTTCAAGACGTGCAAGTTCTTCCTTATTTTTATCAATTTCATCTGCTATTTTAAATAAATAAGATGCTCTTTCAGCAGCGGATGTTTCTGACCAAATTCCGCTATCAAAAGTCGCTCTTGCCACTTCTATTGCTTCTTTTGCATCCTCGATCGTTCCTTCAGGCGCATATACGATAACCTTGCCATTCGCAGGGTTAATAATAGGTCGTTTCTCTTGATTACTAGACTCTCTCCATTCACCATTTAGATACATTTTTAAATCTAGCATTATATATAATCCCCCTTTTTCGATCGTTCATATATTATATAAGCAATAATTGTGCCAACATTTAAAATACCAAGTAATCATACAAAAACTGACTATTTCTCCAAATAAAGCGAAACTTCCATCACCAATCGGGCGCATGTCAGCAGTTATCCCCCATCTATCTTCTTCACTTTTCTCTGAATCTTAATGTGGGGGGCTTACTGCCCGCAAATAGCGGGATAAAACATACAAACCTATGCGTTTTTGCATAGGTTATTACATTTTGCATAATTACAACAAAAATAAAGTGAAACTTCCTTTTGGAGCGCTCTTCTCCAAAAGGTTAGTTGAACCAATCGGGCTTTTACGGGCAGTTATCCCCCACCTATCTTCTTCGCTTCTCTCTCAATCTTGAGGTAGGGGGCTTACTGCCCGTTAATGCGGGATAACAAAGAAAAAGGAGTAGTCCATGCAAACTTCTCCTTTCTCTTTTAAAAATATGAAATTGTATCAACTGCTATTTCCTTTTCGTTCATGATTTTTTGATATTTACGACTAACCGAAGATTGACTAATCCCAAGAGCTTTTGCGGCCTTCGTCGTTGTTTTATACTGCTTCATCGCAAGTAAGATTAATTGCTCTTCTACAGAATGTAATGCTTCTTGTAATGGTAAGACCCTTGTAATAACTGGCTTTGATTTTTTAAAGTCATAACCAGGGGTTAAAAATTTGCTAACAAATTCAGCTTCAATAACTGGCTCATCTGCTGATACTACTAAACGTTCAATCATATTTTGTAATTCTCGTACATTTCCCGGCCATGAATAAAATTCTAGTAAATTCAGTGCATCAGAAGTTAAATGGTAGTTTTTATTATATTTTTCATTTAATTGTTGTAAGAAATGAAATGCGAGTACTGGAACATCTTCCATTCGTTCCCTTAACGGGGGAACTTGCAATGGAATTACATTTAAGCGATAAAATAAATCTTCACGGAACGTACCAGCTTCCACCATTTTTTCGAGACTTTTATTTGTGGCCGCAATAATTTGAACGTTTATTTTCGTAGGTACCGTGCTTCCGATTGGAATTACTTCTTGCTCTTGTAACACCCTAAGTAATTTCACTTGCAAATGTAAAGGCATTTCTCCAATCTCATCCAAAAATAAAATCCCTTGATCCGCTCGCTTAAAATATCCTTCTTTTCCATTTTTATCAGCACCGGTAAAAGCACCTTTCGTATATCCAAACAATTCACTTTCCAATAATGATTCTGGAATTGCACCACAATTTAATTTTAAAAACGGCTTTGAAGATCGATTTCCCAGTTGATGAATTGCTTGGGCAATCACTTCTTTTCCAACACCCGATTCTCCAGAAATAAGAACATTAGAAGAAAAATCAGCTATTTTTTTAGCTTGATTAATAATTTGTTCCATTTTCGGACTACAATAAATAAGTTTCTTAAGAAAACGATCTTTATTTTTAAAGTTGTCCAATTCCTTCTTATATTGTTCAGATATTTTTTTCATCTCATGCAATTCCGTCTTTAATCTCGTTGCCTCTGTAATATCCCTTGAGGCAATAATAATACGATGCAGTTCTCCGGCTTCATTAAACACAGGGTTTCCAACCGCTAATATTTTTCTACCACTTTTTGTTTCTTGTACAACCGATACCTTTTTCTTTTGTTCTAGTACCAAACGAGTAACAGATGGACTAAATAAACCTTTTCGCTCTAAATCTAAAAGATTTTTCCCTAAAAGATCCTTTAAATCTCCTCCCCAAAAATCATTGATAATGGTTTCACTATAACGAATTAATTCCCCTTTATGATTAACTACTAATATTTCATCATAAATACTAGATAAGATTGCGTTTAAATCTTTATTTAAATCCTTTATATGTTCAATTTCCATGGCCATATCCTCAACCATTGGTAAATCTTGTACAATAATAACCATTCCTTCAATGCTTTGATCTAAGCTAGGAATCGGACTGTAATCAACTAATACTCCCATTTCATTTGTTATTTGTAACTGATTTAAAATCGTTTTTCCCGTTGCATATACATTGTTAATATGTTCCCCATTAAAAATCTGTTCTGCTGGTACATTTAGTACTTTTTCAGAAGTAGACTTAATCATCTTTAAACCAGATTCATTACAATTTACAATTTTCTTTTCCCTGTCTACCACAAAAATCCCCATAGGAATAGACATTAAAATGATTTTTAGTATATCTACACTTTTATTTTCTTGCTTAAATAATTCTGCAAAAACATCCTCTCTTCTTATGTATCCTTTTAACTCTCCTATTTCATTTTTCACAATCGCAATAGGCGCCCCAATAATTTGAAAGAGAGCTGTTAAGGAAATAATTTTACTAAGGTGGCAGATTGTATCTAGTGAAACAGCATTTGAAAGTAATGCTTGGGCAGTTAATTCCTCATTTCTTGATAGCAGATCCTTTACATGGACGTATGCAAATAATTGATCTTCCCTTTTTAAAAATAGAAAAGGTTCTTTTATATTTTTAACATCTATATTCCATTCCTTTTCAGGTTGATCAATAGGTAGAGAAACAATCTGTCTAATTTTTTTATGAGCAATGGAAAACATTCCGCTACCCCTCCTTTGAGCTACTTAACTTGTATTGTATCACTAAAAATAGATTTTTTTAATTAATCTGATAATAAACTTTATTTATTAAAAAAAAGGAAGATGAATGCTTCCATCTTCCTTTTTGTTCTCTAATTAATCACTACCACCAATTAAAATATCTTCTTGAATATAAGCTAATACCATCCCTGGAATTACCTTATCTCCTGCTTCTACTTCTAAAGATTGTACTTCTCCACTACATCCCATTTTAATTACTTCCAGCTCACCATTCATATTTTTAATAGCAAACAGTGGTTCCCATTCGTAAATTCGAGAGTCCTTATCAATAGCCACTTTTTCAACCGTTCCATAGCACGGGCTCGTAACGATCTCATAAAACAAAATGAATCATTCCCTTCTTTTATTCTATTAATATTGTTCTGCCAACGTTTGTGGCTGAAGAATCATACGGAAAAAACTTTGAAAATCTTCTACATCTTCTACTTCAATCTCTAACTTAGGTGCCCAATATTGTTCCTGTTCAATATCTTCTTGACTTAATAGAATCATTCTTCCATTCTGAATAGAAGTAACCATTGCTTTTCCCAAAAATTGCTGTGAATACGTAACGGCTATATCATATCGATGACAATTCGACACGATACAATAATAACCGATCGGTTGTCTCTCAATTTCTTCTAATAAGATATCAAGCTTCATTTTATTCCTCCCTTTGTTAAAAGATTAAAAATGCAACCACCCTCTTAGGCGCGATGCCTCTACAATCTTACGGACTCCCTCTATATAAGCAGCAATTTTCATATTTACTCCAAAATGTTTTGAAGTATTGAATACATTAGAAAAACTAGATGTGATTTTCTCCTTTAAGCATTGGTCGACATATTGCTCTGTCCAATAATACCCTTGGTTATTTTGACACCATTCAAAATAAGAAACAATAACACCTCCAGCGTTTGCTAGAATATCTGGAACAACCAAAATGTCTTTCTCTTCTAACATTGTGATCGCCTCTTTTGTTGTCGGACCATTTGCTGCCTCAATTACAATCTTACATCCAAGCCTTTCTGCATTATGTTTCGTAATCACTCCTCCAATTGCTGCAGGAATGAGTACATCACATTCTTTTTCTAACAACTCTTGGTTAGAGATTGTTTTACTAAAGAGGTTTGATACTACTCCAAACGAATCTCGATTTTCTAGTAAATAAGGAACATCCAAACCATCTGGGTTGTAAATGCCACCTAAAGCATCAGATACTCCTACCACTTTCACACCAATATCATATAAATACTTTGCTAAATAACTTCCAACGTTTCCAAACCCTTGAATGATTACTCGCATATTTTGGAGTGGAATATGTTTCAGCTCACTCACTAACTGAAGTGTATAGAATACTCCTTTAGAAGTAGCTGTTTCCCGCCCTTGTGATCCTCCTAGCATCAATGGTTTTCCAGTTATAAAGCCTGGGGAATCAAATTCTCTAATATGATCATATTCATCTAGCATCCAAGCCATAATTTGAGCATTTGTATACATATCAGGAGCTGGAATATCTTTAGTAGGCCCAACAATTTGGCTCACTGCTCTTACATAACCGCGACTAAGTAACTCTAGTTCTCTAGAACTCATCTCCTGCGGATTACAAATAATCCCGCCCTTTGCCCCTCCATATGGAAGACCCGTTACTCCACATTTCAAACTCATCCAACCAGCAAGTGCTTTTACTTCCTCAGCTGTAACATCTGGATGAAACCGAATACCACCTTTTGTTGGTCCTGCTGCATCGTTATGCTGAGCACGATACCCTTGAAATACTTTTGTTCTTCCATCATCCATTCGAACAGGAATACTTACTTCTAAAAAGCGCATCGGCTTTTTAAGAAATTCGAATACTTCCTCTGGATAACGTAAAATCTGGAGCGCCTCTTTTAATATAGACTGAAATTCCTCTAAAGGATTTTCAATCTCAACTTTTCCCTGTATAGATTGAGTTATATTTTTTTCTGATTGAATTGCCACGATAACACCTCATTTATATATTTTTACTAGTTTTATAAAGCAATAAGTGTGCCAAATAAAAATATAATGTTTATATTCCCTTTTCACCCTTCTCTCTGGCACTGATTTACAAATTTTCTCTCTTTCTTTATGAATTGTTGAATGACTTATGCAATATTGCATGATTTTAAAATCTCCAAAATAAAAAACATCGGAAAAATTCCGATGTCTTTTGTTATTTTACATTTCCTGTACTTCTTCAAAATGCATTTGCGGCGGAGCTGATCGAAACATGTTCGTAACATATAAAAGGTAACCAATTCCAATAGCAGCCCAGCTAAGTCCAAGAATAAGCGAATTAATATTGAGGTTAAACCATAACACAGCTACTGTACCTGCTCCTAAAATAGGCAGAACTAAGAAATTAAAAAAGTCTTTTACTGTTTTATATCTTTTTTGCTTTATAACATAGTAAGCGATTACAGATAAATTAACAAATGTAAATGCAATAAGCGCTCCGAAGTTAATAAGAGATGCTGCTGTTTCTAAATCGATAAATATAGCGGAAAGTGAAATAATTCCCACAATAATAATGTTATATACGGGAGTTCGCCAGCGAGGATGAATGTATCCGAATATCTTCTGCGGGATTACATTATCTCGCCCCATTACGTATAATAATCGCGACACACTTGTATGAGAAGCTAAACCTGATGCCAATGTTCCCATAAATGTCCCTACTAAAAAGAAAGTTTGAAATAATTTTCCTCCAACGTATAGCGCGATTTCTGGTGCCGCTGATTCTTGATCTTTAAATAAGGATGCGTCTGGGAAAAAAGATTGTGTGAAGTACGTAGTAACAATAAATAAAATTCCGCCAATTAAAGCGGTAAGAAAAATAGCCCGAGGAATTGTCTTCTTCGCGTTTGGTGTTTCTTCTGAAAATGTAGTTACCGCATCAAAGCCTAAAAATGAAAAGCAAAGAATTGTGGCCCCCACAACTAATGATGATATGTGTATATCTGATTGAAAAAACGGCTGAATGGAAAAGACTTCTCCAGTTCCTTCTCCTGCTATCAATCCTTTTATAACAAGAAATACAAACACAACCATTACTAATATTTGAAACACTACTAAGAATGTATTGAAATTAGCAGTAACATTAACACTAATAATATTTACTAGTGAAATCAGTAGGACAAATCCAACAACCCATAACCAAGAAGGAACACTTGGAAAAAGTGCGGACATATAAATCCTCGTTAATAGCGCATTTACCATTGGTAAAAACAAATAATCCAATAACGCTGACCATCCAACAAGAAATCCAAGCCTTGCACTAATTGTCTTCTGGGTATAAGTATAAGCAGATCCCGCAGTCGGAAAAACCTTTACCATTTTGCCGTAGCTTGCAGCTGTAAATAACATTCCTGCTAATGCAATAAGATAAGCTGCTGGAACATGCCCGCCCGTTTTGTCAGAAACGATTCCAAATGTATCAAACCCCACCATCGGCGTCATATACCCGACACCTAGCATGACAATTGACCAAAGTCCTAATGAACGTTTTAAACCAACTTCTTTTCCCACCTATCATTCCTCCTACTTTCTCTATCTAATTTCCATGTAAAGTTTGATAATGAAACAGAAAACGCTTTCAATAAACCGTGTATATGCTATATCGCATTCCAAACCCTCCTTTTTCTATTTTTTAAATATTCATGCAATTTTTGAGCCAAAAATTTCTTGTTTAAAAAATTAAGAGGATAAGCCAATTTTCACGCTTCAAAGATACAGCAGGTGAGATTATTTTCTTTACATTTTTTGTTGGTTTTTTATTCATTTTGACATAACTTATTCAGTCTCTCATACCACTACATACACGTGAAGCGAAACTTTAATCAGTCGAAAAATAACAAATTTACCACGAAATAAAGTGAAACTTCCGTCAGTGGGGGTCTTACTGCCCGCGAATAGCGGGATAATAACATTATGTAAACTATCAATACTAAAAAAAGCTGCCTTTATATGAAAGACAGCTTTTTCAATCCTATCTATTTAAAAATCAAATACGAAATCATCATCTGATAATTTTTCAACATTTGTTGCTTTTACATAACCATTCCCTTTTACAGAGAAGAAATCATGGTTTTTCGTATCTGTACGTAAACCGTTTAATACGATTGGATTAATTTCTTCTTCTTCAAAGTGTGGTTCTAATCCTAAGTTCATTAGCCCTTTATTTGCATTGTAACGAACGAAACGATTCACATCTTCAACAAGACCAATAGATGTATAAATTTCTTCTGTGTATGCTGTTTCAATTTCATACAGTTCCACTAATAAATCCATCGTTTCTTTTTGTACTTCTTGTTGTTCTTCAGCAGAAAGCTCTGCCAAAACTTGCTGTGCTAAAATACCAACAAATACACCGTGGATGGACTCATCCCTGATTATCAAGTTGATAATTTCACCACTCGCCGTTAATTTTCCTTGCCCAGCTAAATACAGCGGATAGAAGAATCCACTATAGAACAAGTAACTTTCTAAGAACACACTTGCTACCATTGCCATGTATAGTTCTTTTTTCGTTACTTGAGGTTTTAATAGACGACGGTAGTAATTTGTAATAATCCCTGCTTTTTTCACAAGTATCGGATGAGTATCTACCCATTCAAAAATCTCATCAATTTCTTCTTCACTTGCCAATGTCGTAAAAATGTGACTGTAGCTCTTCGCATGTACTTCTTCCATTGCTCCCATGAAAGCTAATACACTTTTTGCTTGTAAGTTCTCAAGGTGCACAAGAATAAGAGGCATTCCCTCGCCGCCTTGCTTCGTATCAAGGAGCGTTAAACCACCTAGTACGCGCTTATACGCTTGTTGTTCTTCTTTTGATAACTGCACCCATGTATTTTTGTCAGAAGAAACAGCGATCTCCTCTTCTGTCCAAAACTGAGCGATGTTTTGCTTCCAAAACATTAAACTAAAATCGTCTTCTTTCTTGTTCCAGTTTACCGCGCGCATTGAATCGCCCCTTCTTTATATTGTTACATTGTCCTAACGTACGGTAAAATTTCCATTTCATAATGAAAATCTAACCGTGCGTTAGAACGTAAATTTAATAACTAAGCATGAGCAGGGTGTTTCTTCCCCTGCTCATGATGATACTCTATCGTAAATACTACCTGTACAATTTGTTTCTTCTCTTTCAAAAACAACTCATCATACCGTGCAAGCTACACACTCTTCGACACTTAACTTGCGTGTTCTTGTATAATACAAACTCTTTAATCCTTTTTTATGAGCATAAATATAGTAACGTGCTAATTCACGTGTAGAAATATCGCTATTTACATAAAGAATTGTGCTAATTCCTTGGTCAATATGCTCTTGAATTTCTGCGATTAAATCAATCAATTTAAACTGATTCATATCGTAAGAAGATTTATAATACCAGAACGTATCTTTTGATAAATACGGCATTGGATAATATGTCGTTGCATTTGCATACGTTCTTGACTCAATTTGACTTACGATTGGCATTACACTTGAAGTCGCATTTTGAACGTAACTAATTGATTGTGTCGGAGCAATAGCTAATCGATATGAATTATATAAACCATGCTTCTGCACTTGTTCTTTTAGGTTTGTCCAGTCTTCTTTTGTTGGAATGTGGATTCCTTCAAATAACTGTTGTACTTTCTCAGTTACTGGACTGTAATCTGTTGTTTCATACTTCTCAAAGTATGTTCCTTTTGCATAATCCGACTTATCGAAGTCTTTAAATGTTTCGCCCTTCTCTTTCGCAATCTCCATACTCTTTTCGATGGAGTAATAGTTAAGCATCATAAAGAATGTACGAGCAAATTCTTTTGCTTCTGCGCTTTCATAACCAATTTTATTTTTCGCTAAATAACCGTGTAAGTTCATTGCTCCAAGACCAACAGAATGAAGCTCATCATTTGCTTTTTTCACAGTCGGTGCGTTCGGAATAATTGTCATATCAGAAACAGCTGTTAAAGCTTCCATACCTGCATGGATCGCTTCACGAATTTCTTTATTCTCCATCACGTTTACGATGTTTAACGATCCTAAGTTACAGTTAATGTCACGACGGATAATGTCATCTGTACCATAGTCGTTGATTTCTGATGTTTCTTGTAACTGGAAGATTTCAGTCTCTAATGTTCAACTGAGGTCGCTACTCTCAGCCCGTTGCTTACACAACTGCTGTATGTCACCATACAGGACAGACTATATCATCACCTACAGCATAACCTGATTAGGTGCTCCGCTTTTCGAACGCCAATCACTTGCGCTCTACTCCCATATGGGATAGTCGTTAGGCTTTTATTTACCTTAGTCTTTCAGAAAGTCTCTTATCATTTCATGCTGTATTTTTTAAATTGTACCTATACAAAATGATAAGATACCCTCTGAATAAATTAACTTATTCTAAGATAAAATTTAGCACGGTAGGTTACCTCATTTTTGAGGCTTTCCCCGTTTAACGGAGTTTTCGACTAGCATTTCTACTAGAAGGTGCTACATAGTTAACACAAGTTAGACATCTTCACAGTTCCAATATCCTTTAACGGATGTTGCTTATTCGCATTTGATTTAAACATTAAGTATGGGTAACCAGACTCAAGCTGAATCATTGCAATTTTAATGAGCATATCGCGTGCGCTAATATCAAGTGGTTTCTTTTTGATATTCGGATTGCTCATCAGTTCATCATACATTTCATCAATATCGATATCATCTAAATGTTTTCCGTACTCTTTATACACTGTATAAGGTGCGAAAACATGGAATGGTTCGTTTTTCTCCGCAAGCTCAAAGAACTTACTTGGAACGATAACTCCGATTGAAAGAGATTGAATACGGCTCTTCTCGTCGGCATTTATTTTTTTTGTATCAAGGAATTCAATAATATCCCAATGGAAAATATTTAAATATACCGCACCGGCACCTTTTCGTTGGCCGAGCTGATTCGCATACGAAAACGAATCTTCAAGTAATTTCATAACCGGCACTACACCGCTTGCCGCGTTCTCAATACCTTTAATTTGTTCACCGCGCGCGCGCAGCTTGCTCAAGTTAAGCGCTACACCGCCGCCGATTTTTGATAACTGCATTGCCGTATTAATGTTAAATCCAATCGAGTTTAAGCTATCATCCATCTCTAACAAGAAACAAGACACCATTTCTCCTCTTCTGCTTCTTCCCGCATTTAAAAAGGTTGGTGTCGCTGGTTGATAGTTTTGTTTTACAATCATACTTGCGAAATGTTTCGCCTTCTCAACATTTCCTCGTCCTAAGTATAACGATACAATTGCCACGCGATCAGGATAACTTTCTAAGTATTGTTTTTGATCATTCGTTTTTAACGCGTAATCTTTATAAAACTTAGATGCTGCCATATAAGATTGAAACTCAAACTTTTCGCCGTATGTGATTTCGTATACAGCTTCTATCTCGTCCATCTTATACTCGCTTAACACATCATAGTAGTAATCGTTCTCCAACATATACTCGATGCGTTCTGCCACGCTATCAAAATGAACGGTATTCTCTTTCGCCTCTTCCATAAAGACTGCTAGTGCCTCTTTATCTTTGTGCAGCTGATAGAATCCGTCCTGCATTTGCGTGATCTCATTATTCAATTCAATGTGTCGCAATCTCCAGCACCCTCTCTTTAAAAAATTCTACATCTTTATTTGTTCCAGATAACTCAAATTTCGATACAATCGGCACTTCATATCTCGTTGCAATCTTGTCTGCACTTGCCCCAAACATATCTCCCCAATTGCGATTCCCGCTTGCAGATACTCCCTTTAAGCGTTCGTGATTACGTTCTAAAAATTTTAAAACACGTTCTGGCACATTTCCAAAACCTGTTGTGTACGTAATAAGGATAAATTCTTCGTCTAATACGAGATTTTCATTAATTTGAACGGCCGGCATATTTAATTTATGGATGAAACGCTTCACATTTCCTGTCATAGAATCATATGCAACTAACATCTCCGACCCTCCTCTTACATCTTTTCACATCATGTTCGTTCTCGATGATTTCTCTATATATTGTATTACTTTTTAAAAAAGGACACAAGATATATGTATAATTTCTTTCTTTTTAAAAATTTATTTTTTCGACAGAAAAGACCGATCTTTTTACAATACAAAGAATATGAAACAACATTCTAAAACGCATGTCAATAAAGTGTATTTCAAAAAAGTTGTCAACGGATTTACCCATGTTTTCGAAAAAGTTAACAGTATAAAATTGTCAAAAAAAGAAATATACCTACGAAATCTATTTTTCGTTTGTCATAAAAAAACGAACAGTTTCCTTACTAGAAACTGTTCGAAACCGGTTACACATTTTCTAAATTATACCCCTCTTACTTAAAAAACAGCTACATTCAAATAAGAGATTTTCTTTTCAATATTTGTTACTAAAAAACTCACAATCTATCCTTTTTTGGTACACTATTAAAAATATTGCTGTTTCATTTACAACGAAAAGGAGAAAAATGCGCAGCGTATCCTAAACATAAGCACGCGCAAAAGACAACTCCTATTAATTATTTTCCACGCGCACAATGTCCTTCACAAATATATGATAGAAATTTTCATCTTTACATTGCATCGTAAAAATAGGTGATTCTTCATCGAAATATGCAATCGTACCTTTAACTTTTTGAATAGAATTTTGAAATTTAGCTACTACAAGCACATTTTGTTCTTGTTCATACGCTGTTTTTAGTTGTTGAATGATCTCCTTCGTTCGCTTTCGTTTTTCAGGAAACATAACCATCCCAACAAATTTTCTTCCTTCCTCATCTTTCCAAAAATAATCCCAATGCGGAAGTATTCCTTGCTTAAACTCTCCCATACGAGCTCCTCTCCTTATCTTTCTCTCACCCTTTTTGGCAATTATCGCATATCTATCTTCTTTACGTAGATAATAACTTCAAAAAAATTTACTTGTTTTAATTAGCAACCAAACTCATTAGCGTTTAAGTAGCAGATAATTGACCTACGAGCGAGGTGTTTCCATATACGTATAAATAATTTCTCCCCCGTGCTGTGCGTTACCACGAAAATGTTTAAAATCTTGGCGTTCTACTAAAACTTCACGAAACGTATAAAAGACTTCTTTTATTACAACATATTCTTCTATTTCTTTATTTTTAAGTTGATCTAAAATCATATTTACTTGTTGTTTATCCATACAGTTCACCTCTCTGTATTACTTTTATTTTACGATTTTTCCCAAATATCGACAATACACTTTTCTAATACAGTTAACAAATTATCCCGCTATTTGCGTGCAGTAAGACCCCACCACTGATAGAAGTTCCATTTTATGATACAATAAAATGGACAACCAGGAGGGATAACATGATTCGGAAAGCAAAACAAACAGATACTAAAGCAATATCTCCTTTATTGTACAACGCACTGCATGAAGTTGCTGAAAAATTAACAGGTGGTACAACTGAAACCGAAGTTCTAGAAGGTTTAGAGTATTGGTTTACAAAAAAACACAACCGACTCAGCTATGAAAATTGTTTCGTTGCAGAGCGTGATGGAGATGCAGTTGGCGTTATTATAACCTACCATGGAAGTGAAGCAACAAAGCTAGATGCCCCAATTGTAAAACGATTACGAAAAATGAAACAAGATTCTTCTATTATATTAGAAAAAGAAGCCGAAGAAGATGAATATTATATTGATACCTTGTCTGTTTCATCCACATATGGCGGACAAGGTATCGGTTCAAATTTAATTCTTGCTGCTGAAACACACGCCAAAGAAAAAGGGCATGAAAAAGTTTCATTGTTAGTAAATCTAGAAAATAAGCCTGCATTTTCTCTCTATAAAAAGCTTGGTTATAAACAAGATAACACAATTATGCTTGTAGGCGAACCATATGCTCATTTAGTTAAGTGTGTATAATAGAAAGGCACAATCACTAAATAATGATTGTGCCTTTCTATTATACACGAAGCATTATGTCTATTTTATTTTATGTATACGTTACAAATATATTTCCTTCCATTACTTCGCGAAAAGTATAAATTGTACACCCCCACGGTTTCGTCTGAAGCAGCAGCGGTCCATGCCATCCTCGGGTACGCAGCTCCTTACCAATCATCACATTAAAATAACTATGTCCAATAAGGGCAACTCGCTGATATACGTTTGCATATCCAACTAATACATCCGCTGCTTGCTTCGCTCTTTCTTGTACTTCTGAGTATGATTCAACATCCTTCGAATAACCGATCATCCAAAATGCGCGCCCTAAAGATATCCATACTTTCGGTTTACATTTTATCCATTTTGGCACAGGTAAAATAGAAGGAACAGCAGCTTCACGAAAAAGTGGATTCTGTATAAAAATAATATTATTAGTCAACATTGTTGCTGATTGAACAGCTCTTTTTTGATCACTTGCCACTATAAACTTGGAAGCTTCAATGACTTCGAGCGTTTTACTTGGAATGTCTATGTCTTTCATAATATCTTCATTCTCATATCTTTGCAGCCATTCTTGAAATTCTCGTACTGTCATCGCTTTTTTGTGAACACTAGAGCGTCCATGATTTATGAAAGAAATTTGCATCTTTCTCACTCTCCGTTCAACATGTTTCACATTATATTATTACAAATCCATGTGTGTCTCATTCAGTACTCCCATCTTCATGGCTAGAAAAAGAAGATACACTATCAACTCCCTCATAGTATATGTATGTTCCATGTTCTCGAATCATTTTTAATTTCGTATATGCAAACAGAAATAAAATAATAGCTATCAAGCTCCCCACAATCTCAAGTTCCATTTTATCGCCCCCGTTTCATTATACTCCCATATATTCATCTTACAATTATAAATATGAGTTCCTTACATTCATGTTACAAATATGAATATAAGTTTCTTACTATGAAATTCTTGTGAAAAATTAGTATTTTTTTCAAAAAAATAGCATGGAAACATTTACAAAAGATGAAATATCGTTCAAAATAAAGAAAAATACAAAAAGAACGAATCTTGTTCTCTTTTTCGTAAAAATGTAACAAGGAGAGTTGCTTATGAAAATCGCGGAAGCTGGAGATATCATTGAATTCAAAGACGGTTTACAAGGGCGCGTTCAAAAAGTAAATAAAAACTCTGTTATTGTAGATATAACAATTATGGATAATTTTAGAGAGTTAGATATGGAACCGCTTACTGTTGTCAATCATAAAAACTATACAATTATTACGCAACATGTATAAAATACTAGAAAAGAAGAGACAGCCTACAAAGCTGCCTCTTTTTCCTTTATCGATTATCTACTGTTTCTGGATATAAATCATGATTCATTAAACGATATTCAGCCATTTTTTCATATTTCGTGCCAGGGCGTCCATAGTTACAATATGGATCAATAGAAATACCACCACGTGGTGTAAATTTACCCCATACTTCGATGTAGCGTGGATCCATTAGTTTGATTAAGTCATTCATAATTACATTCATGCAATCTTCGTGAAAATCTCCATGATTACGGAAACTGAATAAATATAACTTTAACGATTTACTCTCTACCATTTTTTGCTCTGGAATGTAGCTAATGTAGATTGTCGCAAAATCTGGTTGTCCTGTTTTCGGGCATAAGCTTGTAAACTCCGGACAATTAAATTTTACAAAATAATCACGATTTGGATGATTATTATCAAACGTTTCTAAAATTTCCGGGCTATATTCAAATAAATACTTTGTATTTTGATTCCCCAGTAATGTTACATCTTTTAAATCTTCATCTTTTCTTCCGGTCATCTTAAAAATCTCCCTTCATTCATACAGTAATTATACACCGCGTTTATTGCCCCACACTAAAGCGTGAAGTTGCGGCAATACTTTCGCATTATTCATTTCCTTACATTGCATTGCTTTGTCAATGAGCCATTCATATTTTGTAAGCAGACGTTGAATTAACGATGTATCATCTGTCGTCTGCGTATCATCATTTCCAACTTGTAAGAAGAACGGAGCGTGCGGATAACGTTCATGCACCTCTTTTGCGTATACAAAATCTCGATCGTCAAATACAACCACTTTTAAACTAAATTCCTTTCCTCTTAGCTTATCAATGATTGAATCCAACATAACAAAATCCGTTGTCATCTTTGAACTCGGTGGCTTTGGTGAGATTGTCACCTCATCTATATGAAGTAACCAATCTTGCCATTTACTTCCTTGCGTTTCAATTGCTGTACGAATCCCTTTCTTTTTTAATAAAGAAATCAATTCTCCTAAATGTTTCAACAACGCTGGATTCCCACCTGAAATCGTTACATGTGAGAAATTTTCACCACCAATTTGCACAAGTTCAGAAAAAATTTCTTCTGGCGACATTTGACGAATTTGCTCTTTCGCAGAACCGTCCCATGTAAATGCAGAATCACACCATGCACAGCTATAATCACAACCTGCTGTGCGAACAAACATTGTTTTTTGTCCAACAACCATTCCTTCTCCTTGAATTGTCGGCCCAAAAATCTCTAATACAGGAATGTTACTCACCCATCATCCACTCCCGTCTTACTTCTGCATAACTTGTTGGTGTTTCAAATAAGCGCACAAACTCAACACGCGCTCCTTTATATTCATTTTGTCGATCACCTTTTGTTAGTGCCTCTTCCATTTTCTCAAAAATCCATACAACCATATTTTCAGCAGTTGTATTCATTGCTGGAAGTGTTTCATTTAAGTAACGATGATCTAAATATATTTCAATTTCATTTTTCCAAATTTCTTTTATATCACCAAAATCAATCGCTAAGCCAATTTCATTGACATAACCACTAATTCCGAAAATTACTTTATACGTATGTCCATGAAGGTTTTTACATTTCCCTTCATAACAGTGTAGATGATGTGCAGCATCAAACGTAAATTCTTTACTAACCATAACACGCTTATTATGATACTTCAGTTGCTTACGCTCAATGTCCTGATCTATTTTTTGTAAATTTTCAACAATGCGAAATCCAAAGAAGTTTTGTGTCATTATGCTTTCGCTCCTTCACGCTCTTGTACATATTTATCAAGTCCTGCTTTACGAAGCTGACACGCTGGACATTCACCGCAACCATCACCAATAATTCCGTTATAACACGTTAACGTTTTTTCACGGACAAATTCAAATGCCCCAAGTTCGTCTGCTAATTTCCACGTTTCCGCTTTATCAATCCACATAAGTGGTGTATGAATAACGAATGGATAATCCATCGATAAATTTAATGTAACGTTTAACGATTTCACAAACACATCACGGCAATCTGGATACCCGCTAAAGTCTGTCTCACACACACCTGTTACGATATGGCGTGCCCCTACTTGTTTAGCTAACACAGCCGCAAACGATAAAAACAATAAATTACGTCCATCCACAAATGTCGACGGCAACTCGCCATCTTCATGTGTTATTTCCATATCTGTACGTGTTAACGCATTAGGAGCGAGCTGATTTAACAGGCTCATATCAAGTACAGTATGTTTCACACCTAACTCTTTTGCGATTTCTGCTGCACAGTCAATTTCGAGCTTATGACGTTGATTATAATTAAACGTCACTGTTTCTACTTCTTCAAACTGTTCAAGCGCCCAAAATAAACATGTTGTACTATCTTGACCGCCACTAAAAACAACAACTGCTTTTTCCTTTTTCATTTCACTCATTCTCCTCTTTTTTCGATTACAAGAAGAAAGAGCGTTCTTGAACTGTCATACTAAAAAAACAAAACAATATCTAAAGAATATTGTTCTCTCCTTAGTTTTTTATAGAGGGAGTTCGCGAACCTCTCCCACGCTATGCATGGACTGTCTTCTTCAATTTTCATCTTTCATTGTAACATAGCGGATGTAAGAGTGAAAAACGTCTGTTTTTTCTATTTTTTCTAAAAATATTATTTTATTTTCCTTCATATTAATAGTATGATAATTCTATATATCACATCTTTCACTTCTCACTACAAGGAGGTTTTAAAGCTGAAGCTTTTTATTATGTACCTCTTCTTAAATATATTGTTTATTCTAGTTACAATGCTAATTTATCATTTATTTTGGAGTGAAAAAGGAAATCGCTCTCCGAAGCTCAATTCGCTTGTATTTGTCCTGTCTTGCAGCATTACCGCTATTGTTTGTATGTCGTTTGCTGCAAAAGTTGATTTCGGCTTTCAATTCGACTTCCGACATATCGTGCTAATTGTCGGAACTTTATCCGGTGGTCCAGTAGCAGGCGGTACAATTTTTGGCGTTATGAATCTATATCGTTTTTTTATTGGCGGCAGCGGTGTCATCCCTTCTTTTATCGCATCCATCGTTTTGTATATTTTTCTTATTACAACATACAAAACATATATAAAAGGAAAAATACGACCAAAAATGTATTTAGCTTTTTTTTACAGCCTGATTTATGGCATAGTTTGGATTCCTTATTTTTTATCTATAGTTCCAAATCCGAAGAACTATCTACCTTATATCATTACATACGAATTATGCACAATCATAGGAACGATTTTAATTTTATACTTAATGGACGTATTACAATCGCAAGTTCGTCTTGCAAAAGAACTTGTGAACGCCGAGAAATTTCAATTGATTGGTGAGATGGCGGCTTCAATTTCACATGAAATTCGAAACCCTCTTACATCAACAAGAGGATTTCTTCAATTGCTACAATCGAAAAACTACACAGAACAAGACAAACTGTTGTACTTAGACATCGCTATACACGGTATTGATCAGGCTAACCATGTATTAACAGACTATTTAACATTCGCAAAACCAAGTATTGAAAAAGTACAAACGTTACAGTTAGAAGAAGAATTACTTCACGTTCTTACGCTCATGACACCATTAGCGAACCTTTCTAACGTTCGTATTCATTATACGAAACAAAGTAAAATATTTTACATAACGGGAGAAAAACACAAGCTTAATCAATGCCTTTTAAACATTGTAAAAAATTGCATTGAAGCGATGCCAAACGGTGGAGACCTTACATTTACCTTAACACCCGCTCATAAACACATCCAATTACATATTCAAGATACCGGAATTGGTATGAACAATGAACAAATAAAACGCCTCGGTTCCCCTTTTTACTCTACAAAAGAAAAGGGAACAGGTCTTGGAATGATGGTTGTGTTTAGTGTCATAAAAGCAATGAACGGAAAAATTAAAATATCTAGTAAGAAAAATGTTGGAACGTCTTTCCTTCTTACATTTCCTTTAATAGAAAAAACGTGATGCAACTGCATCACGTTTTTTTCGTTTCATCCACAAGTTCTGCAAAAGTCTTCACTTTCCCATGCGGCTGTTGATGTTCTTTTCGCGCTTTCCATTGTCGTTCTTGCTCCCGTTTTTTATTTCCCATTATTTCAACTCCTTTTAAGATGTCCTTATATATGTTCCGACATATAAAGTAGGAATATACATACATGAGATGATACAAAACTCATGGAAATTGAAATAATAGTGGTGCATGTCACCTGCCACCCTAAATACTTCATAAAAAACTTCCATCAGTGGAGAATGAAGCTCATCCCACTTGATGGAAGTTTCACTTTATCTTTGCAAAATTGAATGTTTCGCTTCTTTCAACTGTGTAAGATGACGTTGTTCATGTAAATCTAAGAATTGTACCCATTGATATAAATTAAGCTCATCAAATATAGGGTGTTTAAGCGATTTTTCAAATAGTTCTTTTTCATTAACAATGCTATGAAGAACATGCAAGAGCTTTTCTCTTGAACTTTGCAGCAATTGAATCATTTGTGCTTTTTTCATTATCGTTTCCGTTGGTTGCATTTGCTGAGGGGCTTCTCTCTTTCTTGTTCGATCGAGTGTAAGTTGAAGGTCTTGTAGTGGAACAACTTTTCTTTCGTTTTTATGAAGTGCATATACAATTGCGGATGTAACAGATTGTTCAACTAGATGAAGGTGATGTAAAACTTGCATTATGCTCCATTTATCACGGCGTGGCTTCGTGTTAATTTCTGTATCTGTTAACATTTCAATTTCTGATAAAAGCATCTGTCTTGTAGACGACATTCCTCGTAACAACGTCTCCATATTCATATTTGCATAAGATTGCACCATATTTCTCCCCCCTATTTGGTTAAAAAGAGGCGCTTCTTCAAAGAAACACCTCTTTTTAATTATTCTAAATTTTCTTTTATTATCTCATTTTTCCAAACATGTGTCGATTGTAAATTCATAAAAAACAGTGTATATTTTTTACAATTTTGTGTCATCTACTTCATCTAACCACGCATGAATTTCATCGATGACACCCTTCACACATCCATCAGCAAACGGAGAGATTAAATTTGCCGTTTCAACTAATCGTAAAAATGATTTACTTCCGCCTTGACGACAAAGGTGAACATAATCTTCCCATGCTTCTTGACGATTCTCTCTAGAGCGTTTCCAAAATTGAAGCGCACAAATTTGCGCTAACGTATAATCAATATAATAAAATGGTGAATTATAAATATGCGCTTGACGTTGCCAAAAGCCTCCGCGCTCTAAATAATCATTTTCTTCATAATCACGGTGCGGTAAGTACTTTCTTTCAATATCACGCCAAGCTGCTTTACGCTCAGCTGGTGACGCGTCTGGATGCTCATATACAAAATGCTGGAATTCATCAACAGATACACCATATGGTAAAAATAGTAAAGCCGAACTTAAGTGTGAGAAGTAATATTTCTCCGTACCTTCTTCAAAGAATAATTTCATCCACGGCCATGTGAAAAACTCCATGCTCATAGAATGAATTTCACATGCCTCATACGTCGGCCAATTATACTCTGGAATTTCATAATGGCGGCTTTCATATACTTGGAAAGCATGTCCTGCTTCGTGCGTTAACACATCAATATCACCAGACGTTCCATTAAAATTTGAGAAAATAAAAGGTGCTTTATAGTTTTCAATATATGTACAATAGCCTCCGCCAGCTTTTCCTTTTTTTGCAACAAGATCAAGTAAATTATTTTCTAACATAAAGTTAAAAAATTCATTTGTTTCTTCTGATAGTTCTTTATACATTGTTTTTCCGTGATTCACAATCCAATCCGCATCACCTTTTGGTACAGCGTTACCAGATGCGTATTCAAAGTTCTCATCATAATACGCAAGCTTCTCTACCCCAATGCGTGCCTTTTGCCTTTGTCTAAGCTCTGTTGCAACAGGAACAATATAATCAAGCACTTGCTTACGGAAATTTGCAACCATCTCTGCATTATAGTCAGTACGATACATTCTTGCATATCCAAGTTCTACAAAATTGTTAAAGCCCAGTTTCTTCGCAATTGTCGTTCTTACTTTTACAAGTTCATCATAAATATGATCTAACTCTTCTTCATGCTCTGCTAAAAAACCATAATATGCCTCACTTGCTTGTTTACGCATATTACGATTTGTATGCTGCATAAACGGGACAAGTTGCGATAATGTTCGCTCTTCTCCTTCAAACAAAATTTTAGCTGCTGCTAATAACTGTGTATATTGAGAAGATAATTTATTTTCTAACTGTAAATCTGCTACCACGTCATCGGAATATGTCTTCATTTCAGCCTCTGCAAGTGCAAAAAGCTGCGTACCATAATATTCTTCTAATTGTTTTCGAAATGGAGATTGTGTTAATGCCTCGTAATATTTTGTCACATATCCTTTTACAATTGGAGAATACTCATCAAAGAAATCTTGTTCTTCTTTATAGAATTCGTCCGTCGTATCTATACTGTGACGAATATAACATACGTTATACATAGTGCTGAAATCATTGCGAATTGCATTAATATGTGCAATTACTTTCTTTTGTTCCTCCACTGTTTTTACACTCTTGAACTGCTGCAAAGCTTCTGTAAATCTTTCTTTCACTTCATCCATATTTGGACGTTTGTACTCATAACTTTCAAATGCCATGTAAATAGCCCCTTTCTCTTCTAAAAAGCATTCTCGTACTATTATTCCATATATTTTGCAAATCCCCTTTATTGAACAGCAAAATTCATCCTACATACATTTTTAAATTCATACATTTTAATTTTAAACTTGGGATACATTGAAAATTCTATACTATTATTCATTAAGTAAGAAATAAGATATAACTAATCATCAGTGGAGGGCTTACTGCCCGCAAATAGCGGGATAAATAAAAAAACTTTGAACTGTGCATTCAAAGCTTACAAAACCCTTTATTATTTCTCATATTTCCCTATCTTCTTTAACAACGTTAATAGTTGATCTTTCTCATCCTTGTTTAACATATGGAATGATTCATGTATGACTTTTTCATGATTCGGAAAAATATTGGAAATCAATTGCAGCCCTGATTCAGTTAAATGAGCATAAATGACACGCCGATCATTTGGACAAGGCTTTCGCTCTACAAGTCCTTTTTTTTCTAATTTATCAACAACATACGTAATACTGCCGCTTGCAATTAAAATTCTTTCACCAATTTGTTGCAATGGTTGATCTCCCTTATGATATAACAGTTCTAGCACTGCAAACTCTGTTGGATTTAACCCGTTACTTTGAATAGATTTATTGGTAGTATCCATAACCGAGCGGTGTACGCGCGATAAAGCGATAAATACTTTTAATGATTTGGAAACATTTTCTCTCTCATACTGAGATGTCATAACTCTTCAATCCTTTACTAAATTTCTTTTCAAATAGCGATATTATATCAAATTTCAAAAACACCGTCTTGTTTCAATATATTACAATAAAAAATAATAAAAAAATATAAAAGCACTGCATATTTAAGAATGTTTATATATAATGAAAATAAAAAACAGAAGGAGTTAGCAATTTTGAACGTAAAACTACGCAACACATTTTTATATATTTTGTTTGTTATATTGCCAACTCTTTGTATTAGCGCTCTCTTTTTTTCATACCACAAATATACAATGCAGCGCGAAAATAAACAGGCAGCTCATAAAGTCGTATTTTTATATAGAGACTATTTAGATCGTTATTTAGGAGAAGCAACATCTGCATTAGAAATGCTTACTATGGTTATTAGCACAAAAACGAAAGATATTAATCAAATCCAACAAGTCCTACAAAGTACAGATGAAAGAGACCCTCGCTATTCTGGTCTGTATTATGCGAATACAGATTATAAAATTACAGTAGCATCATCCAGTTTAAAAAGAAGCTTTGATATCGCCGATCGTTCTTATGCACAAGAGGCTTTGAAAAATAAACGGACCACAGTTTCATCTGCAATTACTGATCGTGTTTCTGGACATCAGGTCATTGCGATTGCTACTCCTGTTCTCAAAAAGAATAAAGAGGTTTCCGGACTACTCGTAGCAAGTTTACGATTTGACTATATTGCAGCATCTTTAAATGCAATCAAACCAAAATACCATTTTGAAGTGCTTGATAAGCAGGGAATTACATTTTTACAAGATGATGATCACAAATTTGCTCAAAAAAACACACAACAAATTACTGTTCCATTAACAAGATTACCGTGGAGCGTTTCTATTTATCCGTTACCTATTCAACAAAATATTCTATACCGGAACGTCTTTACGGAATGTTTAATAACATTATTTCTTATGAACATTTTATTTTTAGTTGTAAAGTATATGCTTCTGAAAAGACAAACAAAATTGGAAAGAAAGCAAAATGAAGTACAAAAAATGGAATTAGTTGGCTCTCTTGCTGCAAGTACAGCTCACGAAATTCGCAATCCTCTTACAGGCATTAAAGGACTTGTCGCTCTTTTAAAAGAAAAACATACAAATGAACAAGACCAATTTTATTTCTCAGTTATTGAACAAGAAATTGAGAGGATTAATGAAATTGCCAGTGAATTCCTTATCCTTGGAAAACCAACTGCTATTATTGAAAAAACATACGATTTAAGAGACATTGTAAAAGAAGTTTCGTTAATTATCCAATCTGAGGCAAATTTACATAACGTTCAAATTTCCATACATATGCCAGAACATCCAATTCTTATTCGTTGCTCAACTGATCATATCAAACAAGTTATTTTAAATATTACAAAAAATGCTTTTGATGCAATGACATTAGGTGATACATTGACAATTATAGCCGAAGCAAGCGGAAATATAGCTCAATTACGTATTATAGACACAGGGAAAGGAATTCCAGAACACATCCAAAAACATATTTTTCATCCATTTTTTACAAACAAAGATACAGGAACAGGACTAGGCCTTGTCGTATGCAAAAGAATCGTTGAAATGTACAATGGTCAAATTACGATTAAAAGCAAAGAACATATAGGAACAACTGTATGCATTACACTCCCGCTCCATTCACAATAATCATCCCTTTTTCTATACAGGGATGATTATTTCATAAATGCTGTAATAAACATTCTCCAAAACATATTCGATCTCACATTGTTTGACGTTTTAAAAACTGGCGCTTTTAACATTAAAAACCATTTCGATACTTTATTCTCTTTGTAACGTTGATATTTCATAATAAGCATGTCCAATTCTTGACTTACTTGAACTGTCTCTAGGCTATTAAGTCCATTTATAAGCCCTAAGTGAATCATTTCTTCGCGCTTCACATCAATATCGCGTAAAAGCTTGTCCAATGTAGATTTCCTTTTTGCTACAAACATACGTATCCCCCTCGATATTATTCCGTAATCTGTATTCCTCTCTTATTAAAAATGGAATTTTCTGTTTCTTTTCCATCAAGTGTGAACGTTCAGAAAATTAAACATTTTCTCCCTGTAATTTACAAATCTTTATCCTCACCTTGAGAATTATTACAAATTATTCTATCTTTGTAAATACATTCGCAATAATAGACATTTTTTTTGTTTTATTTTAGTTGAAACCCCTCTTAATTATAATTTTTCCTCTTTTTCACAATTGCATTTTCGACATTTTGTGCGGTTAAATTACTTCAAAACGTAAACGATAACAGTAGATTATCATTTATCCGGCTATTCGCGGAGAGTAAGCCCCCGTCTCAAGACTATGAGAAATTAAAGAATATAAATGAGAAAACCATCAGCTGATGAGATCCCCCATCTACTAATGGTAGCTTCATTCTATTCATTTAAACCGAAAATGAACAATCTCTCGTCTATTGATGGGTGTTTTGTTATTAAGAAGGGAGAATCTTACATGCGAAAATATATTGTTACCTTTTTACTTACGGCGCTACTGCCAATCATAACCTTTTCTGTACCGACCTACGCTCATACAAATAAAGTAGCAATTGTCATTGATGACTTTGGAAATAATATGAAGGGAACGGAAAAAATGTTATCTCTTCCTATCCCGTTAACCGTTGCAGTTATGCCATTTCTTCCATCTACAAAACAAGATGCAAGATCAGCTCATCAAAAAGGACACGAAGTTATTATACATATGCCAATGGAGCCTATAAAAGGAAAAAAAGAATGGCTTGGTCCAAAAGCTATTACAACAGACTTAAGTGATGATGAAATTAGAAGTCGTGTCAAACAAGCAATTGAAGAAGTTCCATTTGCAATTGGAATGAATAATCATATGGGTTCAAAAGCAACTGCTGATGAAAGAGTGATGCGTATTATACTATCCGTTTGTAAAGAACATGGTCTCTTTTATTTAGATAGTAAAACAAGCCCAAACAGCGTTGTAAAAAAAGTTGCTGAAGAAATTGGTGTGCCTACTGTAGAAAACAAGCTATTTTTTGATGATGTATATACTTCTTCTCACGTAACAAAACAAGCAAATTCTCTTTTGAAGAAAATAGAAAAAGAACCTGTTATGGTAGCTATTGGTCATGTTGGGCCACCAGGTGAAATTACCTCTTCCGTCATCCAGTCTTATATTCCAAAAATTCAAGAAAAGGCTGATTTCATCTTCTTATCTGATCTTGTCTCACCAGCGCCACCTGTTTCTTCACAAAAATAGAGAGAGGCAGAAGCCTCTCTCTATTTCTAAATACGGTCTACATGACTGACTCGAAAACCTTTTTTCTCTAATCTCGCCACTAATGCTTCTAGCTCTTTTTGGTTTAAATCCTCTGTAAGATTAACAATAACACGCCTTATATATTGATCACCATTATCTAACGTAAATAAACCACCGATATTATAAGACTTTAATAATGTGCCAAGCTCTTTAATGATTCCTTTAGATTCATGCGTCGCTATCGTTAATATATACCCACCTGTATTCATTCCAAATGAGTCTTCAATCACATCAAAAATATTAGAATGTGTTAAAATGCCCACAAACTCATGGTAATCATTTAGTACCGCTAGAAATGGCAGTCGACGAATTGTATAAAAAGCTCGGAAGAAAGAATCACGCTCAAAAATAAATGCTTGCTCATTATCCATTAGCTCCGAAACTCTTTCTTTGCTTCCTTCTTTCTCCCTACATTTATTCTCTAACATATCCACTTTATAAATAATACCTTTGAAAGTCTTACCATCCTCTGTTAAGACAGGAATCGCTCTATATCCACAACGATCCATTATCTCTAACGCCCGTTCTACATCTTCACTCTCTGAACAAGTCACAACTTGTTGCTTTGGAAGAAAATGATATTTAACTCGCAAAATACGTTCCTCCCCACATGACGACATGTAATCTATATATAATAAGGAGAGCCATATTTTATGAGTAAAAATTCATTTATAAAAACGCTTTCATTTTTAAGGTTACTTTGTACCTTATCCCACTCCTCTTTAGGCATTTCTACCTAAAGAAGACTTTCAATTAAATAACTGAGCTTTTCGTTCCTTTAATCATTAACAGTTTCACATGATAATTCATTAAGTACTCTAATCCTTCTAACCATTTTTTCGTTTCTTCTGGCGTTGTTCCCCATACAATTAATCCGTAATTATGAACAAGCACAGCTCCGCCACCCTCGGTAAAGCAAGGCACACTCTCTTCTAACAAATTCGCAAATTTACTTTCATTTTCTACAATTGGAATTGTAATACCTGTAATACCCTCCTTACCAAAAACACGTTCTACATTTCTTTGTTCAAACGTTACTTCTCCTTCTTTCCCATATAACTCAGACATTAAATGACTATCAACTGTTTGTACTTGTAAAATGCATTCTGCCTGACTTTTCTTATAAATATCTGCATGCATAAATGACTCTGAAGCTGGTTTCTCATCAATCGCAAATACTGGTTCACACGTACTATTGACTACAATAAAATCATCTTCCGCAAATAATCCTTTATCTTTCCCTTCTATATTAACTAAAAATGTAAGCGGATCTTTAGACGTACGCATTGATAAGCTAATTTTTGTCCCATAAAACCAATCACGAAGAGCCAATTCCATCTTAATATCCCGTAATTCTTTCCATTTCTTTAAAAATAATAACATATTGTCACCCCCGTATTGTTATCTTCTGTTTCTATGTAAAAGGCGATATTTTTTGATAATTCGCAAAATTTAATTGAATTATCACACGAGAAATCTTTTTTGTCAATACGCTTTTGCCATGTTCCATAAACTTTATCCAAATAAAAAGAGCCCTGCTATAAGGCTCTTTTGTTCATCATAATTTGTAGTATGGCATTCTTCTCTTGTTCATTAATAATGCGTAGTTTTTGTAGTACATGTGCATATATTATTATCTTCTCACGCAATCTGTTACTCACCTCTTCCCCCTTCTTTCCCATAACCAACTTTTTTTCTGTTGGTAAATTATATGACGATCAAGAAAAAATGTGTCCTTTTTTTTGCACATAGCCAACATTTTGCGAATGTTGTTTTTTTTCCATATATATGCCTATACTAAACAATGTAATTCTAAATTAAAGTTGAGGGGAAAAATATGAACGTTGTTATTAGTACGTTAAACGCAAAGTACATTCATACAAATCTAGCAATTCGTTATATCAAAGCATATGCCCAGCCTGAATTTGATTTAGAAATGGCTGAATATACGATTAACGATCCTGTCATGAATATTGTTACTGATTTGCATAGGCGTAAACCTGAGGTAATAGGATTTAGCTGTTATATTTGGAACATCGAAGAAACACTTGAAGTCATTCAAATGCTCAAGAAGATTAATCCAAATCTTATCATTTTTGTCGGCGGTCCAGAAGTTACATATGATGTGACATATTGGCTAAAACGTGTTCCTGAAATCGATTTTATTATTATTGGTGAAGGAGAAATTGCTGTAAAAAATCTTCTATTTGAAATACAAAGTGCACAGCAATTTGAAAAGCTTGACGGTATCGGATTTATAAAAGCTGATGGTACCCATGTAATAAAACCGCAACGTGAGAAACTAAACTTAAAAGAATTACCATCCCCATATCGTTTTCCGGAAGATATTCCACATTTAAGTAAACGCATTACCTATATTGAGACAAGTCGTGGTTGTCCGTTTAGCTGTCAATTTTGTTTGTCTTCTATTGAGGTTGGCGTTCGTTACTTTGATCGCGAACGTATTAAAGAGGATATTCGCTACTTAATGAAGAATGGTGCACGTATTATAAAATTCGTCGATCGTACTTTTAACATCAGCCGCAGCTATGCCATGGAGATGTTTCAATTTTTAATTGATGAACATGTACCTGGAACCGTATTTCAATTTGAAATTACAGCCGATATTATGAGGCCTGAGGTCATTGAATTTTTAAACACACATGCCCCTGCTGGTTTGTTCCGATTTGAAGTTGGTGTACAATCTACAAATGATCAAACAAACGACCTTGTAAAACGACGTCAAAACTTCGAAAAACTGACGAGAACAGTTACAATGGTTCGTGATGGACAAAAGATCGCACAACATTTAGACTTAATTGCCGGACTGCCAGAAGAAGACTATCATTCCTTCAGAAAAACATTTAATGATGTCTTTGCTTTAAGACCAGAAGAATTACAACTTGGCTTTTTAAAACTGTTGCGTGGTACGGGCCTTCGAATTCGAGCAAATGATCATCAATATATATACATGGATCAGGCACCATACGAAATGCTTGGAAATAATGTCCTATCATTTGATGAAATTATTCGAATCAAACAAGTTGAAGATGTATTAGAAAAATATTGGAATGCCCATCGTATGGATAACGCTGTGTCATATGTCATATCTCATACATTTGATACACCTTTTGATTTCTTCCAAGAATTTGGAACTTATTGGGATACACAAGGATGGAGCCGAATTGGACACCAACTAGAAGATTTATTCCAACGTCTGTATCAATTTTTACAATCAAGAGAAACGACACAACTTCATACGATTAAGGCTTTATTGACAGTTGATTATTTACAAAATCATAAATATCGTCCTCGTAAATCATGGATAACGGAACAAAAGAAAAAGGAGGAAGTAAATTCCTACTACAAAATGATTATGGAACGCCCGAACATACTAGGAGACGAATTTGCTACGCTTCAATTGGCAGAAAAAGATTTGTATAAACATACCATTATAGAGCATATACCATTTGACTACCACTCTTACATGAAGCATGGTGAAATGATTTCAAGACCTTCCATCCTTGTTGCCTACTACAATCCGAAAACGACACAATGTGAATTATATGCAACAAATACAAGCGCATAATTTCACAAAAAACAGGAGCTTTCATTCCTATCGAAAGCCCCTGTTATTCTAACTAATAGTCCAGCGGATACCTACTCTTTTTACTTCTTCCTCAAAGCTATGTGGCATTCTTTTGTCACAAATAACATGATGTATATCGGAAAATCCTGCAATGCGATAATTTCCTTTTATCCCCAGCTTCGTATGATCACATAAAATAAATGTTTCTTCTGATTGCCGAATCATAGATTCTGATAACTTCGCTTTCTCTAATTCAAAACTTGAAACTCCGAAATTAGGCAGAAGCCCATCAATTGAAATGAATGCTTTATCAAAGTGAAATTGCTGAATGGCTTGCTGAGAAATAGACCCTGATACCCGGCAATGCTCGGGAGTTACTTTTCCACCAATAAACAACAATTGACCATCAAATATTTTTTTATTAATAGAAGAAATTAATTGTGTTGCAACAGGAAATGAGCTCGTAATAACAGTTAAATTTTTCCGATGAACGAGATATGGCACCATTTGTAGCGGTGTACTGCCGTCATCAATAACAATCACATCGCCATCTTCTACAAAAGTTGCTGCTTTATAGCCGATACGTTTTTTTTCTGTTATACACAACATTTCTCTTTCTAGCATCGGAGGCTCTATTCCAGTTACAGGAAGAACAACTGCTCCCCCGTATACTTTCTTTAATTTCTTCTCACGATCTAAGTCTTCTAAATATCTACGAATTGTCTCTGTAGATACTGAAAATTCTTTTGCAAGTTCTGTAACTTTTACTTTTCCCTTTAACTCTACTTGTTCAATAATGATTCGCTTACGCTCTTCTCCGACAACAGACATGACTTCACCTCCAATTATACAAAGTCATATTTCTCTTATACCAATACTACTTACTCATGTATATAATTTCTTTGCTTCTCTCTCAATCTTGGGGTAGAGGTCTTACTGCCCACGAATAGCGGGATAAATAAGAAAAAGACCATCCCTCTTGTTAAAATTTTTCTTCATGTTTTGTCCTCTCTTTGTTTTCATATGTATAATTTCAATATAAACGTAAAGTGTAAAAACTATATTAAACAAAGATTAATCTTTTGTTTGTTGTTTGTTTTTGTGTAATACGTTGGTACTTCTATGTTTTCTCCCTTTTCTCGCTTACGACATAACAATAAATTTACAAACAATTAAAAAATCCCACAAAAAAAGAGACGTTTATAAAAAACGCCTCAATTTTTCTTTCCTTTTTTTGAGTTGCGATTTGCATATTTTGCAACATCTTCATTTTCGTACTCGACTGCAAATTCCGCATCCGGCAAGCTTTCTTTTGGAGTTTGATTGTTCTTTGCAGCTGCGTTACGACTCACCTTTCGTTTTACCATACGAAACACTCCTTAATTCTTTATATAAAACCAATGCTTGTAGTACTAATATGGACATTGAAACTCCACTCTATAGATGGTAACTGTTAACAAGTTGCGAATATGCAATGTGAGGAAATGCTATAAATTAGGAAGGTATATATGCCTTTCACTTTCATAAACAAGGAGCGGTAAATGTGAAGAGAAACCAACCAATCGACTCTCCGATTCTTGATGAAACAATTCCGCATCAAATGAATTTTCCTTCCTTTAAAGGAACTGGCATCACGATGCAACCACCATTCACCAATGAGTATGGCGTAATTATTGGTGATAGCCAATATAATTCAGAAAATAGCCCTCTGAACTATTGGAGCGATGATATTGATCCTGCTATTATGGCCGGAGATCAATGGATACATCCAACAAATGATATCGGCTGGATTTCTGAAGAAAATCAGGAATTACTGCAAAGGAACAATAATGATTCCGAAGACACTTTTATGCATCCGCAGTTTGGCATTAACGATTAACGTAGAAAAAGGATTGTATTTTATAAAATACAATCCTTCTTCTTATCCAACAATAATCCGTTCTTTTGGATACCTATATCGGGGTGGTCTCTCTTTTCCGCCAATTACAAATATGAACGTTAAAATACCAATCCGCCCGATAAACATGAGTGCAATCAATACGATTTTTCCAGTTGTTGTGAGTTCCGGTGTTATTCCAGTCGATAAACCAACTGTGCCAAATGCTGAACATACTTCTACAACAAGGTTCATTAATGGAAATGGTTCCGTTATACATAAAACAAATAGTGCTACGGCACATAGCAAAGCACCCATCAATGTAACAGCAAATGCTTTTACAATATCATCTTCGTGTAATTGCCTCCCAAATACTCGCACACTTTTACCGCCTTTTGCAAAGGTATACAATACAAGGATACTAACAGCAAATGTCGTAGTACGAATACCACCGCCGACAGAGCTTGGGGAAGCTCCAATAAACATTAATATACTCATAAAGAAAAGTGTCGGAGGCGAAAATTCTTGAATATCCAAAGTTGCTAAGCCGCCACTTCTTGTTGTAACAGATTGAAATAATGTATAAAACAACATTTCATCCCATGATTTTCCATGTAAAAAATGATTCCACTCTAACAGAAAAATAACGATTGTCCCAACAACCACTAAAGTAAAGAACGTTGTCGTTGTGAGTTTTGTAAATAATGAAAACCGAAATAATTCATGTTTCTTTTTACCTATATATTGCTTCACTTCAATCAATACTGGAAAACCAATTGCCCCTAAAATAATAAGAAGCATATGAATAATTTGTACGATATAATCTTCTTGGTACGGTACAAGCGATTGTCCCGTCAAATCAAATCCGCCATTCGTTGTAGCACTAACAGCTGCAAAAAAGCCATGAAAATAAGCTTCCTTCCAAGTAGGGAAGTAATTTAAAAATCTTGTTCCTAATAACAGTGCACCAATTACTTCAATTGAAACAATCAATATTAAAATAGAGCGCATTAAATGAACAAGTCCAGCTAAATTTCCTTGATTTTGATCCGCCATAATTAAGCGCCGCTGCTGCAGGCCTATTTTCTTTCCTGTGATCATCCAAACAAACGTACCAAGCGCCATAATACCCAGCCCGCCTAATTGTAAAACAAGCGCTAATATAACAATACCCGCTGTAGTAAATGTATCTGGAATCGATACAACGGATAAACCGGTTACACTTACTGCACTAACAGATGTAAACAAAGCATCAATAAATGTCCACTTAACCCCTGGCTTTATAACAAATGGCATGCTTAATAATATAACAGACACAATAACAGCAATACCATAAAATAAAACGATAAGCTGTACCGGCCTTAAATGTTGTAGCAATTTCCTAATAGCTTTCATTCCATCACTTCTTTAACTTTTTTTACGACGAAATATTTCGAAATCCGAACTACTGCCATGTGCAAATAATTCCTGAAATATTTTTGCAAATACCATACTATAAACGGTACCATTCCCTCCATAACTTAATGCATAATAGAGGTTTGCAATTGATTCATCCTCTTTCAAAATGGGCATTCCATCATGTGTTCCTCCAAATATTGCTGCCCAATAATATTCTGCTTGTACGTGTTTCAACTGTGGAAATAATTTTGATGTTATTTGAACAAGAAGATTTCTTTTATGTAGTAGATGTGTGTCACCATATTTTTGTAACATACTCGGTTCATCTAGACCACCGATTATAATTCGATTCTTATACGTGCGGCAATATAAATACGGACGCGCAGTTTCCCAAATTAAAGACTGCTCGTACCATCCCTCAAAATTTGGTTGTTCATTTGTGACAATTGCATAAGAAGTTGCCAAAGTTGCATTTGCTTCTTTTTTTATCTGTTGCGTTTCGTATCCTGTAGCTATAATAACAGCCTTAGATATAATTTTCTTTCCATTTTTAGTATAACAGATTGTATCTTTATGAACAGATTTAATATGAATAATCTCTGTATCTTCAAAAATAGCCGCTCCATTCTTTTGCGCTGTATGAATAAGAGCATGTGTTAACACATACGGATTCACTTCCGCATCTCCTCTTGTGTATAAAGCAGCTGGTTTTGTAAATGAATAACGTTTCGTTATATCTTCTTCTGTAAAAAACTCAACAGGAAAATCATAATATCTTAAGGTTTCATACTCTTTTCTTAGAAATGAAACATCATCTTTATTACTTGCATAATATAAGCTTCCTCTACGAATAAATTCAGGATCTATATCGAGTTTTGTTACTACTTGCTCCAAAGTATCCAGCGCATTATAACATAAACGATATGCTCGAACTCCTTTTTCTTCACCAAATGTATGCACAAACGAAGTTAATGATTTATCTTGAGTGTATTGTAACAACCCTGTATTCGCAAGCGTACTTCCGCTTGCAACTTTTCCTTTATCTACAACTGCCACATGTAGTCCAATTGCCGATAACATATATGCAAGTTGAGCCCCCCCTTGACCACTTCCAATAATAAGCACATCACATATCATATCATTTTCCAAATTTTCATAACAAGGTATAGAAATCCCTTCATCCCAAAACAATTTTCCAAGTAGCAGTTCCATCAAATCTCTCCTAAAATAAGTTTATCTTTCTTTATCCCATTATTTTTCGTTATTTTCCATAAAAAAATCCAGCTAGTTTTCACTAGCTGGATTTTACTATCATGCTTTAGAAGTGGTATTTTCCACTTCTCTCAATGCAAAATCACCCGTACTCAACTAACTATCAGCGAGAAAGAGCGCCCACTAATAGTTAGTTTCGCTTTACTTTGAACGCTCTTCAAGCCAATTACCAATTGTCGGATATGTTTGTTTCACTGCCGTTCCTCCGTATACAATTGACATATGCCCTGTCGGAATACACACATATTGTTTATCTACACTAGAAATATGATCTAACAATGCTTCCACTTGACATGGAAGTGCAATATGATCACGTTGAGCAGAGATATTCAATACATTTGCTTTAATATTTTCTAATTTCACTTGTTGGCCGCGAATGATAAGTTCCCCTTTTACTAACTTATTCTTTTGGTAGAACTCACGAATCCATTGACGATATGCTTCTCCCGGAAACGGAATTCCATCCGCAACCCATTTTTGAACTAATTTCCAACTTTCTACAAACCGTTCGTTTTCTGAGCGATCAAGGAGCGCTACGTACGGACCTACAAAATTCGAAAGTGGTTTCAACATTTTATTTCCAAAGTCAATCATTTCTGGAGGGATATTTCCAAATGTATCAACTGCTTTATCTAAATTAAAATATTTTTCATCTAATAATGGTCCATATAAACCCGTATCCGAAAAGTCAAATGGGCTCGTCATGAAAATTAAATTACGAATTGGCATATGCGGATGAAGCGCAGCGTAAATAGAAGTTAAGGTTCCGCCCATGCAATAACCAAGAAGAGAAATCTCTTCCGCATTTGCTGTGCGCAATACTTTTTTCACAGCTTTTGCAATGTAATCAAGAACAAAATCATCAAATTTCAAATGACTATCTTCTAAACCAAATGTTCCCCAGTCCAGCATATATACATCAAAGCCACGGTCTACTAAGTATTCCACTAAACTATTCCCTGGCGTTAAATCCATAATATACGGCTTATTAATAAGAGCATAAATTAACAAAATAGGAACAGAATGTGTTTTTTCTTGTTTTGGAATGTAACGATATAACTTCGTTTTGTTTTTCGTCCAAATAACCTCTTTCGGTGTTAAGCCTACTTGTGGCTCTGGTTCACGAAGTAACACTTCACTTGCTCGTCTAAAGCGTTTATATGCTTTTTGATATTCCTCTGGATATAACTCTAATTGTTTTTCCCATTCCGCTCTTAATGTTGTCATTTTCACAACTCCTTTATTTTCATTTCTTTTCTAAAGAAAGAAGTGCATACCTATCATAGACATGCACTTCTTTGTTGTTAGATTACATATATAAACCGCCGTTAATATTTAATTGCTGTCCTGTAATGTATGCACCATCGCGGCATAAATATACAACACCTTTTGCAATTTCATCTGCTTGACCAAAACGTTTCTTCGGAATTTTCGCTACGATTTGCTCACGAACGTTTTCCGGAACTTCTGCTACCATTTCCGTATCGATAAACCCTGGGCAAATTGCATTTACTGTTACATTCGTTCTTGCATACTCTAAAGCTAAAGATTTTGTAAACCCAATCATACCAGCTTTTGCAGCTGAATAGTTCGTCTGCCCAAATCCACCAGCTTGTCCAATAATAGAAGAAATACTAATAATTCGTCCTTCTTCAGCTTCTGTTATGTACGGAAGTGCAGCACTTGTTGTATTGAATACGCTGCTTAAATTCACATCGATAACGCGATCCCAATCTTCACGGTTTAACTTTTTAAATGTACGATCTCTTGTAATACCAGCATTGTTAACTAAAATGTCTACTTTTCCAAAATGCTGTACTGTTTCTTCTACAAGACGCTTTGCATCTTCTAATTTAGAAACATCCGCTTGACAAGCATATACATCATGTCCTTCTTTCGCTAGCTCATTCACAAGGTTCTCAGCAGCATCTTTACTGCTATTGTAGTTAATCACCACTTTTGCACCTTCTGCTGCTAGTGCTACTGTAATCGCTTTTCCAATCCCCTTTGCTCCACCTGTTACGATTGCTACTTTTCCATGTAATTGAGCCATTTTTGCTCCCCCTTTGTTATAATTCGCGGCTACATGATGGATGAGCTTTTCTTAGACGTACACCGCAATGAATAGACACATTTATAAATGATATACCGCCCTAGAAAGAGGTGCTCCCCTCCGCTTTCTGAACGAATATATATTTAACGAAATTATTTTTTAGTATCTGTTTTTGCTTGTACTGCTGGTACTTGTAACTTTTCTAATACTTCATTTTGTTTTTCTAACAGCCCCAAAATTTTATCTAATTTATTTTCTAATGTACGAATATCTTGCTTCACTTTTGTGACATCACGTTTTATTGTAGGAGATTGTCCAAGGGACTCTGTATTTTCTTCTAAAAACTCCTCGATATTATCGACTTTGTTTTCTAAATTAATAACAAGAGAAGCAACTCTGGCAATATCTTCTTGCGTTGGAATATTCACTTTCTCTAAATACCCCTTCGTTGCATCATTCATCATCTTTTGATAAAACAAATTCAAATCTAGAACGCTTCCCATCCACGCAGAATATTCTTCTGTCTGGACTGTTTCATTGAGCGTTTTTCCCCAAAACTTTTCTGTCTGTTCGTAAACTTCTTTCCAAGCTTGTAATGGATCGAGTTTTTGTTCAATCACTTCTCCTACACTCCCTTATTTAGTTATTGAAACAATTCAATCTATTCATTATTTTCTAATATTCCGACTAAAAGTTCAAGTGTGTATTTAATTTTTTATTTTCCAAAAATACATTGACAAAAAATACAGATAGGTGTAAATTGCACATATAAGAAAAAAATTCCATCTAACTGATTCATGAGGTGATGCACAATCATGCTACAAAATGAACCAGAAAAAAAAGAAAGTTTGGATCCAAACCAAACGAAACAACCAAACTCCATGCCAAAAAACTTCTTAGTTCCATTCTTACTTCTCTGTCTTAAAGACTGGAGTCTTCACGGTTACAAACTCATTCAAATGCTAATGGATATTGGCTTTTCTTCTATTGATCAAGGCAATGTATATAGGACTTTACGCAAACTAGAAAAAGAAAACCTCATATCTTCTACTTGGGATACCAGTGAAGGAGGTCCAGCAAAACGGATTTATTCTTTAACGGAATATGGAGAGGAATATTTAACATCTTGCGCTACTTCATTTGAACAATATCAAAAAATGCTTCGTACGTTTTTTAACCTGTACACAAATGCATTCTTCCCATTTTCCACTGTTCCAACAAAGGATGAGAAACCTTCGTCCTCTTTTGGTGACACAGCAGATTAACCTGCGTTCACAATATGTAAATAATTTATTTGGAGGTCAAGTCATGGAAACGAAACCACACGAACTTGTTGATGCATTCTGGAAAAATTGGTCACACTCTCTTTCTCTTTTTTCTTCAGCGGGAAAACAAATGGAACAGCTTACATTAGAAACGTTGAAACATCAGCAGGAAGCTTTGCATAAATTAACAGAAAGTACAGAAGAAATCGAAAAAGAAATCCATCAATTTTCAGCACAAGCAAACGCGCAATATACCGAATATGTAAAACAATTTGCTGGGCATTCCTTTAATGAACAAATTGACGGCTGGCAAGAAAAATGGAATGAACTTTCTAACCATATGCAACAACTTACTGTGTCTCCAACAAAAGCATCTCTGTCTTTACTTTCACAAACAAGTGAGCAATTCGAAGAAGCAGTGAAACAATTAATTAGCCAACAACAACAACAACGTCAAGAGGTTCAAAAACAAATGGAAAGTTTTTTAGAAGAATTCAAATCCATGCAACTAGACCTCGTAAAAAAGTTCGAGGAAAACTCAAACAATCTATTTACTTCCATGAAATAAGAAAAATGTGGAAACTTACTGCAAAAAATACTCGTCTCTTTCTTTCTCCCACTACATCAGGATGGCTCCCATTTTTCAACATGGAAAAGAAGGAGGAAGAAATGAATCTTTTTCAAGAAGCAGAATCTGTCCCTGAGCTTTATTATGATGAGATTCACATTGGTGATCAGGCTTCTTTAACAAAAACGATTTCAGACGAAGATATTCTTGCTTTCGCAAAACTTACCGGCGATGTAAATCCCATTCATATACTTGATTCTTTTGCAAAAACAACGATGTTTAAAGAACGCATTGCTCATGGTATGCTTGTATCTAGCTTTATTTCAACAATACTTGGAACAAAGCTTCCAGGGAAAAATACCATTTATTTATCTCAAAATATGGCATTCCGTGCTCCTGTAAAAATTGGAGATACGCTACGTGTTGTCGCTGAAGTAATTGAAAAACGCGATGACAAAAGAATCATCACGTTACAAACAAATGTATATAATCAATACGATAAAGTTGTTGTTGAAGGTACAGCAACTGTCCTGAAAAAAGAGTAGCACTGCTACTCTTTTTTTCATTTCATCCAAGAACTGTTAGTATGACCGATTACTTCCGCGTATGAGTGAAAACAGAACACATACAATAACATTATCAGCTACCATAAGCTGAAAATAAAAAAAGGGGTATAACTCATATGGCAAAAACAAATAAACTACTTGTCCCTGGCGCTGAACAAGCACTAGAGCAATTTAAGTATGAAATAGCTCAAGAATTTGGCGTGAATTTAGGCTCTAACACAGCTTCTCGCTCTAACGGATCTGTTGGCGGTGAAGTAACAAAACGTCTCGTTTCTCTTGCACAACAACAATTACGTGGATAATTAAATAAATAATGGATTTGAGGCAGATATTCTCTGCCTCTTTTCTTTTCTGATCTTCACAACATATAATCTTTTTTCCTTTCACATACTATCATCAGCAAAAGAATAGAAAGGTGTCGGAACATGAAGCTGACTAACATCAAATTGAGCCCACCACAAGTTCTTATATTATCTTTTGTCATATTATCTATGATCGGAACATGCTTATTAAAACTTCCCATTGCCACAACAACACACGTTTCATGGATCGATGCATTGTTTACAACAGTCTCTGCCTTTACAGTGACAGGATTAGGAGTCGTTGATACAGGAACTGTATTTACTTTATTTGGGCAACTTGTGATTTTAACACTTATCCAAGTTGGTGGGCTTGGAATTATGAGCTTTGCTATCCTTATTTTTATGATGTTTTTTGGAAAAATAGGGCCTCTTACATTCGCCTTTTCCTTTGCTCGTAGAAAGCGTACAAAAATTAAATATCCGAACGAAGACCTTTTAACGGGTTGACAAACATTAACAGCTCTCGTATATTATAAGTAACAGCATATTTCCAAAGGGGAGTAGCGTCAGAGAAAATATTCTCTGAAACAAAGTCGTCATTACGTGGAACTGTGTTCCTCCGGCTTTGTTGGCATATCTTATTACATATGTCTAGCAAGACCTTTGCCTATCAACGGCAGAGGTCTTTTTTGCATTCTTTTCTAAATTCCTTCTCCGTTGATAGAGCTTATTTGGGGAAGCTAAACAATGGGGAATTTTCTTCTTTTGTTTAGCACATATACAAACGGGAGGAGAATGTAAATGGATCTATCTTTATTATTGGAGTATGGTTGGGTATTACTTATTTTAGTTGTTTTGGAGGGAATTTTAGCAGCAGATAACGCGCTTGTCCTTGCAATTATGGTAAAGCATTTACCGGAAGAAAAACGTAAAAAAGCTTTATTTTATGGGCTTGCAGGAGCCTTTGTATTTCGCTTCGGATCGCTGTTTATGATTTCATTTCTTGTCGATGTATGGCAAGTACAAGCGATTGGTGCTGTCTATTTAATGTTTATTGCTGGTAACCATCTTGTAAAAACTTATGTGAAGAAGAATACACCTTCAGAAAACACTGAAGAAGTAACGACGAAAAAACAAGAAAACTTTTGGTTAACTGTATTTAAAGTAGAGGTTGCTGATATTGCGTTTGCTGTTGACTCTATTTTAGCAGCTGTTGCATTAGCTGTGACATTACCGGAAACAAATCTTGGTACGATTGGTAGCCTCGATACAGCACAGTTTTTCGTTATTTTCGCAGGTGGTATGATTGGATTAATCATTATGCGCTTTGCTGCATCTGCTTTCGTAAACTTACTGAAACGTAAACCTGGGTTGGAAACTGCTGCATTTATGATTGTAGGCTGGGTTGGTGTGAAATTAGCAGTTCATACGTTAGCTCATCCCGCATTAGGCGTGATTCCACATGGATTCCCAGAATCAGCTACTTGGAAAATTACATTTTGGATTGTATTGCTTGCAATTGGTGCAGGTGGTTGGTTCTTATCAAAAGAAACAACACCAAATGTACAACAAGGTTCGAAAAAATATAACGAAAAAGCGCTGTAATTTCAGCGCTTTTTCTTTTTTCTTCAAAAATAGGTGAAGTTTCTCAATTTTTGAAGAATACATTGTTCAATGTTTCTCAAAAATAATGTCCTTTTTGTGAAACATTGAACAAACTTATTGAAAGTAAGAACAAATACGTGTACCTTATCCATATAAAGAGTATTTATAATCGATGTATTGAAGGAGCGTAATGATTTATGCTAGAACAAGGAGTAGATTACCTAGTACAGCTTGCAAAGAAAAAAACTAAAATGTTAAATAACAATCCAATGCAATATTTTCTTCGAGCAGCGCTAGCTGGTATCTATATGGGCTTTGTTATTGTACTATGTTTTAAATTAGGAAATTTCTTTCATGATGCACACTCACCCGCAACATATTTAGCATTCTCTATGTTTTTTGGAATTGCACTTATTTTAATTATATATGGTGGAGCTGAATTATTTACAGGAAATACAATGTATTTCACAGTCGCAACTTTGCGAAAAGAGACAACAATTGGTGATACATTGCGTAACTGGGGTGCTTGTTATGTAGGTAACTTAGTAGGGGCAGTATTTTTCGCATTACTCTTTTATGCAACTGGTATTTTTGAAACAATAAGTCACAATCACTTATTAAATGAAGTTGCCACAATAAAGATGGGCGCATCAACAATGCACTTATTTTTCAAAGCTATTTTATGTAACTGGCTTGTTTGTCTTGCATGTTTCCTTCCATCTCAAGTAAAAGGAGATACAGCTAAAATACTTATGATATTATTTACTGTATTTACTTTCTTCTTGTCAGGATATGAACATAGCATCGCAAATCTATCAATATTTTCAATTGCCTTACTTGTTCCACATCCTGATACAGTTTCTTTTGCGGGTGCAATTCATAACTTAATTCCAGTTACAATCGGTAACATAGTTGGTGGATCTGTATTTGTTGGTATGGTTTATCATTATTTGACTAAAACAAAAAGTGAAACAAAATCTACAAAACCAGAAATCGCTTCTGAACAAACTGAAGAAATTATTCCATTGCCAGCGCATGTAAAATAAAGTGAAACTTCCTTCTGGGAGCGTCTTTTTCCCAGAAGGTTAGTTGAACCAATCGGACCCTTACAGACGGTTTGACTCTCTTCCTTGCCTTACTTCTTATCGACCGTTTGGGCGGGATAGCATCAAAAATCTGCATTCCAAGAAATTTGGAATGCAGATTTTTTAATAACTTCCAACACATTTGATTATAATAGATGAAGAAATTTCTCCGGACACCTTTCCTTTTTGTATCCGATTTAACATATAATATTGTCCTATCGTATCATTTGTATGAAGATGAATTTCCTTGACATGTAATCCTTCCTTACAAAAGGCATCTATAAAATACAACCCATTTCTCTGCCGCAATCCCATATTATAATCAAGCGATAACGTATGTACTTTATTATTCCGAATGAGCTCCAGCGTCTGTTCGACCGTTGTCGCTAACATAAAACCTGCTGGGCAAGGTCTTTGATCATCCATATATACATTCATTTCATCCCCTCCTCTACACATACATACTGTATGCACATATTGTTCCAAATGCAATAAACGGCGCAAAAGGAAGCGGTTCTTTATAAGTCATGCATCGAAAAGCAATAGAAATAGTAAAAAAGCAAATACCAAACAATGAAGAAAAACAAAGTGATAGTAATATCGTTTTTGTCCCAACTACAAATCCAAGTAAAATGAGCAGTTTTACATCACCGCCGCCAATACCCGCTGGACAAATTACCTGAATGATATATAAGAGTACAAACATAACTGCTGCTCCTAATAGTCCATCCCACCATAGTGAAGGTGAGATAAAAAAACGCTCTATTACAAATAGCCCTGCAAAAAAGAATAAGATCCGATTTGGAATTACCATATAGAGAAGGTCTGTAATTGTAACAATGAAAAGAAGTGATAATAAGGTCCAAACGATAATAAGCTGCTCATTAGGACCGATAAAAAGTGCTGTAAGGAGAAACGCTATACCTGCAATACCTTCAAAGAGTGGATGAAAAGGTGAAATTTTTATATTACAGTTTGTGCACCTTCCTTTTTGTATACAAAATGATAAAATGGGAATCAGCTCTTTTACTTGTAATACATGATGACAATGCAAACAGTGTGAGCGCGGTTTTATAATAGAATAACCGAGTGGAATACGACAGGCAACAACTTGATAGAAAGAGCCTAATATCAAACCAGTGAAAAAAGCATACACATAAAATAGCATTTCACCATCTCCTTTCGGCCTAGTATAACAAGAAAATTTAATATGCTGTATTCCCTAAAATTTACTTTTCCCTATCAAAAAAACAGGCCTTTACTAGGCCTGTTTTTCCATTTATACAACAAAATAAAATGCTTTTAATGGTCCATGTACCCCAACGACAAGGTTCATTTCAATGTCAGCAGAGTTACTTGGTCCTGTAATAAAGTTAATACAAGAAGCTGGTGCTTCTCCATTTTCTACACGTGTATTTAAATCATGAACCGCTTGTGTAATACGCGGTACTAATGTTTCACGTGGAATAATAGCTACATAAATAGTTGGTAAGAAGTGTAGTGAACGCCCTCTTCCTTTATGACTTTGCACTACAATTGTACCAGATTCCGCTAACGTATAATCACTAAATGAAATTCCGATATTTGCTTGTTCCGCTAGCTTCATGTTTTCATCTTTCTTCTCTGGATCCCAAGTATTTACTTCTACATTTTCACTCGGAAGTTCCGCTCCAAACAGTTGTTGTAATCCATACTCTTCAAAACGATCATCTTGAGATAACATAATTGGCCCGCCGCCATTTTCTGTGATAACGTTCTTGATTGCTGCACTTAATCCATCTCTATTCGTTTCAATGACAGTCGTATGAATGTTGTTACATTGTTTCTTAAATACTTCTAATAGTTCTTCTTGTGAGCAATCGTTTAACGTCTCTAAATTTATATTATTTTTCCATTTAGGGCGTTGTACACCTTCTGTTTTACGCTCACGTCCAAGTTGTTTTGCGACATTCTCTAAAAATGAATCACGATTTTGAATCGTTCCTGCCATTAGTTATTCCCGCCTTTCTTATGCTCTTTATACCAATCACGGAACCTTTCTTTACTTGGAGCTGGGAATTCGCGAATCTCCGTCCAATTTTTAAGTGGTCCCACACCTTTAGAAACGCGGTTTCCAGATGTGAATGGGCTCATTGCAGCTGGCGCCATTTTAGATCCCATTTTGTATAAAGCAGCAGAAGAAGCGCCCATACTAAACATCTTCATCGCAAGCTTTTCTGCAAGCGGTGCACGTCCTTCTTTTTCCACGATGACTTGACGATGTTTTAATAACAAGTCATGTAATGGAATTTTTACCGGACAAGCTTCTGTACATGCTCCGCATAAACTAGATGCATATGGAAGTTCTTTATAATCATCATATCCACCTAAAAGTGGTGTTAATACCGCACCAATTGGTCCAGGATAAATGGATCCGTAAGAGTGACCGCCAACATGACGATATACAGGACATACATTGATACATGCCGCACAGCGAATACATTGCAATACTTCACGGAACTCAGAACCTAAAATTTCAGAACGGCCATTATCTACAACAACTAAATGGAACTCTTCTGGTCCATCTACTTCGTCTTCTTGAATTGGTCCTGCTACTGTTATATAACTTGTTAGCTTTTGACCAACAGCACTACGGCAAAGTAAACCAACAAGAACATCGAGTTCTTCCATTGTCGGAACCATACGTTCCATACCCATTACCGCAATCTGCGTTTTCGGGATGGACATCACAAGGTCTGCGTTACCTTCATTTGTTACTAAACAAAGAGAGCCTGTGTTAGCAACTGCAAAGTTACATCCTGTTACGCCAATTTCTGCATCCATAAATTTTTTACGAAGGTGTTTACGAACAAACTTCGTCATTTCATATGGATCATCAGAATTTTCATATCCTAATTTTTCTTTAAATACGTCACGAATTTGCGTTTTATTTTTATGAAGCGCTGGTGCAACAATGTGAGATGGCGGATCGTTGTCTACTTGTAAAATGTATTCTCCTAAGTCACTTTCAACAACTTCACAGCCGATTTCTTGAAGCACATGGTTCATACCAATCTCTTCTGTTACCATTGATTTTGATTTAACAACTTTTTTCGCTTGTTTCTTTTCAGCTACCTGTTTAATATACTCAGCTGCCTCTTCCTTCGTTTTCGCAAAGAAAACATGGCCGCCTCGTTTTGATACATTTTCACTCAGCTGCATTAAATAATAATCTAAATTTTCTAGCGTATGCTGACGAATTTGTTCACCAAGATCACGCCATTCTTCCCAGTTTCCTAGCTCATCAGCTGCCTCTAAACGTTTTGTATATAGACGCGTTTGTGCAGATGATACTGCTCCGCGCATAAATGAATCTTGAAGATTTTCGCCAACACGCTCATTAAATTTTTTATCACTAGTTTTCATAGACATAGCTTACTTCCCCCTCCATCAGCGGCTATTCAATACTTCAGCAATATGCATTACTTTCACATTTTTTCCTAAACGCTCGATACGCCCGCCAATGTTTAACAAACACCCACAGTCTGCTCCAATTAAATAATCCGCTCCTGTTTCCATGACACTGTCGACTTTTTCATCTACCATTTGTTCAGAAATTGGTGTCATTTTTACTGAGAACGTTCCCCCAAAACCGCAACAATTTTGTACATTTGGCAGTTCCCTTACTTCTAGACCTTTCACATTTGATAGTAAAATGCCTGGAGCTTCTTTTACTCCTAGTAAACGTGTCATATGACAAGATTTATGAACCGTTGCTACGCCATCCAAGCGAGCACCAACGTCAGTAACTTTTAACACATCAACAATAAATTGTGTCAGTTCGTATGTTTTTTCAGCTACTTTTTTCGCACGTGGTCCCCATTCTGGATCATCTTTAAATACGTGTGGATACTCGTGAAACATTGTCGCACAAGAACCAGAAGGTGTAACGATATACTCAGCGTTTTCAAATGTGCTAATCATATGTTTCATTGCTTCTTTTGCCGCTTCTACGTGACCGCTATTATAAGCTGGTTGTCCGCAGCAAACTTGCGCTTCTGGAAATTCAATTTCGCAACCTAATCGCTCTAAAATTTCAACCGTTGCTTTGCCGACATTTGTTTCAAACATATCGACTAAGCATGTAACAAATAATGTAACTTTCATATTATAGTTCCCCCTCATCTCAACTCAGTCAACAATCATATGGTCATCAGATGACTTAGTAAAAAAGAAAGAAGCGAAACATAAATTATTCATGTTTTATTCTTTCTTCTATTTCAGAAAACGCTTACTTATACTTTCTCTATTTTATCAAAAAAATAAAATTTTGAAAGTACAATATTACGAATTTGTTTTCTCGATGCCTGTGACCATACATTCCACATTCGTTAGGTGATCTTGCATCGCTTGCTGCGCTGCTTCAATATCATTCTCTAACACTGCTTCATAAATTTTTCGATGCTCTTCTAGAAGTCTTTCTGCTGTTGTTTGTTCACCATATAAAATAATTCGTCTTGTTTCACCAATTGCTTCAGCAATCATTTCAGAAACATGGTTCATCAATTCTAACAAAATATTGTTATGTGAAGCTTCTGCAATTGCCATATGGAAATTGAAATCTGCTTTTTCACCAGCATTTTCATCTCCTACACTTTTTTGCATCTCATCTAACCAATGCTGCATATTGTGCAAATTTTCTTCTGTACGTTTTACTGCTGCCGCACGAGCTGCTCCTACTTCAAGCACTTTCCGCACTTCCAATAAATTCACAATATCCTCTTGTTTCATTAATAGGGTTGTATTTAATGACGATGTTAAAGAAGATGCATCGAAATTCCTCACATACGTGCCTTCCCCTTGTTTCATCTCAATTAAGCCCATTGCTCGCAAGGCACTTAACGCTTCGCGCACAGCAGATCTGCCAACTTGAAACTGCTCTGCCAATTGATGAACAGGAAGAAGTTTGTCACCAGGCTTTAAAGTACCATTTTTAATCATTGCTAAAATGGCTTCCGATACTTCTTCGTAAATTTTTTTCGGCTTAATAGATTTGTACTCCAGTTGTATCACCCCAGTATCATCCAAACAACAATGACAACAATTTATACCGTGCTACCGAGCAGTGAGGGATGAACTCCCTTGTCACCGCTAGAAGTTTCACTTTATATAGAAAATAGCATCCACATCTATTTTAGAACTAAATACGCAGAAGTACAAACATTTTGTTCATAAAATAGACAAAAAATTATTCCGAAGAGATAATTGGTAAATAAATCGAAATTTTCGTTCCTCTGCCTTCCTCACTTTCAATATGCCACGTTCCACCGTGAATGTGCACAATTTGTTTTACAATTGCAAGTCCTAGCCCAGTTCCACCATTATGACGACTCCTTGCTTTATCGACTCGATAAAAACGTTCACCTAATTTTTCAAGATGCTCGGCTCCAATGCCAATCCCAGTATCTATAATTTCCAGTTTACATTTCTCTGCTTGTTGTTCTAATTGCACATGAATAGCACCGTTCTCACCTGTGTAGCGAATGGCATTATCTAATACATTATGAAGCACTTGTTGCATCCTATCTTCATCAATATTGACAATAATATCTGGATCGAGAATTGTATGCAATGCAATTTTTTTTTCTATCACTTGTAATTCATATGTCTCTAGCACATCTTCAATTAATTGCGCAAATACAATTGGTTGCTTTTTAAGAGGAAAACGTTCTCCCTCAAGTTGTGCTAAATCCAGCAAGTCATGAACAAGACGCTGCATACGCCCTGCTTCTTTATGAACAAGTTGGGTAAATTTTAATTGCTGTTCTCCTTTTGCTACTCCATCAATAATCGCTTCACTATATCCTTTAATATAACTAAGCGGTGTTCGAAGCTCATGTGACACATTTGCTAAAAATTCTTTTCGCTGTACATCCTCTTCTTCTAATGAACTTGCCATTTTATTGAATGCTTTGCCCAGCCTTCCAATTTCATCTTCTGATGAAATCGTAATCCGCTGCGAAAAATCTCCTTTCGCCATATGATTCGCGACTCGTTCCATTTGTGAAAGCGGCTTTGTAATTGCAATAACAATCTTTCGTCCAATCCATATCGTTAACACAATCATTACAAGGGCAAGGGGAGCTAAAATGAGTCCCATTTCATAAATTAAATCTTTAATGCTCTTTAAAGGAATATAAGAATATACAATACCGACTAGCTTTTTATTGTCTAACACAGGAATAACGATACCCATAATGTTACGATGAAAATGCTCTTCATACCCAATCTTTGTAACCGTATTTCCTTCTAGTAATGTCTGCCGATCATTCTCACTAATAATTGAATTGTAATGAACGTCAAATGGAAGACATGCACTTAAATCACGCGGATTGCTAACAAACAATACATCTGCGCTCGCAATTTTATCGAATGATTTTACCTTTTCTTCAAATACATCTACGGGCTCATCTGCTCTATATTGCGCCACAAGACGATTTCCCTCTGTTTTTAATGTCTCTTCAATATTTTGAACATATAATTTCTCATACGAATACAGCGAGACAAAATATAAAAACGAAACTGTTACACACACAGCACATGCAACTGTAAGCCATAACTTTTGTACCATCGTAAACATCTTACACCTCAAATTTATAGCCTACGCCCCAAACAGTTTGAATACAATTCCCCTGTTCTTTAAGCTTTAAGCGCATTGTTTTCACATGTGTATCAACTGTTCGAGTGCTTCCAGCGTAATCATAGCCCCAAACTTTTTCAAGCAATTGCTCGCGGCTAAATACTTGGCCATTATGCTGACAAAGAAAATAAAGTAAATCAAATTCTTTAACAGTTAATGAAATACCTTCGCCCTCTATTTCAACGCGGCGGCTTTTCTCATTAATTACAATCGGTCCAAATTCCATCTCTTCTTGTTCTTCATATTTCGTATATCTCCTTAATACCGCTTCCATACGTGCAATTAATTCTCCAGGGCTAAATGGTTTGACAATATAATCATCCGCCCCAGTGCGTAGTCCATTTACACGATTCCACTCTTCCCCTTTTGCTGTCAAAAAGATAATTGGAATATCTGATGTTTTTCGAATTTCTTTACATACTGTAATCCCATCCATTTCTGGCATCATAATATCTAAAATAACAAAATCAAAGTCTTCTGTTTCCAGTATGTGCAGTGCCTGTTTTCCATTCTCAACTTCTTTCCACTCATAACCAAAATTGTCTAAATACATACCAACAAGTTGCCTCATATCACTTTCATCATCAACAAGTAATACTTTATACTTACTCATTTCTTCTCCCCTACTCTTTGCACAAATTGAAATGGCCCTTTCCCAACTGAAATCGTCTGTTTTATTTTCATTTCGTTTAAATCTACAACGTACACTTCATCACTATCATAGCTTGCAACATATCCTTCATTGCCAATTTGCCAAAATGCAAATGAATTCGATCCTACTTCAAGAGAATCTACTTCTTTATACGTTTTCCCATCAAATTTTCTCAGCATATTGGACCCGTGACTAAGTACATAAATGAATTGTTTATCTGTAGACAGACTGACCGGCATAAATGGTGCATCTAACGATTGAAGCATTTCGCCATTTTCGAGAGAATACTCAAGTACTTTTTCATTTACTTGTTTACCGTCACCGTGTCCACCAATAAAGATGTCCTTTCCATCTTCGCTAAGAACAGCACCTGTTGAAGCTGGTGGAATCATAAAAGAGTTCACAACCTTCTTTTGTTTCACATCAATACTAGACAATTTCGTATCATAAAAATTGAGAACATATAGCATCTCATTATGTTGCACCATAGTAAGCGGGCCTTTCCCCACTGAAATACTCTCTTTTTCTTTTCCATCGGTTGTGAAAGTACGAATTTTTTGCTGATTTTGATCCGCTGCGAACAATTCTTTTCCGTTTTCAGATAATAGAACGTTTGCTATACCCTTTCCTGTATTCCATTTTTCAAGCTGTTTTCCATCTTTTAAAGAATACACATATATATACTCTAGTTGTTTTCCATACACAAGCAAACGATTCCCGTCTGGGAACAACGTTGTTCCCATAATAGCTTCATTTAAATGCCACGTTGTAATTGTTTTTTTCGTATCAGTATCAATAAAGCTAATACTTCCTTCTTTTATGTTTGTCGTTATAAGAAGAGGCTTTTTCGGATCAATAGACTGATAATCCCCTCCCTTACACCCTGTAAGTAATAGTACGATACAAAGTGAAATAAGCCACCTTTTCAAAAGATTACCTCCATTATGGACAGTTTCGTTATACTTGTAAAATAGCAAATAATTGTGAGGAAAGTGTGAAATCTTTTTTCTTTATAATGATCACTATATAATAGTAAAACAAATATAAAAATAGTGGGTGTTAGAAGTATGCTTTTTCCCGACTTAGCAAATAAAATTGTCCGTGAAGTACGTAGACTCATTACTGAAAATATTATCATTATTGACGTAAATGGAACAATTATCGCAAGTACAGACCAAGTAAGAATCGGAAGCTTTCATGAAGGAGCTCTTCGCTGTGCTGAGCAAAAAAGGACGGTAATTATTACAAACGAAGATGAACAGCGTCTATGTGGCGTAAAAGCGGGCATCAACCTTCCTCTTCTCTTTCATGATGAAGTGATTGGTGTAATTGGTATTACAGGTGAACCAGAAAACATTTCACAATACGGAGAAATATTACGGAAGATGACTGAGCTATTAATTCACGAAAACTATTTTATAGAACAACTAGAACTTGAACAGCGCTCATACGAGGCATTCGTATTTGATTGGATTCAAGGTAATGATTGGTCTCCTACCTTCTTAGACCGTGCAAAAACCCTTGGAATTGATTTACAAAAAAAGAAACAACTCATTTTACTTTCATATAATCAAGATGACACGATGCTCCAACGAAAAATTTGGCAACATATACGTAATCTTTTACCAAAACAAGACTTGTTTGTACGCTGGGGCAACGACCGGTTTATTTTATTTCAGTCGTTTGAAACAAAAAAAGAAGCGTTTCAATTTTTAAAGCGATTAAAATATGAGTGTGAAGCATTATTTCCTATTATATTAAGCATCGGTATTGGACAAATAGTTGCACCAAGTGAGATGCACCTCTCTTATGAACAGGCACTAAGGGCACTTATTGTTTCTCAAAAAACGACAGATATTATTTTTAATGAAGATTTGCGTCTAGAAATGTGCATTCAAGATATTAATCCCTATACGCGTGAAGAATTTTTACAGCGCACAATTCACAAACTTCATGCAGAAACAGAATTGATTCAAACATTGCGTTTATTTATTGAAAACAATCAATCGTATAAACAAACAGCGGAAATGCTCCATATCCATATTAATACACTGCATTACCGACTAAAGAAGATTGAAGAATACACCAAATTAGATCCAAAGCAAATAAAGGATTTAGTCATTTTATATTTCGCCCTGCTTCTATTGGATAATCATCCAAAAAAAGAAGGAAAAATAGGATAATATTTGTTTATTCACACATAGCGGAAACCCCCGCTTTTTTTTATCATAAAAATAGAAAAACACTGTGACAAAGTTTGTATTCAAAAAAGCTTTGCATAACAGTTTGAGGGGGATTTTCAGTATGCTAAAACAACAAATTGTTGATGCACTCATATCCATTGTTGGTAAAGAGAATGTAGATACGTCTAACATGGGACGTTTAACGTATAGTTACGATGCGACTCCAAACTTTCAGGCAATGCCAGATGCCGTTGTCGCACCTCGTAATACGCAAGAAGTAGCAGAAGTTTTAAAAGTATGTAACGAGCATAAGATTCCTGTATATGTACGCGGCTCTGGAACGAATCTTTGCGCAGGAACTTGTCCGCTAGAAGGCGGGATCGTCCTTATTTTCCGCCATATGAATCGCATTTTAGAAATTGATGAAGAAAACTTAACAATTACAGTGCAAGCTGGTGCCATTACATTAGATATTATTAAAGCTGCCGAGGAAAAGGGATTATTTTATCCACCAGATCCAAGCTCGATGAAAATTTCAACAATCGGTGGAAACATTAATGAAAATTCTGGTGGTTTACGCGGTTTAAAATACGGAGTAACGCGTGATTATGTCATGGGTCTTGAAATCGTTCTACCAAATGGTGATATGATTCGCACAGGTGGTAAATTAGCAAAAGATGTAGCTGGCTATGATTTAACACGTTTATTTATTGGATCTGAAGGAACACTTGGCGTTGTAACAGAAGCAGTTCTAAAGCTTGTTCCAATACCAGAAACGAAAAAAACAATGCTAGCTTTATATCAAGATATTAATGAAGCTGCACGTGCTGTTTCTGCGATTATTGCAAATAAAATTATTCCGGCAACATTAGAATTTTTAGATCAACCGACAATTGAAGTCGTAGAAGAGTTTGCTCAAATCGGCTTACCAACAGATGTAAAGGCCGTTCTGCTCATTGAACAAGATGGTGCCCCGGAAGTAGTAGACCGTGATATTGAAAAGATGGCAAACATTTGCCGTTCTCTTCATGCTGTTGATGTTCGCGTTGCAAAAGATGAAACAGAAGCAGATGCGCTTCGCACAGCACGCCGCAGTGCGCTATCTGCATTAGCACGATTAAAACCAACAACAATTTTAGAAGATGCAACAGTGCCTCGTTCGCAAATTGCACCGATGGTAGAGGCAATTAATGAAATTGCTAAAAAATATAACATTCCAATTTGTACATTTGGTCATGCTGGTGATGGTAATCTCCACCCTACTTGTATGACAGATGCTCGTAATGAAGAAGAAATGCACCGTGCCGAACAAGCATTTGCTGAAATCTTTGCAAAAGCGATTGAACTTGGCGGCACCATTACAGGTGAACATGGAGTTGGTGCGATGAAAGCTCCTTATTTAGAGCTAAAGCTTGGTAAAGAAGGCATAGCGGCAATGAAAGCTATTAAGCAAGCATTTGATCCGAACAATATTATGAATCCTGGTAAAATGTTTGCAAAAGACTCTCGCAAAAGAGTGGTGGCTCAGCAATGACTACATTAAATACAAAGCAAATTCAAAAAGAATTTAAAGAACGTTTAAATGAAGATGAACTGCTGAACTGTATGCGCTGCGGCTTTTGTTTACCAACATGTCCAACCTATATTCAATCTGGGCTTCAAGAATCCCACTCTCCGCGCGGGCGCATTGCGCTAATGAAAGCGGTCGTTGATGGCTTAATTGAACCAGATGAAGACATAGAAAACACGCTAAATGTTTGTCTTGGCTGCCGCGCTTGTGAACCTGTTTGTCCATCGGGCGTTAATTATGGACATCTATTAGAAGAAGCACGTGATATTATAAATCAAAACAAAAAATTCTCTATACCAGTCAAGGCTGTTCGCAAAATTGTCTTTGAAGGGTTATTCCCTCATCAAAATCGTATGCGGACATTAACAGGACTGATTGGGTTTTATCAGCGTTCCGGCTTACAAACATTCACACATAAAACAGGGATTATGAAGTTATTTCCTGAAACATTAGCAACAATGGATCTCGTTCTTCCAAAAGTACCAAAAATGAAAGAAATGAAAAGCCGTCCTGAGTTTTTGCCAGCAGAAACGGCAAAAAAAAGACGTGTTGCCTTCTTTACAGGTTGTTTAATGGATACAATGTTCTTAGAAACAAATAATGCCACAATGAAACTATTGCAAATTGCAGGTTGTGATGTTGACATTCCAAAAGAGCAAAATTGCTGCGGTGCCCTGCACGGCCATGCTGGTGAAAAGAGCGGTGCAAAAGAACTTGCGAAGAAAAATATTCAAGCATTTGAAGACTTAAAAATTGATTATATTATTACAAACGCTGGTGGCTGCGGTGCCTATTTAGTTGATTACGACTATTTATTAAAAGATGATTCAGAATGGGCAGACCGTGCAAAACAATTTGTTGCGAAAATTAAAGATATTTCAACTATATTAGTAGAATTAGATTTTCATAAACGCACCGACTTACGTCTTCCACCGCAAGTCATTACGTATCAAGATTCTTGTCATTTACGAAACGTGATGCGTACATCTTCTGAACCTCGCAAGCTATTACAAGCGATTCAAGGTGTAACTTATAAAGAAATGAAAGATGCTGATCGTTGCTGTGGTTCAGCTGGTATTTATAATATTGTACATTCTGAACTATCAATGGAGTTTTTAGACTACAAAATGGAGCGAGTTCATGAAACCGAAGCAACAACAATTGTAACAGCAAATCCTGGCTGTTTACTGCAAATGAAACTTGGTATTGAACGTGAAGGCCTTTCCCATAAAATGCAAGGAGTTCATATTGTAGACTTATTACTTGAAGCAGTAACACAAAAAGAACAATAAAGTGAAACTTCCATCAGTGGGAGCTTTATCCCCACTGATGGAAAGCTCTCACTAATCGGGCGCATGCCAGCAGTTATTCCCACCTATCTTCTTCGCTTTTCTGTGAATCTAGAGGTGGGGGGTCTTACTGCCCGCGAATAGCGGGATAATTTTAAACGAAAAACGGGCGTACCTTTCTCTATTAAAGATACGCCCGTCTTTTTTATAGTCTACAACATTAAAAGTATGTTACTGTATCGTAAAAAAGAACGACAAAAAGATTACAATTATGTAAAAAAGCATCCATAATATTCCTCGTTAATCCTCTATAAATGCTGATGTTATCCCCTTTCTCTTCCTCTCCACCGGAAGTTATATCCAATTTCTCTTTTATTTCTCCTCATAAAAAATACTGTCTATTCCTTATAACATCTAGTATTTCGGCATTTGTTCTTCCTCTAAAATCTAGGATAAAAAAGGAAATCTCATAACCTATGAATTTTTTTCCAACTTTTTTTCGACAAAATCTATGCTACGATGAATGTGTCAGTCAAACAGGCCGACAAAAATAAAATCTGTGTGATAACAGTTTCATAACTTTATACATAATTAGGGGGACAATTTAACAATGAAAAAACGTGTTTTACTATCTGTAGCTGCAGCAACTGCTCTTACATTTGGATTAGGGACAAATGGTGCGAAAGCAGAAACAGTGCAACCATCAGCAATTAAAGTTCAAAATATTTCGCAATCTCCATTTTTCATGCAGCATATGAATCAACAAGACTTCCAATCTTTCATAACATCTCTTTTAAACTCATATGCAAAATGGAATCCAGGTGCTTTCCAATCAGGTAACTGTGTAATTCCTGGACAACCAACTAACGTAACTATTACAACTCCTTGGGGAGATGTTGTAATTACAAATCCAGTTAATAACAATGAAGCAAATACACCAGCTGATAACAACCAAGCTAATAAGCCTGCTGATAAACCAGCTGATAACAACCAAGCTAATAAACCTGCTGATAAACCGGCTGATAACAATCAAGCTAATAAGCCTGCTGATAAACCGGCTGATAAGCCTGCTAATAAGCCTGCTGATAAACCAGCTGATAACAACCAAGCAACTAAACCGGCTGATAAACCAGCTGATAAGCCTGCTAATAAGCCTGCTGATAAACCAGCTGAAGACTCAAAAGGTTCATTAAGCGCATTTGAGCAAAAAGTTGTTGATTTAACAAATGCTGAACGTGCAAAACAAGGTTTACCAGCATTAAAAGTAGATACTGAGTTAAGCAAAATGGCTCGTATTAAATCAGAAGATATGCAAAAAAATCATTACTTCGACCACACTAGCCCAACATACGGTTCTCCGTTTGATATGATGAAACAGTTTGGTATTTCATACAGATCTGCTGGTGAAAATATTGCACAGGGACAACAGACTCCAGAAGAAGTTGTACAAGCTTGGATGAATAGTGCAGGTCACCGCGCAAATATTTTAAATAGCGGATACACACATATCGGTGTTGGCTATGTAGAAAGCGGAAACTACTGGACACAAGAATTTATTTCAAAGTAAGCATAAAATGAAACTTTAATCAGTGGGGGTTCTCCCCACTGATTATTAGTTACACCAATAGGGCGCATGCCAGCAGTTTATCCCTATCTAACTTCTTTGCTTTCTGCTGAATTTAAAGTTGAGGGATTACTGCCTGCAAATAGCAAAATAAATAGAGCCTTTTGAAAAGGCTCTATTTATTTTGTATACATATAAGAATGTAATATATGAGAAAAATCATGAGGAAGAGGTATATCTACGTCAATTTGACGCTCTGTAATCGGGTGTAACATTGTAATATGAGCAGCATGCAATGCTTGACGAGAAAGTAGCTTTGTCTTACCGCCATACAATACATCACCGATCAGTGGATGACCAAGATAACTCATATGAACACGTATTTGATGTGTTCTTCCCGTTTCTAATTGAACTTTAACAAGCGTTATGTTACTTTCCTTCGAATATTGCACGACCTCATAATGAGTTACAGCACGGTCACCTTTTGGAGAAACACGGCGCCTCGATGCATGATGACGATCTCGTCCAATTGGAGCATCTATTGTGCCCCGCTTCTTTTGTATTTTCCCTTCAACAAGTGCCATATATGTTCTCTTAATTTTTCGTTCCATCAATAATCGATCCATAATCACACCAGCTAATGCATGCTTTGCAAAGACGACTCCGCCTGTTGTATCCTTATCTAGCCGGTGAATGTGACGTACTTTTGTTTCAATTCCTTGCATTTGCAAATGAAATGCTACATAGTTTGCTAATGTTCCTGTCCCACCTTTATTTGCAGGATGTGTATCTACTTGAATTGGTTTATTAACAATTAATACATGGTCATCTTCATATATGACTTCTATATCGTAAAACTCTGGTTCCACATCATACTCTTCTTGCATGAACATATGAACTTGCAATTTATCTCCTTCTTGCAGTTGGTCACTCCATCGTTTTCCTTCTCCATTAACAAGAATGCTTTTTTCCATACGATATTTATGTAATAACTTTTTCGGAACTTGCCATTCCTCTTTCAAAATAGAATCAATCGTTCGTCCCTCCCATACAGAAGGAACCGTAATTTCACACCATTCTCCCATTTTCTTTACTTTCATTCAATCACCTTATTCTTATTAATGCTCTTATTGTAACGGAAAATCCCTTCTCATGCATAGTTAAAAAGACAGTTCAACAACTAATGAACTGTCCTTAATAGCCTGATTAGTCGGGCTAACCATCAGAACATCACTGATGGAAGTTTCAATTTATCCAGCTCTAACGGGCAGTAAAATTCGCAACTTAAAATTCTAAAGAAACCAAAGAAATTTATTGAGAAATAACTGCCCGTTAGAGCCCGATTGGTCTGGCTAACCATCAGAAAGTCACTGATGGAAGTTTCAATTTATGCGCGTAGTTTTTTCATTTCTTGCAGCATTTCTTCAGCTTTTCTTTCATATGATAAGTCCTTAAAAAATTCAGCTAATCTCTTGTAGTCATTATAGGCATCTAATAATTGATCTATCGATTCATGATTACATTTTTTTAACTGTGTTTTCAGTTTAACAGGATAACGATATTCTCCTATATCATGAATTTTATAATACTCCTCCTCTACTTGAATCACTTTCACAAGCTCATCTTCTTCCGCATCTAGCGTGTACCCATCAAACTCTCGCAATAGTTCATAAATAATATGTGTCCATTCATCATTTGGATAAAAACCTTTTTCTAACCGATAGCCGACAATGCGATACATATGCCCATCATTTTCTGCAAATTGTACAGTATCATTCAATTTAAATTTAAAATAACGAAACATTGCCTTCACCCACTCTTATATGTAATCTCCTTATCTCATACTATTCGCTAAAAGGGTAGGAGGCTATTCATACAAATAGCTCTCACCATATAAGATGAGAGCTATTTCTCAATGCATTTCTTTCCGTTTCTTCTTCGTAAATGGGAGCCACCAGTTCCACTCACCAAACATTTTCATTAAACTTGGCACAAGAATTAATCGAATAATTGTTGCATCAAGGAATATAGCTAGCGCAACGCCAATCCCCATTTGTTTCACTGGCAAAATATCAGTAAAAGCAAATGCACCTGTAACAACAATCATAATTAACGCAGCTGATGTAATAATTCGGCTCGTTGACACTAATCCTTCTAATGTTGCATAATCATTATCTCTTGTCTCTCCGTATAATTCATAAATACGTGAAATAAGAAATACTTCATAGTCCATACTTAATCCAAATACTAACCCGAAAATAAAGATAGGTAATACAAATAATACTGAGCTCTGTTCTAATCCAAAATGGCCTCCTTCAAAGAGCCAAAGGATAATTCCAATGGTCGCACTTAAACTAAGCACATTCATCACAATTGCTTTAATCGGAATAAGTAAAGAGCGAAATGCTAGCAATAAAATCAGAAATGTTGAAGTGAAAATAACAGACATACCAACAACAACTTTACTTTTAATCTCATCTTCTAGTTCTTGTTGCAATGTTGTCATTCCGCCTACATAATATGTTATACCTTCCGTTTTATAGTTTTCTTTAAAATCCCGCACCCATTGCTTTGCCTTTTCTGTTCTTGGCTTTGTATCTAAAATGATTCCAATTGTTGTCTTATTATCTTTCACATATGCATCTAATACTGGCTCTACTTGCGCACGATTTGGCGATTGCAGCATTGCTGCCAGTTGCTCTGCCGACATATTTCCAAGCTGCTCGTATAGACTTTTCACTTCATATACATCTTTATCCTTCTTTAATTTCTGTACAACCTTTTGCAACGATTGTAAATTTTCTTTTTCTGTTACATTTCCTTTTGTCTCAACAACAAGTGTCACATCTGCATGAGTTTTGATTATTTTATTAAACGCGTCTTCATAACGTTCATAGGCAATGCGAGCTTCACTTTTCTTCGGCAATGCTTCTACACCAGGGAACTGTAAATCTGCACTGCGAAGCGGCAGCAAACAAATAACAATAAATGTAAGCACAGCAACTGTCATCACAATCGGATACTTCATTACGAACTGTGCAAATTTACGCCACATTGGTGCTGTACGATGAACATTTTGGTTCTTTCCTATTAAACGTTTTCCCATTAACGTTAACAATGCCGGGAGCATCGTTAACGAAAATAAAATACTCATTACTACAACAATCATCCCGCTAATTGCGACAGATTGAATATAATCGATTTTGAAAAAGAACAAACCGGATAAACCGACAAATACACATAAACCTGAAAAAATAATTGCGCGCCCTGCCGTTTGATATGTAATCATAATTGCCTCTTTGACAGAACGATGCACAAGCTCTTCCCGGAAACGATTCACAAATAAAAGAGCAAAATCAATAGATAAAGCAAGCCCAATCATCGGCGCCACGTTTAGTACAAAAATAGAAAGTTCCTTTTGTTCTCCGACAAAATATAAAATCCCCATCGTACTAATGACACTTAGCGCACCGTTTAAAATAGGCAAAATAGATGCAAACAAACTACCAAAAGAAAGCACTAATACAAGAAAAGCAATCGGCAAACCGATCATCTCTGCTACTTTCAAATCATTTTGTGTTCTTGTATTTATTTCATCATTAATGATTGGATATCCAGTTGGAGACACTTTTACTTCCCCGTTACTTTCTTTTTGAATCTCTTTTGCAAAGGCTAATGTTTTTTCTTTCCGCTCTTTACTTGTTTTCCCGGAAAATAAAATAGTTGCATAAGCAATATCATCCTGTAACATTGCTTTATTTTCTATAGGATGATGAAAAGAATCGTATGTTTCTTCTTTTTGAATTTTTTTTACAATCTCATCAATTCTCTCTGTAAATCTTTGCTGAGACACACCTTGTTCTTTTTGAAAGACGAGCAGGAGCGTATCTTGTGACTGCTTAAAATCTTTCTCTAATATCCCTTTTGTCGTTTGATAATCGCCTTTCGTTTGAAATCCATCCCCGCCTAATACACCTGGAAGCTTCGGTGCAAATATGCCAAGTGTCACAGCTAGCAATACTAATAGAGCAATCGTTGTATAGCGAAATCGATATAAGAACGCTCCAACCTTTCCCCATGCATCTACTTTATGTACAGTCGTCTTCACCAAATATCACCTATCCCTCTTCTCCATTTCTATCTCATATTCTATGTCTTAGTGTATCATATCCATTCTCTAGCTCATAAAGTAAAACATCCATCAGTGTTTTTTTATCCTCCACCTAGCAGCTTCTTCGCTTCTCTCTAAATTTTGAGGTGGGGGCCCGCGAATAGCAGGATAAAAAAAACTATCCTTTTAACCAAAAGGATAGTCTCATTTTAACGCTCCTGATTCATTTGAAAACGAGCTGAAAACAAACGATGTAAGTAGATTGTGATAATAAGTAATACACCACCCGTACAATAGCCAGCTAAAACATCAGTTGGATAATGTACAGATAAAATGATGCGACTTAGTCCAATTAAGATAATGACTGCAATTGCTAATATCGTTACAAAACATTTCGCTACTACACTTTTTACGTTTGCTGCGATGATATAGACAAGAAATCCATACGTAACAATCGCTAACATCGCATGCCCGCTTGGAAAGCTATATCCAAGTGCATCTAGCGCCTCATTTATATTCGGACGATCTCTTTTTACAATGGATTTGATGAGCTTATTCATAAGATTCGTGCTAATAATAGAAAGAGGATATAGTACCATCGCTACGTAATAACGCTTCTTCCAAAAAAAGAAAAGACTTACTACTAGCACACTTACAATTCCAATTGTAGAACCGAGTTTTGTAAAATAACGAAAAAACGAAAGTGATGCTTCTGTTTGGAATCCTTTTACCATCATGTTTACATATTCATCGACTGTTGTCACTCCGCCTGAACGTACTTTCCATACAATGATACTAAATAATCCAAGTAAAAGTATGATGCACATCATCTCATACATATGTAATTTCTTTTTCAAACCTTAGTTCCCCTTACTATAAAAAAAGGCGATTTCCGCTAAGAAATCGCGTTTTTATTATTTTCCTTTACCTGTCTTTAGTTCTGTCCAATAACGATCATAATCTTTTAATTTCCCATCCACATCGACAAGCCATTCTGTACGATTTAACTCTTCTGGTGTTAAGAAAATCATATGATTCTCTTGATATTCTTTACTATGAAGAGAACGAGCTTTTTCATTTGGGTTACTATATCCAATGGATTCATAGTTTTTCACACTAACTTTTGGATCCATTAAGTAGTTAATAAACTTCTCTGCAAGCTCTTTATGTTTTGCACCCTTTGGAATCGCTAATGTATCTGCCCAAATTGTTCCGCCTTCTTTTGGAACTACGTAATCAACATCTTTATTCTCTTTTGCAATGAATGCTGCATCTCCAGACCATACTGTACCAATCCATGCTTCTTCCGTAATGAAATTTTGCTTAATATTATCTGTATCAAACGCTAATACATTTGGTAATAATTTTTGAATATCCGTGAAAGCTGTTTTTAATTCAGCATCATTTTGCGTACTATTTGAAAATCCATTTTTCTTAAGTCCCATACCAAGGACTTCACGAGAATCATTTAATAACGCTACGTGACCTTTATATTTTTCATTCCAAAGATCACTCCAACTTGTTGGCGTTTCTTTCACATATTTTTTATTATAAGCAATTCCTGTTACGCCCCATGTATAAACGATAGAATATTTATTTTCCGGATCAAACGGAGGCGTTTTAAAGTTCGAAACAAGATTCTCTACATTCGGAATGCTCTTTTTATCTAACGGCTCTAACAAATTCATGTTTACCATTGTTTTTACCATATAATCAGACGGTTGAATTAAATCATACTGTGCACCGCCTGCTTGTAATTTCGCAAGCATTTCTTCATTACTTGCATACTTATCATAGTTCACTTTAACGTTATATTTTTTTTCAAAGTCTTTAATAACTTGCTCATCGAAGTTATCAGCCCAGCTGTAAATATTTAATTCCTCTTTCTTTTCACCGCATCCCGCTAACACTCCAGCAGTAATTCCAAAAGTAAGTACTGTACTTGCAGCTACTTTCATCCATTTCATTTGCATTCCCTCCCTAATTTGAGCTTAATAAATGCCCCCATCTATTATAACGGCAGATGGCCTCCTGAATTTTCTTCTCCATCCGCACCCTTATTACGGAACACTTCAGAAGCAATCATTAATCCGACAATCACAACAATCAAAATTGTAGAAAGCGCATTGATTTCTGGCGTTACACCATGTTTTACCATACTGTAAATATACAGCGGTAATGTTGTTGATCCTGGTCCTGATACGAAGAAGCTAATAACGAAATCATCAATAGATAATGTAAATGTCAATAATGCCGCTGAAATAATAGCTGGTGTGAGCCCTGGTAACGTCACATAACGAAACGTTTGCCACGGGGTCGCCCCTAAATCATTTGCCGCTTCTTCTAAATCACGTCCCATACCAGAAAGTCGTGCTGATAAAATAATAACAACAAATGAAATACTAAATGTAATATGAGCAATAATAATTGTCATTTGCCCAAGTTCAATACCAAGCTGACTAAATAAAATGAGAAGTGATAATCCCATTAAAATATCTGGAATTAAAATTGGTAAATATACAAGTCCATTAATTGCACCTTCAAAACGATATTTATAACGATACAGAGCAATTGCAAACAACACACCAAGCAGCGTGGAAACAATTGTCGTAACAACAGCAATTGTTAAACTGTTTACAAACGCATCCAGTACATCCTGTTTTTGAAATAAATCTGTATACCAATGAAGTGTAAAACCTTGCCACTCCGCATTAATACGCGAGTCATTAAACGAATACACCATGAGTACCATCATTGGTAAATAAAGAAACAATAAAATCAGCCATGAATAGGTGACTAAAAACTTTTTCATATTCGTTTATTCCCCTCCGTTTCCATAGTTATATACTTTCGTAGCACGATAATATAAGTAAATTAAGAGAACGGAGAATAACACAACAATGATAGATAATGCTGATCCAAACGGCCAATCACGTGCACCTAAAAACTGATTTTGAATAACGTTTCCGATTAATGCAACTTTCGAACCACCCATAATATCGGATACAACAAACATACCAATAGATGACACAAATACTAAAATCGAACCCGTCGCTATCCCTGACATCGTCATTGGAATAGTTACATGCCAAAACGCTTTAAGCGGTGTAGCTCCTAAGTCATATGCAGCTTCTAATTTTCTCTTATCAAGCTGTGCAATTGCTGCATATACAGGTAAAATCATAAACGGTAATAGCGAATATACCATTCCTAAAATAACAGCTGGCATATTATATAGTAAATTTAAAGGTTCACTAATAAAGCCTAATTTCATCAATACAGTATTGACAATTCCTTGTGAACGTAAAATAATAATCCAAGCATACGAACGTATTAAAAAGTTAATCCAAAACGGAATCGTTGCAAGAAGTAGTAAAATAGAACGCCATTTCTGATCAACAATTGTTATCGTATAGGCAAATGGATACCCAATTAATAAACAAAGTACTGTTGTAATAACCGCAATTTTCACTGTTTGCCACAACGTCTCCATATAGAGCGAATCAAACACACGTTTAATATTCTCTAGCGTAAAGCTCATCTCAACTGTCCCATACGTCCCGCGCTGTAAAAATGCAAAAGCTAATACAAACAAAAGCGGAACTAAGAAGAAGATAAACAGCCAAGTAAATGTAGGTAACGCAAGTAATTTCCCTTTTTTCAATTTAAGGTCACCTCATCCGCTTGCTCCCAGCCTACAGATACATTATCGCCAATGTTCCACTGCATTTCTTTTTCTGCACCTTGATATGCCATCCATAGTTCTGCCGTCTTCTCATCGCGAATATATAATTTCTCCATATTTCCAACAAATTCAATATCTTCAATATGACCAAGGTGGTATCCAGGAAGAGCTTGTTCTTCCACTGAACGTACTTTCACATTTTCTGGACGTACTGCTGCATAGGTTTCCCCTGTGCGAATAATATTATTTTCTCCAATAAACGTCGCAACGAACAACGTTTTTGGTTTATGATAAATTTCTTTTGGTGTTCCGATTTGTTCAATGTGACCTTTGTTCATAACCACGATGCGATCGCTCATGCTCATCGCTTCTTCTTGATCATGCGTCACATAAATGAACGTAATACCAAGATTACGTTGTAAGTTTTTCAATTCACGTTGTAAATCTTTTCTAAGCTTAAAGTCTAGCGCTCCTAATGGCTCATCTAATAACAACACACGAGGATTATTTACAATTGCACGCGCAATCGCCACACGCTGCTGTTGTCCACCAGAAAGTTTAGCTGGCTTACGATTACGGAATTCTGTTAATTGTGTTAAACGCATCGCTTCCTCAGCACGCTCTTGTTGTTCAGCTTCAGCAACTTTTTGCATCTTCAGCCCAAAACGAATATTTTTCTCAACAGTCATATGCGGGAATAACGCATAATGCTGGAATACTAAATTCATATGACGTTTATAAGGAGGCAAATCGTTAATCTTTTCTTCATCAAGTGCAATCGTACCTTTTGTTGGTGTCTCAAAACCAGCAATCATACGAAGTAACGTTGTTTTCCCACAACCACTCGGACCAAGAATTGTTACAAACTCTCCTTCCTTAATATCTAAAGAAAGCGGCGGAATAATAACTTGATCCCCAAAATGCTTCTCTACTGCTTCGACCTTAATAATATTTTTCATTTCCTCATCCTATCTATCTCATATTTTTTTGTATTCATAACGAATTATTACTTTTATATAAAGCTAGACAAAAATCACGTTTTATATCACACTAATAGGCAGTAAAGGCCTGAGTAATTACGAATGTTTCACTTTATGTAGTATGTTTGATTCATTTTTACCGCGCTATTCACCCACCTCAAAATTCCGAGGAATCAAAAAAATAGATGGGGAGAACCCCTATCGATAAAAATTTCATTTTATATAATACACACCTTGAATAGAAAAACCCCTTCAATTACGAAGGGGGTTTATCATACAGCTACGCTAATAGATAAATACCATCACTATTTTAACAATTTTCGAATGAATTTTAAAGCACTTTTTGTAGAAGAATAGCGGATTTTCATGTCAAACACTGTCGATTGAGATAAAATACTTTTATAGTGCGAAAAGGTTTGAAAGCTATACTCTCCGTGGTAACTACCCAATCCGCTTGAACCAACACCACCAAATGGTAAATATGGAGTCGCTAAATGATACACAACGTCATTAATACAGCCACCTCCATAAGAAATGGATTGCGTCACTTGCTTTTGCACATCTCGGTCCTCTGCAAAAACATATAATGCTAACGGCTTCGGATGACGTTGAACAATTGCAATAACATCGTCTATATGTTCATATTCTAACAGTGGTAAGATTGGCCCAAAAATCTCATCTTCCATTACCGTGTGATTCCATGTCACACCTGTAAGCACTGTAGGTTCAATAAGTAGTTTATCTTTATCATAATTACCGCCTATTACAGCTTTCCCATCTTCCAAAAATGAACACAATCTTTCAAAATGACGCTGACTCACAATACGAACATATTTTTCATTTTGCAAAGGCCGCTCTCCGTATTGTTCACGTACCGCCTTTCTCATTTCTTCTATAAACTGTTCTTTAACAGAGGAATGAACATATACATAATCAGGTGCAACACATGTTTGTCCTGCATTTAAAAATTTCCCCCATACAAGCCGCCGCGCTGCAACTTCAAGTTTTGCATCTTTATGTACGATACAAGGGCTTTTACCACCAAGTTCAAGTGTAAGAGGTGTTAATTGCTTTGCAGCTGCCTCCATAACAATTTTCCCAACTCCGACACTCCCGGTAAAGAAAATATAATCAAACGGCTCCTTTAATAAAGCTGTACTCGTCTCAACACCACCCTCTACCACAGCGACAAGCTCTAATGGGAATAGTTCCGTTAATATTTTCGCAATAAGCTTAGAGACATTCGGCGTTAGCTCTGAAGGTTTTAATACAACTGTGTTTCCAGCTGCAAGTGCTCCGACTAACGGGGCAAGCGCAAGTTGAAATGGATAATTCCATGGGGCAATCACTAATGTTACGCCATATGGCTCAGGAATAATTTTTCCCTTTGATCCAATATGAGTCATTGCTGTTTTAACTCGCCTTGGTTTACTCCATTTAGAAAGATTCTTTATCATAAAAGAAATTTCTTTTAATGTGTACCCAATCTCTGTTGTATACGATTCATGCTCTGATTTATTTAAATCAAGCTTTAGCGCTTGAAAAATTTCAGACTCATAGCGCTGAATACCTGCATATAGCGCTTGTAACTGTTTCTTTCTCTCATCTATTGCCCTTGTTTTCCCGCTATAAAAGTACGCTTTTTGTCGTTCTATAATCGATGCAATCTCCATAAATATTCACCCCTCTATTTCATCATACTCCATAATATCTTCTTGTTTCTTCCTATTTAAGATAAAACTTCTATGAATAATTTTTTCCATCCTCGACTAACGAAAAGCTCGCACCAATCAAGCACATGCTAGTAGTTATCCCTAACAGGGTTTCTAAGGCAAGGAATGATAAAGTGAAACTTCCATCAGTGGTTAGTTAAACCAATCGGGCTTTTACGGACAGCTATCCCCCACCTATCTTCTTCGCTTTTCTTTAAATCTTAAGGTGATGGGCTTACTGTCCATTAACGCAGGATAAAACGATATGTAAAATTTTATTATATATTACTTTACGAATAACTTAAAATATATTTGCCCATGAAAAAAGCTGTTGAAAGAAATTTCTTTCAACAGCTTCTACATGATTAGCGGTATACGCGAATTGCCCCTGCAGAATTATCGTCTGCTTGTCCAACTACTTCAAACTTCAATCCAAGCTGAGGCACTTTACGTCCTGCATCTGGAATTAAAGTGTTCATATACGCTTTAGAATCATCAAACTTCGTTACGCCTGGTAACCCTTTGTAATCAAATGTTCCGCGTGTTGGAGATACAACTTTCCAAGCCGGTGTTTGATTATATGAGAACGCAGCGTCTGCAATTTGGTATCGTGTGCTATTTGCAACAGTTGGTTTACCGTTTAATGTTCCAACAATTGCTTCTGGGTGAGAATCAACAACACCAAGGAATCCTTCACCTGGGTGAACACCAACCCAGTTATCTGTAAAGCTAGAATCTGCATACCATACAAGAAGACCTGTATTGTACACTGGACCGCGGCCATATTTTAATGCTTCATCTGCACCAGCATAGTTTCTCCACTCTAAATAGTAGTTATGTGGCTTTTTATCAAAACCGTTTGATACAACGAAGCCATTTAATTTAAATTGTGGTGTACCTTCTGCATCATCAGAAAACACAACCTTGCCATCTACAGTTAATGTAGCATTATCTAACGTAAAGCCGTTTGGAGCTAAACCACCATCTGTAATATATTCAAATACTAATTTTACTTTTTTCCCTTTAAATTGGCTTAAGTCATAGGACTTATCTACCCATTTACCGTCAGTTGTGTCTAGACCATTTTTAACATTCTTTTCACCAATTCTATCCACTAAAGTCTTTGTACCGTCTTCTGTAACGGCATGTACTTCAAGGAAATCATAACCAGCTTCAATTTCATACAATGATTTGAAATCAAATTTCGCATTTGTTGCATTTGTTAAATCAAACACAGGTGTTTCTAATGTTGTATGAAGATCATCACCTTTTGTACTGTAGTAATATTTCTTACCAAATGCAGGCTCAATGCCTTTTACATCTTTATCTGGTAAGTTAACACGAATTAGATTAGGGCGAGCTGATTTTGTTACACTTTGATCTAAGAATGTTGCAAAACCAATCCCTTTATTTAACTTGTCGTAATCTACTTCAGTAATATTTGCCCAGTTACCGCCAATTGTTTTTTGAAAAAATTCTCTATTTTGCGCTGAGAAGCTTGTTGGCGTTGTACCTGCAATGTTTCCTGCCCAGCTGCCGCCACTCATAATAGACCAAGCTTGAACCGGCTCACCTGCTCCAGTATATTGTGTATCATACTCATCAGGAAGACCTAAATCATGACCATATTCATGTGCGAATACACCAACTGCTCCGTCTTCCGGTTCAATTGTATAATCGTATGCAGCCATTTTACCGCCCCAATTATTAACTTTTGCTTTTGTACCATCAATTGGATATGGTTTTCCAAGGTTCCAGCGATGTGACCAAATTGCGTCGTCACCTAACTTGCCACCACCTGCTTCTTGACCAACTCCAGCATGAATAATCATTAAGTGATCAATCAGGCCATCTGGCTCATTTTTATTTCCGTCTCCATTTAAATCGTATTGATCAAATTGATCGAATTGAGATAAGTCAATACCGCTATCTACAGCTGCTTTTAATGCATCTTTTACAAGATCACGAGGTCCTTTTGGGCCCTTATTATCATGACCACTACCAGCATCAGCACCATAATCTGCTGCCTTACCTGGAACTGTTAACCATTTTGTTACTGTTCCATCTACTGTATAGCTGCCGCCTGATTGCTCTTCATAGTACTTCTTAAATGTTTCAATTTTTGAACCATCAAATAATGTAAACGGTTCATCACCAAATAACATTTTTTGATAATGTTCCTGATTAAAATCATTTGCATACATATAACCAGGCTCTTGATCAATATTGTTATGCTTAAAGTCAGCATATTCTACAAGTAATACAAGAACTTTATCTTTGCGAACAGGCCCGTTATATTCTTTTTGCTTTGCTGAAGTAGTTGGTACTTTACCGTTTAGTCCCGTTTTACCAACAGCTTGTCCAGCTACCGGACCGCCGACATGTCCATTTGCCTTTTCTTTCGTGTCTGCTTTTTCATCTTTAACTTTTTTCAAAAAGTCAGAGGCTTCTTTCGTAACACTATCCCCCGCTGCTGGTTCTTTTCCAGGTTTTTCACCCTTCTTTTTCTCTACATAATTTTCAACAGCTTTTAACGTGTCTGTTTTCGACGCCGATTCACTAATTACGCCACGCTTCTGTAATGCATCAGCCAATCTGTCCTCTGGAATTAAATGATCATCGACTGGACTAGAAGTTATTACATTAGAAGGTGTTGCCGCATAAGCAGATTGGCTTCCAAACCCAAATGTGCAACTAAACACAGCTGCCGCCGCAAGCGTAGACAGCACCTTAAAAGGCTTTTTCTTCATCCCTATTTCCTCCCTAAACTTGAATATGTTTCAATATTTTGATAATATTAAAAATTCTATCTTTTTACAATATATTGTCTTAATTTGTAACATTTTTGAAAAAATCCCTCATTTCAGATACGCTTATATACGGATTTATCTATATTTTTAGAAAATATTGATAAATATTGATAAACCTATTAAAATCTCTATATAGAATTACAAAATCCTAGTTGTGTTTCATAAATTTTTAAATTATACAAAAATTTTACATTTCTTTAACAGAACTATAGTTTTTAATATTATAATAGTGTTTATGCCATTATTTATTTTTATATCTTTATATAAACAGAAAATGTTAAAGGGGGAATCGTGTTTGCAAACAAATGAAAACGAAATACTAGATCAAGAGTGGATCGATTTACTAGCGGAAGCTTTAGACATGAATATTAATATCCAGGAAATCGTGAATTTTTTGAAACATGCAAATCAAGGATCACAGAATTAATCATTAGTGTTCTTTTTAAAGAAAAATGTGTTATAATAAATTACATCTTAAGTCGACTACATACAGTAAGAAAGGTGCGCTAACATGATTGGAGAACGTATAAAACGACTGCGATTACAAAGAGGCATTTCCTTAACAGAACTTGCTGAAAAAGCGGGCGTTGCAAAGTCATATATTAGCTCTATCGAACGGAACTTACAAAAAAACCCCTCAATTCAATTTCTCGAAAAAATCTCAAATGTTCTGCATGTTCCTGTTGATGTACTTCTTCATGATAAGCCAACAGAAGAAAATGCAATGGACTCAGAGTGGATAAATCTTGTTAAAGAAGCCATGCATTCTGGTGTTTCAAAAGAACAATTTCGCGAATTTTTAGAGTTTAATAAGTGGAAACAGAAACAAAAATAATATAATGTAAAAAGAGTATTTTCTGTGAAGATACTCTTTTTATTTGTATAACAAAAGCAGCGGGGGAAATTCCCCCGCTGCTTTTGTTATATTTCTTACTTTTCTTCGCCTGCAGTTTGTGAAGCGTTGAATGTCCATTCTAAATTCAATTTGTCGCCTTGGAAGATATTTTGATCTTGTCCATTATCTTCGAAAACAAATTGTACCCATAAGTAATCTTCTGTGCCAGCTTTTAAGCCGCCTTCTTCAGTCCATTCAGGAGCAAATACATCTTTTGCAACTACATCAGGTGCATCTACTTTGTTCTTTAAATCGGCCAATGTTGTTTCATATATTGGCTGACTTTCTTTATCCCAATTCCAGAAAAACTTAACTTTGATATGTTTTCCGAAATCTTCAGCACCGTTATCATTCTTTGCATCTGCTACTTTATAATCTGTTTTTAATTTTACATCTTTAATATCAAGTGTACCTTTGTTAACTAGCTTAAACTCCCTTAATACTGTATCACCAGGCTTTAGGTTATCAACTTTAACAATTTGCTTTGGATTGACTGAAAGATCTAACGTACCTGCTGCAAATGTATTATTTGATACCTCTTTATCGCTAAAGAATGCAAATGTTCCTCCACCAATTAAAGATAACCCTAATGCTGCTGATGCTACTCCCATACCTAACTTTTTCTTAAGACCCATTCTAATTTCCCCCAATTTTCTTTTTTTAGTTAGCTCTTATGTAGATAAGAGGTGTAACTGATAGAATAATTGTTTTGCTGCGACATAAACGTTATAAGTATGATACCTCTTTATCTCTATGTATGTTCTTTAATAAGCAACCTCATGTTCATTATAAAGAACTTATAGCGATGAAATAAAACACCAAAAACTTCTAAATTTTCTGATTTTATTTCGTTTTATTCTATTTTCCTTTCCTTTTCGGCATTTTTCTTACAAATTCTCTTTTTTTCATGCAAACATAATATTTCCAAGCAAAAAGATAAGGCACTTCTTATTTGCTATTGAAATAAGAAGTGCCTTATCCTTTCTTTTGGCATACAAATGTTCCACAAATAGACACCATTGTGACTCAAAATTACATTACTGATTTGTTTCCTGCAGATTTGGTGCTTCGGGCTTTCCTTCTTCTTTACTCTCCTCAGATTTAGGAGATGCTGGATGAACTTGGTTCAGCTGTTGTTCTTGCTGAGAAGAAGTTTCAGGTTGTGCAGACGGTTGTTTCTGTTTTTCATTTGCTTGTTTCTGTTTTTCGTTCTCTTGTTTCGTTTTTTCTTCATTAATTTGTTTTTCTAATGCTCGAATCTTCTCATCGGCTTTTTGTGAAATTGCTTGCTTGTCCACATCACTGTGAATACTTTGAATTGTTGTAAACCCAGCTTGTACATATTTGAATACAGCTTGTGTGGATTCCTTGTTTTCAGCTTGTGTCTCTTCTACTACTTTGTTGTAATACGATTCAATCTCTGTATAAATGGTTCCCAGCGCTGCTATTTCTGTCTGGATTGCTTCACGGTTCTGTTTCCATGTAGCAAGCTTACTTTCTAACTCTGCAACCGTTGCATGTGAGTTTGCTCCACTACTTATTACATTGTAATGATTGAAAGCAGCTTCCCTATGTTGCCTTGCTTCTTCTGTTAACTTTTCAATTGTTTTCGGAAAAACTGTTGCGGTAGATAGAGTAGCCTCTACTGTTTGTTGATTTGAAAAAGATGCTTCCGTATACGTTACTACTTGAGATCCCATATAAAAGGCTATAGAACATACACACGGCAATATGAGCATATTTCTTACTTTTTTTGTTGGTTTTTTCATAGTCACATCCCCCATTACGGGCATTTAAGTTCTTTATAAAAAACTTTATAATTCCATTACAGTAAACAAAAAAATAAATCATAAATTAAAATAAAGATATTACATATTTATGATTTATTTACCTCAAAACTTACCTAACACAATTAAAAAGAAAAGTACCCTCTATATAAATGACAACAAAACTTCATATAAAATTTTTATTCGTTATAAAGAATTAGACTATCTAATGAAACAGCCTCTTTCCTTCGAAGACCTATTATTTTTCTACACCATCAGTTTGCTGTGCATCAAATATCCATTTTAATTGAAGTTTGTCACCCTGAAATTCGTTTTGATCCTTGTTATTATCAACAAATTCAAATTTCACTGTGAATTTATCAGATTTTCCTACAGAAATACCCTTCTCATCCCAGAACAAAGCAACAAGGTCATTGTTTACTGCTGTAAGGGTATCTTTTTTTAATTTAGATAAAGTTGTTTCTTTCACGATTGTTTCATGTTTATCAACATTTCTTAAAAAAGTTACTTTAATATAATCGGCCAAGTCGCCTTTATTATCTTTGTTTGCATCCTCTACACTATACTCTGTGTTCAATAATACTTTTTTAATATCTAAAGAACCTTTATTTTCTAAATTAAAATCACGTTTGATTGTATCTCCTGGTTTAAGATTGTCCACATTAATAATTGCTGATGTTGGTTTACCTGTATCTGTCGATAACGCTAAATCAAGTGTGCCTGCTGCAAATGTATTATTTGATACCTCTTTATCGCTAAAGAACGCAAATGTTCCTCCACCAACTAATGCTGCTCCTAGTGCTGCCGATACTACCCCCATGCCTAATTTTTTCTTTAAAGTCATCCCAACATCCCCCTAAGTTCCATATGTATTTGTTAACCCTCGATAGTCGAAGTGTATAACCATTTTACCCCGCATATTGGTCATGCTTCCATCAGTGGGGAATGAAGAGCCCCCCCCACTGATGGAAGTTTCACTTTATACAGAATGCTCTACATCAGAAGACTTATTTTTCTTTTCGGAGTCTACACTGCGTATCGCTCCAAAAATATTAACCACAGAATAGCCTAACAATAAGACACCTGGAATAATTAATAACAATGCTGCTCCCGCTTTAGAATTTGCATAGTTTAATAGATATCCAACATATGGAACTGTTATATCTGCATATTTTCCAACTACATTTTCTGCAAGAACAGGTTGTAAGTCAGGACCGTTGTTGTTGTCCCCTTTTGTTTCGTAGGATACTTGCCCATTTGCATTTTTTACACCAATAATACGGTGAGTAATAAGCTTATTATCTTTTTCTTTAAACGTGATAATATCGCCTTTTTTATATTTTGAACCATCCTTTGTTGGCTCAATTGCGATAATAGATCCTGTTAAAAACGTAGGTTCCATTGACCCTGATAGTACTGTCTTAAATTGATATCCCATCACTGTTGGTTCGCCGCCGCTTGCCTTTGCTGAAATCACAACAAACGCTAAGCAAACCATGATAGCAAACAAAACAAACGAAATGGCATTACTTAGAATTTTCCAAATTAATTTCATGTGCCTCATCCCTCTCCTTAGTCTCTATGTAAGCAAAAGTTGAACATATTTAAATTAAACGTTCGTTCAAAAGAACTTATAATTATATTATAATGAACAACAAGGGACCGCAATAAAAAAATAGGCAAAATTTATTTGCCTATTTCTACTGCGACAATGCTCGCTTTTTTTTACGCTTCCACAGAAATACTCCAATACCAATGATAGTAAGAATACCTGCACCAATTCCAGCCATAAGTACATATGAAGGAGTTGAATTTGTTATATTACTTTCTTGTGATTTCTCAAATGCAACATCTTCTTTCGAAAGAACCTTTATACTCTCTAACGTTTCATTATTTTTTTTAATATCTACCGTCCCAACAATATCACCGCGGTGAAGACCTGTTTTATATAATTTTTCTTTATCAATAGGATTTTCCTTAAAAACAGCTTGTACATTTTTTGCTTCACCTTGTTTTAACACAAGTTCCACGCTTCGTTCTAATTCACCGTTTACTGACTTATTCAAGTAAGGCATTTCCTTTGTCCAATTGTTTTTATCAAGTACTTGTTGTTTTGCAAATTGCGGAAAAGCATAATCAGCAATTTGTTTCATATCTTCGTAAATTTCTGGCTTTTGTGAAGCCATTACGACATTAATAATACGATTTCCATCTTTTTCATTTATTTCTACAAGCGTATTACGAGCTTCATTTGTAAAACCTGTTTTCCCGCCAATACAATATGGATTTTCAAAATATCTTCCTTTGTTAAAAATAGAAGCTGTTTGTCTTGACGTTGTAACAGTTGTTCGTTTCGTATTCATTGCCTTTATAATTTCCGGATACTTCATCACACCTCTTGTAATCATTGCCATATCATAAGGTGTTGTATAATGATTTGGATCATGAAGACCGTTTGGCGTAACAAAATGACTATCCTTTGCACCCAGCTGCAGTGCCTTCTCGTTCATCATTTTCGCAAAATTTTCCGGACTTCCTGCAATATGCTCTGCAATCGCATATGCCATATCATTTGCACTTAGCACCATTAAAATCATAAGTGCAGTATCTCGATCTACTGTCTCTCCTGCTTGAAATTCAATTTGATAATTACTTTTTTCTTCTTCAAGAGCTTTTGGAGAAAATGCAATTTGCTCTCCTGGCTTCGTATGCTCCATCAATAAAATACTTGTCAATACCTTCGTTATACTAGCTGGATAAGCATGCTGATGCGCGTTTTTATCATACAAAACATCCCCTGTCTTCGCATCAACAGAAACTGCATATTGTCCAAACACATTCGGTACCAGTGGAGTTTCTGCATAAAATTTAGCGGGGGCAATAAAAAATAAACTGCTTGCAATAATTAAAGCCAAAATTTTCTTTAAATTATCCATACAACTCTCCTTTTCATCTCCCTTTATATGCATACATAAATTATTTAATAATAATATTGAAATAAAATAATATATATTTTTTACTCACTATCTTTCACTATATCATAATTTTGCAAAAAAACACATAAAAAAACGGCATAAAAAGAAGGAGGAACTATTCCTCCTCATCTTTTTCATCTTTTAATAAATCTATAAAATTATTAGCAGCTTCCTCTTCTGTTGTCTCCTCCGTTATCCCTATAAATGACCAGTTCTTTGACTCTACCCATTTCAGAAACTCATCTGAAAATTCCTCATGAGTTATATCTACATCAAGAACTGCTCCATTAATAGCAATTGTTCTATATCTTGGTACATACATTTTAAAATTTTTTCTTACCATATATACCCCTTCATTTATACATTTTTATACAAAATATTACTTATTCCTTTATATAATATATTAATAGAATAGCAAAAAATTAACACGCATTCCGCCCTAAAAAATCTAAATATTTAAAATAATTACATATATTACTTGATTTTACTATAAGACTATCATACAATTAATTGCATACTAGTTTATTACATATAAATTTTCTGATCCCGTAGCTCAGCAGGGAGAGCGCCACCTTGACAGGGTGGAGGTCGCTGGTTCGAACCCAGTCGGGATCATACATTAGTTATATCAATAGTTTGAAGCGTTTCTTAACAATTAAAAATGTTTTGGTCACTACCAAACTGGTATGACTAAACGGAAACCACTTCGCAAAAAATGCGGGGTGGTTTTTTTGTTGTTAAAATTTGCTGTCCTTGATTTCTTGGACGATCGAGAATTTAAGAATGTTACGCCGAAAACGCTACAAAGCTTATACACCATTTTTTTGAAATTTTTTATGGAAAAGTTTGCCACATCCGATATACTATTAAGTGCGAAGGAGGTTTTTTGAAGCTGGAAGAATTGCCTTATTATTAAACTAACGAAGCAGGTTAGTTTTGTAAGGAAGTCATCATCTATATTGGATTGGAGGAATTAAAACCTATATGGAACAAAAGATACTTGAATTACTTAACGAAATATATCCAGTGAATTTTCTTAAAGTCGAATCAGTAACAAATGAAATGTATCGGTGTATCGCAGAACAAGGGAACTTCTTCGCTAGAATAACGAACTATAAAACATATGATGAACAGTTAGAAGAGGTTAAATATACAAACTTTTTATCTAATGAAGGATTTAGTGTCCCGCTAGGCATACCTTCTTTAAACGGTAAATTAGTAGAAAAGATAACACTTGATAAGGACGTTTTAACTGTTTTATATAATGCAGCTTCTGGTGTACACTTACCAAGAAATCAATGGAATGCCAATGTATTAAAAGAATTAGGTCGGCAAATTGGTAGATTACATCGTTTATCAAAGAAATTTGAGAATATAATGTCGACTAAATATATCAATGATTGGCATGATAATGAGGAATATGATTTTCATAAATATATCCCTAAAGAAGAAAGCACTATTAGAGAAATTGCACATAAGGTTTTATCTACAATTAAAAATTTACCAAAATGTCATTCAACATATGGTTTACTACACGGGGATTTATGGTTAGAAAATATATTAGTAGATAGTGATTCGAAATTGACAATGGTTGATTTTCAAGATTGTGAAAAACATTATTATATATTCGATTTAGCTGTTCCAATATATAGTGCGTTGGAGTATTCGTTTGTAGGGAATGGCAACATAGCTGACTATGGGCGTTCTATTACGAAAGCAATAATCGACGGATATCAAGAGGAAAATGATATATCTCCAGAGATGTTAGGGAAACTTTCTCTATTTATTAAATTAAAGGAAATATTTGAATACAACTTAATGCATATGTACTGGAATAAAGAGAGGTTAACTGAAGAACAAGTACGAATAATGAACCACTTTAGAATAAGAATTGAACATAATTACTCCATTCTGAATATTTAACCAACTTTTATTGTTAAACTAAAACGTCAATCATATTCAGGGGCATAGTGTAAAATTACCTGTGGCACTTGCTACACTTGTGCAATAAACTAGCCTCAGGGTTTAAGTGATAACGGTCTATAGTTGTGATTGTACCAGCACCATAATATTTATCTAACAAGGCTTGATAGTCGATTTTTTCATTAACATAACCATCTTTTCATGATAACGACAGTTAGAAACTGTCTGAATACTAAACTACCTGATCCTAATTTTTGACTTCTGAAACGCTTGATATGACTAAGTTTATTTAGTTCTAATTGTCGTTATTTAACCCTTTTTATGGTTGTATTTAATGTGTGATTTCCTACAAAGATCACCGCAATAAACAGTCCTGTTAGATACTGAGTTAAAGCCTTTACCACAAGCTTTACATGACTTGTTTAGTACAGTTTCTTTGCCATAATGAATAGCTTGTACGGTAGCATTTGTTGGTAATACTGATTTTTCAAAGTAAGTACATGAGCAGTCACTAGCTGGAATCTTTTTATTTCTGTAAGTACCATTTTTAGTCACCTAGTATTCATTTTTCTTAAAACAAACAATAATAAAGCTATTGTTTGTTTTAACTGGTTAGCCTAGAATACCACTTACTTTACTCTGTACATTCTAAGCTTAATATTATCTTTCCATTTTCTACTTCAACGTGCTTAACTTTTCAATTGCTTGTTGTTCGGTTGGTAAGTAAAAGACATCGTTTCCATTGTTACATTCATAGATGAAATCTTTTAAACTTTGACTTGAATACGCAGAAAAATCCCCAATTATTGCAACCTTCACTCGATAATTGATGAACTTCTGAAGAATTTCGCCTGCAAGACGTGTTTTCAAATTGAAAAAACTTTCACTTAGTAGCGCTTTGTTTATAACGATACGATTGCAGCCTACTTCATATTGTACGGTTGCCATAAGGTCCAATGCTGACTGAACATCCCATATTAATATCTTATTGCTTCTCACTACGGCAATATTTCTCCCATTTATTTCTACCTTTTCTATATTCATAATCCCCCTCCTTTTTAATTTATACGTATATGTATCATCCATAGGTAACCCTTCTCACGTAATACTCACAAATCTATCTTTTATATAATTATTACAATATAAAAAAAATGACATTTAATTCTTAGTACCGTTTTTTTGAAACAACTTTATTATCTAAATGACTCTATTATTTTTTTAAACAATTTTATTATTCGTGAACGATAAATCGGTTTATTTACTGCCGTGCTTCGCCCCTTTTACCTATCTCTTTATTTATCGAGGGAACTATGTATATTTATAAAAAAAGACCACCAATAATGATGGTCTATCTTATATAACTAAAGCCCCTGATAGTTTAAGTACCATACTTCACAAACTTTCTTATGAAATAAAAGGCGGCCTTTACCTTGAAGAATCACTTTAAAATAATTAAACAGTTGATTATTCTTTTGGCAAGGAAGCTGGCCCATTGCTTTAAGGTCAACTTAAACCATTACAACTGCTCGCTTAATAAATTCACGATTTCTCTATTGCAACTGCCTGTACAACTTTATTTGAATTTTAATAGGATATTATGAAAGATTTATATTTTTATAGGAGTTAACGTAGTTTGCAAAAGAAAGAGGAAAGTTGTAAAAAAACAAAATACAGTGTAAAGAAGGTGAAAAATAAAATGATGAACAATGAAGAAACACTTTGTCGTAAGTTTGCAAAAATTATAGGCGGTCAATCAGGATTTGCGGGCGGAAAGTGTGTAGCTACAATATCTCGTGATGAAATAAACGCGACGATTTTGGGAAAGAGATTTGGGGTGACTTCTTCTTTCTCATTCGAATCAATAAATAATTCAAATGGCGAAGCTTTATGTTTAGGAAGAGTAGCACTTTTACAAAATGAAGTGGAGCCATTTATTACTGTAATTCGTGATCAGGGAATAATAGTTTCTTCTATCCACAATGAATGGTTGTTCGATAATCCACGTTTGATTTATGTCAATATCGAAGCTGTTGAAGAACCATTGACTTTTGCAAAAAAAGTCAAAAAAGCGTTAAAAGCGATTTAACCATAATCTTTGTACCAATTAAAGGAACCTCATTCTCTTTTCGTTTGACGTAAGACCATATGCGCCTTACAAGTTAGATAAAATAAAATTCAGAGAGAATAAGATTACTTATTCTCTCCTTCTAAAAATTAATTCTCTTTTTTTACATTCTAAAATTAAATTTTTGGCTTCGATAAATCCTGCTTCAAAAGTTATCCCTGATAGTAATCCTCCAAAGCCTCTGTTTTAAATTCGTATTTTGTAACAGAATCCCATAAAATCTTACGCAAAGCATTAACATCTGTTGTCTTTTGAATATATGCTACCTCAGTAGCTCTCAACAGAAGTATTTCCTTTGTAAAAAGAAAATTAATAGATTTTTATAGCCTTTCCCCATTTGTTGCAATTACATCTTTATACCAGAAAAAGGACTTCTTCTTTTTCCGTTCTAATGTTCCACTGCCATTGTCATGTTTGTCAACATAGATGAAACCGTAACGTTTGGAGAACTCACCTGTTGACATACTTACCATATCGATACAGCCCCAGCTTGTATAGCCTATTAATTCAACACCATCTTCAATGGCTTCACTCATTGCTTTTATGTGTTCACGAAGATAGTCAATTCGATAGTTATCATTGATCGTGCCATCTTCTTCTATTTTGTCATAAGCTCCTAATCCATTTTCTACAACAAATAGTGGTTTTTGATAGCGATCATATAATTTGTTTAAGCTGATGCGTAATCCTACAGGATCGATTTCCCAACCCCAGTCGCTTGCTTTTAAGAACGGATTTCTTATGCCGCCAATAATATTCCCTTGCGCCTCTTCCTCATCTGTCTTCACTTTTTTCTCAGTACGAGACATGTAATAACTAAAGCCAATATAATCAACAGTGCCTTCCTTTATTAATTCTAAGTCATCATCTTGAATCTCCAATTCGATATTATGTTCTTTAAAGTATCTCTTCATGAAAGCTGGATACTCACCCCGTACTTGCACATCTGCACAATAATAATTGAAAAGCTGCTCTTCTTGAAGGGCGTACATTACATTTTCCGGATTGGAATCAAAGGCATATACAGGTGCAAAGAGAATCATACAACCAATTTTGGAGTTAGGAATGATCTCATGGCATGCTTTAACCGCAATGGAGCTTGCGACAAATTGATGATGGTATGCCTGGAAGGTAGGCTGGTATTTATCTTCTTCTTTTTGAATGGAAAAACCCAGTCCTTGAATCGGCATTACCAAGCTGCTGTTGATTTCATTAAAAGTCATCCAAAACTTTACTTTATTTTTATAGCGATTGAAAATAGCTTTTACATATCTTTCAAAGAACGTTATCACTTGGCGGTTTCTCCAACCACCATATTCTTTTACTAAATGCAGGGGCATTTCATAATGAGAAATGGTTACAACTGGTTCAATACCGTATTTATGCAATTCATCAAAAACACGATCGTAAAAAGCCAATCCTTCTTCATTTGCCTCTAACTCATCGCCGTTTGGAAAAATTCGTGTCCAGGCAATCGACATACGGAATGCCTTGAAACCCATTTCTGCGAACAACGCAATATCTTCTTTATACCGACGATAGAAGTCAATCGCTTCATGATTTGGATAGTAGTATTGATCACGATGAATTTCAAAATCAAAACCTGGATTCATTAATATTTTATACCGTTCGTTTCCACCTGGAAGAACATCGGCAATATTTAGTCCTTTATTCTCTTCATTAAATCCGCCTTCTATTTGATTGGCTGCAGTTGCCCCTCCCCATAAAAAATCTTTAGGGAATTGATATGTTTTCATTTGGATTACCTCCAGAAATTTATGCCATCATTATTTTTGTTTAAATTTCTCTTCCTTATAAGTAACTACAAAAAAAATCATAACTACGTTTAACAGGATAGTAAATAAATGAAGCGTGTTTAGTTTTTTATAACGGAAAAAGTGATTTGTTACATAAATGTAACGCTATGTTTCTCATGAAAAGCTTGTGCTAAAATGTAGTTATCATTTTTTACAGATTACGATATTTTTTTACTGAAGGAGAAACTGAATCAATGTTTTCACATGACATAATTGCTTCTTTTAATGAATTAGAAACTTCTTTATACAACTATATTTGTCAAAACGGTGATAAAGTGGCTTATATGCGAATTCGTGAACTGGCAGATGAAACTCATGTATCAACAGCTACAATTTTACGTTTTTGCAGGAAACTACATTGTGAGGGGTTTTCCGAATTTAAAGTAAAACTTAAAATGCACTTAAAAGAGAATAAAAAAACGATTATAAAAAGTTCCCAACAATCAGTAATAGAATTTTTTGAGCGAACATTAAAAGGTGACTTAGAAGAAAAAATTAAGGAGGCTGCAAGTCTCGTTATCAAAGCAGATAACGTTATTTTTATTGGGATCGGCAGCTCTGGTATTCTTGCTGAGTATGGTGCAAGATATTTCTCAAGTTTAGGTAAATTTTCGCTATATATTAAAGATCCTCACTTTCCGATTCACTCTAAACTCCGCAATAATAGCGTAACAATTGCTTTATCTGTCTCAGGAGAAAATAATTTTACCGTCACTCATCTTAACCAACTTAAACAAGAAGGAAGTAAAATCATTAGTATTACAAACAATACACTCTCAACCATTGCAAAAATCTCTGATATAAACATTCCCTATTATGTAACAGAGGAATTTTTCGAGGAATCTAATATTACTACGCAAGTACCTGTTGTTTATATTTTAGAATCTATGGCTCGGGAAATACATAAACTTAATCAATAAGCTGACTACTTCTGCACCCATAGCATGTGAATACCGGTTTCTTTAACTATCAATCGAATTTTCAATATAAAAAGACAGGAGCTTGTTGCTCACTGTCTTTTATATTTGCATCAGAACTAGATTTCTTCTTTATCCCGCATTAACGGGCAGTAAGACCCCCACCTCAAGACTGAGAGAGAAGCAAAGAAGATAGCTGGGAGATAACTGCCCGTAAAAGCCCGATTGGTTCAACTAACCGTCAGTGGGGAATGAAGAACCCCCCCACTGACGGAGGTTTCACTTTATGATGCTTTGCGGATATTTATTTTTTTCCCAGCTTTACGCCACTCTTTAAATTCAGCTGTTGCTGTGAAAAGTACATCTGTGGATGAGTTAAGTGCCGTTTCACAAGAGTCTTGTAAAACACCTATGATAAAGCCTACTCCAACTACCTGCATAGCAACATCAGGTGAGATTCCAAATAAGCTGCATGCTAGAGGAATCAGTAATAAAGATCCACCAGCAACCCCTGAAGCACCACAAGCGCATACAGCTGACAGTACGCTGAGAATGATTGCTGTAGGAAAGTCTACTTGAATACCAAGTGTATGAACCGCCGCAAGTGTCAAAACAGAAATCGTAACAGCGGCACCACCCATATTAATCGTTGCACCTAATGGAATGGATACTGAATAACTATCCTTATTTAAACCTAGATTTTCACATAATTTCATATTTACAGGAATATTCGCAGCTGAGCTACGTGTAAAGAATGCTGTAATACCACTTTCCTTTAAGCACTTAAAAACAAGCGGGTAAGGATTTTGACGTATAAATACGAACACAATGATTGGATTGACAACCAGCGCCACAAAGACCATACAACCAAGCAAAACGGCAAGTAATTTTCCATAGCTTAGTAACGATTCGATTCCATTTGTAGTAATAGAATCCACTACTAGACCCATGATTCCTAATGGTGCAAACTTAATCACCCACGTAACCATTTTAGATACAGCATCTGAAAAATTTGAAATCATTGTTTTTGTCGTATCAGAAGCATTTCGTAAAGCCAAACCAAGGAGTGTCGCCCAAGCTAAAATACCGATATAGTTCGCATTAAAAATTGCTTTAACTGGGTTATCAACAATGTTCAGCAGTAATGATTTGAGAACCTCTACAATACCGCCAGGAGCAGTCACACCTTCAGCGCCCTTTGCAAGTGTTAAGCTTACAGGAAAAATAAAACTTACAACAACAGCGATTAATCCAGCTAAAAATGTTCCTAAAAGGTATAGGAAGATAATAGACTTCATATTCGTTTGTTGACCACTCTTGTGTTGAGCGATAGCTGACATAACCAAGAAGAGTACCAATACAGGCGCAATTGCTTTCAAAGCACCTACAAATAAAGTGCCTAAAATTACAACAGGTTTTGCTACTGCTGGGATTGTCACGGATAGAATAATACCAATAATCAAACCTACAATGATTTGTTTTACCAGACTCACTTGCCCCCACTTTTTCAGTATACTGTTCATGAATATTCCCCCATTAGTTTAAGATAAAATTGCAACATCGCTAGTACAGAGCTATTTATTTCTCACAACCCTACAATAAAATTAAATCGGTTAAATAATAGATGACTTTTATTCAATATGTACCAATCTCTATCCTAGAGTTGTGCTTTTGATTTTCTCCTACTACGTTATTTCAGAATATCTCCAAAGATTTTCATAATAGAAAAATTCAGATAATTATTTTTATGGATGGTCATTTTTTTTTGCGTTCTACTCCATGAAGACAACTATCTTACCAATAAGTAGTATTATAATGATTCTTTTCATATATAACAATATTATTTTCTTTATTTTTAAAAATATCTTAATTGTCAAATTTTAAATTCATATATGTTCTACATGAATTATGCTTTCATAACTAAAAGAAAAAACAGTGCTTTAATTACGCAAAAACACTGCCTATTTCCTTTTAGATCATTTTTATATCTCCCTAAAAATTATCACCGGTTCTAAAGATAAGACATAATTAAGCATTCAATGGCAATGATAAATTTATACAAAAGATTTATTTATATGCTTGTAAATTTTTCAAAATACAAAAATCATCTCGAGCTCTTAACAGTTTGGGGAATCTTACAGAAGATAGGTCTTTTTCTTTAACCACTAAGTTTAAGCAATATTGTTTTCGTAAAGGAGAATCAGATATGTCAGAAACAATGGCAGGACAAGAGTTATCAAATTCATCTGCTAATTTGGAACAACATGCTGTACTGAATGAACTATTAAAACCCGAGGTTCAGCAATCCTTAACTGCCTTAATAGAGCAGTTGCCAAAATTGACTGAGCTTGTAAGCATATTGACTAAGTCTTATGACTTTGTCCAAGCAGTCGCTACTGATGAGGTATTAAAGAGTGATACCGTTGGAGCGATTCAAGAAATGATGGATCCTGTAACAGACTGCGTGAGAAACATTGCAGCCACTGCTATAGAAGCGAAAGATCGTGCTGAGGAAAGCAATGAGGTAATCGGTCTTTTTACTCTTTTAAGAATGATGAAAGACCCGCAAGCACAGAAGCTTTTCCGTTTTATAAATGCCTATCTCCAAATTAGCAGGGAACACAATAGACACGAATAAATCTTTTATATTCAAAATTAATAAGGATGGAGGATAAATGATGGTAAAACATATTGTCATCTTAGGCGCTGGTTATGGCGGACTTCTAGCAGCTTTAAACGTTCGCAAGTACTTAAGCAAGGATGATGCACAGGTTACTGTAGTAAACCAGTATCCAACACACCAAATCATCACGGAGTTGCACCGTCTTGCGGCAGGAAGCGTTGCTGAGCAAGCTGTATCCATACCACTGAAAAAGCTTTTCAAGGGAAAAGACATCGATCTTAAGATCAATAAGGTTGATTCTTTTTCAGTAGACAAAAAAGAAATAAAACTTTCGGATGGTTCCACTTTAACATATGATGCTCTCGTCGTCGGTTTAGGAAGTAAAACTGCTTATTTTGGTATTCCAGGACTTGAAGAGAATAGCTTAGTGTTAAAATCAGTGAAGGATGCTAACAACATCCATCAACATATTGAACAGCGTATTCATGAATATGCAAAGACAAAAAATGAAGCTGATGCTACCATTTTAATCGGCGGCGGCGGATTAACCGGTGTTGAGCTGGTCGGTGAAATTGCTGATAAGCTTCCTAACCTTGCTAAAGGCCATGGAGTAAACCCTAAAGAAGTGAAGCTTTTGCTTGTCGAAGCGGGTCCAAAAATTCTTCCTGTTCTACCGGATTCGCTCATTGAACGTGCACAGACTAGCTTAGAGGCGCGCGGCGTTCAGTTCCTATTAGGTCTTCCCGTAACAAATGTTGCAGACAATGTCATTGATTTAAAAGATGGTCAGAAGATTGTAGCGAATACTTTCGTTTGGACAGGCGGCGTACAAGGCAACCCTCTAGTAGGTGAATGCGGCCTTGAAGTAAATCGCGGACGTGCAACTGTTAATAATCACCTTCAATCTACGTCTCATCCAGATGTGTTTGTTGCTGGTGACTGTGCCGTTGTGTTTGGTCCAGATGATCGTCCATACCCACCTACTGCGCAGATTGCTTGGCAAATGGGAGAACTAATCGGCTACAATTTATTTGCATATCTAGAAAATAAATCATTCGAAGAGTTTAATCCAATCAACTCAGGAACTCTTGCAAGCCTAGGCCGTAAAGATGCTGTTGCCACAATTGGAGCCAGCTCCACTCAGCTTAAAGGAATGCCAGCATCCCTAATGAAGCATGCAAGCAACACTCGTTACTTATCACATATTCATGCGTTGTTTAGCTTGGCTCATTAAGCCAAACGGGTATCAAAGTGTAAAACATCCTGTATATTTAAATGAAAACAGATTTAAATGTAGAAGGAATTCTGTATAAGTTACAATATTTTTAAGTATCCTAAAGATGTGAGATGTTATCATTTCACACACAACCCTAAATCAAAAGGCTTCTTTACCCGAAGCCTTTTGGTCATACTCAAAGTGTTCATACATCCATTAAAATTTTTCCATCTATCCAAAAAAACAATCCACAACGTTTTGACCCCCAGCCATTTTTTATAACCAGCTTATTTTGTAAATCCAACGTAAATCATACATATACAAATTGAATATTTTAATACCTTACCTCTCCTTTTCATTCGGATAACATATTAACCCATCGAAAAAGAAGCTAATTGTTTCGGACCCAGTCGGAATTATACAAAATAAAAAGCCTCAATCCTTTTATTTTGAAGGGATTGGGGCTTTTTTCATTCTGGTTTCAATTTAAACTTGATTCTCCTAATTCATATTAAATGTAGTCTACTTGACCTTAACTTTTCTATCCAACTAAGTGTAGCCTATCCAGATATCAAGTATTAAAAATCAAGATTATTGCATGCCTGGGAAACCACCCATACCCATGCCTGGGAAACCACCCATACCCATGCCTGGGGAACCGCCCATGCCCATGCCTGGGAAACCATTCATACCCATGCCTGGGGAACCGCCCATGCCCATGCCTGGGAAACCATTCATACCCATGCCTGGGGGACCGCCCATGCCCATACCTGGGAAACCACCCATACCCATGCCTGGAAAACCACCCATACCCATGCCTGGGAAACCACCCATACCCATGCCTGGGAAACCACCCATACCCATGCCTGGGAAACCACCCATACCCATGCCTGGGAAACCACCCATACCCATGCCTGGGAAACCACCCATACCCATGCCTGGGAAACCGCCCTTACCCTTGCCTAGAAGGCTTCCTAGGAGGCCTCCCTTACCTGGGAAACCGCCCATGCCCATACCTGGGGAACCACCCATACCCATGCCTGGGAAACCACCCATGCCCATGCCTGGGAAACCACCCATGCCCATGCCTGGGAAACCGCCCATGCCCATGCCTGGGAAACCGCCCATACCCATGCCTGGGAAACCGCCCATACCCATGCCTGGGAAACCGCCCTTACCCTTGCCTAGGAGGCTGCCTAGGAGGCCCATGCCTGGGAAACCTATACGTTGAGAATCTAATAGCATGTTTTCACCTACTTTTTATAAATATTTCATAGTCTTTTACATGCTATGCTTTAAAAAAATAAAGGAGCTTATTCTCCTTTTAAATTAGGCAGACTAACTACCGTTACTGATAGGTTACGTTGATATATTATGTATCTTATGTGCTGTATTTTATGCAATTCTAAGTAACCTATATACAAATTTTCAGAATAACAATATCGGTATGTCAAAGATTTAGAGATTACTTGCAATCGCTCTGAAGTTTTTGTACCAGAAAATATACTGTTCGTGTCACCCTTTCATGATGACGTATTTCGTCCGGTTCCTTTACATTGACGCTTCTTTAGCCCGCTATTCGCAAGCAATAAGAGCACGATTTGTTCAACTCCATACCCGCCTACTGCGCAGATGGCGCCGGCTAAGACTAGTAGTTATACGTCTCTTGTCTTCTTTTCACTAACGAAATAGGAAGTGTATTATTTTATCTTAGGATATACATAATTATTTTTTATCAGACAAGCACACAATCATTTTTAACTGGATCACATACAATGATAAAAATAATAGATGAGGAGGTGTGTAATAATGGCGAAGCCAGCCTATGGTTACGTTACACTTGTGGGTTCCAATCCTATAGGAGTCAGATCCGGCGCAAACATAATATTTAATAGAAACGGTCCATTAAACCATATCGTGTTTAACCCGCCTAGTGACACCCTAATAATTCCTAAATCAGGAGACTATAAAATCGAATTTATATTATTAATTGATGGTCCTGCTTCTACCTCAGTATATGGTTTAATTTTAAATAATTCTTTAGTAAGTGGGCTACTTACTAATTATGGTATACAAAGACAAGTGGATGGAGCGAGTCTGATGCTTACTGGACAAGCTATTATCCATATTCCTAAACGTTCAACACTACAACTTAGAAATATAGGATCAACTACAGATGTGTTACTGCCAATTCTAAACGGACACAAAGTTAATGCTGCATCATTAACTATTGAGAAGCTTAACTAGTATAATTTATTTGTGCAGCAGTTGGGATTAAAATAGCGTTCTATCTATTGATAGAACGCTATTTTAATCCATAAATACATATCAAAGACTAGCAAACCTACTTATTCAACTACTGATAGAATTGCTTATGCCTTTATAGCAAAACATAAGCACCAATTTTAAACCTATTTTGTAATAGTAGACTTTTGACTAGTTCGCCAACACGCATTCTCTCATAATCTGAAGTATATCTAAATTTTTAGGAGGGAAATTTCATGGCTAAAACATTATGTGGGGAACTAGCAAAAATCCTCAAAGGTGAAGCTGAACAAAAAAACGATGTATGCATGGTAACAAGGGAGAGAGAAGATTTAAGAGTAACAATTCTTGGACATCCTACACATTCGGAAATGGTCATTTCTTTAGAGTTTAGTTTCGAACCTATTTCTAACAGAAATGAAACTTTGAATCTAGCTGAACTTGTTTTATTACAAGAAGAAGTAAATCCTTTTTTACAAGCTATCAAAAAGAGTGATGAAATTAAGGTCTCAGCTATACACAACCACTGGTTGTTTGAAAAGCCAAGACTCATTTATGTACATCTTGAATCAGTTCAAGATCCTGTAGAGTTTGCAAAAGAGGTTGCTAGAGCTCTTAAGAAAGCTGGAATAAAATAAATATTTTTGAATAACTAAAGAAACATCAAATTTTGTTTTTCTTCTATAAGTAATACAAATGTACAAGCTTAAATATCTTGAATAATAAAGTTTTGATGAATCCATTACCAAAATGGAAATAAGTTAGTTTTTAGCTTTGAAAGTGAGTTTTCCATCAGTGGGGAATGAAAATCCCCACTGATGGAAGTCTCACTTTATTTCTTCTTCCTACGAAACAAATCGATTGTTTTGTACCCTTGTGAAAGGATATCAACCATTTGTTGCTGACGCTTATCGCGTGTTTGTTGTTGCTTCGCCGAGAATATGTGACGTGCCCAGTCTTTTTGATATCCAGGTGTTAAGCTTTGATAAAACTTAAGTTCATTCGGATGATTCGCTAATAATGCTTCAACATCCTTCACATTGTTCTCATAATCGGCAACGCATTGGCTCGCCTTCGATGTTTTCTTTTCTTTCTTTTTTTCACGTTTTAAACCAACAACAGTGAACACGTCATCCATGCTTACCATACGCGCGAACTTAATATCACTATTCCCTATATATCCATCTTCTCCAACGTTCATTGCTGGAAACATTTCATCTCTATGAATAAAGGTTTTATAACGAGTATTCCCCTTTTTCGGATATGCGAAAAATACATAGCCTTTCTCAAGTAAAAGCTGTTCATTATTAATAATAAATTGTGTATGTGTAACCATCTCATCAATTGTTTCTACAAAAATGAAAATAGCATCATGATCTTTCGAAAAGGTAGTCGTTTGTTCAGTAAAGACATTATAGTCGCTTGGCTGATTGATTACAGCCATATTTGTGAATTTATTTAATTTTAATTTATCAATAATTGTCATAATGGGCTCCTTCGTTTTTGATTTATTACAATTTAAGTTTCATTTATTTTTCTAATAAAGTGTACCTTATTCAGATAAAAATGTCTGTAAAGAGGATCACTGGTGTATAGACGTTCGTAAATAACTGCTTAAAATAAAAAGGCAGACCATCCAATTATTTTATTAAGTAACTGAAAAACGAAAATATGATTGATTAAAACAATAACTCTTATATAATATTATAGTTTTTATAGGAGAAAGATTTAAAAAATAGATACAAGCTGTATCATTGTGCTTGTATCTATTTTTTTGTACAACATATGTCCTCATTTACTACAACATAAAATGCAATGTTGCGGTAGAAACTTAATCATTTATTTTTATATAAATAAGCACCCTCTAAATTCTCTGTAAATTGATTGCTTTGAAAATCCCAAAACAAGAAATTATTAGAAGGGATTTTATCGAATATGATAAGATTAGATAAAAATATCAGATGAAAGGTGAGGAAACAGTGAAGAGGATTACCATTTATTTTATTTCATTGTTATCGCTAATGATATTATTGAGTGGATGTAGTCTAAATGCTGATTCAAAAACAGATTTGTTTCAATATAAGAATTCATATGTAGGTGACAACAGTGCAGTTGGAAATATCGTAAAACAATTGGCACATAACAAAGAGTTAAATCAAATTTCACTTGAGACCAAGAAAGAACCATATGGAATTATTTTGGAATACAAAGATATAGATGTAAAAAAAGTAGATAAAGAAATGAAGGAAACTGTTATATCAAACTCTACATTTCTTTTTGCTTTAATTAAAAATGTAGATTGGATTACATTCAAATTTCCAGACCAAGAATTCTCTGTAACAAAAGAGAAATTGCAAGATTGGTACAACAATAAATTGGATGGGTTTGAAAATGAACAAGACTTAAAGAAACTGATACAGGAACACTTGAAGTCTGAGGACTCAGTTAATCAGTTTTTTCACCAGTAAAAGCAAGAGTGCTCTAATCCAGGGCACTCTTATTTTTAGGATATTATCAACAACTATCTTTAACAGAGCCAAATTTATAAAACAAAAACAGAGGGCAGATATGCATCCGCCTCTTGTGTCCAACCAATATTATTCTTGCTCGTCCATAATTTTCTCAAACGCAGCAGATACTTTTTCAAATTCCTCGTCACTCTCAATGTATGAGAATTCATTATCTTCTTCTACTTTTAAAAAGAAGATATCAATGTCTTCCTCTGTTTCCGTTTGAATGTCTTCTACAAAGCCAACAGCAATGTATTCTGCTCCTTCGACATTCATCGTTCCGAGCACTTCAACTTCCTGCTCCTCATTACTCTCATCGCTAAGGGTAAAAATTTCGCCTACTTCAATTTCCGTCATATTCATTCTCCTCCTGTTATACTCTAAAAAATAGAATTTTCAAATCGTATACTTACTAGTATATCTTTCCATAAAATATCAAATTAATGCTCAAAGAACAACAATTTCTTGCTACTTCAGCGTAAGAATCCAACTAAAAGGATATCATCTGTGAATATGAATGAATACATTTTGAGCTCTCGTCACATGCCCATCAACTTTAGAAATGGGTTGCCCCTAAAACGAAAAAAATGAGTTGAACTCTCATAAATAACTGTCGAGATATAAATTTTTCGTTTTGGGGATATGTCAAAATCTTATCTTGATGGGCATAGGGTACTGACGGTAAAACGAGGATTTTATATGTTAAGGATATGCAGGGTTTCATGCAGGCTACGAAAACGGTTTAAACTGCCAATGCTATTGTGACAGGGCTGTATTAAATCCTGCATACAGTGGAGGGAACAGAAGGCTGGAAAACTCCTGGTATGAATGGGTTTCTGGGATTTGATTACTGCTGATAATGATACGTTATGTTAACTTCACATGAATATGATATTTATCAATCTTTTCTTTCATTAACCATGATAAAATTGTATTAAAAGGATATCGGAGGGGTTTTATGAAACTAGTAGGACAACAAATATATCTTCGACTTTACAAGATTTCTGACGCCAGCGAGTTAGCTAAATTACATACTAGAAATCGCGAATTTTTCCAACGAGTTTGCCCATTACTCCCAGAAGCTTTTTATACAGAAGAACATCAAAAAATACGCATTGAACGGGCATTAAGAAAGAAAGATGAAGGGCAAATATATGCTTTTGGAATCTTTTTAAAAGCAACTGATAAACTTATCGGAGACATTTCATTAACTCAAATTACTAGGGGAGACGTACAAAGCTGTTATACGGGATTTACTTTAGATAAGGAATATAATGCAAAGGGCTATACAACAGAAGCTCTTCAACTTGTTGTAGATTTTGCTTTTAGAGAATTAAAACTACATAGAATTGAAGCAGGAGCTATGCCTGACAATATAGCATCTATTCGTGTATTAGAAAAAGTAGGGTTTAAAAAAGAAGGTATAGCTAAAGAAAATCTAAAGATTAATGGCAAATGGACAGATCATCAAATATTAGCTATCATCAACAGCTTGGATGTGTAAGCCCATTTCACTTCCAATAACGGGAACTATGTCGACTAAAATGAAGGCCGCGCGGTCTTCATTTTTTTGTACACCGCTTATTGAGGGTCTTACTGTAACATCGGTTCTTCTATGTTGTAGTAAATGATGTCATATGTTGTACAAAAAAAGAATAGATCAAGCACATAGTCTCTGCTTGTATCTATTCTCCTCATTTCCTCTCCTATAAAAACTATAATATTATATAAGAGATGTAGTCTTAATCAAGAATACCCTGTTTTTTCTGTTACTTAATAAAAACAATTAACAGTCTGCCTTTTCATTTATCTTAAAATGTAGTATTAGTCCATTTTTTGCTTTTTGCCTACAAAAACAGAACATAGAATTAAGATTATTAAAATGCCTAAACAAAGAAATATACTTGCTCGGTTCTGATCGCTGAATGCAAATGCCACACAACTAATAGTTAACGCTATTGCAGTGAATGAGGTCACATATGGAAATCCCCATACTTTAAAATGCGGCAACTTTGTATATGTTTTGCGAAGCTTCAGTTGTGCTAAACATATGCTGATCCACACCACTGATACCGTAAATCCCGGAATTGCCATCAAATACCCAAAAACACGGTCAGGGGAAAAGTACGCAACAAATGTCCCCCCAATAAGAACAATAGAGCTTAAGATAACGCTATATAATGGAACACCATTCTTGGAAACATGTGAAAACAGCTTCGGTGCTTCCCCTTCTGTAGCTAAGGAATGCAGCATACGTGTACAGCCATAAACACCGGAGTTTGCAGCGGACAAAACAGCTGTAATAAGGACGAAGTTCATAATATGAGCCGCTCCTTTAAATCCGACCGCAGATAACACTTGCACAAACGGGCTTGCTTGGTTGCCGATTTCATTCCATGGAATTAATCCGCAAATGACAAGGATTGGGAGCGTATAGAATAATACGATTCTCCAAATTACTCCTTTAATCACTTTAGGCAATACCTTCTCTGCATCCTTTGTTTCTGTTAAAGTCAATCCGATAAGTTCAGAACCACCGTAAGAAAAAATTACGACTAACAATGCGGAAAATACTCCTGACCAGCCGTGCGGGAAGAATCCCTGGTGCTGTACATAGTTTTGCATATAGTTAGTTCCATCGCTCGGGATAATGCCAAATAAAATACCTGCGCCTAAAACAAGAAATAGAACAATCATCGTAATTTTAATTCCGGCAAACCAAAATTCAAACTCTCCGTAATTCTTCACATTCATAAAATTAATAACCACAATGAAAATAGCGCTAATAAGACTTAAAGACCATAAAGACATAGAAGGAAACCAATATTGCAGAAAGCTTCCCGCAGCTATCACTTCAATAACACATACAACTAACCACATGAAACAGTACAGCCATCCAATCACAAACGACACGTTCGTTCCAAATGCTTTATGAATAAATCCTTTCATATTCATCCCAGGATAAGCGATAGCCATCTCCGCAATTGCACTCATTACAACAAGAAGCAATAATCCGGCAAACAGATAAGAAAAAATAACTGCCGGCCCCGCTATCGATACTGTTTCAGAAGTCCCTTTAAATATACCTGTGCCGATTGCTCCTCCGAGTGCCATCAAACGGATATGTCGCGGCAATAACCTTTTTTGTAATTCCATAATTTTTCCTCCTCATTTTAATATAAAGATTTTTTTATTTAACAAAAGATTCAATAGAATCAAGTGTAGTTTTTCTTCCAATAAAAAAATCGCCCCTGTCCTAAATGACAGGGACGATTTACACCGCGGTACCACCCTAATTGCAAACTTAAGTCTGCCTCTTGACTTTGTTAACGATCTTTTGACCGTCCTTCCCTCTATAAAGGTCGCCCTTTATTTCGAAAAAGATGCTCCGGGATTGAAATTCACACTTATTTATGTACTGATTCGCACCTTCCATCAGCTCTCTGAAACAGGGAAATAAGCATTACTGTATTCCTTTCATTGCATTTCCTATATTATGTTTTCTATATAATAAAAAAGTCCCTACTGATTGTATCAGTAGGGACGAATATATCGCGGTACCACCCTAGTTGCAGACTTAGTCTGCCGCTCGATTTTGTTAACGATCATTTTTGACCGTTTTTCCCTTCATAAAGGTTGCCCTTTACTTCGAAAAAAATGCTCCAGGATCGAAATTCATCCTTATCTTTGTACTGATTTTCACCTTCCATCAGCTCTCTAAAACAGTGAGATAAGCACTACTTATATTCCCTTCATTGCTCAATTATATTTCAATTTATATGACGTAATTACGTTCTTTAGTAAGTATGTTTTGTATTATAGGGGGTGCATTAATATTCTGTCAATGGTTTTAAGCAATATTTATTTAGGTATGTTTTGCTAAAGGAAATAATACAACGTTTTTATGCAAAGAGAGCTGCGCCTGTACGCTATCAACGCATCTATGAAGAAACTATTCTCTATCTCTATAACAATAGGTTATGTTAACTTCACAGGGGCATTTCCGTATGTTCATTTTAAATATTTAAAATGAACACTAAAATAAGTAGTAATAGAAAACCTTGCTATTTCTATTCAAAAAAAGGAAAAGCAACCGAAAAATTTCGTGATTGGCTGATATAAAGTTCGAAATCAAAAGCAAGATAGCTACATCCGTTCTTCTTGTCTTTTTACTAAGACTACGTTAAACCTTTCAATTATTAAATGAATAACAATGATTCCTATCATTAGACAATAGGTAACATTTTGCGCAATACCAATAACGTCGTTCCAGCTATTTTTACCGTTTACAAATAATTGTAAGATTAATCCTACAGCTAAAGGCAGTAATGCATAAGATGTTTTTTTCATAAAAAATCCTACAACCCCACCCAAAATACCACCGACAGCTGATGCTCCGTACCAAGTCGCATATGCGACTACCTGTTCTTTAAATGGTACTGCTACTGGTACATCTTGATAAAAATAGCCAATCACGAAATAAAATGTAATTGCAGTGATTGTATAGATAGCACCAAGTAATACAGATTTCTTAATATCCTTTGCATATATATACCCAACAAGCATTGCAAGTATAAACCACATTGGCAAGGAGTTAATCATTATTGCTAAATAGGAAATGATGAATTCAAAAGCTGTTGCGCCATTACTTAAATCAGGTAAGTTATCAGAAACAACCGAAAAAAAACCAACAATGAAACCAACGATACATGTAAAAATAATAAAACTTCTCCAATATCCTCTATATTCTTGATTTCCCTTCAACAAAATACCCTCCCTATGTAAATAAGAGCATTTACTTTTTACAAAAATACATTTTTAGTCTGCAAATACAAATCCTCAACCTTATGCCTGTTTGTTTGAACATGATAAGTGGAGTACCTAATAAATACATTTTTTCATATCATTTATACTGATTCTCTTATTCTATATATACAGCTCCACCTTCCCGCTTTTAAAAAGGACCATGTGTCATACCTTAAATATAGATCCAGGAATAATAAAAAACGCCTACGAATAGAATGAGAGTTGCAACCATTGAACTTCTCCATTTTAGGTGATTTCAGAACCATAAAAAGATTCATCACCAACAGAATAATTGGTCTGACAGATTATAAGATTTCTAATCCTAACCCCTCTCCCTTTTACCTGCATTACAAAATAATCCAATTCTAGTATATCACAGGTAATTATATAAGCGGTGTAACTTTGAAATAAACCGATATATTCTCCCAAGGATTTACTTTTTCTTCATCCATTAATTAATGAATTTCGGAATAGCTACAAAATAGATTTCATTATCGTCACTTAAAATCTTTTATATTTTGGTATTTCCCAATTACCCTACTGTATGGATCGATTCATCTTGAAGAATAGATGGATTTTTTTATTTGAAATATTTAGAATTAACATTAAAATAAATAACAGGAGAGGGATTATGAAAATTACAAATTATAAATAACGAGGAGATAGAGATGAAAGTACAATTAAAAGCTGATTTAATGCTACTTATGGTTACATTTTTTTGGGGTGCATCCATCTTACTTACAAAGGTGGGCCTCAATTACATAGAAGAATATAATTTAATCGCATTACGCTTTATTATTGCTTTTCTTTTATCAGCTATAGTATTTTTCAAGCACTTAACCAAAATCGATTTTAAAACTGTAAAATATGCGTTTATATTAGCTTCTATTTTGTTTATTGTTTATGTTTTTGCGACTTTTGGTACAAAGTATACAAGTGTTTCTAATGCCGGTTTCTTAATGAGTCTCACAGTCATCTTTATTCCAATATTATCATCTATATTTTTAAAGCAAAGACCTGAAAGAAAAGTTGTATTTGGAATCGTTTTAACCATAGTAGGAATAGGATTATTAACGTTAAATAGCGAATTCAAGATAGCTTCTGGTGATATATTATGTATCTTATGCGCTTTATTTTATGCAGTTCATGTCATCGTTACTGGAACAATGACTAAGCATGTTAATTCAATTACTCTTGGGGTAGTACAACTAGGTTTTGTCGGTCTATTTAGTCTTATTTTCTCCATGTTTATGGAAACCCCAAAACTACCTGACACTGTTGAATCATGGTCTTCAATCTTAGCCTTAAGCATATTTTGTACAGCAATAGCTTTCATTGTTCAGGTTATTGCACAGCAACACACCAGCCCTACACATACAGGTCTTATTTTCTCATTAGAACCTGTTTTTTCTGCAGGTTTTGCTTTCTTTTTCACAGGTGAAACCCTTACATTGAAAGGTTACTTAGGTGCAACACTCATATTATTAAGTGTATTCATTGCTGAACTAGATTTAAAGAGTTTATTAAAGCTAAGTTATAAGAAAAATATAGAATAGATATTTTGCCATGGTAGATAGACATCCACTTTTATAAAAAAAGAGACACACCCTACAGACATTAGTAGGATGTGTCTTTTTCTTACTTAATATTCTCTAAATACCAAGAACCATCTTTTTTCACTAAATCATAGTTGTACGTAAATGATTGAGTTGGATCCTCTTTAATTGGTACACTTACTTTCACACTTAAAGTGGATGGAGTTTCTGCTACATTCGAAAACGTTTGAATCGCATCTGTGTGATATACATTCGTAACCGGATACAAGTAATACGGATCTAAAATCCATTGTCTATTATACTTATAAGCTTTTTCAAATTGTTTTTCCGTAAATGTAGGCTCATAATATTTACTCAATTGTTTTTGTAAATCTCCAAAAGATTCTTCTTCTTGTGAAGAGATTGCTGCACGTAAAATATAATCTGCATGTTTTTCAGCGTCTAAAATAAGCTGCTTGGCACTCTCTAAAGATAGGCCTGAAATTGCATTTTTATCTTCTTCACTTCCAGATACTTGTACACTTACTTTCCCGTGTAAGTCTTTATACTGAACTTGCACTTCCGTTGTATCTCCTAATTTTGCATCATCTTTTACAGTAATTTCTCCTGTTTTATTTACAGCAACGAAATCTTTTAAACTTTTATACGATACGAGATTCGAATCGCTAATTTTTTTATGATAGTAATCGTCGATTGGACGTCCTGCTTCTTTTTGCTTTTGAATAATCTCTTTTGGAACCGGTATTACAAGTTCTATGTTTAATGGTTCTTTTTGTTTTTTCATCACAAATGCTTTTTCAGGAGATACTCTCAATTTTGTCGGTTTCACAATATAAACCGGCACTTCAATTTCTTTTTTGACTTCTCCATCGTCTACTAATTCAAATACAAGATTTACTTTTTGATTCTCTTTCGCATTCGGTTTTACACGGACGGAAAAGTCATTTGCCCCCTCCTTCTTAACTCCTACTAAATTGTTATCTTTACTTGTCACTCGAATTTCTTCTTTCTTTGATAATTCTTTTGTTTGTAATTGCAGTTGATCGTCATCAAATTCCTTTTTAAATACTTTTAAATTACCCTGTTCTCCTTCTTCAAGGCGTAAATTTTGTTTGTTAGCTTGTAGTGTTGTCTTCTCACAACTATTCCAGCCGCCAAATGGCTCTACTTTCCCTAATAATTCTATATTCAGTTTCGCATCTTTATATATAATTAAGCTTGCTTCTAATCCAGCTTTGGCATAAAGTGCTAAGGATATTTTCCCACAAAAACCCGCTCTCCCATTTTGCAAAACATCTAGTTCATCCAGTTGGTCTAATTTCAGATCTGCAATCCCAGATTCTCTAATTTCTCCCTCTATTTGAGCTCCACCTTCAATAAACGCTCCAACTAAAATTAAATTTGCAATTGTTAAGCCGCCCTTCGCTCCTATACCTAAATTTCCTTCTATTTTTGCGTTTCCTGATCCTTCAAATTTCAGACCATCGTTCTCATGTTTCCGAATTTCCTTTCCCTTCTCATATCCAATACGATAAGAATCAACTTCTTTTACTCCTACTTCAACACCAATCGTTAAATCTGCCTTAACAACTAGATACCCTTCAATTAACGCACCAAAAATAGGGTTTGTTGGATTTTGGACATGAAAAACAAAAAGCGGCTCATTTAATCCTCTTATTTTTAATTTTTTCTTTTCTACTTGGTCTTTCCATTCTTCATACGGCTTAGTTAATAACTCTCTCCACTCATCGTCTATAACATCTTCACACGACTTTCCTGTCCCCTTACAATTCTCGTATTTAATCGAAGTTTTCAAACTTTTCTCGATTTTCATTTCCATAATGTATTTCAAATCCGATAAATTATTCACATCTTCATACTCAATATGCACATCTGAAATTTTTATTTCTCCTTCTACTCCTAATACACTATCTCCATAATCACTTTTTCCACCTATTAGATCCTTCTGTTTTAATTTCACATCTAACTTCATACTAAACTCTGCTTTAGGATCTAGATTACTTTTCAATAGTTGCAACGTGTTACCTGCTGGTTCGAGATTTTTCTTCAATATATCCTCCATAGGATAAGAAAAGCTTTGCTTCTTCACAAGCGGCTGCTGGTTGGTTAACGTAACCCCTTCAGCTAAAAAGACAGGTGTAGCATTTTCAGGTGTAACATCCATCGAACCTTTCACATCTAACTTCTCAACAACTTCCGACGCTTCCGGTGTTACTACCTTCACACTTTTTGAACCATTATCCCCCGCTGTAATGGATGTAATTTTGACAGCTAATCCCATCGGAAATTCTTTAGTGGACGGTAAAATTAAAATGTTTCCTACTTTTAACGGTTGAAGTGTAGCTGCTTCGTTTTTAAAGACCAATGTATCATCTTGGATTTTTTTAATATCCTTCATATACTTTTCAGCTATTTCGTAAACGTTTTTCTTATAAACAACATCTGCTTTGTCTTTCTCTTTTTCCGGCTGGGTAGTGCCGCCTCCGCCCCCTGTCGTTGGTTCATCTTTCTTATAATCAATTGCTTTACTCACTACAGCTGCTGCCTCTGCTCTTGCTAATGATTGCTTCGGTTTAAATGTTCCATCTGGATAACCTGTAATAATTTTCGCTTTTACTAATGCTGCTATTAATTTAATATTCTTTGAAAACTGATCCTTATCTTGAAAGGATACTTCTTCATTTACTTCCGTTAACTTCAGTACTTTTGCTGTAATAAGCGCCATTTCTTCTCTCGTTATTTCCTGCTCTGGGTTAAATGTAACACCATAATCTTTTTGATCAATAATGCTTTCTTTTAAAGCCGTTTCAATGTATACATTTGACCATTTGTTTACTGGAACATCCTGGAATGTTTCTTTTCCTTCAACTAACTTATACTTTTGTTGTCGTACAATCATTGTTAAAAATTGTTCTCTTGTTAAACGATCTTCTGGTCCAAATATTCTATTCCCTTTTCCAGATATAATCTTTAACTCATTTAAACGTTTAATTTCTTTGTATGCCCAATGATTCTTTGGAACATCATCGAATACATTTTCATATTCAATGACACGAACAACGACAGCTGCTGCTTCTGCTCTTGCTAATGATTGTTTCGGTTTAAATGTCCCATCTGGATAACCTGCAATAATTTTTGCTTTTACTAATGCCGCTATTAGCTTAGGATTTTTAGAAAAATCGTTCTTATCTTGAAAAGGAACTTCCTCATTTACTTCAGCTAATTTCAATACTTTCGCAAGAATTATCGCCATTTCTTCTCTTGTTATTTCTTTCTCTGGTTGAAAATTCGCGCCGTATTCTTCCTTAGTAATCAATCCTTGTTTTAATGCTGTTTCAATATATTTATTGGACCATCTATTTGTTGGTACATCTTTAAATGTTTGCTTTCCATTTATAAAATCATAGCTTTGTTGCAAAACAATCATCGTTAAAAATTGTTCCCTCGTTAAACGATCTTCTGGTCCAAATATTTCACCATCTTTTCCTGATACAATCTTTAACTCTTTTAAAAGCTTAATCTCTTTATACGCCCAGTGTGTAGTAGGAATATCACGAAATACTATCTCATTATTATCAATCGTAGACACAGAAGGCTTTGTCGCTGTATTTACGTTATCACCGATCGCATAGATTGGGACACTATTAAATAACAAAGATAGAAATAGCAATACAATGAAACTAGACTGAAATCTCTTCTTTATTTTTTTCCTCATTCATTATTCCCCTTCTAATCTGAGGGAAAAAAGGCACCCTCAAAATTTTAATCAATTGTAGACAAAACGGTCTCGATATTTACATTACCCCCAACTTTTTTAATAAACGATTCATCAATCTTTAAATCTCCCTCTATTGTTGGCAATAACAAATAGTCGAACCACTGCGTTTCTCCAGTTTTCACAACATCTACAACACGTTTAAGCACTGTCCCTGGTGTATAAATATAATTTTTCTTTCCTTCTTTATTTAACTCTACATGTAAATCGTAAATAGCATTTGGTGATTTATTCTCGATTCCTATTTTCACTAAGTAAGGCAAGCCTTTATGAGCTTTCTTTTCCACTTTTATGTGCATCTTTACTCCATCTTCTCCCGATACTTCAATCGGTTTTACTGTTTTGAAATTTGCAAAAACAGCTTCGTCAAACGGATATAATGTAGAAGAGAAAAGCGCCTCTAAGTTGTACTGACCTTTTTGATCACCGCGAATATACCACTCCGCTCTCTTTACTTCATTGCCGCCTATTGTCCCTAAATAAACATCATTCCTTTGCTGAGTAGCGATAGGAGCTAAACTTAATCCTTGCGGTAGTTGTAAGGACACATTTGAATTCGTTAATTCAAATGGTTCGTCTGCAAAATTTTGTATAACAAGTTCTACTTTAAAGAATTCCTTCAGCCAGCTCACTTGCCCTGGTACGACCATATATCCAACAGCAGGTGGCATTTCTTCTCGGCCTTGGATTACCACTGGATAAACTTGATTACCCCCAATTACAATGGCTGAATTACCATTAAGAATATTTCCCTTACCATTAATGACGTAATCTACCTTCTTATCCTCATTCTCCACTTTTAAATACAGCTCAAACTTATATACATAACGGTTCGCTGGATCATTTATATCTATACCTGCTTTTTGTATTTCTTCTTTTGTCATTTGCTGTACATTCATTTTTCCATCGAATAATTGTGAAGGTTCTAGTATTATTTTTTTCTTCGTTATTTCACCTTTCTTTACATCCACATCTACTACAACTGGCTTATACCCTTTTTTATATGCGTATACCTTATATGCACCTTCTTGTGGTTTTAATAGTAATGTGCCGCTCCCGTCTGTTACTAATTTACTCATTTTCTTCTGTGCATCTTCTACTACGATGCTAACATGTTCTACTGCTTGTCCATTCGTTCCTTGTACGTCTAATAATAACCCCATTTCTTTTTCAGTTACTTCAACGGGAATATTTAGTGTTTGACCATCTTTTGTAATTGTAATGATTGCTTTTCCTTTTTGATTCAGAGTTGTTAATTTGCCAGAAGAATCTACTGTTACAACAGAAGAATTAGAGGATTTAAAAGTTACACCACTCGTAACATCTTGTATAGAACCATCCTCATAAACTCCCGTTACCTTCAAGTCATATATCTCATTTGTTTTCAATGAAATATGACTTGTACTAGCATGTAATTCTAATAATTGATTTGTTACATGAACTTTCACTTCTTTTGTAAAAGCTCCTACAGACACAGTAATCACTGCATCCCCTTCTTTTTGAGCTACTATATTTCCTAATTTATCTACTTTTACGTTTTCATTATTACTAGAAAACGTTGCTTCTGTTTGAATAGAAGATTTCGTATCGCCCTCATAAATTCCTATTACTTGCAATCTTCGTTTCTCATTAATAGGAAGGCTAATCTCTGACGGCTCTACTTCTATATCTTTAAGACTACTATGAATATAAACTGGAATACGGACTTCTTGTTCTTCATAACGAACAAGAAGTGTCGTTTGTCCCTCTTTCCATGCTGTTATCTCTCCCGCTTTAGATACCGAAGCTAATTGCCAATCATTTATGCTAGCATAAGCTTGATTCGTGACATCTTCTTCCTCGCCGCTCTCATACTTTGCTGTTACAGTAAATGTGTCTGTAGCGTGTTCCTTCAATTCAAACTGACTTTTACTGATTACCAGTTCTTTTACTCTTTCTTTTACCTCTACTGTTACCTCTTCTGTAAAATCTTTATACGTAATTTTTAATGTTGCTTTCCCTTTCTTCTTTCCAATTAATGCATGTCCTTGTTTATCCACTTCAATAATATCTGGATGTAAAGACTCTACTTTTGCTTTACTTGTAACATCTTGTCCACGTCCATTATCGTAATTTGCATAAATATAATACTCAAAAGGTTCTCCTACACGAATACGATCATACTTTATATTACTGTCAATTCCTTTTATTTTACTGTCGTCCTTTTCTACTTTTACAGTTATCTCTTTCTTGATTCCTTCGTATTCGACTGTAATTGTTGCTTCCCCAGCACTAACAGCTTCAAATGTTAAATCATACAAAACACGCACTATCTTTTCATCCGAGCTCGTTAATTTTACTCCGTAATTCGGATAGGTAACATCACCATCTTCATAGATTGCTGTAACATTAATATGCGAGTATTCTCCCTCATATAAGCTAACTTCCTTCTTATCCAACTCAATGTCCTTTATTTGTTTTTTTTCACCTACATTTACATCTATCCAATGAGGAATTTGACCATATGAAACTTTCATTAATGTCCGGCCAGCGCTTTGTCCAATTATTTTATTAGTTGAACTAACCTTTGCAATATCTGAATTATGAACCTCTATTTCTACTTTTTCTGTAATATCTACTTCTTTTTCATCATAATAACGAGCGATTACTTGAAAAGTTTGTTCTTCTCCCACCTTTAATTGCAATGGTTGAGGATTCACAAAGATTTCTCGAATAAATACAGGGTGGACGTTTGTCCCTCTTAATTGCGTATGTTCCGAGGGCGAATGTAAGACAAATTGTATATCTCGGTCCTGCTTATTTACTTCCATTACCACCGTCTGTTCAGATTCACCTTTTTTAAAGACTATTTCACCAGAATTTTTAATTTCCTCTGCATTATTGTTTGTTTTAGGAAGAGATAGTTTCCACTTCACACTGTCTTGTTTATCGATGTTATTTGTTCGGCCAATATGTGCTGTGAAAATTACTTTGTCATTCCCTTTATCCTCAATTGATGCACCTGCGAAATAAACTTCACTATCAATTTCAGGAGCCTTTACATTTTCAAATGTCATAGAATTAATAAGCACATTTGAATCGACACCATTATCTTTTCCATCAGCAATGACTAACTTAATTGTATTCCATTCATTTACATTGACAGTAGACTCCGCATTAAGTACAGCACTTATACCATCCATCTCTGTATTTTTCACACCATTTATATTTGAAGTATAGTACTTTTCATACCACCTATCTGAAAAAATAGAAGAAACAGCTACCGGCATTGTTGAATTTTGTACTTTCGAAATATTCTTACCGTTAACAAAAATACCAACCACATCGTTATAATCAGTAAATTCCGAAAATTCTTCGGATGCTAATACATATTGTATCTTCATCTTTTCTTTTGACGGCTTAAATTCAAATTCTAAAACACTGGCATCATATGTTTTTATACTAGGAAAGAACGGAAAAAACAGCTTTTCTACATCACTATCCCCTGGTTGATTATTTATTTGTGTATAGCTCTTAAATTTATTGGGGCCAATAATTCCTTTTGCATTCCCAGTACTTAAAATCACACCTGCGTTCAGTCCAAAAATATTTTGTTTAGCTTGAAATGCTCCAGCTGCCTGATTTGCTCCTGTATATTTCACACTTCGAACTTCCGCACCATCTCCAACAAGTTGTTTTGCTAATTGTTCTGCTTTTAAGTTCTCATCTAAAGTTGAAACAGAAATGTCTTTGTTACTATCTTTCCCCGCTTCTTGCACACTCATTGTTTGAAATGTTCTTTCCTCTTTTTTTTCTTCTTCCCCATTTGCCTTTACATAAAAAGGCGGTAGTGGCAATAACAAAGTAGCAACGATACAAATTATTAACACATACCGAAAATAACTTTGCCTTTTCCTCAACTGATTATCCCCTTCCTAATTTTCATAAACACACCAACTTCCTGCATCCCCCCTTTTTTACCTTTTATTACAAGTTCATTTTTATATTAGTCTATTTCTATTATCTAATTCAATAGCATTTATAATGTAATGACTTCTTGTCTCTAAAATACTTTTCGACAACATTAAAGCAACAAAAATCAAAATGAAATTTAATAATTAAAAATACTAACTAGTATTTGAGCGATAGCTTATTAGATAAGCCGGCTTATCACGATTTCGGTACCTCATATGACCCTTATGTTTCTCCGCAGAAAATTAGATTTTCTGCTCTCACCATATCGTCTTAATGCCGCCTCCGCAATTCGAGACGTGTACAGCTAGACAATCACAAAAAAAGCGATCCCATAAGAGATCGCTTTTTCAGACTGTAAAGAAAGCTTAACAATATAAGCTATATCATTTTACATTCTTTTTGTTGGATCTATTTTTTGACGTGATTTCCTGCGATACAGGACAGTCCAAATGATTGCGAGTCCAATGAATCCATACGTGACTAAACTAGAAATTGCTAAAAACATAGAAACGGAAAGACTATAGACAAGCACTACTTTCAACAATGCCTCGCCTAATAAGACAATTCCCCATCCTGCTGTCATGATTCGCAATACTTTACGAAAGTAAGCATTTTTCCACTTATCAGCAAAAGCCACTTGTTCTTTTTTTGTTTTTCCGACAGTAAATCGTAAGGCGAAATAATAAATTAGCGGTCTTCGCGTGATAAGAGAGCCAAGGAAAATTAATCCCATAACTCCTGTGACAAAGGATTCCCGAATTAAAATGAGTCTTTCGTCTCCGCCAATGAGAGCTGCGATAATTCCAAGAATAAATCCGACTAACATAAACACTGCAAATACGTCCCATTTTCTATACTTCAGAAAATAGATTATAGTTTCTACTAAAGGAATCATTGTGGCAATTATGAGCGCTGTGATGTTCGACACATGGCCTAATAACAGCTCGTAAACTAAAATGGGCAATGCCGCATTAATAAGTAAAGAAAGGATAATTCCACGTACAATTTGTTTTCGCTCCATGTTACATCCCCTCCTCTGTATATATCCCATGAAACCCAAATGGAATATGATGAGGAACCTCTGCTCTTCCGATTTCATCCATGGTTTGAGCATCTAAAACCAATAAAAATGAACGTCCTTGAACCCCGCTAAGAACCACTGATAGTAAAATCCCCTCATCCTCTTTGGTGCCGTTAGGTGTAGCCACAAATACTGGTTCACCAGGATAACAATCTTCTTGAGACCAAATCTTACTCTCCCCTGTCCGGGTATCAATTTTAATCAACTGATTATCCATATTCTCTGGGTGAAGAAGACTTGTACTTACACCATAAGCGTATCGATAATTTTGTCCATTGTACCTTTGGTAGTGAATCGATGGCAGTTCAATACTTTCTAATGATAAAATCTCTTCCACTGCAACAGAGCGACCTTCCTCTAAAATATAACGCTTAAATTGGGGGTGCGATCCGATTTGAGAATCGCCTGTAAGCTGATCAATCGAAAGATTCGTAACAGCTGAAGCTTCTTTTGAAATACACGCATCAATAACAACATCTTTACCTTGCTCAAACGCATTGATTACGTGAAAACCAAAACCCGCTTGACTTTCCACTATGCGATGCAACTTTCCGTCTGCTTTACTAACAACGAGAAAACGTAAGCCCTGGTCTGGTTTCCAAATTAAACTGTCTGTGAAATTCTTACCCGTCTTTAACAACATAGGCTGAATTACTAAAGGAAATTCCAACAAAATAATATAATGATTTGTAATCGCAAAACTATGCATATAACCTGGTCGATCTGTTTCAATACTGCCAATTAATTGCCTGTGTGCTGTCATAGGATCGATGGTGTAAATATGGTAGAAGGTTGTTTTTCCAAATTGAATAGTGAAATTGATGAGTTGACCACTATGAGGATCTAGATGAGGATGAGCTGTAGTCATATGAGCTGGAATATTATCTTGAAATTGATAGACACCTATAGTATTTAAAGTTAGCGGATCAAATTCGACCATCCCAGGCGATTCGGTTAAAGCCAGAAAATGATGGTCCATTTTCATAATATTAACGTTAGTGTTATTACTGCCCCCTGCGGTTCCAGCTGATCCAAAGCCAGCCACTTGTTTTCCCGCTTCCATTACATGATGATAGGCTTCGGTTCGTAGAAAGCGATTTGTATATGACACATTTCCGTGACGAAACGAAAACTTGTGGATCATTGCTAATCCATCAAACCAGTGCCCTCCCATAAAATGGGCAGGACCATTTCGAAACAGACTGCCAGACAGCCAGATCGGAATCTGTCCTTGAATTGGTAAGCTTCCAATTTCCACCTCTTTATTTAAACTACTTAACCCTTTTTGAAACGTATTCAATTCACATTCCTCCTTTAAGATAACATAAGAAAGTCATGCCGGCAGAAATGGGGGTCTTACCGCTCACGAATAGCGGAATAAAGTGAAACTTTAATCAGTGGGGGTTTTGTTTTCTTCATCCCCACTGATTATTAGTTGAACCAATCGGGCTTTTACGGGCAGTTTATCTCCCGCCTTACTTCTTTGCTTTCGCTGAATTTTGCGATGGGAGTATTACTGCCCGTTAATGCGGGATAAATACGTTCTACTTTTCCATTAGCCAAAACATTACTAAAAAACTATGTTCGCTACTGAATAAAAATCACAAATCTTTCTACAAAAATTGTATTGATAATTTTCTTTAAAATTATTTTCTAATCATCGTTCTCTATACTATTTCTTCTTTTTATTAACTTCTATTAATTTACACAACTATTTGTTCAAACTATCATAGAATATTACGTCTAAAAAATATGATCCTTTCTATAAAAGAGTTGGGAGCTTTATTACAAAAATAAAGTGAAACTTCCATCAGTGTTCCCCACTGATGGAAAGCGGAATAAAAATAGATAATTTAACATTTCTTTACTTCTAATCTAGCACCTACACCTCCTTCTACTACTCTTCATCTCTCAATCAATAAAAATTAACAATCAATTCTAAATTTTATCTTTTTTCCTATTATACTTTGTTATATTGTTGTATAATATTTTTGAAAGCGTTTATTATTTTAATATACATAATTTAAAACGTTTTTATTTGAACATTCATATATTTCAGACTATTTTCCAACAGGTGATACATTTCCATATTATCCCTAAAAATCATTCGCATCTATGTTATGTAGCAATTTTTTCACATCCATTTACTAGATAATAGGAATAATCCTCTGGGTGATAAGTAATTGTGAATGTTTTTGTACAAAACAGATAAGTAATAACGTTTTGTATTATGTAAATTATCGTAATAACATAAGAAATATAAAATGAATTGCACTCGTTACTATTTCATTCATATTGAAAGAAACAGCCTAACGAGTAGGAGGTTTAGTCAAATGACGAGTAAGAATACAAATACAAACAACCCGTGGGCTAAGTTCCATGGTCCTAACCTTGGCTATGTCATTGAACAGTACGATCGTTATGTAGCTCAGGCAGGTTCTGTTGATCCGGAGTTAGAAGAGCTTTTTGCAAGATGGGGCGCTCCTCCTTTTCATGCAGATTTTACAAATGTAAACAGTAATGTCTCTAATTTTTCTTCTCAAAACAATACAGATATAGAAAAAGTTCTAAAAGCTGCAAAGGTTTTAGAAAATATTCGTTCATACGGTCACCTATCTGCGCACATTAATCCGCTGGAGGAAAAAATGGATGGGCAGTTTTCTTTAGAGGGACTAGGCGAAAATGATTTGAAAGCGATTTCAGCAAAAATGGTTTGGGCAAACGCACCTGCGGATGTTCCAACAGCATTTGATGCCGTTAATAGATTAAAAGATGTTTATTCAAAATCTTTAGCTTATGAGTTCGCTCATGTACACGATAGCGAAGAACGTGCGTGGCTGCAAGAAATGGTGGAATCAACTTCTCTGTATCATCCATTATCAAACGAAAAACGAATTGCAGTCTTAAAACGATTAACAGCAGTCGAAGGTTTCGAGCAATTTTTGCATAAGACATTTGTCGGTCAAAAACGCTTTTCTATAGAAGGAGTTGACATGCTTGTCCCTATGCTTGATGAAATTATTTCTGAAGGTGCTAAGGGCGGCGTGAAAGATATTATGATTGGTATGGCTCACCGCGGACGTCTCAGTGTGCTTGCTCATACATTGGAAAAACCTTATAGTCACATGTTTACTGAATTTAAGCATTCAGCACCGATGCAAGGCAAGAACAATGTCGGCTGGACGGGAGATGTGAAGTATCATTTAGGTAAAGAGCAATTCATTGACTCTGATGGTGCTCTTACTCGAGTTACTTTAGCTAATAACCCAAGTCACTTAGAATTTGTCGACCCAGTTGTTGAAGGTTTTGCTCGTGCTGCTCAAGAGAATCGTGAGCAAGCAGGTTATCCAGCACAAGATGTTTCTAAATCTTTCGCAATTTTAGTACACGGTGATGCTGCGTTCCCTGGTCAAGGTATCGTACCTGAGACGCTGAACTTAAGCAGACTGAAAGGTTATCAAACAGGCGGCACAATTCATATTATCGCCAATAACGCAGTAGGATTCACAACTGATAGTTCTGATTCTCGTTCTACAAGATATTCTAGTGACCTTGCGAAAGGCTTTGATATTCCGATTGTGCACGTAAATGCTGATGACCCTGAAGCTTGTCTGATTGCAGCTACTCTTGCTTTCCAATACCGTACGCTGTTCAAAAAGGATTTCCTAATTGACTTAATCGGATATCGCCGCTTTGGTCATAACGAAATGGATGATCCAGCAGTTACACAACCGAAAGTATATAAAAAAGTTAGCAAGCATCCTACTGTAAGAGCTTTATATGCTGAAGAGTTACAAACAAAAGGCATTCTAAATGCTGAAGAAGTAGAAACAATTACACAATTTGTGCAAGAGCATTTGAAAGCTGAATATAATCAAGTTTCTTCAGATAAAAAAGAAGTAAGTGCTAATATTCCAGTTCCAGAAGTAGTTGCAAATGGAATTCCACAAATGATGACAGGTGTTCCATTAGAAACACTTCAAGAACTAAATACTAGTCTTCTGCAATGGCCGGAAGGTTTTAACGTATATCCAAAGTTGAAAAAAATTCTTGAACGCCGTGAGAGCGCATTTAAAGATGGTGGTAAACTAGAATGGGCAAATGCCGAAGCGTTAGCGTTTGCTTCGATTTTACAAGACGGTACGCCAATTCGTCTAACAGGACAGGATTCAGAGCGCGGTACATTCGCACAGCGTCACGTTGTACTACATGATACAGAAACGAACGAAACATATTCACCAATGCATCGTCTACCACAAGCACGCGCTTCCTTCGCGGTTCATAATAGTCCGCTTTCTGAAGCTGCTGTTGTAGGATTTGAGTATGGCTATAACGTATTTTCTCCTGAAACACTTACAATGTGGGAAGCTCAATACGGAGATTTCTCTAACACAGCTCAAGCATTGTTCGATCAATTCGTTTCAGCAGGAAGAGCAAAATGGGGACAAAAATCTGGACTTGTCCTACTCCTTCCTCACGGTTATGAAGGGCAAGGTCCTGAGCATTCCAGCGCTCGTCCAGAACGTTTCTTACAGCTTGCTGCAGAGAATAACTGGACAGTTGCAAACTTAACAAGTGCAGCACAATATTTCCATATTCTGCGCCGCCAAGCAGCAAGTCTTGGAACAGACTTTGTAAGACCATTAGTTATTATGACGCCAAAGAGCTTGTTACGTCATCCACTTACATCTTCACCTGCTTCTGAGCTAAGTGAAGGCAGCTTCAAAACGGTTGTAGAGCAACCAAACCTTGGAACAGAAACAAGTAAAGTGAAGCGTCTTGTATTATCTACAGGTAAAATGGCAATCGACTTAGCAGTTGATGTTGAATCTAACAAACAAGAGCATACGTTAGATGAAGTGCATATCGTTCGCGTTGAACAGCTGTATCCATTCCCTAAAGAGAAAATCCAAGCAATCGCTGAGCGTTATGAAAACTTGGAAGAAATCGTATGGGTACAAGAAGAGCCAAGAAATATGGGCGCTTGGCATTATATCGCACCAATTTTATTCGAGCTTGCTTCTGGTAATATGAAAGTGAACTATATCGGACGTCCAGATCGTTCAAGTCCATCAGGCGGCGATCCACATGTTCATAGAAAAGAGCAAGAGTTAATTATTAATCAAACACTTAATATCAATTTCAAGTTACAAGAAGAAAAAGACTTCGTTCACAATAAGTAATCAAGTATTCCCATGAATGGGGGGCATTCCCCCATTCATGTTTAGAGAAGATTATCACAAAACATATCAAATCAATTGTTAGGCAAATAGGGGAGGACATTTAAAATGATCGAAATTAAAGTACCTGAGCTTGCAGAATCTATTACAGAAGGAACTATTTCACAATGGCTTATCAACGTAGGTGAAAAAGTTGAGAAAGGCGCAAGCGTTGTTGAGCTTGAAACAGATAAAGTCAATGTAGAAATCATTGCAGAAGATTCAGGTATTGTATCACAACTACTAGGTGAACCTGGGGATACAGTTGAAATTGGTGATATTATTGCAATTTTAGATGCAAACGGAACTGCAGTAAGTACACCTGCTCCAGCAGAACCAAAACAAGAAGTTACTGAAGCACCAAAAGCTGAGGCTCCAAGTGCGGCGCCAAATAAAGCACCGATGCAAGGTCTTCCAAATACAGACCGCCCTATCGCATCACCTGCTGCTAGAAAAATGGCACGTGAATTAGGAATCGACTTAAATGAAGTACGCAGCACTGATCCACTTGGCCGTGTAAGACCGCATGATGTACAAGCACATGCTGCTGCACCAAAAGAACAACCAAAACAAGAAAAACAAAGTCCAAAACCAGCTGCAACTACTGAGTTTGAGAAACCAGTTGAGCGCGTAAAAATGTCCCGCCGCCGTCAAACAATTGCAAATCGTCTTGTAGAAGTTCAACAAACGGCTGCAATGTTAACAACATTTAACGAAGTTGATATGACAGCTATCATGGAATTACGTAAAGAACGTAAAGATGCATTTGAAAAGAAACATGATGTTCGTCTTGGCTTCATGTCATTCTTCACAAAAGCAGTTGTAGCAGCATTAAAACAATTCCCATTATTAAATGCTGAAATTCAAGGTGATGAGCTTATCATCAAGAAATTCTATGATATCGGAATCGCTGTAGCAGCTCCAGATGGATTAGTTGTTCCTGTTGTACGTGATGCAAATCAATTAAACTTCGCTGAAATTGAGAGCGAAATTAGCAATCTTGGTAAAAAAGCTCGTGATAACAAACTTACACTGAAAGAACTACAAGGTGGAACATTCACAATTACAAACGGAGGCGTGTTCGGTTCTCTTATGTCAACACCAATCCTAAACAGCCCACAAGTAGGTATTCTTGGTATGCATAAAATCCAAGTAAGACCAGTTGCGATTGATGCAGAACGCATGGAAAATCGTCCAATGATGTACCTTGCTCTATCTTATGACCACCGCATCGTAGATGGAAAAGAGGCTGTTAGCTTCCTTGTTGCGGTTAAAGAAATGCTTGAAGATCCAAAATCATTATTATTAGAAGGTTGATCATTATAGATTGTAGAACCCCCTTGCAAATGCAAGGGGGTTTTCTTAATTTCTACCCCCATAAGAAGGTGCCGTTAAAACAAACAAAACATTTACCATATCTTCAGTTTCATTTTTAAACTTGTGCTTCATAAAAGGGGGAATTCGAATGACATCTCCTTCTTGTAAAACATACTCTTCCCCCTCAAGTACAACACAAGCTGTTCCTCTCATGATAATGGCAATCTCCTCTTTATTGTGCTTGTAGTGGCTTTCTGTCGTTTGTGAATTTGGATTTAAATCCATCATTAATATTTCTACATTTGCTTTCATAAAATCTGGAGTTAATATATCGTAGACAATATGTTCATTATTCGAACGATACACCTTTTTTCGTTCCTCTTTTCTAACAATCAATGATTCATGGTCAATATCATTTACAAATAATGTGAACAGCGGTACATTTAACGCTTTTGCAATAATTTTTAATACATTTAATGACGGATTTGCAATTCCTCTTTCTAATTGACTAATTAAAGATGTACTTATGCCTGCTATTTCCGAAAATTCTCGTATACTATATCCCTTACTTTTTCTATATTCTAAAATTGTATTCCCTAAACTATAGTTTGACATCATACAGCTCCCGATCGATTTTATTATTTTAGTACAAATATACGATTACCGTTTAACATACTAAACATCGTCTTAATATATTGAACGCTACACTCTCTGTTATATATACTATGATTAGTTAATTATAATAAACATTGTACAAAATAATAAACACTATATTTCCAAACTTTGAATAAATAGGAGGACTTCACTTTGAATCAACCACGCGCTCTTTTACTTTATTTTTTATTATTTTTCGGAGTTTTTGCTCTTTCAACATCAGCTATATTTGTAAAACTTTCTAGCGCTCCTGCACCTGTTATAGCCTTTTATCGGATGCTGTTCTCTACTATCCTTATATTACCTATGTTCTATTTTAATAAAAATGCTATACAGGAAATTAGACATTTAACAAAAAAACAATGGATGCTAGGTAGCCTGTCTGGAGTTTTTCTTGCTATTCATTATATACTTTGGTTTGAATCTTTACGTTTTACATCTGTAGCAAGCTCAACTGTACTTGTTACACTTCAACCCTTATTCGCCTTCGTTGGAGGGTACTTCCTTTTTGGAGAAAGATTAAGAGGCCTTGCAATTGGAGGCGGAATATTTGCTGTTGCTGGTAGTTTTGTAATTGGCTGGGGAGATTTCAAAATCGGCGGTACAGCCTTATTTGGCGACATTCTTGCCTTGCTCGGAGCTGCTATGATAACAGCTTATTTCTTAATCGGACAACATTTAAGAAAAAGTTTATCCCTATTCCCTTATACCTTTATTGGTTATGCAACTAGTTCCTTATTCCTATTTGGATATTCGTTTACTCTGGGATATCCTCTAACAGGTCACTCATCATATGACTGGCTATGGTTCTTTTGTTTAGCATTTATTTCAACATTACTTGGGCAAACCATTTTTAATTGGCTCATTAAATGGCTCAATACTTCAACGATCTCAATGAGTATATTAGGTGAACCAGTTGGGACATGTGTATTAGCTTATTTTATTCTGCATGAGGTAGTTACTGTTCAGCAATTGGTAGGGTCTAGTATTATATTAACGGGTATCTTTTTATTCTTAATGTACAATAAACCTGTAAAGTTAGAAAACAAAACGAGACATACAAAAATAACAGTAGACTAACACTAAGAAATTATCGTAATCTACTACTTATAAACTAACATATAGACAAGGTGACAAAATGGAATTAGGAAACTTCTTTTTTAATACGCTTATTACAACCTTTATACAGCTAGCTTCGTTAGTAGGATGCATTATTTTAGTTGGACTTTTATTAGGATATTTAGAAAATCGTTCGCGAACATATTGGACAAAGGCCTTTGGAAGAAACGGATTCCTACTTACCTCATGGATTGGAACACCCATTCATGAATTTGGGCATGCCTTTATGTGCATCTTATTTCGGCATAAAATCGTGGGTATTCAATGGTTTCCAACGAATACAAATAATGGGTATTTAGGATATGTACAGCACGAATATAATCCGAAAAGTATCTATCAAAAAATAGGTAATTTTTTCATCGGTGTTGCCCCTATTTTTTCAGGAATTGCAGCGCTAGTTGGCTTAATGTATTGTCTTATCCCCCACTCATACTCGGTATTTATGAATGGTATTGAAACAAATATTGAACCAAACGGCGCTATGAGTGATATGATCAAACACACTGTATTATCTTCTATCCTATTATTAAAAAGTATTTTTACTATTAGTAATCTATTAAATCCTTACTTTTGGATATTTCTTATCCTAGCAATTTGCATCTCTACACATATTGCCTTAAGTAAACCTGACATACAAGGTGCATTAGATGGACTGATTACAATCTTCTTGCTCCTATTTCTCTTTAACGTTATAGGAGGCCTTCTTCACTTTGATAGTCATACAATTATCGCAAATATAGCGAAGTATAATGCTTACTTCCTTGCTTTTTCTAGCATCGCTATTTTATTTTCTTGCGTCACTCTTGCCATCAGCTATATTCTTTACCGGATAAAGTGAAACTTCCATCAGTGGAGGTTTTCTTCATCTCCACTGATGGAAAGCCTGCCCAATCGTACTTTTACGGGCAGTTATCCCCCACCTATCTTTCTCGTTTTTCTTTGAATCTTGAGGTGGGGGTCTTACTGCCCACGAATAGCGGGATAAAACGTAAATGCATCTAGCTAGATATTCACACACTAAAAAATAAGAGGAATTGCCCTACATCTGACCCTTTTAGATTAGATGTAGGGCAATTTTTTTCATGTTTTGACAAGCAGCAGTGCGATATACCTGTCCCTGTCCCCCCTATTGACCGCAATAATTGCAGCGCCCCTTCCTTTTGTAATAATAGAAAATTGTAGCCACTCCTAACGCGATTCCCCAAATTGGAAATAACAAGAGAGGCGTTGATGCTCCCCAATTCTGAAAGTTGCTGCTAAAAGAGAAATCAAGGGCGATCTGAATACCGGCAACGGTTAACATTATGGAGACAAATCCAGCAGGAATGATGGCCAAAGCAGGAGGTACGCGCTTCCCAGCCAAAAACGGAATCCAACGAGGAAAGATTTCTCCCCACGGCTTTATAAGTCCACGGGTAAGAATGGCTCCACTAATCGATACCAAAGCTAGGCCTGCTCCAGCCCATACAGCCCCTGAATCTTGAAGACTTTGAAATAATTCCTTTGTAATTCCTAGAGGTATTCCCAACAGCCATGCAATGCGGGTAATATCGTAATAAGCAGGAGCAAGGATTGCAACATAGGTTACTAATCTTCCCCAGCGCGCCATAGAATTGGAAGCCATCGAACGCTTCGTGCCATTTTTATGCCCACAATATCTGCAAGCATCTCTGGATTGACGTTGAAAGGACAAGACCGTCGCTGCCCATAGCCCCCCTCCTACAAGACAAATAAATTGATTTACCACCGGCCATGTCATGTGATCGAAATAATGTAACGATAGCCCGAAAAGAGTCCCAATCAAGCAAATAGGAGCATAAGCTACTAACATAATTGGGCGGGTATCCGGGATTGTAAAGCAAAGAATCATCGCGACGCTCCAAGCATAAAAAATGAGAATCGTTCGGATAAAACCACGCACTTTGAACTTAAACATAAAAAGCACTACCACACCCAAAAAACAAAGAATAGCAATGACTGGCCCTGCATCAGTAGCTGTAACATGTCTAAAAACTGAATGTAACGCATTCGGATCGTTCATCAAGCCTAATGGAAAACCTAAGCCTCCAAGCGACCAATACACCCCCAACGTACCATAAATGAGAGTCCAAATGATTGCTGCATATCGAACCCATTCTGGCCAAAGTCTCCACCAGCGAAACAATGTATGTTTTGCTCCAGTCATCTTGGGATGAGATGCAGTATTCAAATTTACAGGATCCATGAAGATCACAACTCCTTATATGATATTTCTTTTAGTATATGGTGCGCTAGTAAACAGGAGGTAAACGGACGATAAATTTCACCTTAAATTTGCGCCAATAATAATCTAATCGACAGAGAAGTCCCTTCGTTCGGCTTACTGATGACGATTAATTTTCCACCATGGGCTTCAATTAGTTGCTTGGCGATAGACAGTCCCAAGCCCGAGCGTTCGGAGGGTATTATTACGGCATCACTTTTAACAAACGACTCACTAAATCCAATCCCGTTATCTTTAATCTGAATTTCCGCCATCCGGTCATAAAGCTGCGAAATACAAATCACAATCTCGGTGCCTTCTGGATTATGAACGACTGCATTGACAAGTAAATTACGGATAGCGCGTGTCAACAGCTTTGGATCGCAAGTTACAAAAATTTGTTCTGGCTCCGAATCCATCATGAACAGATGACCGGCCGCCCAAGGTGCACTACTGACATCCGCCATTGCTCTGCGTACGAGTTCAACTGTATCCACTTCCTCGACCTTTAGAGGAATCTGGCCTTGAATCGTTTCATTGAGATCTTGCACCATTTCTTTTAGGTGAGCCGATTTCTGTTGAATGATAGACAAGAATTCCCTCTGTTCCGTTTCACTCCATTGATACTCCGTATTTATCAGCATGGTGGAATAACAGGATATGTAAGTTAATGGTGTTTTTAAATCATGCGATATACCTCGAATCCATTCTTGTTTCGCTTGTTCCGACTCCCGCAACTCTTTTTCGTTTTTTTGGAGTGTGCTCCCAAGCATCCGTAAATGCTCGAACACTTCCTTATAGACTGCATATGGAAATTTCAACGTTCCGCTTTTACGAGAGTGGATCTCATCCCAGCGTATAGGAAAATCATATTGACCGTTTGCCAAACGTCTAATCCAAACAATAATGAAATAAATTGGCTTCCCAAGATACCACCCAATCAGAAGCAGAGTCAGAAGAAAAAGTAGGGCGCACACCACCAATACATAAAGCGTAAAGATGTCTGAACTGTTTCCATCCGTGATTGTTTGTGGCCAAAAAAGCCAGGCCGTCCCAATGACAATTATTTGAATACAAACAAACAGAAAAAAGAAGGCCATTAGCAGTTGCAATGCTATGCGAAGCATAAAGTTCATTGTTCTAACCTCCTGCGGGTGGAACAAATTTATATCCAATTCCTCTCAAGGTAACAATCAATTTTGGGTTAGACGGATCAACCTCAAGCTTCTTTCTGAGTCTGGAGATGTGGATAACGACTGTTTTCTCATCCCCTTGCACCATTGTCCCCCACACTTGTTCATATAATTGCTGGGCTGTAAATACCTGATTTGGATGCTTACAAAAATAGAGAAGTAGTTCGAGTTCTTTGGCCGGACAAGGAGTATCTACATTGTTAACAATCAGTTGTCCGGTAGTACGGCTAACCGAAAAAGTATTATATTGATACAAATCCTCAGCGCTTACAACATCAGACGCATAGAGAGTGCTCCGTCTCAAATGTGCCTGAATTCGTGCAATAACTTCCATCGGATTGAACGGTTTGGTTACATAATCGTCCCCGCCTAAATACAGCCCCTGCAACTTATCCAGATCACTGGAACGGGCGCTAAGAAATAGAATAGGGGTTTTTATGGTTTTACGTAACTCCATACACAAGGAGAATCCGTCCATATCAGGAAGCATGATATCAAGCACAATTATATCGAAGCGTGTTGTTCGAACAGCCATGAGTGCATCAGCAGCGGAACTTGCTTTAGTAACATGGATATACCCTTCTTTTCGAAGAAGATTCTCAAGCATAGTTAAAATGCCTTCCTCGTCATCTACCACTAATATCGCTTCATTCCGCATGACTTCAACCACCTTTGTAATAAGATATACTAAACATTGAATCTTCAAGATTTCGGACAATTTCTGATAGCTTAATAATGATAATCACCTTCCCAATCAGAACTGTTACAGAGCCACCATAGAGCCAAGAACTAGGGAATCATTCTTGGATATGCAACCTACGAACGGAGTCCACGAAAGACCGAGGCTAGACAACCAGGGCTTTTTTCAGGCCCCCACTTCAAAACGTGTTAGCGTTTAAGTGGTTATAGTTTACATAATTTTACATATAAACATACGAAGGAAATATAACCTAAGGCTAAAGAAGAGTAGTAGAAGTTAGTATTCTATTATTTTGTCATTGTAATAATATAACCTTATCAAGATTAAAGAGGTAATACGAATTGATTTTAGAAGAATATAAAAAACATGCATCAGAGCAGGAAGATTGGGCACTAGGATGGGAAGCAATTTCAGAAATAAAGCATCTCTTGAAAAAAGAGATGCTTTATTCTGCCCTTCTTGCTGCCTGCTGCAATGGATCCCACACACTGTTGTAAGGAGGAGAGTAACTTAAGTCTACGTCTTCTAAATCATGAATCGACATTTTATGGAACAGTGCCATCGCCAGTACATCTACTCTTTTATCCACACCCTGCTCTCCTATAAACTGTCCGCCTAGCACTTGCTGTGTGTCTGTTCGATACAATAATTTCACATGCAGTGGTTTCTTACTTGGATAGTACCCCGCTATGTTTGTCGCATCAATTTTTACAATTTCATATGGTACTTGCAATTGTTTTGCCTCTTTTTCGTTCAAACCCGTTCTTCCTAAAGTTATATCCATAAATTTCATAATCGCTGTTCCGACAATCCCTTTAAACGCTCTTCGTTTATTAACCATATTCAATCCTGCAATTCTCCCTTGTTTATTTGCCGTTGTTCCAAGCGGGATATGGTCATGTTTTTCTTTTATAATGTGGTACTGCGTAGCACAGTCTCCTGCCGCATAAATGTCCTCTATATTTGTTTGCATATAAGCGTTAACTTGGATAGCGCCTTTTGGGTTTCTGATTATTTCTGTTCCTTCTAGAAAATCAGTATTTGGTTTGACTCCAACTGATACTAAAACAAGATCTGTTTTGTACGTTCCTTTATCTGTTTCCACAGATTCAACATGCTCTTTTCCTTGAAACGATTTCACATTTTCATTTGTAAGTATCTCAATGTTATGTTTTTTTGCTTCTTCATGAATATATGCTGCCATATCCTCATCGAAAACAGTACCTATATATTGATTTCGCTCAATCATACGTACTTTTTTACCGAGTTCAACAAATGTTTCTGCCATTTCGAGACCAATTGCCCCGCCGCCAATTATCGTAACATGTTCAACTTTCTGATTATGAAGTGTCTCCATAATTCGCTTTGCATCCGGAATCGTTTTTAATACATGAACCCCTTGTAACTTACTCCCCCTCCAGTCCGGCATAATCGGATGCACTCCCGTTGCAATTAATAAACGATCGTATTCATATTCGAACGGTTGTGATGTTTGCGTATGTATGCCGCACACTTTTTTACTTGCTGGATCTACACGTGTCACTTCATGATATACTTTAGCATCAATATGATACTTGTTCCGAAATATATCAACGTCTCTGGCAATTAGTTTTTCAGTAGACTCAATCACTCCGCTAATCGCATAAGGAAGACCGCACTGTGCATACGAATATATCTCGCCCTTTTCTAAGGTTATTACACTTGCTTCTTTGTCATTCCGAATAATTTGCATAGCAGCACTCATTCCGGCTGCATCTCCGCCTATAATAACGTACTTCACCGTATCACTCCTTCTATCCTCATCTATCGTTTACATTTCCCATTTTCTTCATTTATCAGTCATTTTTTGCATTCTTCATTAACATTGTGAGCTCTTTTTTAATAGCATTTTATACAAACATTCCCCCTCAACCATTCTCCCTGTATCTTCAAATCCAATACTTTCATACAGTTGTTTTGCAACTAGATTTTTCGGTGCAAAAGATAAAAAAATTTCATTACAATTAGCATCTTTTCTCAGCTCTTCTATTACATGTAATAGCGCTGTCCTCCCGTAACCTTTTCCTTGATATTTATGATCTATCATGAGTCTACATATTTCAAAAAAGTTATGTTGTTCACAATATCCATACATTGTAAATCCGACCATTGTTTCATCGCTGTATATTCCCTTTGTAATCCAGCCTTTTTGAACTTTTGACTGTGCCAATGATAAAGCATTTGAAGCTACAAACTCTTCACAAACGAAATGTTTGTCTTCTTTATTTGTCGTTAGGAATATACATTCTATCCAATTCTCATTCGTAATATCTCGCAAACTTATACTCATTCCATGCTCACTCTTTCTTCTTTAATCTACAACGTTATATATTTCTACAAACAAAAACACTTCTCCTATAAGAGAAGCGTTTCTTTACATAATCAAATACCACACCAAAACCTCTCCTACCACAATCAAAACAGCACCAAAAATCATAAGCGTCGTCTTCTTCAGCAACTCATTTTCCCGGAATGGAATGTTACACAAATAAGCGCCAAGCGTAATTCGTGATGGACAAGCAATTGTAGCAAAAGAAGAACTTGTATTTTGCACCGTTGTGACAAATTGCCACGGAAGTCCTACATTTTGCGCTGTCTGCATTTGTAATTTAATAAACATCGCATTTGACCCAGCATTACTTCCTGTTAAAAAACCACCAACACCCCCGATAAATGGTGCAACGAAAACAAACATCATTCCAAATGCGTGACCGGCTGCTTCCGCTAATAACATATGCATACCTGATGCACCCATTAGTTCCGAAATGGCAATAAACATAGTCGTTGTAATCGCAAATGGGATCCATTGTTTTACTGTTTGCTGCAATGACTGCTTTATTATAATAGAAGGAACTCGGAAGAAAATAATGGTAAATAAACACGTAATCCCAAGCCAAAACCCTGGTGAATACAATAATTCAAGTTTATAAGAGTATGATGGCAGGTTAATAACAGCATATGATTGTAACGCACTATGTAACGATGGAACTAAGCGAGAGAGTAATATACAGACTGTCAAAAATAAATACGGGCTAATAATCTTTACAATAGAAACTTCTTGCTGCTCGGCAGCTGCATGTTCTGAGTATACTTCCTTCTGTTGCCTTGCCGTCATTTTAATGATGATAAACCCAAATGTTATCGTTACAATTGCACTTAAAATCCCAGCTAATTCAACACTCACATATGCATTGGACAAATAAATAGATAACGAGAATAATAGAAAAAACCCCATTGCTTCTTTCCATTTTTGTACCACTGCAGACCAGCCGCCAACTATATATAAAGAAAGCATGATAAAATACGCAAATATCGGGATACTTAATAGCGCCGTACCAGATCCAAGTTGTACTAAAGGCATACCAATAAGCCCTGATCCAATAATTGTTCCAGTTGCCATCGCTCCCCATGAGCTTGCTAATAAACCGATAAACGAAAGTAAAACTGCTTGAAACGGCTTATAACCAAGCGAAAGAAAAATAGGAGCCGCCACCATAAAGCCAATTCCAAATCCGCTTACCGATTCAATAAGAGGACAAATCCCAAAACACATAAGCATCATTTGCAATAAACGGTCATGTGTAACATGTTCCATAAAGCGAGCAACTTGATTGATATACCCCATTTTATTCATAAGGTGAAATAAAAAAATACCGAAAAACAAAACATATCCAACGATAAAACAAATTAAACCACCTTTAATTGTTGCATGGACAACCTCACCAATTTGCAATCGAAACGCCGGTGTTAATAAAACGATTCCAATACATACAACATAAGAAATTAATGAGGCTTTAAGCGATGTTTGCTTGCATACAAATAAACAAATAAAAATCATCATAATTGGAATAAGAGCCAGCAATACTGCCATACAATCATCTCATTTCTTTGAAGATACAATTGTATTTATTATATAATAGAAGAAAGAATTTTCAATTAATTCGAATTCCTTTTTACCAGCAATAATACAAAAAAGAAGCTGCCTTAATAGCAGCCTCTCCCTTCTATCCCGCTATTCGCGGGCAGTAACATCCCCCCCACTGACGAAAGTTTCACTTTATTTCACAGCAGCAATGAGCTCACGAATTTCATCTTGTTTTTCATTTTCTAACAGCTCAATCACTTTACTCCCAACGACAACTCCGTCGCATACTCTAATCATTTCTTCTATTTGCTCCGTTGTTGATATGCCAAATCCTGCAACAACCGGAAGCTGAACATTCGCTTTCACCTTTTCTAAATAAGTTTGCAATTCTTGCTCGAAGTCACGTCGTACCCCAGTTACACCCGCTACTGTAACAGCATATACAAATCCTTGTGATTCGCTTGTAATCTTTTGAACTCGTTCAATCGAACTTGTTATTGTTACAAGCGGAATAAGAGCAATCTGTGCCTCACGTAGCAATGGTGCAATTATATCTTGTTCTTCATACGGAAGATCTGGAACGATAATCCCATCGACGCCTGCTTCGATGCAGCGCCCGATAAAACGTTCTTTCCCGAATGCTAAAATAGGATTGAAATATGTCATTAAGACAAATGGAACTTGCACTTCTGTTCTCACTTCCGCTAGTGCTTGGAAAATTCCTTCTAACGTTGTTCCATTATCTAATGCGCGTTTTCCTGCCCTTTGAATCGTTGGTCCGTCTGCAACTGGATCAGAAAAAGGAATTCCAATTTCAACAATGCTTGCCCCGGCTTCATCTAAGAAACGAATTTGTTCTTGTAAATCGCCATCTCCTCCCATTACGTATGGGATAAATGCTTTTTTTCCATTTTGAAACGCTGCAGTAATTCTTTCTACTCCCATCAATTACACCTCTTCCATATAACGTTTTATACTTTCTACATCTTTATCTCCACGCCCTGATAGACAAATGACAAGCCCCTCATCACTTTTCATAGCCTGCGCTAGTTTAAGTGCATACGCCACTGCATGTGAGCTCTCTAACGCTGGTATAATTCCTTCTTTTTTCGTTAACAGCTGAAAAGCATGCAGCGCTTCTTCATCTGTTATTGAATGATAAGATACACGGCCAATGTCTTTTAATAAACTATGCTCCGGACCAACCCCTGGGTAATCCAGCCCTGCTGAAATGGAGTGTGCTTCTTGAATTTGTCCCTCTTCATTTTGCAAAAGATACATCATAGATCCGTGCAGAACACCAACGCTTCCTTTCGTTAATGTTGCCGCATGCTTCTCTGTATGAACCCCTTTCCCTGCTGCTTCTACGCCGTAAAGAGCAACTTCTTCATCTTGTACAAATGGATAAAACATTCCCATCGCATTACTGCCGCCGCCAATGCAAGCTACAACTGCCTCTGGTAATTTCCCCTCTAACTTCGTATATTGTTTCTTCGTTTCCTTACCAATCACACTTTGAAAATCGCGTACGATTTGCGGAAACGGATGTGGACCAAGAACAGATCCCATTACGTAGTGCGTATCATGTACATGTGCAACCCAATAGCGAAGTGCCTCATTTACTGCATCCTTTAATGTCCCGCTTCCTGCTGCGACGCTTTCAACTTTCGCACCTAATAATTCCATCCGAAAAACATTTAACTTTTGGCGTTTTACATCCTCTTCTCCCATAAAAATAACACACTCTAAACCGAGCAGGGCACATACAGTTGCTGTTGCTACCCCGTGCTGCCCAGCACCAGTTTCAGCTACAACTTTTTTCTTACCCATTCGCACCGCAAGAAGCGCTTGCCCAATTGTGTTATTAATTTTATGAGCTCCTGTATGATTTAAATCTTCTCGCTTTAAATAAATTTTGGCTCCGCCGCAATACTTCGTAAGATTTTCCGCAAAATACAGAGGTGTTTCTCTCCCGACATATGTTTGTAAATAATGCTCTAACTCTTGCCCAAACGCTTCATCTTGCATTGCTTCTTTATATGCTTCTTCTAACTCTAAAACAGACTGCATTAACGTTTCTGGAACGTAACGTCCTCCATAAATCCCGTAATGACCTTTTTCATCTGGATATGCATATTTCATCTGTAACACTCCTTCGCTTTTGTTATAAATTTTTTTATTTTCTCGATATCTTTTTTACCATCTGTTTCAACACCACTGCTCACGTCAACCATATATGGCTGAACGATTTCAATCGCTTCTGTAATATTTTCAAGGTGTAATCCACCAGCTAATATACATTTTTTTTCAATGATATTTGACCGTAATAACTCCCATGAAAATGTTTTGCCATTTCCACCATGAAACTTTTCTTTTGGACTATCAAATAATATAAAATCAGTTTCATATTCTTGTGCTCGTTTTATATCTTCGCTCGAACTTACACCAACCGCTTTTATAGACGGAATATTCAATCTCCTAATATGATGATTTTCCTCATCCCCATGCAGTTGTACATGTGTTAAACCACAATATGTTGCAATTTTCTGAATCACGTCGATTGATTCATTTACGAAAACGCCAACTTTCATCACATTCACCGGAAGCTCTTCAATAATTTGTTTTGCTTTCTCTGGGGTAATTTCCCGCTTACTTTTCGCAAACACAAATCCAATGGCATGGGCGCCGTATTCACAGGCAATTCTTGCTGTTTCTACATCGGTAATACCACAAATCTTTACTTTCATATCGTCACCTTCAGCGATTGAAAAAAGTCTCCGACAGACGGTGCTGTCATGAATGCTTCTCCGACAAGAATTCCTTTTGCGCCAGCTTGCTTAACACGTACAATATCTTCTTTCGTATGAACACCGCTCTCGCTAATCCAAAGTACGTTTTGTTCATTTAACCGCTCCCCGAGCCGTTCTGTTATACGTAAATCCACTTCAAATGTTTTCAAGTTTCGATTGTTTACTCCAATGACATCAGGATTTAACTCTAATGCTGTTTCTAACTCCTCTTCATTATGAATCTCTACAATCGCTTCTAAGCCGAGCTCTTTTACATACGCATATAGCTCAAATAATTTTTCTTTTGTTAATGCAGCAACAATGAGTAAAATAAGATTTGCTCCCGCATCATATGCCCGGTCAATCTGGATTCTATCAATGATAAAGTCTTTACATAAAAGCGGTACATTCGTATGTGCCCTTGCCGTTTCTAAATCATGAAAAGAGCCCTTAAAAAAATGACCATCTGTTAAAACAGAGATTGCCCCTGCACCATTTGTTTCATAGAGCTGAGCTTGTTTAGCAACATCAACATGTAAATTGATATCTCCTTTAGACGGTGAAGCACGTTTTATTTCTGCGATTACAGTAAATTGCTGCAGCGCTTCTACAAGAGAACATGATTTACGCATTTTCTTCGCTGGTGTATATGTTTCATATAACACCGCTACTTCTTTCCTTTTTTGCTCGATAATTTTCGTTAAAATCGTTTCCATTTAGTTCACCCTCTCTAGCTTTTGATTACTTGCCGCGATTAATAAATTTAATTTCTCTAACGCCTTTCCCGAATCAATACTATGAGCCGCTAAGCGAATACCATCTTTAATTGTTTCTGCCTTTCCGTTTGCAAAAAGAGCAAGCCCTGCATTGAATAACACTGTATCACGGTATACGCTATCTTCTCCTCGCAAGACATTTAATGTAATATTGGCATTTTCCTTTGCATTTCCGCCTCTAATCGCTTCATTTTTCACACGTGAAAATCCATACTCTTCTGGGGAAATACTTACTTCGATAATCTTGTTATCTTTTAAAATTGCTGCGTGATTTTCTCCTTGCAAAGATGCTTCATCTAAAAACCCACTCCCATTTACAACAATTGCTTGTTTTCTCCCAAGCTTTTGCAATACCTTTGCTACCGGAAGCAACATCTCTCGTTTGTAAATACCGACGAACTGCGTTTCTAACTCAATTGGATTTGTAAGTGGCCCAATCAAATTAAAGATTGTTGGAACATTTAATTCTTTTCTTACTTTCATAATGCGGCGCAGTGCTGGATGCATCGCCGGTGCAAATAGAAAGGCAATCCCGACTGACTCTAACAAATAATCAATTTGCTTTGGTGTACATGCAATATTGACACCGAGTTCCTCTAATAAATCCGCACTTCCCGTTTTACTAGAAACGGCACGGTTACCGTGTTTCGCAACTTTTACACCGGCACCAGCAAGTACAAAGGCTGATGTTGTGCTAATATTAAATGTTTGCGCCCCATCTCCGCCCGTTCCGCAATTGTCCATCGCACCTACAATATGATGAGAAAATGGCAATGCTTTTTCACGAAGAGCGCGAACAAGGCCGTATATTTCATCCGCCGTTTCTCCCTTTGCTTTTAACAATGCTAAAAAAGCAGCAATCTCACTTTCTAAAATATCTTCGCTTAATAACGCAATCCCCGCTTCATACATTTCATGTTCCGTTAAATTCTGCCTCTCTACTAATTTTCGAAGATAGCGATTCATACTCTCTCCACCTCTTTCACATTAGATAAAAATGCCTGTATTAATTTCCCGCCTTCTTCAGTTGCAATTGATTCCGGATGAAACTGCAATCCGAAAAGTGGATAATAATTATGACGAACTGCCATGATTTCTCGGTCATCCATCGCTGTAGCTAATACATCAAAACAATTAGGAAGAGTATGCTGCTTTGCTACGAGTGAATGGTAACGCATCGCTGTCAGCGGCTGTTTTACATATGAGAATATCGATGTACCATTATGTTTCACAAGTGACGTTTTTCCGTGTTTAATCCGCTCTGCCTGCACAATTTCTCCGCCGAAAGCAGTAACAATCGCTTGATGTCCAAGACAAATACCAAGAATCGGAATACTTTTATAAAAATGTTGAATCACTTCAATACAAATCCCTGCATCTTCTGGTCTTCCAGGTCCTGGCGAAAGAATAATTGCTTGTGGCTTCATTTCCTCCAACTCTTTGACTGTGACCTTATCATTACGCAGCACAACGATGTTCTCTGCGCTGGAACCTAACAATTGATACAAGTTATATGTGAATGAATCATAATTATCAATAAGGACAATCATTTCATTACCTCCAAGAGCGCTTTTGCTTTATTTAATGTTTCTTCATATTCTGCTACGGGATTCGAATCATACACAATACCAGCCCCCGCCTGTACATATGCTTTTTCATCTTTTACAACCATTGTTCGTATCGCAAGTGCCATATCCATGTTCCCCGAGAAAGCAATATAGCCAACTGCTCCGGCATACACATTTCGTTTTTCCGTCTCTAATTCATTTATAATTTCCATTGCCCTAATTTTGGGAGCTCCTGATACAGTTCCTGCCGGTAAGCAATGCGCTAACGCATCAAAGCAGTTCATATTTTTTCGCAATGTTCCGGAAACTTCAGATACAATATGCATCACATGCGAATACTTCTCGATTTTCATATATTTATCTAATTGAACTGAACTAATCTCACTCACCCGGCCAATATCATTACGCCCTAAATCTACAAGCATCATATGTTCCGCCCGTTCCTTCTCGTTTGCAAGCAACTCTTTCGCTATCTTTTCATCCTCTTCTTTCGTTTTTCCGCGTGGCCTTGTTCCTGCAATTGGATTCGTCATAACCTTTTCATCTCGTACAGAAAGCAAACTTTCCGGTGAAGAACCGAGTACAACATAATCTTGAAAATCAATATAAAACATATAAGGAGATGGATTCGCGGTGCGAAGCCGGCGATATAACGCAAATGGGTTCCCTGCAAAATCACTTTGCAAACGCTGTGATAGCACAACTTGAAAGATGTCTCCTGCCCGAATATGTTCCTTTGCCTGTTCAACCATTTCGTAAAACTTTTCTTCTGTTACAGAAGATGTAAATGATAAAGAAGTACACAGCTCTTTCACATGTTCTTCTGATTCATGTAACAATTTCTGTTTATATACTTGCAGCTGCTCATAAACTTCTTCATACGAGTCCGTATCATCGCCTTGGTACACATATACAAACGATAGCTTTTGTCGCAGATGATCATATACAACAAACATACGATAAAGCAGCACATGCACTTCTGGAATATTTAATGGGTCAGACAACATTTCTCCAATATCTTCGTATTGCCGAATGACATCATAGCCAATATAGCCAACTGCTCCTCCGCAAAACGGAAATGGACTCTCGACTTGATTTGGTGCAAGTATTCTTTCCAGTTCCTTTAATACGTTTCCGTTTACCTTTTCCGTCACACCATTTATCGTAATCTCTACTTCCTTGCCAATACTTTTGATTTCACCGTAAGGATCACACCCTAAATAGGAATAACGCCCTTTATCTTGATGAAGCTGCGAGCTTTCGAGTAAAAATTTTTTCTCACCTTTCATACGGCGATATAACGCAATAGGTGTCAAACTATCTCCTTCTTCTTCTTGAATAACAAGAAAGGTTCTCCCTTGTTGTTTTCGCATCATAAATTGGTCTTTCGTTATCATCACTGTCACCTCTCTGCCTAAAATAAAAAAGTCCCCTGCATATGGAAATATGCAGAGGACGATAAATTTACCGCGGTACCACCTCTTGTTGGATGCAAAGCATCCCGCTTTTTCAGGTACAATATTATACCCAATCCTTGTAACGGCGGAACCCGGGTTGCCTACTTATCGTTCAGCATACCTCTCGTAAGCCCATTCCGTACTTGGCACCGCACCGGGCTCTCACCTACCCCCGGCTCTCTGGAACGTCTCCAATGTACGTACTCTTCTTACTCATCGATTTATCATATTCATTTTTTTCTATACAAAAAGGGAGTACTCATCCTATAAAAAGGACGGGTACTCCCGTGGTGCCACCTTAATTCGTTACAAAAGTAACGCACTTTTCCGTATCGAAATACAATACGTGTCTCTTGTAACGATGAGATCTTTTCGCCAAAGCCTACTTCTTTCGTTTCGGTTTGGAAGCTCCGAAGCCCATTCCATATTACTTTCATACTGATTCGCACCAACCATCAGCTCTCTGCCATGTCCGTAATATGTACTCTTCTTCATCAACGCTCACGTTTTTAAATTTGAACTCATTATATGCTTTTCTTTTTTTAGAAGTCAACACTTTCCGAAAAAAATTTTTTATCCATACGTTAAATATTATATTGACAAAATATCTCATCTTTATGTAAAAATAATAAATACTCTATAAAAATAGCTGTTTATTGTCAGAAGATTTTATATCACAAAAATAAAATACCATCAAAAAACACTTACATTTCTGAAAATTCTTATTTGTGTATGGAATTTTATACATAATTATGCTAGATTATAGTTATGGGGTACATCAAAAGATACTACTTACGAAAGGGGACTTACATGAATACACAGATTTTAATTTCAATTTCGATCTATATGATCGGGATGTTAGTAATTGGCTACATTGCCTACAAACGAACATCAAACTTAACAGATTATATGCTTGGCGGGCGTACATTAGGTCCCGCAGTAACAGCACTAAGTGCAGGCGCTGCTGATATGAGCGGATGGCTGTTAATGGGGTTACCCGGTGCTATGTTTGCAACAGGTCTAAGCAGCAGTTGGATTGCGATTGGCTTAACACTCGGCGCTTACGCAAACTGGCTATACGTCGCTCCTCGCTTACGTACCTACTCTGAACTGGCAAACAACTCGATTACAATTCCAGAATTTTTAGAACATCGTTTCCATGACAAATCTCATATGCTACGCCTTGTTTCCGGACTTGTTATTATGATTTTCTTTACATTTTATGTAGCTTCGGGATTAGTTTCAGGCGCTGTTCTATTTCGTAATACATTTGGAATGGACTATCATATGGGACTTTTCATCGTTGCCGCTGTTGTTGTAGCTTATACGTTATTCGGTGGTTTCTTAGCTGTAAGTTGGACAGACTTCGTGCAAGGGATTATTATGGTTGTCGCACTCGTTTTAGTTCCAATTGTAACAATTATGCATGTAAATGGTCTTGGACCAGCATTTCATACCATTCGCTCTATCGACCCAACATTATTAAATATTTTTAAAGGTACTTCTGTACTCGGCATTATTTCTTTATTCGCTTGGGGTCTTGGTTATGTTGGACAACCTCATATTATCGTTCGCTTTATGGCGATTTCATCTGTAAACGAATTAAAAAGTGCTCGCCGCATCGGAATGAGCTGGATGATTTTCTCTATCGTCGGTGCTATGTTTACTGGACTAATCGGGATTGCATATTATGCTGACATGGGCAAAAAATTAGCAGATCCAGAAACGATTTTCCTTGAGCTTGGAAATATTTTATTCCACCCACTCATTACCGGCTTTTTATTAGCTGCCATTTTAGCAGCAATTATGAGTACCATTTCTTCACAGCTTCTTGTTACATCAAGTGCTGTCACAGAAGATTTATACCGAACATTTTTCCGCCGTTCTGCAACGGATCGCGAACTTGTTTTTGTAGGACGTATGGCCGTTCTTGTCATTGCGTTAATTGCAAGTGGACTTGCCTTTAAACAAAATGGCACAATTTTAGCACTTGTTGGTTACGCTTGGGCAGGTTTTGGTTCTTCATTTGGACCAGTCATTTTATTAAGCTTATACTGGAAGCGAATGACGAAATGGGGCGCTCTTGCTGGTATGATTGCCGGGGCAACAACTGTTATTACGTGGACACAATTTCAATTTTTAAAAGATATGTTATATGAAATGATTCCTGGTTTCGCTGCTAGTTTACTTGCTATTATCATTGTAAGTCTATTAACAAAGCCAGCAGAAAACGTTCAAAAAGACTTTGAAGAATTCGAAAAAATAGCTTCTTAATCTCAGAAAAAAAAATCCCTGCCTCTATGATATAGCAGCAGGGATTTTTTTCTCGCTTACATACTGAATTTTCTGGAAATTAACAAATTCTTTATGTTATCTTAAATTAAGCCTAACATTTTTTATGTATAGTATAACTAAAGACATTATACAGAAGGGAGACCGCTCACATGTTATCATCATTTCGCCTACAAAAACACTTTACAACTTCTTCATATGCTAAAACACAAACAGATACACCTCATATTAAACTTGTTCCTTCTGTTGTGCCGGTCATCGGCGTACAACTAAACAAAGCTAAATTAAAGCTAAAAACTGGACAACGTGCAGAACTCACAGCAACTGTTCTTCCTTCTCTAGCAAGTAACCAAGAGCTAATTTGGACGAGCATGAATCCTGACATTGTAGAGCTTAATACCGTAAAGCATAAAACAACTGTAACAGGAAAACAAGCTGGACGAGCTGTTATTATTGTCACAACTGCAGAAGGAAAATTTCGTGATTTATGTATCGTCCACGTTCAGTCGTACATGACACAACCAAAATAAAGTGAAACTTCCAATAGCGGAAGTTTCACTTCTGTTCAATACACGATAATAATTACGTCTTTTGCGTATAAACCGCACCTTCTACTTGCTCTTTATATACACTCTTTTGCTGTTGTACTAAAAATAGACCTACACCGCATAATACAAAAAAACTTCCTACTACTTGCATTACATTTAGTTTTTCACCTAGTAAAAAGAAAGCAAGAATTGTTGCACCAACAGGCTCCCCTAAAATACTCATAGATATTGTCGTCGCATTCACATAATTTAATAACCAGTTATGAATCATTTGAGATACAGTTGGTACAGTTGCAAGTAAGAAAAATACAGTCCAGTCCCCTGATGAATAACCTGTAAATGGAATTTGCAGCATCATGTTATAAGCACTTAAAAATAAAGCTGCAAATGTAAAGACAGTAAAACTATATATCCAGTGGGACACTTTTTTCACTGTTGTTTGCCCAATGAACAAATATCCAACCACTGCAATTACACTTAAAAATGATAGTATATCTCCTAATATAGCTTCCCTGCTCAGTCCTAGGTCTCCCCATCCAATACACCCTACACCAATAATTGCAATTCCCATTGTTGCAAGTGCAACAAGTGTTGTTCTTTCTTTAAATAGGAAAAATCCTCCCACAAGAGATACGAGCGGCTGCAGTGCTAAAATAATCGTTGAACTTGCAACTGTTGTAAATTTTAACGATGCAAACCACAGAAGAAAATGCAATGCTAAAAAGAAACCAGATCCAATTAAAAATCCCCAGTCCTTCTTCTGAATTCTCGTAAATTCCTCTCTTCTCTTCCAAACTATAGGAAGCATAATAAGCACAACAATCCATAAACGATACATACTTAAAATAGAAGATGGTGCTGTGGACATTTTTACAAAAATAGCCGCAAATGAAATCGTAATAATCGAAATCGCTAACGGCAGGGCAATCGATTTTGGCTGCTTCATATGTCATCTCCTTATCTATGAAAAATTCCTATTTCATTATAGCTCCTTTCTTCGATTACTGAATACTAATTTTTTAGATTCTTCTCATTCTTATGCTAAAATAAAATTGTAGTAACTTTTAAATTAGGGGAGATTACACAATGACACAAACAATAGGCAAAATTGAAGAACTTACATTTTACAGTAAATCATTGCAAGAAGAAATTTCGCTTCTCGTTTATTTACCAGCAAACTTCACGCCGCTTCATAAGCACACCATTGTAATTGCACAAGATGGAAGAGATTATTTTCAACTCGGCAAAGCACATCGCGTGATAGAATCACTTCGTGAAACAGAAGAAATTGATCGAACTATTATTGTTGGTATTCCATATAAAGATGTACACGACCGAAAAGAAAAATATCATCCAAACGGATCGCAAAATGACATGTATATTCGCTTTTTAGCTCACGAGCTTGCTCCATATTTGGATGAGAAGTACCCAACGTATCAAATGGGAAAAGGCCGCGTTTTAATTGGAGATTCTTTAGGTGGTACAGTTTCATTTATGACAGCTCTTATGTATCCGCATACATTCGGTAAAGTGATTATGCAATCACCATTTGTTAATGAATCTGTGTTAGAACGTGCCAAAACATTTACGGAGCCGCAAACGTTAGATTTATACCATATTATCGGTACAGAAGAAACAAATGTAAAAACAACAGATGGCAATATTTCTGATTTTGTAGCACCAAACCGAGAATTGCATAATCTTCTTATGGAAAAGGGATTTACAACCTATTACGAAGAGTTTAATGGTAATCACACATGGAAATATTGGCAAAAAAACTTGCCACATGCGTTTTCTCATATGTTATCAATGAAATAATACACAGTATTTTTCAGAATCATCTGATATAATGAAGAAGAGTTCTTTTTTTACAAAAACATTTTACGTTCAGACAAAGGGAGGAATTTAGAGATGAAACTAGGTATTGTAATTTTTCCATCAAAAATGATTCAAGATAAAGCAAACGGTCTGCGTAAGCGTTACGATCCACATTATGCATTAGTTCCACCACACATTACATTAAAAACACCTTTTGAAGCGGCTGATGAACAGTTAGAAACAATTGTAAACGAGCTGCGTACAATCGGAAGCAAAACAAATCCGTTTACACTACATGTTGGAAAAGTGAGCTCGTTTGCACCTGTAAATAATGTTATTTACTTTAAAGTGGAAAAAACACCAGAATTAACATTTCTAAATGAAGAAATGCATAGCGGTATATTCACACAAGATCGCGAATATGCTTTTGTGCCACACCTTACAATTGGACAACAATTATCAGATGCTGAACATGCTGATGTTTTAGGTCGCCTAAAAATGAAAGATTTCTATTATGAACAACCAATTGACCGTTTCCATTTAGTATATCAATTAGAAAATGGGACATGGACAGTATATGAGACATTCCATTTAGGAAAGGAGCAACAGTAATTTGCAAGTTATTGTCGTACAAAATGAAAAGCAGCTAGAAGATGCATTTTCCGTTCGCAAACAGGTTTTTGTGGACGAGCAAAATGTTTCGGCCGAAGAAGAATACGATGAATATGAAGATGTCGCAAAACATGTTGTTTTATACGATGAAGGTGTTCCAGTTGGTGCTGGGCGTTTTCGTATCGTTGACGGCATAGGAAAAATGGAACGTATTTGTGTCCTATCCTCTCATCGTCAAAAAGGGGCCGGGAAAATCATTATGAATGCGTTAGAAACTCTTGCGAAAGAGGAAGCTCTTCCAAAACTAAAGCTTCATGCTCAAACACATGCTGAACCGTTTTATAATAAGCTTGGATATGAGACAATTTCTGAAATGTTTATGGAAGCTGATATTCCGCATGTTGTGATGATAAAAAAACTATAAAAGAAGCGCTAATTAGCGCTTCTTTTTAATATTGTTTTACATCTAGTGAAATAACGTGTGATTCACTTTTCACCTTACTAATTACGCGAAAACACCCTATTTTTCAAATTCAACCACATCGATGTCTCACTTTTTTACATTGCCATTTCCCCTATCTTCCGATAAAGTTATAAGTTGATGCTACTTATTGAAGGTGAAATTATGACTAAGGAAAATTTTTCGCAAAAATCATTAACACATTCGAATATACCTCGCGCAACTTATCATATTCCTAAAACATCTACCGAATTAATTAATCAAAATGATGCAGATGTTACCTATTTTCGCGCTCTTGAAAAACAAGGAATACATTTAAATGAAAAACAATTAGAAGCTGTTCGTCAGACAGAAGGACCCGTTCTCACATTAGCTGGCGCTGGCAGTGGAAAAACGTCTGTCTTAACAACGCGCGTTGGCTATTTAGTCAACGTAAAAGGTGTTCACCCGCGCAACATATTGCTGCTCACATTTACACAAAAAGCAGCGGAAGAAATTCGAAGCCGCGTAGCAACATTACCTGGTATGACACATGCAGCGAGCCAATATCTTGTTGCTGGAACATTCCACTCTGTTTTCTTAAAATTACTTCGCAGCCAAGGATACAACCAACAAATTTTAGCAAACGAAAAACATAAGCAAATTATTATAAAGAAAATTTTAAAAGAACTTCGTTTAAAAGATGACTATGATGCAGAAAGTATGCTAGCAATGATTTCACTTGAAAAAAATAAATTAAATAGACCGAAAGATGTACAGGCCAAAACACCCGTTGAACGTGAATTCCAAGAAGTATATCAACGCTATGAAGACGTAAAGCAAAGTCATCGCTATCTAGATTTTGATGATATTTTACTTGAAACGTTTTATTTACTAGAAAATAATGCAACATTATTAACACAGCTGCAAGGGCGCTTTCAATATATTGAAGTGGATGAATTTCAAGATACATCATACGCCCAGTATGAAATTGTAAAACTATTAGCAGCACCGCAAAACAACTTATTTATTGCAGGCGATGACGATCAAGCCATCTACGGTTGGCGCGGAGCTAGTCATCAAATTATCCTTTCTTTCCCAAAAGAATTTGATGATACAACTATTATTACTTTAAATACAAACTATCGTTCAAATCCATACATTGTCGGACTTGGTAATGAAGTCATTAAGCTGAATCAAGAACGATTTAACAAAGAATTGTACACCGTTCACGAAGAAGGTATACAACCATTTTATTCAAGACCAGCAACAACATTAGATGAAGCAAATCAAGTACTGCAACTCATTCAAGATAAAGTAGCAAATGGTGAACGAAACTATACAGACTTTTGTTTGTTATACCGGACGCATTCTGTAAGCCGTTCCTTACTCGATCAGCTTACAATTCATAAAATTCCGTTCGTCAAATATGGGGCAAGTCAATCGTTTTATGAACACTCACTTATTAAACCCGTGTTAGATCAACTACGTTTGGCCTTTGAACCATTTCGTTTAGAATCACTCGCAAGTATTTTGCCAACGATGTATATTGGACGTGATGAATGTATATCATTTATTGAACGAGAACAATGGAAATACGGTGAAGGTCGCTTCCCTTCCCTTTTACATTTTCTTTTACTTAATCCAAATTTAAAGCCATTCCAAGTAAAAAAAATTAACGATCGTATTGATTTTCTAAAATTCATTAAAGAGCTCGAACCGAAAAAAGCATTAAAGGAAATCATTAAGGGAAAAGGACAATATTTGGAGTATTTGCAGAGCAATGACCGCTCTTCCTTTACGATGCAAAAAGAAATACAAGAAGAAATGCTTGAAGAACTTATTGAATCTGCAAATCGCTTTTCGGATATTCCAGCGTATTTAGAATTTATAAACACAGCTATACAAAATCAAAAAGAAATGGAAGCATTAAAAACAAGAACGCAGCAAGATGCTGTATCGCTTATGTCTATTCATAACGCCAAAGGCCTTGAATTTCCATGTGTTTTCTTACTCGGTGCAAGCGATGGGATATTACCGCATGCTTCCTCCTTAAAAGACGCAAACGATCGCGTCACTGATACTTCGGAAGCATTAGAGGAAGAACGCCGCTTAGCATATGTTGCTATTACGCGTGCAAAAGAAGAATTGTATATTTCTTCTCCGCAATTTTTTAGAGGGAAGAAACTTGATGTTTCTAGATTTTTATTTTTGACGAGGGATGACTTACAAAAAAACAAAATAACAAATTAAATGATTTCTTCCTGAAACGCCACTACGCGAAACTTTCTGAAATATAATCATCCTGCAAAACAAAAAACACCTTGTTTTTCCTTACAAAGAGGATAAAACAAGGTGTTTTTTATTTTATTTTTCATAAAATAAAACTTCTATCAGTGGGAATTTTTTCATCCCTTAAACCTCTTTTGATTGTTACTGATTTTTCTTTTTATTTCCGCTGCAGTTACAACCTTGTTTCTTTATATATCCTAGTTGTTCTAATTGTTGCTGCTGATTCAGCTGCCCTTGTTGCTGTTGCTGCATTTTGTACCAATATTGAAGATTATTGTATGGATTAGGTTGCTGATAATTCGCCATGGCAAACATCTCCTCTATTTTTAAACGCTCTCTTTACTATATGAACAACCCTTCTGTTTCGTTCCTTCATTTCTCAATTCCCCATCATTCGACCCGCAAGCGTCTCAATCATTGCTGCAACCCCAGCAACTGCTAATAACAAAATAATTGGCTCTGCTACTTTAGGAATCCATTCATAACACAAAAGCAATAGAGCGCTCACCCATATTCCTGTACACCAATGGCAGCTTAACAATTCACCAAAAAATTTACGTATGCCCGTTTCTCTTATTTTCATATACGTTGAAACCGTACCATCCTCTTCTGTAATCTGTATTTCTTCAATAAAAGGCGCACGAATAAAAGACGTAATCTTATCATATACAAGAAGATGTGTTAACCGAAATACTGCGAATGAGAAAATAAAAAACATAAGCCAACTCTCAAAAACCAAGTTCCTCATCTCCTTTTCTTGTCCTCTAAATACAGGCTTATCCGTTGAAAAAAACAACTTGAGAGCAGGAACAGATTTACCCTGCAGTCAATATTCTAATAGTGTAATCAAAACTTATGATAAGGAGTGAAAAGAATGGGTAACAATGATGACAAAAAGGTTTTAAACATCAATTGCGTATGTGATGTTATAAACTTCATCAATGAATTACAAGACTGCGCAACAGGCACATGCCCAACAGGATGCGATGTTCCATTCCTTGGTGCACATCAAGGCTCTAGACTCGCAAACACTCGCCCATTTGTGTTATATAACGGTCAGGGGGCTGTATTCAGTGCATATATCCCTTCTAATGGTCCAGAAGTTTTATCTTCTGTTCTTCGCGTAGAAAGCGTAGATGACTGTTATGCAGTATTACGTGTATTAGAGGTAGTGGGTGTACCAGATGGTCAAAATGCAATTTCTTATTTCTTAAACACCCCTACTGCTACACTACAAGCAACATCTGCTGTTATTACTGTTGATTTAAATTGTTTCTGTGGAATTCAATGCTTACGCGACGTACACGTTGCAGGCGTATAATGTGTAAACCAAAAAACTATTGAGGTGGTAGGAATCCTACCACCTTTTCCACATTAAAAACCCATCATTCGAATCGATATGATATCTTCTATATTAAGAAAAAAATTACTAATATAGCCTGGTACCACCATTTGCAGCACCCCATTTTCATAAGAAGAAATAACCCCTACATAAGAAGCTTTTTCTGTTTTTACAATACATTTCACATTTGGTATATAATGAGGTCGATGTAACAAGAAATAAATTTTCTCTTCGTTATTCATATCTTTAAACGACTTATTCTGCCATGTGTTACTAGAAGATTCTACAAATTGTTCATCGTTTTGTTTTGATTGATTCTCTTCCACTACATCCGTTTGCATGGTTTTTTGATCAATGACATCTATCTCCTCTACATCCGTTTGCATGGTTTCTTGATCAATGACATCTATCTCCTCTACATCCGTTTGCATGGTTTCTTGATCAACGACATCTATCTCCTCTACATCCGTTTGCATGGTTTCTTGATCAACGACATCTATCTCCTCTACATCCGTTTGCATGGTTTCTTGATCAATGACATCTATCTCCTCAACAATACGGTGAGTCTGTTCACTATTTTCAACGTTATCTATTTCGTTTCCCTGTATTTCAGCCGTTTGTTTCGTCTGTTTCACAATCACACTCCGCTGCATATGGCGCTGGAGTTTATATAAATCCAAATGTTGTGTATATAATAACGGTTGATTTTTCCCTTCCTTTATTTGTTTGTCCGCCATCCTCAATCCTCCTTTTTACTGAAACGTACGTTATTACAGTTATATTCATATAGGACGGAGAAGTTTCGTTAAAAATCGATTCTTTATCTATCTACATAAAGTATATTACCCATTGCCTTAAAATTAGAAATTGTTCTATAACACTTTCTATTCCCTTCATTTTTTATAAAAAAGTTAAGAAGGCGTCAACTTGGTTCATTCAAATAAAGTTTATATGTAATTCTTATAAAACAATGAAATTAGGTTACCTTCACAAGAAAAAAGCAATTTAAAAACAATTTGAGTTACAGTGCGATTTTAAAAAGAAAATGTCCCATTTTGAGAGACAACCTAGTACCATTTTCTGCATTATTCATAAAATGTATTGACGTCACTATTTTTATAAAATCATTAAGGAGGATAAAAATTTGGGTAATAATCAAGATAGATTTATGCCGTTTCCTTGTGCATTTCCTATACCAGAAATAGGCCCAACCGGACCAACTGGACCGACTGGACCGTCTGGAGGACCGATTGGGCCGACTGGACCTCAAGGTAACACAGGCGCTACGGGACCTCAAGGACCTCAGGGACTTCAAGGTGTCACAGGCACTACTGGTAATACCGGATCTCAAGGACCTCAGGGACTTCAAGGCGTTACAGGTGCTACTGGTAATACCGGACCTCAAGGACCTCAGGGTATTCAAGGTGTGACCGGCGCCACTGGACAGACTGGACAAACTGGTAGCACTGGACCTGCTGGCTCTAGTACTATCATTCCATTTGCATCTGGCACAACACCTATTACACCAGCTACTGCTTTAGGCACAACTCTTGCCCTTGGAAGTGCTATTGGCTTTGGGTCTTCTATTCCTAGTATCACTTTATTAGGAACGTCTCCTAATACTCTTACACTTTCCCTAGCAACTGAAGCATTTACAATGCCTCGTAACGGCACCATTGAATCAGTATGGGCAAATTTTACTGCTACAGGTCTTAATGTATCTCTTCCTCTTGGTAGTAGCATCATCGTTGAAGCATCTTTATATATAAACACTGTGGCAAATAATAACACCAACGTTTTCACTCAACTTACAAGTACTGTTGTAAACTTAAGTCCAAATATCACATCATTAATTGTACTTCCTGTAAATCTCGCTGGTTCCAATACTACAGTGAGTCAGCCAGTAACTGCTGGAGATCGTTTATTAATGGTCTTTTCTATAATCGATACTGGTGGTCTTATTTCTGTTGCTACTCTTACAGGTTCAGCAAGTGGCGGAGTTGAAATTGTTTAGTTGAAATATTTTCTGTAGTAAAGTTTTCATAACATCGCTACACCTATTCAACAAAACGAAAAATATGTAAATAATGAGGAGGCACTGCGGCCTCCTCATTATTTACTTTTTCCTTTTCTTGCTTATTTACATTGTGAATATTAGCATCTTTTTCAATCCATCCATTTCTACTAAATGAAGTAAAATTATGTCCTATAATCCAATTCAAAAATAAGATAGGAATCGTACTGCTAATACCTAATATTAGAAACCCTGAATTGGTTACCTTTTTTTACTTATCCGATATTTGTTGAAAGTACAGGTATTCCACAAAAACATGCTTCTAGTGCATAGTTTTCCCTCATTTGCCTACCGTGATTAATAATAAGTCTGTAAAATTATAGAAAGTAGACATTTCTACAATTAGTAATCGACACTCCCTATAAATCTATTCCTAAAAGCATTTGTAATAGTTTTATAGGGAGTGTGATAATTTTTCTAGAAGACGTTCACTCAATTTATTCTTTCCGAAAGAAAGAAACAGTTTCTTCCAGCCCTTGAAGCAATGAAAACTGCGGCTCCCAATTTAAATGTTTTCTAGCTTTATTGTTTAATAGAGAGCTAGAAATAATATCTCCCGGTCTTTTCTCTTTGTATATTCTCTTATCTTCTATTTTCATTACACTACAAATTATATTCAGCAATTCATTGACTGAAGTTTGTTGATTCGAACTAATATTACATATTTGATTGTCAGCATTCCTTAGAGCTAAGAAGTTAGCATATGCTACATCTTTAACAAAAATAAAATCTCTTGTTTGCTTTCCATCACCATATATAATTGGACTATCATTCTTTAATAGTCGGTCAATAAAAATAGAAATAACACCAGCTTCCCCATTTGCATCCTGCCTTGCGCCATACACATTAGAATATCTAAGAATCGTATACTTTAAACCCGAAAGCTTTGCAAATAATTGAATGTAGGTTTCACTGGTCAATTTTGACAAACCATAAAATGATACAGGATTAAGATCATGATTCTCATCAATAGGTAAATATTTAGGATTCCCATATGCAGCAGCGGTTGATGCATAGATAAATTTTTTCACGTTATACTTTATACAAGATTGTAGAATATTTATAGTGGCCATAATATTTTCACTACAATCATAAAGTGGCTGTTTTACAGATTCCTGCACAGATACCTGTGCCGCTTGATGTATTACAAAATCTGGTTTTTCTATCTTGAAAATTTTATCAATATCGGGATCACGTATATCAACATGATAAAAAGCAGCTCTTGATGGGATGTTATCCTTATGACCAGTAACCAAATTATCAATAACCACTGTCTCTATATTGTTTTCTAATAAGGTTTCAACAATATGTGAACCTATAAAACCCGCTCCACCTGTGACTAGAACTTTCAAATCCTGCCCCTCCCCCAAAACGATATTTCCTTACATATAAGACAAATAAAAATACTTGTTTTTTTAATTAAAGAAGTTAGCATTTCTACAAAAACAATATTCTTACAATTTATGTAAACTATACACATTTTGCTACAATTAGGCGCTTTTCTTATTTTTAGTGAAATTAGCATCTTGTCTATAACGTTTCATTTATTTTTTTCATTAACTAGAATGAGAATATATAAAGGAGGGAAAATATGGATTATTCTTGCGATAATTTCTTTGCTTTGCCAGTAAAAGAATTCCCTGCCTTTGGGATTGCTTTTTCGGTAAGCTCTACACCTGTTTCTACAGGTCAACCAATTCCTTTACCAAATAATAATACAAATCCAAACGTGTCCACCCCTGTTCTTCTTGATGTAGAAAGTACTGGGCATGGGCTTCTCATCAAAAGATCTGGTATTTATCAGCTTAACTATACATTAACAGTCTCTTTAGATAATTCTCCTGCTTCACCTGACGGCCGCGAATCTGCTATATTTTTCTTAACATTAAATGGTACGACTGTCTCTAATTCTATCCCCGGCTCTGGAACGGCTGTACGTACAACTTTCGATGACACAGGTCTAGTTATAGTAACAAGCAGCGTAACTTTGATTAACTTATACCAAAATGACTTAATACAAATTGTCCCTACAGATATAGTAAACTCAGCAAGCACTGTAGATGTTCGCTCTGCTACTTTAACAGTCACACAAATTGCTTAAAAATAAGGCCACCTCATATATTGTGAGATGGCTTTGTTTTTCGTTTAAAAGGGAATCAATTTATCAAATGTTTATACATTCCTTTTTATGAATCTTCTTATAAAGCAACTTATTCTTTTGTATGGTCTTTAAATAGATTTCGAAAATATTCACGGTTATATTTCACCGAAGGATGGTCCGGTACATATACTGCCGCTTGTTCATTATGATAATTTGCTTTCTCATTATCCCCTAACCGACTACAGCAAACACATAGTTGTAAATGGGGAACCCATGTATAAGATGCATAATCTATAAATCTAGTTGAATCTTGAAACGGGACAGTAATCGCCCTCTCATACCAAAAGGTTGCTTGCTTGTAATCTTCTTTTTCCATAAATATGTGACCGGCGCGACAACAAATCTCTCCCCTTGGAATGTCATATTGAAAAGAACGAAAACATGCTTGCAGTGCTTCTTCCGACTTTTGCAGTTGTTTATAACAATCTGCTAATTTCCCACATGCGTGTATACAATCTTCCACCCAACCTTCTTTCCCATCTAAAAACTGGTTATATAATTCAATTGCCTTTTCATACTTTTTATGATCGACACATTCATTAGCATAATAAACGATATCCCTCGGTGTAAAAATTTTCCCTTCTCGGAGTGCCTTCTCGAAAATTTGAAGATTACGATCTGTATGTTCTTTTTCTTTTTTATGCATAATGGCTATATCGCTTTTCAATATATTCCCATAAACAGCTAAATATTCATGGACAAATCCAATCCACTGGAAATTTCTCATCCGCTTTACTAAACGATTTCGAACAGAACTGTAAGTAGGTTGCCCATTTTCATCAACCGCAAGATAATACGACATCGAAACTGCATCTACATTACAATCCAAGTTTTCTTTCAGATGTAACAACTTTTCTTTTTCTGTTTCCACTAAAATATCATCGGCGTCTAGCCATAAAATATAGTCCTTTGTCGCTTTCGAAAATGCAAAATTTCGAGCAGCTGCAAAATCATCTATCCATTCAAAATCATAAATATAAGGAGTATACTCTCTAACAATCTCTTTTGTTTGATCCGTTGAACCAGTATCTACAATAATAATTTCATCAACAACCGCTCGTACTGATTCTAAACATCTAGCAATTGTCTGTTCTTCATCTTTCACAATCATACATAAGCTAATTGTAATGCTCCCTGTTACCAAAGCCCTTCCTCCTTTCCCCTTGTAGTATATGAAAAAAGTAAGGAAAATTTACTAATACAAATACATATAATCAGAATATAATGTTTTTAAAATAAACAAAACAACCATATCATTTCGATTCCCTTCTGCATTTAATATATATTGAATAGCTTTTGGAGGTGAATTAATGAAAAATGAAAAATCCGCTAATCAATTCCATTCAATAGAGTATGTTGTTTCTCCTGTATTAGGTCCTACTCTGCCGCCAGTCCCACCTGGTGGAAATAGTGGTCCTACCGGTGCTACGGGAGCCACTGGACCTCAAGGGCCGACTGGCGTTACCGGTGCTACTGGACCTCAAGGGCCTCAGGGACTTCAAGGTCTGACCGGTGACACTGGCGCTACTGGACCTCAAGGGCCTCAGGGACTTCAAGGTCTGACCGGTGACACTGGCGCTACTGGACCTCAAGGTATCCAAGGCGTAACTGGTGACACTGGCGCTACCGGACCTCAGGGGATTCAAGGCATAACGGGAGCTACCGGCGACACTGGCGCTACTGGGCCTCAAGGTATCCAAGGCATAACGGGAGCTACCGGCGACACTGGCGCTACTGGGCCTCAAGGTATCCAAGGCATAACGGGGGCTACCGGCGACACTGGCGCTACTGGGCCTCAAGGTATCCAAGGCATAACGGGGGCTACCGGCGACACTGGTGCTACTGGGCCTCAAGGTATCCAAGGCATAACGGGGGCTACCGGCGACACTGGTGCTACTGGGCCTCAAGGTATCCAAGGCATAACGGGGGCTACCGGCGACACTGGGCCTCAAGGTATCCAAGGCATAACGGGGGCTACCGGCGACACTGGCGCTACCGGACCTCAAGGT
>NZ_JBAWSV010000003.1:0-563727 GCF_037104695.1 Bacillus yunxiaonensis | reverse complement strand
TACGTGTTACTCACCCGTCCGCCGCTAACTTCTTAAGAGCAAGCTCTTAATCGGTTCGCTCGACTTGCATGTATTAGGCACGCCGCCAGCGTTCATCCTGAGCCAGGATCAAACTCTCCAATAAAGTGTTTGTCTAGCATCATAAATAAAAATTGACGTTTCACGTTGTTTGTTTCGTTCAGTTTTCAAAGAACTTGTCAGTCGCTCATTTGCGACTTCCTTATGTTAACATCTTTGTTTTTTGATGTCAACATTGTTTTTTATTTCTTTTTTCTTTCCGCTTTCTGCTTTCGTGCATCAGCGACGTTTATTAATATAGCATGTTGAAAATCGGAATGCAACACCCTTTTTAATTTTTTTTTATAAAAACTGTCCAACTTCCCTTCCTTGTACCATATACTTAAAATATAAACTTGTCTGTTACCACAATTTACAGGGAGGGATACAGATGGAACACTTTGATTTATTACTTAAGTTAGGCCTCTCTGCCGTTTTAGGATTTGCGATTGGTTTAGAACGGGAATTAAAACGGAAACCACTAGGTCTCAAAACTTGCTTAGTTATTTCTATTATTAGTTGTTTACTTACTATCGTCTCAATTGAGGCTGCTTATAACTTACCAAGCTCAACCTCAAACAGAATCGGCATGGATCCTCTCCGCTTAGCAGCTCAAGTTGTATCAGGAATCGGGTTTTTGGGAGCCGGTGTTATTTTACGAAGAGGTAACGATAGCATCGCAGGCCTTACCACTGCCGCAATGATATGGGGAGCATCTGGAATTGGCATCGCAGTCGGAGCTGGTTTTTATTTAGAAGCAATCTTTGGTATGTGCTTTCTTATGGTTAGTGTAGAACTTATTCCTTTGGCAATGAGTATTCTAGGACCAAAGTCCCTTCGTCAACGCGAGATTGCTGTAAAACTCGTTGTGAATAGTATGGAAAGCATCCCTACAGTTATCGAAGACATCAAAAAAATGGATATAAAAGTTAAAAACATGAAACTCAAAACGTTAGAAAATGAGGCTCATTTTCTCCAAATGAAAATATCTGTTGATCAAAAAATGCATACAGCTGATGTGTACTATGCCATTCAGCACCTTGAAAGTGTACGACAAGCAGAAGTGGAAAGCATGTGAAGACTCCCTCATTCCTATGAGGGGGTTTTTCTTCTTTTTATAATGGTAACACTATAATCATATTGATTTGGGAGGAGCTGCAGACATTGAATGTAAGAAGTAGTATTTTAGACACATTTCGCAACTCTATCATTTTACGATTAGTCACCTTAATTGGTTTATTCATTCTCTTCTTTGGATTTCTTATATACAAATTAGAACCCGTTCACTTTCAAACATGGTTTGATGGTATATGGTGGGCACTTGTTACGACATTCACTGTTGGATACGGCGATTACGTTCCTCATAGTGTACAAGGAAGAATCCTCGCAATTATTCTCATTTTGTTAGGAACTGGATTCGGTTCTTATTATATGGTCTCATTTGCTACAGAAATGATTAGTAAACAATATATGAAAATAAAAGGTGAAGAGGCTGCCTCTTGTCATAAACATATGATTGTTGTCGGTTGGAACGAACGTGTGAAGCATGTAGTAAGTCAACTGCGCGTATTACAACCAAACCTTGATATTGTTCTTATAGATGAGACACTTCCTCTACTCCCGAAGTCATTCCATCATTTACAATTTATTAAAGGTTGTCCTCATCATGATCATATTTTACTCAAAGCAAACATTCGTACTGCACATACTATTTTGATTACAGCTGACAAAGAAAAAAGCGAGAGCTCTGCTGATACGCAATCTATTTTAACCATTTTAACAGCGAAAGGATTAAACCCAAATATTTATTGTATCGTCGAAATGTTAACTTCCGACCAAATCCATAACGCCAAACGAGCAGGCGCAACAGAAATTATTGAAGGAAATAAATTAACAAGTTATGTGTTTGCCGCTTCTTTATTATTTCCTTCGATTTCAGAAGTGCTGTTTACAATTTACAATGAAATTACTGCAAATAAATTACAACTCCTGCATATTCCCGAGCAATATGAGGGTGAAACATTCGAATATTGTAACTGTGCTTTATTAAAACAAAATATACTCTTACTTGGCCTACAACGTGATGGACACTATCATATAAATCCTAACCATTCATTTACTCTGAAAAAAAATGATTTACTGATTGTAATTAAACATTAAGCAAGTATCCTTCTAATTCCCGAACTAAAGCTTTTCCAATATCAATATATTTTGCTTGAATATCTCCATCTGAATCTTTTGGTTCTGCAAACTGATCAAAAGACCCTATCCCTGCTGTAAATGTATTCACTTCATCATCTAGTTCATCTTGATACACATGCGACAGAAGGTACGGTGTATCAAGACGAACGATAACTCCATTTACATCGAGCTCTCCTTCAACGGCTGTAAACGGTAATCGTAAAAATTGATACCCTTCCTCTTCATCTATTTTATAATCGAAACACCCTTTCTCATAATCCCAATTCCCGCCGATTGTATAGCCGAGCGGCTTTAATATTTCTTCTAACTGGAAAAGAGCGAATGTTTGTCCTTCTAACTTTGAATGAATCCCAATCAAATGTATCATCCTTTCTAAATTTTTTTTAGCATACCCATTTCGCGCTCCATATATTGGCGCTTCGACATAATATAAAGACCCTTCGGTAATATTCGAAACGCACATAAAAAAAAGCTGTTGGGATCATCCCAACAGCTTTTTTTATTGTCTAGCTCCAGCGGCTAGAATGGTCGGTGGCTTCGCGCCTTCCTACGAGAAAGTAAAAAACACTTTCTGTGCGAAAGAACCTTAGCCGACAAGCCTAAACAGTCGGCTCCGCTTTTCTACTATCCAGCTTCAATGGCTAGAACGGTCGGTGGCTTCGCTTCTTCCATTCTGAACGAGCCATTTCCGCTTTCCCTATTTCAAACGTTCTTCTAGTTCTGCTTTTAGTTCTTCGAATCCTGGTTTTCCAAGTAGAGCAAACATGTTTTTCTTGTATGCTTCTACGCCTGGTTGGTCAAATGGATTTACGCCTAATAAGTAGCCGCTCATCGCACATGCCTTTTCAAAGAAGTATACAAGATAACCGAATGTATACTCATTTAGTTCAGGAATATTAACGATTAAGTTTGGTACACCGCCATCGCTATGTGCAAGTAATGTTCCTTCGTATGCTTTTGTATTAACGAAGTCCACTGTTTCACCAGCAAGGTAGTTTAATCCATCTAAATCGTTCTCATCTAATTCAATTTTTAGTTCGTGTGTAGGTTTTCCTACTTTTAGAACTGTTTCAAATAAATCACGGCGTCCTTCTTGAATGTATTGACCTAAAGAATGCAGGTCAGTTGAGAAGTTTGCAGAAGATGGGAAAATACCTTTTTGATCTTTTCCTTCACTCTCACCAAATAATTGTTTCCACCATTCAGCAAAATATTGAAGTGCTGGTTCGTAGTTAACAAGCATTTCAATTGTTTTACCTTTATTGTATAGAGCATTGCGTACAGCTGCATATTGATAAGCTGGATTTTCTTCAAGCTCTGATTTCGCAAAATCATCACGAGCTACAGCTGCTCCTTGCATCATTTCTTCAATATTTAAACCACTTACAGCAATCGGTAATAGACCAACTGGTGTTAACACAGAGAAACGGCCACCAACATCATCTGGAATCACGAATGTTTCGTATCCTTCTCCGTCAGCTAATGTTTTTAAAGCTCCGCGCGCTTTATCTGTTGTTGCATAAATGCGTTTACGTGCTTCTTCTTTTCCATATTTCTCTTCTAATAGCTTACGGAAAATACGGAACGCAATTGCAGGCTCTGTTGTTGTACCTGATTTGGAAATAACGTTAATAGAGAAGTCCTTACCTTCTAATACATCCATTAAATCCTTCATATAAGTAGAGCTAATGTTTTGTCCAACAAATAGCACTTGTGGAGTTTTACGTTGTTCTTTAGACAGTGTATTGTAGAAAGAATGGTTTAACATTTCAATTGCTGCTCGTGCGCCTAAGTAAGAACCACCAATCCCAATAACCAGTAAAATTTCAGAGTCATTTTTAATTTTCTCAGCGCATTTTTGAATGCGAGCAAATTCCTCTTTATCGTATGCAAGCGGAAGTTCTACCCAACCTAAGAAGTCGTTTCCTGCTCCTGTTTTTTCATGAATTGCATGGTGTGATACTTTTACTGCATCACGTAAATATGTTAGTTCTTGTTCACTGATGAACGATAACGCCTTTGAATAGTCAAACGTTACATGTGTGCTCATCTTTTTCCCTCCAATACAATATGGATATGTATTTCTGTCTTCACTTTAGCGAAACCACAGTTGTAAATCAAGCGAACTACAAATTGTAAGCGTAGCCAATTTATTTTTTTTACAAAATCGTCATAACTTCCGTTTTTCGGTATAGACAAGTATACAATAAGAAATTTTAATTTTTTTGGTATAAGAACAACAAAAGGTATCCATTCTATAAAGGAAGCTTCATTAAAACGAGCAAATGTATCTCGTTTTTGCTTCATCATTTAAGGAGGGACTGCTTAAAATGAGTACATTACAACGCATTGCCTTAGTATTTACGATTATCGGCGCAGTAAACTGGGGACTCATTGGCTTCTTTCAATTCGATTTAGTAGCAGCTATCTTTGGAGGGCAAGATACAGCACTTGCTCGAATTATCTACGGTATTGTAGGTATTTCAGGCTTAATTAACCTTGGTTTATTATTTAAACCTTCTGAAGAGCTTGGAACACACCCAGAAGCACGTGAAGTACGATAAATCTAATAGCATTCTAAAATGATATTATAAAACATGCATCTCCACTTGTTTTCAAACAAGTGGAGATCTATGATGCTTTACTAACTTCCGACATACGGACGTTTTTTTATACTGATTAAAATGCAGGAAAAGAAACGTTTGATTATTTTATATCATAATCTATAACATTCACCGACTACTTGGTGAACAAGAAATAAAAGCAGGGAGCTATGCTCCCTGCTTTTATTTTGTGATTTGAGATTCTTCAATCCACTCTGTTAACTTTTCTCGCAATGTGTTAAATCCATTTGCAGACGGATTCGGTATACGCACCTTTCCTTGTTTACGTTTGGCAGCCTTCAATGATAAACTCATTTTCCCGTTCTCTCTATTAACCGAAAGCACCTTTACTTCTACCTCATCCCCGACTTTTAAAAAATCATGAATATCTTTCACATATCCATTTGTAATTTCAGATATATGCACAAGACCTTGCGTTTCTTCATCTAATGCAACGAATGCACCGTAATCTTGAATTCCTGTCACTTTTCCCTTCACAACCACTCCTGTTGTGTATTTGTCTGACATAAGAAACACTCCCATATTTTTTACCTTTTGTATTAGTAAATTATACCACTTACTAGCATTTCATTCAAAAGTCATGAAAAATTTTTCCTTAGTATGTATAAATCTTCAAATATCGGGATAAAATACTAACACATGGCTTTCTAGTATTCCCCCCCTTTTATGGACAAAACGTATTATGTTTTGTCCTTTTTTCGTTCTCTATAAACCGTTTCATACGTTTCATCGCTTCCATAAGTTGTTCAAGTGATGTTGCATATGAACAGCGAATAAATCCTTCACCACTCTCCCCAAACACACTTCCAGGTACAACAGCGACTTTTTCCGCTAATAATAATCGTTCGGCAAATTCCATCGAAGATAATCCCGTTGAACGAATCGAAGGAAATACATAGAATGCTCCGCCTGGCATATGGCAATCTAATCCCATTTCATTAAATGAAGTAGTCATAAAGTTTCGGCGTTGTTTATAGCTCTCACGCATTCGAACAACTTCTTGTTCTCCAGAGCGAAGTGCTTCTAATGCTGCAAATTGCGACATCGTCGGCGCACACATCATAGAATATTGATGAATCTTTAACATCAATTCCATAAAATATTGAGGGGCTGCAATTAAACCTAGGCGCCAGCCTGTCATTGCAAACCCTTTCGAAAAACCAGAGATTAAAATTGTATGATCGCGCATATGCTTCACACTCGCAAAGCTTGTATATGTCTCATCATAGACAAGCTCTGCATAAATCTCATCGGATAGTACGATTAAATTGTATTTTTCTATAATGACCGCAAGTTTTTCTAGCTCTTCTTTATTTAAGAGCGTTCCTGTCGGATTGTTTGGCGAACATAATAAAATCGCTTTTGTTTTCGTTGTAATTGCAGCTTCAATCTGCTCCGGCTGTACTTTAAATTCGTCAGTTGGAGATGTTGAAACAGGTACAGGTACTCCGCCAGCTAGCGTAACAAGCGGTGCATATGATACAAAACTCGGTTCAATAATAATAACTTCATCACCAGGATTTACAATTGCACGCATCGCAACATCCAACGCCTGGCTTGCTCCAACCGTTACAATAATTTCTTCTTTCGGGTCATAAGATACTGCAAATTGTTTTTCTAAATATTTCGCAATTTCTTCGCGAAGCTCTAATAATCCAGCATTCGCCGTATATGCCGTATATCCTTCTTCTAATGAACGAATGCAAGCTTGTCTTACATTCCAAGGCGTTACAAAGTCAGGCTCTCCAACACCTAATGAAATAACTCCTTTCATGCCGGCCGCTAAATCAAAGAACTTACGAATACCGGACGGTTGTAAAGATTGTGCAACTTTCGATAATTCAAATTTACTCATGGTGTCACCACAATTCGCTTATCATCATCTTTGTTTTCATATATAATTCCATCATGTTTATACTTTTTCAAAATAAAATGCGTTGTCGTCGATACGACAGATTCAATTGTTGCTAACTTTTCCGCTACAAATGTCGCAACTTCAGCCATCCCTCTTCCTTCTACAGTAATAGAAAGGTCATATGTACCTGACATTAAATAAACTGACTTCACCTCTGGGTATCGGTAAATTTGCTCCGCTACTGCGTCAAATCCAACGCCATGCTTCGGTGTAACTTTAACATCAATCATTGCTGTTAAACCTGTATGCTCTTTTACCTTTGTCCAATCAATTAGCGTAACATAATCTACAATCACTTTTTCTTGTTCCAATTTTCCAAGGATCGCTATCACTTCTTCTACATCTATGTTTAACATTTTGGCTAATGTTTCTTCAGATAATCGGCTATTCTTTTCAAGACAAGCTAACAATTCTAATTCTTTTTCTGTCATCATATTCGTCCTTCCCTTTTTGTGTATTTTCTAAATTATACAGACTGCTTTTCCTATTTGAAAAGAAGATTTTTTCAGAGAATTATGTAACAATAAAGTGAAACTTCTATTAGTGGGGGTTTTTCTTTATTCCCGACTGATGGAAGACACGCCCAATCAGTCTCTTACTGTCCAAAAGTAGTGAGTAACGGGATAATATAGAAAGGGGATAAAAGCATGAAACAAAGAGTATACATTGCAGAACAAGTTCCTGCCTTTGTTGAAGAATACATAGCTGAACATTATGAATATGAAGCATGGAATGAAAGCGGAAAAATTCCACGCCATGTACTATTAGAAAAAGTAAAAGATATACATGGACTATTAAATTTCGGGGCAATCATTGATGAAGAATTACTCCAAGCAGCTCCGCAGTTGAAGGTAGTGAGCAATATTGCTGTCGGCTATGACAACTTCGCTATCGAAGCTATGAAAAAAAGAAACATAATCGGAACAAATACACCATACGTGTTAGATGATACGGTCGCTGATCTTGTATTTGCATTAATGCTATCTGCCTCTCGTCGCGTTTGCGAACTTGATCGTTACGTGAAATCTGGGGAATGGAATGCAGAAATTAGTAAAGAGCATTTCGGCTTAGACGTTCATCATCAAACGATCGGAATCATCGGCATGGGGCGCATCGGAGAAGTTGTTGCGAAACGTGCGAAATTCGGATTTGATATGGACGTTTTGTACTACAATCGAAGCCGTAAAGAAAAAGCGGAACGAGAGCTCGGTGCAACATATTGTGAATTAGAAACGTTACTGCAAAAAGCAGATTTTATCGTTCTACTTACACCACTAACAGAAGAAACGTATCATTTAATTGGGGAAAAAGAATTTGATCTTATGAAAGAAACAGCTGTTTTTATTAATGCATCCCGCGGGAAAACAGTAGATGAAGCGGCATTAATTGAAGCGTTGCAGCAAAAGAAAATTTTTGCGGCAGGTATTGATACATTTACACAAGAACCAATTGAAAAAGATAACCCGTTGTTATCTCTGCAAAATGTCGTTACGCTCCCTCACATCGGTTCCGCAACATTAAAAACGAGACAAACGATGGCAATGACAGCAGCAAAGAACTTAGTAGCTGGATTACAAGGGAATACACCTCCAAATCTCGTCAATGAACTGAAATAATCAATAAAGTGAAACTTCCTTTTGGAGTGCCCTTCTCCAAAAGGTTAGTTGAACCAATCGGGCGCATGCCAGCAGTTATCCCCCACCTCCCTTCTTCGATTCTCTCTCAATTTTGAGGTGGGGGTCTTACTACACGCAAATAGCGGGATAAAGAGACAAGGCCATGTCACAATGGTTTTGTCTTTTTTATATACTTTATATACAACAAAATTTCCTTCGAGGACGCTCTTCTCCAGAAGGTTACCCCTCACTAATTGGGACCTTACAGTTGGTTTGCTTTTTCTCCTGTTTTCACTTCCTCCATGGGATAATTTCTCCTGAAAAGGAGATGATATGAACAAAAAACGACGGAGTGATGAAGATGGAAAAAGAAGTTCACCTCCCCCACTTCACCTTTTCTACAAGAGGAATTACGGTTCATTATGAGCTCTATCAGTCTTTCATCGAAGAAGAAAAACCAACATTTGTCTTAATTCACGGTTTTCTCTCTTCAACCTTTAGCTATCGGCGTCTCATCCCACTGCTCGCTCAGCAAGGGAACGTGATTGCTCTAGATTTACCGCCATTTGGAAAAAGTGATAAATCGTATCATTTCACATATTCCTATCAAAACCTGGCAACAATTGTTATTGAACTCATAGAACATTTACAGACAAAAAACGTTATTTTAGTAGGACATTCGATGGGCGGACAAATTGCGTTATATGTAAGTAAATTACGGCCTGATTTAATCCAAAAAACAGTTCTTTTATGCAGCTCAAGCTATTTATCACGAGCAAAATTACCGCTTATTTATACTTCTTATTTACCGTTCTTCCACTTATACGTAAAAAATTGGATTATAAGACGCGGGATCATTCACAATTTGATGAATGTCGTACATGACCACTCATTAATCGATGACGAAATGATGCAGGGCTATGCAGCACCTTTTTATGATAATCGCATCTTTCCTGCTTTAACACGAATGCTTCGTGACCGCGAAGGCGATTTAACATCAAAAGAACTACAAACAATTAAGATCCCTACTTTGCTCATTTGGGGAGAAAAAGATCGTGTTGTTCCTATTAATGTTGGGCACCGATTGCACAATGATCTGCAGCATTCACACTTTATCTCTTATAAAGACACAGGACATTTATTACCAGAAGAAAAACCGGAACACGTATATGAAGAGATTATGACCTTCTTAGCAAATTGAACACACGTGATACATGTCTGCAGTAACTATCTTCTTTGATTTCTTAGAACTTTGAGGTGGAAGCCTTATCGCTAAAGAGGAGCGAAATAAGAAAGAGACCGATATCCAAAAGTCCAGCTTCAATGAACTTTTGGATGTCAGCCTCTTTCTCCCGCTACTAACCTTTTGGAGAAGAACGCTCCAAAAGGAAGTTTCACCTTATAACGTACAGCTTCCGCCATCTTTTAATAATAACAATTGTTCTGCTAACCATTGACACTTTTCAATAGGCAATGTTTTTTCAAATGATAGCACATAAATGTGCTGTATTTTCTTTGCGATATATTTCGCATCATCAAATGTACTTACAATATAGACAATGTCACTTGCTTCTGTTTCATAAAATTCCGGTCCCATTTGAAACGGATCCCAATTCTTCACAAAGTCTATCATCTTCTCATATGCCCCCATACATTTCCCGCCTTTTTCTTATTTTCCACTTTTCTTTATCGTATCATATCAGCTATGCTAGAAGAAACAGAGGAACATTCAGTATTTTCAATCTACTATTGAAAGGAGTAATAAATATGGGGAACTTTAACGAAATGATAAATCGCCGCGGGACAGACTCCGTTAAATGGGATACACATAAAAACGAGGAACTTCTTCATGCCTGGATTGCAGACATGGACTTCCCTGTTCCCTCACCAATTCAAGACGCCTTAAAAAATCGTTTACAACACCCTATTTTCGGTTATAACACTTCAAGTGAACAAGTAAAAGAAGCAGTTTGTCATTGGGTAAAAACACAATACAATTGGGTCATTGAAAAAGAATGGCTTGTCTTTAGCGCCGGCATCGTCCCTGCGCTTAGTGTTTCTGTACAAGCTTTTACTGAAAAGCAAGATTCAGTGCTTGTACAGCCGCCTGTATATCCACCATTTTTCGAAATGGTAAAAACGAATGGGCGCCAAGTGCTGACCAATCCACTACGCCTAGAAAACGGTATTTACCAAATGGATTTTGAACAGTTAGAGAAACAATTTCAGCAAGGTGTAAAACTGATGTTTCTGTGCAGTCCACATAATCCGATTGGCCGTGTCTGGACAGTGGAAGAGTTAACAAAACTTGGTACGCTCTGCGAAATATATGATGTAACCGTCATCGCAGACGAAATTCATGCCGATATTATCTTCAATGGGCGTAAACATATACCACTTGCCTCTTTATCAGCAAACTTAGCAGAGCGAACTGTTACATGCATCGCTCCAAGTAAAACGTTTAATATCGCTGGACTGCAAGCATCGGTTATTATTATTCCAAATGAACAGCTGCGAGATGCCTTTACCGCTGTGCAGCATCGCCAAGGCTTTCATGGCTTAAGCACATTTGCTTATACAGCAATGCAAAGCGCATACACAGAATGCAACGAATGGCTAACAGAGCTATTACCTTATATAGAAGAAAATGCACGATTTGCATGTGATTTCATTAAACAGCATATTCCGAAACTATCCGTCATTCAGCCAGATGGTACGTTCTTACTTTGGATTGATTGTTCCAAACTTGGACTGACTCAAAATGAACGAATGGAATTATTAGAGAAAAAAGGAAAAATCATTGTAGAGCCAGGAGAAAAGTTTGGTGCTGGCGGTGAGCAACATATTCGTTTAAATATCGGTTGTCCACGCCCTGTATTAGAAGATGCGCTCCGTCGCTTACAATGCGCATTTGCCTGTACTTCCAAGGAAAAGCTATCTATGTGACTTAAGCTTGATTATTATACACTCCAATATTCTTTGATTGAACTACCCCCACCCACCGCTTTGCGCTTGAGATGGGGGTCTTCTCGCCAGATATGATAAAAATCCGCTGTTGCGCCAAACCAGAATCTGTATGGTGATAGATTCATATAAGATTCGACGCAGTAGCGGTAATTAAAATTTTCCGAAGTCAAAAATTATAGCGAACACAAAAAACGCAGTAAGGAGAAAAACCAAACTCAAATAAATTAACGTACAGCGTCTGAATGCAGAAAGTGGAACACCAGAAGCTTGCGCATAATGTGAAGCAGTCAAACCAGCCAAAATACCCATAATGACAAACCACGGTTCGTAAAACAAGAGATCCCATATAGCTAAGCTATCGACATCGACTACAGCAAAGGCAGGGAAGTTCATTGTAATGACACCTGCCAAAAGCATAGCTTTTGTAATCATGCCACTGACTCCATGAGCAATTAAAAAGGCAGTTCCGATAAGAGTAGGGATTAATAAAATAAGACGATGGACCTTTCTGCCTCCAATCAACGGCACCCATTTTGGAATGACCTTTCCCCATGGTTTGATAAGTGTAAGCAAGGCAAATCCACATAACATGATGATGACACCAGCGATGTAACTTGCCATGTAAAATGATTTAGGGTCATTAAGTTGGTCCGAAAAGCCTATATTCCCCCCTGCCGCTTCATAAAATCGAACAAAAACTGCATACATAAATGCCAATAGGCAACCAACGTAAGCAGGCCATACCGCTTTCTTTGTAAAGCGTTCAAAAGAATTCAATTTTTGCATCGAAGATTCCCCATTATTCATTAGTTTGCTCATATTTATGCACCTCTCTTTTCCGGTTTCAATTTTGATTACCTCTTCCGCAATGAGTACATTTACCACGTCGGCGATAATAGTAAGCAATGGCAGCAAGACCAAGTGCTACTCCCCACGGCACCCAGAAAATCATAGGTCCAATCGTTCCCCATATCTGACTGAGAAGGAGGGTATCGGCTGGCATAAAGTGAAATATCACAGCAAAAAAATTAAAGGTAAAGACAAATCCGGCCGCAGTTACAGCAATGGCTATAATAGAAGCTGGGACTACAGCGAGCATGATCGGAACTCTTTTACCGCCAATGAACGGGAACCAATCGGGGAATATTTCACCCCATTTTTGAATCAAACCAAGTGTAAGAATTCCTCCACCTACGCAAATAGACCCAAATACCCATTCTGTTATCTGTGCCATAGAATTAACTTTTGAGAAATCGTGAAAGAACTGCGGATCCACCCCTAAAGGGATATTAAGTGCCCAAGCAAAACGTGTCAGGGCATAAGGAATAGGCGCAAGAGCCGCGATAATGGTTAGCCATTTCCCCCAGCGTACCAATAAAAATGTGTTTCCGTTCTCTGTCCGTCCGCAATATTCACAAGCATCACGGGTCCTACGTTGGTATGCAACAGCAGTCAAGATCCAAAGCATAGCACCTATAATACAAATAATCTGATTGAGCATAATCCAGTTAAAAGCAAACTTAAATAAAAAGGCATAAGCCATAACTGCGATTAGGCTAATATCAGGAATAAAAAGGAGCAGGGCAGCGGCAAAACACCAAGCAAAAGCAAGTATTAGCCACCGACGCAGAACACCTCTCCATGTTTTTTGCATAGCTATGCCAATCACTGTTCCTAATAAACAAAGAATAACAAAAATAAGGCCACAAGCTTTGGATGGAAGATACGTAACCATTGCCGCAAACAAATCCATTTCACCACGTTTGAAGGGATACCCCGCCCCTCCAAGTAACCAGTAGAGCTGTACAACGCCGTAAAGCAGTGACCATCCCGCGGCTCCATATCCAATCCATAAGGGCCATCGTGTAAAGCCTTTCCCAATCTTTCCTTCAATTATCGGCGATGAAGTTTCCATTGAAATTCTCCTCTTTTCTTTACTATTTTAAATACCTACGAAACCAACCGAATGGGGTATTGGCACTTATTTATGTTTCAAAATTTAACCCCACCATTATTCTAATCAGTGAAGATTAAAATGATGGTGGGGTCTAGTTTAAATTTCGTTTAACTTTTGCCGGGCGAGCTAATGCATGCACAGTGCTTATTTCGTTTACAGTCCAACTTTTTCATATAGATAAATGCGAGTTCCGTTCGTCGAGCTTGTTATTTTCCATTCAAGATTCATTTCTTGGAGCATCAATGAAACAATTGATAAGCCGATCCCTGCTCCTTTTTCACTGGAGATGCTATCCATTCCAGGTCCTTTGTCCTCAATAACAATAGCAGTCCTTCCATCTAACTCTTCCAAACTTACACCAACATACCGTCCGGCTTTTGCGTGTCTAACAACGTTCTGGAATAGATTATCTAATATACGGGTAAACCAGTGCGGATCGATATTCCACATTAAAGCTTTTTCTGACAAACGAACTTCTACTTCAAATCCTTCCTTTTCAAACACAGGAAACCACCCTGCAGCGGAAGTCCGCGTTAATCGGATAACATCTGTCTCCTTCTGTTGCAAAGTATATTTCCCCGCCGATAATAACGTGTAGGAAAGAAGGTTTTCGAGCAATTGGCTAAGAGCATCTACTTTTCTTTCAATTAAATGAAGCGATTCCCTCCCTTGAGGAGATAAAGTTTCCTTTTGCAATGAATAAGCATGTCCACGGATGGTGGTAAGTGGTGTCCGTAAATCGTGTGATATATTAGCAATCAATTGTTTACGAAGAACTTCCTCCTCCAGTTCACGTTTCCTACTATTTGTCAGCTCGTCAATCATATGATTGAATGCCGACCCTAGTTGCGCGATTTCGTCCTTTTTACGAACGAGAATTTTCTGAGGAATGCCGTTCTCATCGACTTCGGCCATTGCGGTTTGTAGTTGAACGAGTCGCCTGCGAATTTTCGAGAAAAATACCCAAGATGCAATTAGAAAAATTGCAAAGACAAGCACAGTATATACTAGCAAAAATTTATCATCGATGACGGACACACTGGGTGGTTGTGTATCGGAAAGAGGGACTTGAAAAACCATAAAGCCTTGGCTCTGGTCGTCGCCAATAAAAGCAATCATTGTGAACAGGCTATTATCAACATTTTTCTTCATAAACTTAGTGCTTTCCTGAAACGTCCATTGGTCAGGTATACTCTTTTTTTCGGGAAGCCTGAGCTGTGTTTTTCCTGCGGCATCAACCCAGAACATTGTCGCCATTGAATACCGTTCTTTTAACGAACGGAGTTGTTTATCCACTTGATCCGTGGGCGCACCGTCCAACTTTTTCGCCTCATCATTCCACATTTGTTCCAACTTTTTTGTATCTATATACTTGACCTTTTGTTGCATATCCTTGTCTAGTATATATTTCGGCAAGTAATAAACAGGTAAAGCAAACGGCCATAAAACGAGCGCAGTCGTAATAAGCAACAAATATCTAACTAACAGCGAATGGCGGAATTTCATTGTTTCACCCTGTATCCAATACCGCGAATTGTTTCAATTATTTGTGGTTGACTTGGCTCCTGCTCTATTTTTTCGCGTAAATGGCGGATATGTACCATTAAGGTTTTATCTCCTTCGATATATGGATTTCCCCATACAGCCTCATAAATTTGTTCTTTTGTTAAGATTTGGTTTGGATGACGGAGTAAATAGGTGAAAATTTGAAACTGCTTAGCCGTAAGTATGACATCATTATTCGATCTGGAATCCACAATGCGGTTCTCATTCAAATAAATGCGAAGATGTGATAGTACAATGAGCGGGGAGCATATCTTGTCAAACCGCCTGAGAAGCACTTCCACCCGTGCCGCGAGTTCATCGGGGTGAAAAGGCTTTGTCATATAATCATCTGCAAACTGCAGCCCCTGCAACTTATCATCAATCGATGATCTGGCGGATAGCATTAAAATAGGGGTTTTTGGAAATTCCTTTTTCAATCGCTGTCCAACTGAAAAACCATCCAATCCCGGAAGCATAATATCAAGAATGACTAGGTCGATTTCCGCCATATGTTCAATGGCACCTTCACCTGAAGTAATCCAAGTTACCTGATAGCCCCGTTCGAATAAATCTTCACATACCCAAGCACCAATTTCCTTATTGTCCTCAATATATAGAAGCTTCTTTTTCATGTAATCTCCTTTCTTTATCCTCCACCTATCTTCTGTAGAAAAGCGGAAGCGGCTCGCTCAGAATCGCAGGACGCCCGCGCCCAAGGCAGAGAGGCGCTTTTTGCCTCGTCCGAGGGGGCGAAACGACCGGAGATTCTAGCCGCTAGAGCTGGACAATGAAGAAATGCGGAAGTGGCTCGTTCAGAATGTGAAGGGGATGGAGCTTCTGACGTAGAGGTGTTTTTTACCTCGTAGGAAGAAGCGAAGCCACCGAACATTCTAGCCACTGGAGCTGGACAACGTTTCTCTCTGAATCTTGAAATGAAGGTCTTACCGCCCATAAATATAGGGATAAAATGGAAATATTATATATTAATAGGTTATATGAATACAAACTGAGGTATCAAGTAGTAAAACAAATATTTTCAGGTGATAAAGTGAAATTTCCATGTTCGTTCTTCGACGGCTGCTTGTCGTCGTGAAATTGTCCGCCGTTGCTTTAGCGGATGTCGCACGCAAATATGAGCTCTTTGTGCCCGCATCCAAGAACTTGTATCGATGATTTTAACATCAAAATATATAAAGGCTGCCGAGACTTTCACGGCAGCCTTTATACGTTCGGTTTTCCGAGTGTTTTCTTTACTTCCCTTTTTCCTTTTCCTTTTTTATATCCGAAGCTTTTTTCACAATTACACCACATGCAATTCGTTTCCCCGAATTTCCAGCCGGTTGTGTCATTCCGTCATCTGCATTTTCTGTAATAATAAGTGATGCACCGTCTTTTCTGTGCATCGTTGTTTTCCCTTCTTTTAAAGACACTTGCGGCGCAGTAATATCCGCTTTAATCTTTCCCTGACCATCTGCAATTACATTCGGTAAGTCTCCGTTTTCAGACCCTTTCGGATGCAATAATCCGTGCTTCTTTTTTTTCTCGACATTAAAATGATTTCCAGAAGAAATAAAGTCCGGTGCTTTGCATTCACCTATTTCATGAATATGTATTCCGTGTGCACCAGGCGTAAATCCTTCTGCTTTAATAGAAACCTTTACACCGCTTGTCTGTTGAGTGACCTTAGCCGTTCCAACTTTATCTCCAGAAGCATTGTAAAGCTTCACTTCTATTTCTGTCGGTTTCCCTTTCGCACATCCAGCAAAGAGAACAGCTGCGAAACATCCCAATACGAGTTGCTTTTTCATCCGTATTCCCTCCAAACTCATTCTGTTCTTATATTGTCCGAGCCTAGAAGGAAACATACAAAAGCAACTTATCCCGCTCTAACAGTCGGTAAGATGCTTAGCTACGAAGTAATGACAAACCGTCTGTAAGAACCCGATTGGTGATGGCTAACCTTTTGGAGAAAAGCACTCCAAAAGGAAGTTTCGCTTTACCGTTCTTCTCGTCCCATGATACGTTTTTCCATCTCTTGCAAATTCTTTGCTTCTCGTTCTGATGATTTAATAAACATACGCCACGTGGCAACTGCTCCGATAAGAAATAATACACATACAATAGCAGGTATAATATATTCTGTCTTGTCTTCTGGAAAGTATAAAGGCATCATAAATCTTCACTCCTTTGTTCATTCCTTTTATATAACCAATTATACAGAACTTTCAGTCAAAACAAAACTTCCTTCTCCTTTGACTCCTTCTCTTTCATTGCTTACTATGAGAAAGAGGTGAAAAACATGAATGAAACATTCCAAATCGGTGATGTCGTAACAGGCATTTACAAAACGGGTAAGTACATTGGCGAAATTACAAATGTTCGTCCACAGCATTATCTTGTAAAAGTGCTCGCAGTTGTAAAACATCCAACGCAAGGCGACCTACATAACGTAAAACAAGCTGACGTGCCCTTTTTCCATGAACGCCGCGCCTTAGCATTTCGTGAACAAACAAATATCCCGCAGCAAATGGTCAAGCACTATGAAGGTAAAGTGCCTGATTATAAAGAATCGCTTCAAAAAGCATTAACAGAACAAATGCGAAAATTACAAGAAGACGACTCTCCATTTGCAGAGCGAAGCTTACAAATGCTAGAACAATTAAAGCATGATTATCAATTGTAGGATTAGTAGCGCTAAACAAACAAAACAGCCAAATTACAATTATGATTGTAATTTGGCTGTTATTGTGCACTTACCTTTTTTAATACTTTCGAAAAGTCTACAAGTTCGCCAAGTGTTGGAGGAGCTGGTTTTACTAAGTATTGCTTATCTTTCTCAACAAGTTTAAAAATATTATATGTCGTCATCGCATCATCTAACGCACAGTGATGCTTACCTGTAGCAGCCTTTCCATACGCCTCAATAGCTTTCCATAATCCAGTTTGGTTGCGATCCCCAAAAAAACGCTTATACTCTAACGATAAATCACGGCACTGCCCCGCAAATGGATAAGCAATATTCGCTACTTCGCAATTATGTTTCAGCACTCTCATATCCATATTTCCCCACGTCACAACTGTTGTACTGCAACGTTTATCATAGTTTGCTAGCTTTTCAACAAGTGTTGCAAATGAAATCCCATCGTCCACTGCTTTTTGCTGAATTCCTAAAAACTTTTTGCACCGATCTGTTAACGTTGAAAAAGTTTCCGGTTTTACATAAGAAGAATACGTATCAACTACAACATGATTTACAACCGAGACAATTCCTACTTCAATAATTTCCGGGAAAAATCCTTTTGGCTTTTTTCGATTCTGAGGCATCGTGAACTCAAAATCTAAAAATAATAATTGTTGTTCATCCATACGATCCCTTCCTTATAAATTCTTCCATATTCATCCATTATATCACAACAAATAACCACGAACATGTTTACATGCATGAATCCTAATTGAGAAAGAGGAAGCGTCCATAAAAGCCCGATTGGTTCAATAAGATGTATCTTATATATATGTCAAATAGCAGCAAATATTTTCAAAAACAAGAAAATAGCTCAATTCATTTGTGCAGAAAATATGACAAAATAGATGCTTTCGTTTACATCTTACATTTTTCTACTTTATAATGGCTTTAATTGTGTTTATTACAGAGTTGTATCAAATAATAAGAATAACTACTGAGAGGAGATGGGATTTTTGCACGAAACAACACAAGAAATTGCAAACTGGCAATACTATTTTGCAATTGCTGTCTTTTTAGTTACATATGCCATCATCATTTCTGAAAAAATTAACCGTGCTGTCATCGCGCTACTTGGTGCAGCCTTAATGGTAATTGTAGGAGTTGTTGATTTACATAACGCTTTTACGAAGCATATTGAATGGGGAACGATTACCTTACTCATTGGTATGATGATTTTAGTTAACATTACGAGCAAATCAGGGGTCTTTCAATATGTTGCGATTAAATCAGCTAAGAAAGCGAAAGGAAATCCAATTCGTATTTTAATTATTCTTTCTTTACTGACTGCAGTTGGCTCCGCTTTTTTAGACAACGTAACAACGGTTCTTCTCGTTGTACCAGTTACACTCTCTATCACACGTATTTTACAAGTAAATCCTGTTCCGTATTTACTATCAGAAATTATTTTCTCAAATATCGGTGGAACAGCTACACTTATCGGTGACCCTCCAAATATTATGATTGGTTCTGCAAATAAACATTTAGATTTTAATACTTTCTTAGTGAACTTAGCTCCGATTGTAGTCATCATTATTGCAGTGACAGCAGTTATGCTGTATTTCATGTACAGAAAACAATTAATAGCTGATCCAATCCAAATTAAAAAGTTAATGAGCCTAGATGAAAAGCAGTACATTAAAGATCCAGTACTTATGAAAAAATCACTAACTGTACTGGGGCTTACAATCATCGGATTCATGACACATTCTATTTTTCACGTTGATGCAGCGATTATCGCCTTAACAGGGGCAACTGTATTAATGTTAATCGGTGTAAAAGAGCATGAAATTGAAGATGTATTTGCTAGTGTAGAATGGGTTACAATTTTCTTCTTTGCTGGTTTATTCGTACTTGTTGGCGGTCTTATCGATATTGGTTTAATTAAATCGTTAGCACAGCAAGTATTAAATATAACTGGCGGTGACATTTCCTTCGCTGCTGTACTTATTTTATGGGTATCTGGCATCGCTTCTGCAACGATTGATAATATCCCATTCGTTGCAACAATGATTCCGCTTATTAACGATATGGCAATTGGACTCGGCTTAACACCATCTGATGCACAGGTCGACGTACTCTGGTGGGCACTTGCACTTGGCGCTTGTTTAGGAGGAAACGGAACATTAATCGGGGCATCCGCAAACGTAATCGTTGCAGGCATTGCAAACCGCGAAGGACATAGCTTTAGCTATATGGAGTTCTTAAAGGTCGGCTTCCCAATTACAATTGTTTCATTAATCATTTCGAACATTTATATTTATTTACGTTACTTAATGTAAATAAATATGGAGCTGGATAAGAAAAACGGAAGGAAACCCCTTCCGTTTTTTTCTTATCCTCAATACCTCGGTTCATTATTCCGAATTACAAATAAGTGAATCGGAAGAAAAATAGAACATGTAATAACGTGTAGCACCGTATATAGTACTGCATTTGTTGTGTATCTTTCTAACAGTAAATATACGATATAAATCCCTAACACAATCAATAGAACTGAAGATATCGTATGCAAAAATGGAATCCATCCGATAATAAAGCAGGCAACATGCACACCAAATAACTTCCACCCGGATTGAGGCTGCATAAATTGCGGTAATTTCTTTCCAATTAAATCTCCCCATATTTTACAGTTTAAAAATGGAATAAACGCAAAGAAGGTATCTTCCAATCCATCAGCTTTTGCCATGTTATACAGCGCGAATGCTGTTAACAAATAAGCAGCTACAACCCAGACTAAAAAGATAATAACAAAAATAAGTCCTAACGCTAAAAAGCCGGCTATAATCCCATCATTCGCTGTCCCACTTATTACAACTTGGTCACCCATCTTAATACCCCCTTTTAACTCAGTTCCGTTCTTTTTCTATATATTCGTAACGGAAAGTATTAAGAAGCGGATAAAAAAATTTTTATCTTTTCCAAAAAACGTTACAATTAAATACAAAAATAAGAATAAGGAGGAGTGAACATATGCATCCTTTCACCGAAAGCTTACAAAAACATTTCGAAGCACACCGCAACCGCGAAAAAGCAGAATCAATGGAACGTTATATGAAAAATCATTTTCTATTTCTCGGCATTCAAACACCAGAGCGAAAACAGTTATTTCGTGAAGTACTACAAAACAATGAAGCACCAAAAGTAGCAGACCTTCCTGTCATTCTTTATGAACTATGGGCATTGCCAGAACGGGAATTCCAAATGCTCGCTTTAACTCTATTAGATAAATATCGCAAACATTTAAATGAAACGCATTTACCACTCTTAGAAGAACTCATTACTACAAAACCATGGTGGGATTCTGTGGATATGCTTGCAAGTCATTTTGTCGGCCTCATCTTGGCGGCACATCCACATTTAATCGAATCATATGTGCAAAAGTGGATGACTTCTAACAATATGTGGCTGCAACGAACATGCCTTTTATTCCAGCTTAAGTATAAAGAAAAAACGGATACGGAACTTCTCTTCTCTTTAATTGAACAACTCAGTCACTCTAAAGAATTTTTCATTCAAAAAGCAATTGGCTGGGTACTTCGTGAATACGCAAAAACAAATCCGCAAGCTGTATGGGAATTCGTACAAACACATCATCTTGCACCGCTTAGTAAACGGGAAAGTATTAAACATATTAAAGAAGTATTCGAGCAGTAAGTTTTGGGCTATACTACATAACAGACAGTGCATATACTACGCTAAACACGTCTCTCTATTGTGAATTAGAAAAGAACATGATAAAATATGGTCATCTATTTTTTAAATATGGTAGCGATGAAGGACAAATAAGTACTTGCAAAAACGAAGCGATTCAGGGATGGTGAAAGCCTGAAACTGCAAGGAAAAAGGCAGTCCCGAGCAATACAATATAAAGTGGACATACAATTTTGTGTGTCAACTAGGGTGGAACCGCGGGCAAACGCTCGTCCCTAGGCTAAATAAGCCTAGAGACGAGCGTTTTTTTATTGAAAAGCGGATCATCCCTAATTATCACTTCTACAAGTACTACTCTATCCTTCATCGCCAATACGTTACCTTTCAAGGAGGAATGGAAAATGGCTTCAATGGAACAAATCGTAAACTTAGCAAAACATCGTGGTTTTGTTTTCCCGGGTTCTGAAATTTACGGCGGTCTTGCAAATACTTGGGATTACGGTCCACTTGGTATCGAATTAAAAAACAACGTGAAAAAAGCTTGGTGGAAAAAATTCATTCAAGAATCTCCGTATAACGTAGGTTTAGACGCAGCAATTTTAATGAACCCAAAAACTTGGGTAGCATCTGGTCACGTTGGAAACTTCAACGATCCAATGATCGACTGTAAAAAATGTAAAGCGCGCCACCGTGCTGACAAATTAATTGAAGATGCCTTAGATGCAAAAGGTATCGAAATGATCGTTGACGGTCTTACTTTCGATCAAATGGCTGGATTAATGAAAGAACACGAAGTAAAATGCCCAGATTGCGGCAGCGAAGACTTCACAGAAATTCGTCAGTTCAACTTAATGTTTAAAACATTCCAAGGTGTTACTGAATCTAGCACAAACGAAATTTTCCTTCGTCCTGAAACAGCACAAGGTATTTTCGTAAACTTCAAAAACGTTCAACGCTCTATGCGTAAAAAGCTTCCATTTGGTATCGGCCAAATCGGTAAAAGCTTCCGTAATGAAATTACACCTGGTAACTTTACATTCCGTACGCGTGAGTTTGAACAAATGGAACTTGAATTCTTCTGCAAACCTGGCGACGATTTAGAATGGTTCACATTCTGGCGCAACACTTGTAAAAACTGGCTTCTTGCACTTGGTATGAACGAAGAAAGCATGCGTCTTCGCGACCACGGTGAAGAAGAATTATCTCATTACAGTAACGCAACAACTGATATCGAATTTAGATTCCCATTTGGCTGGGGCGAACTTTGGGGCATCGCGTCTCGTACGGACTTTGACTTAAACCGTCATATGGAGCATTCTACTGAAGACTTTAACTACGTAGACCCACAAACAAATGAGCGTTACGTGCCATACTGCATCGAGCCATCTCTTGGCGCAGACCGCGTAACATTAGCATTCTTATGTGATGCATACGAAGAAGAGCAATTAGAAAACGATTCTCGTACAGTTCTTCGTTTCCATCCAGCATTAGCACCATTTAAAGCAGCAATCCTGCCGCTTTCTAAAAAGCTATCTGAAGGTGCTGGGGAAGTATTCGCAGAACTTGCAAAAGACTTCATGGTGGACTTTGACGAAACAGGTTCTATCGGTAAACGTTACCGTCGTCAAGACGAAATCGGTACACCATTCTGTATCACTTATGACTTCGACTCTGTTGAAGACAAAGCAGTTACAGTACGTGACCGTGACACAATGGAACAAGTACGTATGCCAATTAGCGAATTAAAAGGCTTCTTAGAGAAGAAAATCCAGTTTTAATAAGAAAACGACTGCTTGAAGCAGTCGTTTTTTTATCTTCTCAATATAAATACAGCACGAAAAAGAAAAAAACAATTGCCGATATAGGCAATCGTTTTTATCTTTTCTCTTTCACCGCAACTGTACATCTTGAAATACAAATTAAGGTATTGTCTTCATCAATAATTCGAATGTCCCAAACCATTGTCGTCTTCCCTTTATGAAGTGGTGTTCCAATTGCTGTTACAATTCCTTCTCGTTTTGAATTCAAATGATTTGCATTAATTTCAAGACCAAAGCACAGATATTTATCTTGATCAATTAAATTATACGTGCCAACACTTGCAACTGTTTCCGCTAGAGCCACAGATGCTCCTCCGTGTAAAAAACCAAATGGCTGATGCGTACTTCCATGTACCGGCATTGTCGCTACAACCTTCTCCTCTGTCATTTCTAATAATTCAATACCTAATGCTTCCATTAATGTTTTAGGCATACGACTGTCCCCTTTCGAATTACCAAAAAATGCATAATAATATCTATTTCTTTTCAAACTATCAGTGAATCTATAATACATGGAGGTACATTTCATGAAGAAACTATTATATATTATATTGTTTTTTTGCTTCTCTATCGCTATTGTACCAAAAAATGCAATAGCAGCCCAAGCATCTAACCTTACAATTAAAGTTCATACTATGACCCAAAAAGGTAAAAACCCTTATTTTGAATATCAACTCAATTATCCACAATTTCATAATATTCCAGATGGGCAATTTCAAAAAAAATTAAATACGTATTATGAAAAAAGCACAAACCAGTTTAAAAAGAAATTAGAAAAAGATGCGAAAACATATTATGAACAATCAAAAGAGACTGATGCTCCATTCCATCCATATATCGCGAATGTTGACTACAAAGTGGGATTAAATAAGTTTCCATTACTCAGTCTATATGTAAATCGCTATCAATATACGGGCGGTGCTCATGGCATGTACGAATGGAAAGCAAATACATTCGATCTAGAGAAAAACAAACCGCTTCGCTTAGCAGATTTATTTCAACAAGATAGTCAATATGAAACAATCATTAAGACAGAAATCGTTAGACAAATTGAACAAAATAAGGAAAACTTCTTCCCTGATGCTGCCGAGAAAGTAATGAGCGAAAAAAAACTGAAGTACGTTTTAGAACAAAACCATCTCATGATTTATTTTCCGCTGTACGAAATTGCACCGTACGTAAGCGGCATTCCACAATTCCGTATTCCTTATACACTGCTTCGAGAGGTGTTAAAGCCAAAGTATCAAAATATTCTAATTGACAATGCATAGATATATTCAGTACGATAATGTTAACTACAAAACAACAGGAGGTTAACATTATGAACAAACTTCGTGCATCAGACTTAGCTTTAGCCGCAATGTTTGTCGCACTTATGGCGATCGGTGCCAACATTACATCTTGGGCACCATTTCTACAAGTTGCTGGTGTTCCGCTTTCTATGCAACCTTTCTTTGCTATTTTAGCTGGTCTCCTTCTTGGAAGCCGAATCGGAGCCTTATCTATGATTGTTTATGCACTAGTTGGAATTGCAGGAGCACCTATATTTGCTGGCTTTCAAGCTGGATTTAGCACTCTATTAAGCCCAACTGGCGGATTTATTTTTGCCTTCATTATTGTTGCCTATGTAACAGGTAAAATCGTTGAACAAGTCAAAAACCCAAAATTCGGTACATTTGCTACTGCTTCTGCTGTCGGAATCATTCTTGTCTATATTATTGGAACAACTTATATGTACTTAGCTATAAATAACTGGGTAGGCGGTCATATTAGCTACGCAGCTGCTTGGAAAATTATGATGTGGTTTGCTGTAAAAGATATCGCCTTCACTGCACTTGGAGCAATGATTGCACCGCGCATTTATTATGCTGTGCGCCGCTCAGCGTATCAGCATTCCCATTCTACAATTTCTTAAAAAAATCCCTTAGCCATATTTGGCTAAGGGATTTTCTATCTTATACTTATTTTGTTTGTTCTTCTAAAATCTTTCTCATCATCTCAAGCATATCATCTTTTAACTCATGATGCTGAAGCGCCATTTCAATCGTTGTCTGTACGAATCCTAATTTTTCTCCAACGTCATAACGCTTTCCTTCGAAATCATATGCAAATACACGCTGAATTTCATTTAATCGTTGAATGGCATCCGTTAATTGAATTTCGCCGCCCGCTCCAATTTGCTGCTCTTCTAAGAACATAAAGATTTCTGGTGTTAACACGTAACGTCCCATAATCGCTAAATTTGATGGTGCCGTTCCTTGTTCAGGTTTCTCAACGAATTGTCTTACTTGATAACGACGTCCTTCTTGCTCAAGTGGATCAATAATACCATAGCGATGTGTTTCCTGCTCTGGAACTGTTTGCACACCAATTACAGAAGAAAGTGTCTTTTCATATTCATCCATCAATTGACGTAAACATGGTTTTTCAGCTTGTACAATATCATCACCTAATAATACTGCAAACGGCTCATCACCGATAAATTTACGTGCACACCATACCGCATGCCCAAGTCCTTTTGGTTCTTTTTGACGAATATAGTGGATATCAACCATTTTAGAAGAAGCTTGTACTTTTTCAAGCAATTCATATTTCTTCTTCTCTAATAAGTTTTGTTCAAGTTCAAACGCGTTATCGAAATGATCTTCGATTGCACGTTTTCCTTTCCCTGTAACAATAATAATATCTTCAATACCAGATTTAACAGCTTCTTCTACAATATATTGAATCGTTGGTTTATCAACGATCGGGAGCATTTCTTTCGGCATCGCTTTTGTTGCTGGTAAAAAGCGTGTTCCTAAACCAGCTGCAGGAATAATCGCTTTTCTTACTTTTTTCATGTAAGGTAACCTCTTTTCTATTTTATTTCCTCATACATCTCTTTCTATTATATATGTACATGTTCTAATAGTCCTATAAAAAATTTGTCATTCCAAGCATAAAAATCCATTAATTAAACCGCTTTCTTTTCCAGGAGCGAAAAGAGGAGATCGTATATATCCGCTCTCCTCTCACTTATTTACTCCTATTTTATCCCGCTATTCGCGGGCAGTAAGCCCCCCACTGATGGAAGTTTCACTTTATCACAGAAGATTCATAACAGCTTCTTTAATCGCTGCTAGCTTTTCTTCACTATGTTGCAAGGAATCACTCTTTACACCAAAATAGAACTTAATTTTCGGCTCTGTTCCAGATGGACGTAGGCAGAACCAAGAACCATCACCAAGCTGGTATTTTAATACGTTTGATTTCGGTAAGTGAATTTCTGTTACATGACCATCTTTCAGAGATGTTGCCTTGCTTGCTTTGTAGTCTTCTACCGCTGTTACTGTAATACCAGCTACTTCTTTCGGTGCACTTTCACGGAATGATGTCATCATCTGTTGAATCTTCTCTGCACCGTCTTTTCCTTTTAACGTAAGCGATACAAGATCCTCACGGAAATAGCCATACTTGCCAAACACATCTAATAAACCATCATACAGTGTTTTTCCTTGCGATTTATAGTATGCTGCTACTTCACAAGCAAAGAGCACAGATTGAACTGCATCTTTATCGCGGCAGAATGGACGAATTAAATATCCGTAACTTTCTTCATATCCGAACTGGAACTCATATTGTCCGCTTTCTTCGTATTGTCTAATTTTTTCACCAATAAATTTAAAACCTGTTAATGTATCAACTGTATCTAAACCATATGCTTCTGCAATTGTACGGCCAATTTCAGAAGTTACAATTGTTTTTAACACAACCCCGTTACTTGGTAATGTTCCATTCTCTTTCTTTTGCGATAATAAATAATCAAGCATTAATGCACCTGTTTGGTTTCCAGTTAACACTTGATATTCACCGTTATGATCACGAACAGCAACACCAAGACGGTCTGCATCTGGGTCTGTCGCAATTAATACATCTGCATCCGTTTCTAAACCGTAGCGAATCGCAAGTTCAAATGCCGCATGCTCTTCTGGATTTGGTGATTTTACTGTAGAGAAATTCGGATCTGGTAATTCTTGTTCTTTCACAACTGTTACATTTGTAAAGCCTGCTTCCTCTAATCCACGTCGCGCCGGAATATTCGATGTTCCATGAAGCGGTGAAAATACAATTTTTAAGTCTTTGCCAACTTCTTGTACAAGCTCTTTGTTAATGATAACAGTTTGTAACTGCTTGGCATAAGCATCATCAACTTCTTGTCCAATTATTTGCAATAAACCATCTGCTTTTAATTGTTCCACATCCGCAACTGTTACTGTTAACTCATCTTCTACTTCATTAACATAATCGATAAGCTCATCAGCTTCTTTCGGTGGAAGCTGTCCGCCATCTTCTCCGTATACTTTATATCCATTGTACTCAGGAGGATTATGACTTGCTGTAAGAACGATCCCACTTACTGTATGTAAATAACGCACTGCAAATGATAGCTCTGGCGTTGGACGCAAGCTTTCAAATACATATGTTTTAATACCGTGTGCACCAAGTGTTGCTGCAACTTCCATTGCGAACTCAGGAGATTTATGACGGGAATCATAAGCAACGACAACACCGCGTCTTTTCGCTTCTTCCCCTTGCTTAGCAATAAAGCGCGCTAGTCCTTCTGTCGCTTTACGAACTGTATATACATTCAGGCGATTTGTACCAGCACCAATTTCTCCGCGCATACCGCCTGTACCAAACTCTAAGTTTTTATAGAAGCTGTCTTCTATTTTCTTTTCATCTTGCTGCATCGCTTCTAGTTGTTCCTTTAGTTCTGCATCTAAATTTGCAAATGACATCCAGCGACTATATTCTTGTTTCCAATCCATGTTGTCCTCTCCCCTCGATTAACATACTCTCATTATATGAAAAAAACTACACTATCCTCAATATGTTTTGACATTTAGAAAGGATTTACCTTTTATATTTCTATATTTTGTGCACACTAACGATTAGAAATCAATACTTCTCAAAAAGGGGATTACCATGGAAGAATGGACACTATCAGAAAAACTAAAACACCAAATTAAAGAATCCATTCAAAATGTTGAAGTGGAATTAACAAAAATAAAACAAGCCTTAGATAATGAGCATGAATGTATTTTATGTAAAGTCGAAGGAATTCAACATATGCTCATGCATATTCAGGCAAACGCTGCTTCTTATTATATGAAAACATACTTATCACCATTTACCGATTGTTACATCTCCTTAACAACAGCTATGCAACACCTAGCAGAAAAAAAGCACGGTGCTTTAATTGCCATTGAAAGACAAGATGCACTCGATAACTTTATTCAATCTGGAACACCGCTCACTGCACAGCTGACGGCCCCTTTATTAGAATCCATATTCTATCCAGGCAATCCTTTGCATGACGGGGCTGTACTAATCAAGGAGAACCATATCATTTCTGCTGCTAACATTCTTCCGCTATCTCAGCATGTAACAAAAGAACGAAAATTAGGTACTCGGCACCGGGCTGCGATTGGCTTATCAGAAGTAAGCGATGCCTTTGTATTAGTTGTATCAGAAGAAACTGGACGCACTTCTTTTGCTTTGGATGGTACATTGTACACAATTTCTTTATGAGAAAAATTACTGTTACCTGTTTAAAATTATGTACAAGACATAACTGCTTCGTTTACGTCTTTTTTCATGATTTTCACATTACTGTCGTTATCGATTTGATATGAAATTTCATTTTTTGTAAGCAGTTCATAGCATATTTTTTATTTCATGATCCGAATGCTGTGCCCAAATCACATCATAGTTTTGTTTTACATTTTTGTGAGATATACTCACTGTCAAAAGTACAAGCAAACTCATCATCGAAATGAAGACAAACATTTCCTTCATGAATCGTAGTCCTTTCAAAACATACTAAAAAATGACGTGCAAACCTTCTATCTGCTTGCACGTCATTTCATATATTATCTATACGTATTCATTCTGATCTTACTCTTCCCCGAAACGCTCAACAAGTGTTGCTAATGTACGCGCCATCGCGCCTGTCCCACCAGCTGGACCTAGGTCGTGTGAGCCCTTTGTATCAGATGTTCCTGCAATATCTAAATGCACCCAAGGTGTTTCTTCTGCAAACTCTCCAAGGAATGTTCCTGCCATGATTGCATGGCCATCGCGTCCTGGTGAGTTGTTTAAATCTGCAAATTTACTGTTACGAACACGCTCTTTATCGCGTTCAAAAATTGGTAATTGCCAAATTGGTTCATCTGTTTCCATCGCTGCTTCTAACATTTGCTCATAAAATGCTTCGTTATTTGTCATTGCACCTGTCGTATGGTTTCCAAGAGCAACAATAATGCCGCCGGTTAATGTCGCGACATCAACAAGATAATTTGCACCAAGCTTTTTCGCATACGTAATACCGTCAGCTAACGCTAAGCGGCCTTCTGCATCTGTATTTAATACTTCAATTGTTTTACCACTCATCGATGTGATCACATCATCTGGTTTAAATGCATCAGCACTCACCATGTTATCTGTAGACGGGATAACAGCCACTACGTTTTGTTCTGGGCGAAGCTCACCGATAATTTCCATCGCTCCAAGAACAGCTGCTGCGCCGCCCATATCACCTTTCATACCAACCATACTTTCGCGCGGTTTCAGAGAATAACCGCCTGTATCGTATGTAATCCCTTTACCAACTAGGCCAATTACATCAGTCCACTCTTCTTTACCTTTGTATAAAAGAGCAATCATTTTTGGCGGTTCTGTAGAACCTTGGTTGACTGCAAGAAGCGCACCCATTCCAAGCTCTTCCATCTCTTCTTTCTCAAGTACTTTATAGTCCATATCATATTTTTCTGCCAGCTCAACCGCATAGTTAGCTAAAGCTGTTGCTGTTAATACGTTTGGCGGCAGATTCACAAGCGTACGCGCAGAGTTTGTAGCACGGCCGTGTACATAACCAACTGTTAACGCTGCTTCAATTTCTTGCGGATCTTCCTCTGTAATAACAACAAAGCTTTCTAATTGATGTGCTTCTTTTTGGTTTGTTTTATATGTTACTAACTCATATGTACCAAGGCAATATGTTTCTGCTGCAATATGTGCAACATCAATTGCATCCATTTTTTCAGTAACGAATGAATCTAACACAAACGCGACATTTTTTACTTTTGCACTGTGTAACGTCTTCGCTAACTTTCCAAGTGCACCGCGTAATGTTTCTGTTGTATATCTTTCTTTTTTGCCAAGACCAACAAAGTAGTAACGCTTTGCATCTGTTTTCCCTAAGCTATGTACTTTCGAAATTACTTTTTTCTTCGAAGAAATTTCTTTCTCGTCTAGCAGCACTTGTAAATGTCCATCAAACGCCTGATTTAATTCTTTTACAAAACTACTCATTACCTTATCTTCAAATAAAGCAACAACTACCGCTTCATGACTTGCTAGTTCTTTTTGCACTTGAAACATGCTAGCACCCCCAGATTTTTTCTGTTTCTATTATAGCTTTATTTTCGTGAAAATGCGACAATTCAAACTTCTTCTATATATAGAAGAAACTCTGGGAGCTGCGGCAAAGTTTGAACTTGCTCATATGGAATTCGATTTATCTCTTTCGGTAAAATTTTGCGGCACACTTGAATAAAGTGTACGACCTTTTCCACATTTAAATTCCAATAAACAGGACAATATGGAGTTAAATACTCTTCCGCCACTTCCATCATCATTCGTGCTCCCTTTATATTTCCATAGCTATAATGATACTGAGCAACTGCCATTTGCAATAAACCTTTTAAAAACAAATTCCCTCGATCTTCGAGCCACATTTCTTCCAATAAGTCATGACACGTATAATAATCGCCTTCGTTATACCTTATAAAAAACTCATAATACGCTAAAGGATAATCTTCCATTATTTCTCTCCCTTTGCTGCGTTTTTTTCTTCATTTCACTTTATCCCACACTAACGGGCAGTATGCCCCCCACTAATGGAAGTTTCACTTTATGATTACAAGAGAATTAAAAAAAGTCCAGAGCTATAAGCGTCTAGACTATCGTTGTTTTAAATATTGTCCGCGAAACACTTGCATCGTTTCATCTTCATTTAAAAGTGTTAAATCTTCTTCTGTGAGCTTTCCATTTCCCACTTTCACAATATAAACATTCAATTTTTTCTTTCCCCATTGATTATATACATCTCGCACAGTTTCATAATATAAATCAAGGCGATTCCCTTTAATCGCACCGCCCTTATCTGCTACAACACCATAGCCATATCCAGGAACAAATAAAATTGTTCCAATCGGAAATACGCGCAAATCAGCAGCAATTGTTGAATATAAATCTCGCTTTACTTTCACACCGGAATATGTAATCCCGTACTCAGGATGCCCTTTTGTCTTCCCAGTTGACTCCATACCTGCCGTATATCCTGTTGCTGTAACTTCCATCGAACGATATTTTGACCAATCCTTTGTATTCTCAAGAGCACGAATGACTTCCATACTTGGAAGTGTCCGCTTGTCTTGCTCAGCTGCGTGTACTTCTTTCACTTCATTTTTCTTATACATATGAATCATTTCAGAAAGAGAGATTCCTGACACAGCTTGCCAAGTTACACATAGTGCAGCCAAAAATAAGCAAACCATCATCACGCGAATGCTATATCGTTTTATCATTTTTATTTTCCACACTCCTTCATCGTTATTGTTCCCGAAACGATGAAGAAAATACTTATAAGAAAAACGCAAGCACCATGTTAGCCGCGAAAAGTACTGAAACCCTTCAGAGCGAAGGCGCTTTTTGGAGGATAAGACGAATCAAGGGGCTGGGCGCTGAAGCTAGACAAATCTAAAAAAAGCTCCTAAGAAAGGAGCTTCAAAACATTTGATATCCACGTTGACGTAGTGACTTAATAACAACACCAGATAAAGCGGCACCAACTAAGCCAGTTGATAAGATCATAATATCAGCTTTTCCAAGATGAAGAAAACTTGTCCCTAATAAAGAAAATGCTTTTTTCGGTTGTACAAAATAATCGAAGAAATCAACTTTATCAATAATAAACACACAAATAAGCGGATATACAACGACCATCACCCATGTTGCTCGTAAAATCATATTTAATAAAAAACCAATTCCAAAAAATAAGACTAAAAATAACATCATTGAAATTAATAAAACAGGTATGCTCATGATTTCTTCACCCTTTCTTACTGATCAATCTGCTCTTCCTACAAAAACGTTATATACCGTATAACCAAACTGGTCTCCTGGATTTAACGTCTCGTCCATTTTAAAAAGCGGTGCTGGCATTGCTTCTAACAAATAACGTATTAACACTGAAGTGTTTTCATCATGTGCGATATCTTCTGGAAATAAAAATGCTCCTTCATACAATTCTCTCTTTTGGATGACAATATCTTCTCCTTTTGGCTCTAAAAGAAAAATAATCATATTATCACTAATCTCACCGCGTATCACGCCAGATCGTGCACCCATTATCCCTTTTACATTTGTGGCAATTCCTGTTTCTTCTAATACTTCACGCTGCACTGCTTGATCGATTGTTTCTCCTTCATTCACAAAACCAGCAGGCAATGACCATTTCCCTTTTAATCCACCATATTTTTTCTTAACGACAAGCCATCTGCCATCTGCTGTGATAACGAGACCGCTTACCGCCAGCCACACATTTCCTCGTTTACTCATCGTTGCAAACCCCTTCCAATCAAACGAACAGAATATTCATTCTTTTCTTTCATTATACTATAAAGCTTTCGAAAGGAGAATGTTGGGGAATGTGTGCTCTTTGTAAAAGGAACTTTATTTATTTTAGAATATTCAACGAAATTAAATTAAGGCATATTCTAAAAGAGGTGAATGTATAACTGATTTATTATTAGTTGATACTAAAATTGTAACAGCTATCTTTTTAACAGGGTTTTCAATCAAATATGGATTAGAATCCACTAAAGGCTTATTGAAACAAATAGTAATACAGCAAAATCAGACTAAAAAATAAAAAAAGCAGAAACAGCTTACAGCCATTTCTGCTTTACATTACATATTAAAATAATTTTAACTTACCTTTTTTAAGAACTAATAAAGGTCCGCCAAGCATGAATAAGTAACGGTTGTCGATTACTTTCTTCATGAATGAAGCTTTCCAACCAGTTAATTTTTTGCCCATTACAACGCCCATTGCATCGTCGTGACCTAATGAACATACAGAACCTTTGTTATCGAATACAAACTTCTGCATTTCGCCTTTACCACGAACAAGAACAGCTAAGTTATGTGCAATGTTGTAACCTTGTTGAATTGCAATTTGTGCTGTTGGTGGGTATGGACGGTTAATTTCTTCATTAATGATTAACGCTGCATCACCAACCATGAATACTTCTTCATGACCTGGAGCATGCATGTACTCGTCCACTTTTACACGGCCGCGCATTGCTTCAAAGCCAGACTCTTCTACAATACCGTTACCGCGAACACCTGCAGCCCAAACTACAGTTGCAGATTTCAGTAATTCTACATCGTCACCGTTTGCAACAAGAATACCTTCTTCAGTTCCTTCTTTAATTGCTGTACCGATGCGGAATTCTACACCTTTTTTCTCTAATTGTTTTACAGCGTACTCAACTAGCTCTGGATCGAAACCAGGAAGCGCTGTTGGAGCAGCCTCAACACAGATGATGCGTGCTTTTTCACGAGGAACATCGTACTCTTTGCAAAGCTCAGGAATACGGTTTGCAAGTTCACCTACATACTCGATACCTGTAAATCCGGCACCGCCGACAACGATTGTAACTAACTCGTCACGTTTTTCTGAAGCATATAGAGAGAACATGTACTCCATATGCTCACGGATTTGACGAGTTGCATTAATGTTAGCGATAGAGAATGCATGCTCTTTTAATCCTTTAATACCAAACGTTTCAGATTCGAAACCAAGACCGATTACTAAGTAATCATACTCTAGCTCGCCATTCTTTAAGATAACGCGCTTTTCAGCTGCTTTAATTTCTACAACTGTGTCTTGTACGAAGTTTACTTTATTTGTGTCGATTACATCTTTGATGTCTAAGCGAACTTTGTCATGATGCAACGTACCAGCTGCACTTTCATGTAACCAAGTTGCTTGATAATGATAGCTGTTGTTATTTACTAATGTGATTTCAGCTTCACTTACAGATAATGTTTTTTGCAGACGAACAGTAGTAATCATTCCGCCATAACCTGCGCCTAGAACTACGATTTTTGGCTTCTTCACCCTAATCACAACCCTCTTCTTTATATAGATAGTAAAAATAATAAAAATAATGCTAAAACAATTTAAATGCTAAGAATGTAGACTTTCTCACAATCTAGACAAAATAAAAAAATTAATCTTCTTTATATAGATAGTAAAAATAGCAAAAATAATGCTAAAACAATTTAAATGCTAAGAATGTAGACTTTTTCACAATCTAGACAAAATAAAAAAATTAAGTTTGAAAAATGTTACGAAATTTGTCATAAAAAATTAACACATTCACATTCACTTTCCTATATTAGTCGTTTTCTCTTTACTTTTCAAGCAGTTGAAGAATTATCAATATTTTAAAATAACGAGGTCTTTTTAAGTTTTTTACATTCCCTTATTTGCCCAATATTCAACGGACAGTTACAGTCTTCTCACCTTAAAATAAGGAAGTATTCATCTATTAAATTTGTTCAACCAACTATAAATGGATATAATTACCGAATAATATGCACTTTATTTATTGGCCATTTTTTCTAACAGATCTATACAAATCGTATACACAATTCAGTCGTTTTCTAACGCTTTTTTTTATGAAATATGATATCATTTGTCTTGAGTGCGCTTGCACTCTGTTCACGGAAGTTTCGTATAACATACATACGAGTGTATATAGGAGAATCACGAAAAATTTCCTAATTATAGGGGGAGTAAACAGTGACAGAAAATCAAAAGGTATACGACATCACTATTATTGGTGGAGGTCCAACTGGATTATTCACAGCTTTTTACGGCGGTATGAGACAAGCAAGCGTAAAAATTATTGAAAGCTTGCCACAACTCGGCGGTCAATTATCTGCATTATATCCTGAAAAGTACATATATGATATCGCAGGTTTTCCTAAAATTCGTGCACAAGAACTCATTAATAACTTAAAAGAACAAATGAGCAAGTTCGAACCAACTGTTTGCTTAGAAGAAGCTGTTCAAACGTTAGAAAAACAGGCAGATGGCGTATTCAAGCTTGTAACAAATAAAGAAACACACTACTCTAAATCAGTTATCATTACAGCTGGAAACGGTGCATTCCAACCACGCCGTTTAGAATTAGAAGGTACAGAGAAATTCGAAAAAGCAAACTTACACTATTTCGTTGAGGATATGAATAAATTTGCTGGCAAACGCGTTGTCGTGTTTGGGGGTGGAGACTCTGCGGTAGACTGGACAATGATGTTAGAGCCAATCGCAACAGAAGTAACAATCGTTCACCGTCGTGATAAATTCCGCGCACATGAGCATAGCGTTGAAACGTTAATGAACTCTCGCGCACAAGTCAAAACACCATACGTTCCAGTTGAACTAATCGGTGAAGAGAAAATTGAACAAGTTGTACTTCAACACGTGAAAACGGAAGAAAAAGTTGTCATTGATGTTGATGATGTCATCGTAAACTACGGCTTCGTATCTTCTCTTGGTCCAATTAAAGACTGGGGTTTAGATATCCAAAAAAACAGTATCGTTGTGAACTCAAAAATGGAAACAAACATTCCCGGTATTTACGCAGCTGGTGATATTTGCACATACGAAGGAAAAGTAAAACTAATTGCATGCGGATTTGGTGAAGCGCCAACAGCGGTAAATAATGCAAAAGCGTACTTCGATCCAAACGCAAAACTGCAGCCAATGCATAGTTCTAGCATGTTTTAATTGAAATAGATACGTTGAAGAACTCCTTTCTAATGGAAAGGAGTTCTTTTTATGAAAAAATAACCATTTCCAAGTATCTCCTCTTTGTATAATTATGGTATAATTAAAAAGAACATTTGTTCTATACTGAGGAGGATGATATGATGATTCAACCTACAATTGTAACAAAAAAAGCTTTTCAAACCATTGGTATTTCCATTATTACAAACAACGAAATTGAAATGTCCAGCAATGGAAAAATTCCTCACCAATGGAATCAATACTTCCAAGAACAAATCACCAACCAGATTCCAAATAAAGCTACCCAAACAGAAACGATAGCACTCTATTCAAACTATGAATCCGATGAAACAGGTAACTACACATATACAATCGGGGTTCCGGTTTCGACTATAAGCAATACACCTAAAAATATGACAGCACTCACTATACCTGCTGCTACATATGCTGTATTTACAACCCGCAAAGGCCCGTTATCAGAAATTATCGCAGAAACATGGCAAGACATTTGGAAATGGTCAAAAGAAAACAACCGTGCATTCACAACAGATTTCGAGCTGTATGATGAACGAACTTTCAATCCAAATGATGCACAAGTTGATATTTATATTGCGTTAGTTTAAAGTGTAAATAAGAAGATGCCTCGGCACCTTCTTATTTTTATGCTTCAACAATCTGCTGGGCAAATTCTGCTTTTTTGAATACAATAAAAAAGTATCTGTATAGAAAGATTAGAAACTGTTAACAAAGATAAAAAGACATATGACAGAAAGGGATTCATATGGAGGAATTACATAAAAGTAAACTTGCTGTAAAAGAAATGGGAACGCCTTTATTAAAGAATACAAACTTCCTGTTTCTTTGGGGCGCTACCCTATGTTCAAGCTTTGCATTAGCATTTTTTACGTTTTCGCAAACGTGGTACATAGCAAAAACATTAAACTTAGAAGCATCACTTGGAATTGTATTTGTTGCTCTTAGTGTTCCGCGCCTAATCTTTATGATTATTGGCGGAGCCGTTGCAGACAAATTCCAGAAAAAAAACATCATGTTTTATTCTAATATTGTGCGTGCGCTTCTTGTAACGATTATTCTCATTTGGTTCATCGTTGGGCACGTTACATTATACACATTTGCTTTCTTTGCGCTCTTCTTTGGTTTAGCTGATGCCTTTTTCTGGTCAGCTGATGGTTCTATCTTACCGGATCTCGTAGAGAAGCATCGCCTTACACAAGCAAATTCACTCACACAAATGACAAACCAAGCATCTGTTATTCTTGGTCCTGTCCTTGGCGGGATACTGATTAAATTCAGTAATTATGAAACAATCTTTGCGATAGCGATTTTATTATTACTTACTGCTTCCATACTCATCCAAAAAGTTCATACAAGTACAGTGCAAGAAGAAACAAACCAAAACAAAGGCATGTTCACTTCTATTAAAGAAGGCATCCTTTATGTGAAGGAATCGCCATTTTTATCAACGTTCCTTATTTGCAGCGCCTTTTTGAATTTATTTTTAATCGGACCGATGCAAGTCGGTTTTCCGCTGTTCATTAAAGATGTACTGCACGGCGATTCACTCCACTTTAGTTACTTAGAAGCTGCTGTTGGCGGGGGAATGGCCATTGGTGCAGTTATCGTCGGGCTGCGAAATATTAATCGACGACGCGGTTTATTTTGCATTATTATGATGCTGCTATCCGGTGTTTTCTTCTTATCTATTAACTTTAGTACAACACTTTGGCAAGCAGTTCTGGCAGGCTGCTTTTACGGCATTACAATCGCAATGGCAATCGTACCGTTAATGGCCATGATTCAATCAACTGTGAAAGAAGAAATGATGGGCCGAGTTATGAGTTTACTCATGTTATCGTCGATGGGCTTTATCCCTATTTCTTATGCCCTTACCTCACTTGCATTAGCTGCCGGAATGCCGATTGTCACCATTATGAAAAGCGGTGCAATTGCTGTCATTCTGTTTGTGTTATTTATCGCCATTCGCGTTCCGGTTGTACGAAAATTTGATTAAAACTAGAGAGTTATGCTTCGTAAGCATGACTCTTTTCTTTTTTCACCCTCAAATGGATTATATAAAACAATCCCGCTGTTCCTTCTCACAGCCGCTCCCCAATCTAAAGCAATATCTAAAAATAATGCCTGCATCGTACTATATAAGAGCGCACCGAAATCTTTACGAATCTCACCGTACTTATAAGCCCTTACAACACTTTTTGTTCGCCGAATGATTTGCATTTGTATATCATCATGCTTCATAAGCTGCTCCCACAACAATCCCAGCTCAAACAAACCGCTCTTTTTATAAGCGAGTTCCACTTTGCTCCAAGCAAAATTAATCGTTTGTGGATGACGAGACATTGGTGCAACTGCATCTATAAATATCATTGGTATATCATGACGACAATACGTTTCATCCATGTTATACGTTTTTGTTTTATGTTGTATCTTTAAATTGTTTTCATAAAAACTAGTTTCCGTTTCCTCATTCAACTGCTCCTTCCTACACTCTCCTGCACTTTCGCCATTTTCACATGCGGTCATTTGCATACGGTCACTCATGCGGTCAACTGCCCGTTTACAAAACACATACAAATTCGCACTATATCCCCCGCGCTTATATCTTTCCTTCGTGAACACACGCTTAATAATACTAAGCTGCTCAAGCTTTGCGACAGAACGGCGTACAGTCCGTATACTTTTCCCTATTTTCATCGCAATCGTTTCCATTAACGGACATGCAACACCAACCGTTTTTTGTTTTTCGTTTATCGCATACCTTCCTAACAAACGAATCACGAGAAAATCTGTTTGATTCATATGAGTTTGATACTGCGTCAAAATTTGCTGTTGATATGTATTAAACTCTTCTTTACTTCGAAATTCGCTATATTCTTTCATTAACGTATACAATTTACTCATGCTTATCCCCCTGTTTATCCCGCATTAACGGGCAGTAAAATCCCCGCCTCAAGATTCAGAGAAAAGCAAAGAAGCTAGGCGGGGGATAACTGCCCGTAAAAGCCCGATTGGTGAGAGCTTTCCATCAGTGGGGGATGAAGCCCCCCACTGACGGAAGTTTCACTTTATAAATAAGAGGAAAAACATAAAACTGGCGAAAGATTTTGTGTATGATGAAAGTAAATCCATCAAACTGAGGTGAAAATATGATCGTAATTAGTGCGTGTTTAGCTGGAATTGCTTGTCGTTATGACGGAAATGATAATCTCGTTGCAAAGATTCAAGAACTGCTAGACAAAGAAGAAACAATTCTTATTTGTCCGGAAGTATTAGGCGGATTGCCAACACCTCGTACACCAGCCGAAATTGTCGGTGGAAACGGTGACGATGTATTGAACGGAACTGCAAAAGTAATAGACCAAAACGGAAATGATGTGACAGAAATCTTTATTGCGGGGGCCTACGAAGCATTACATCAAATAAAAGATTTAAACCCTGAATATATTATTCTGAAAGAACGCAGTCCATCTTGCGGAAGTTCCGTCATTTATACAGGTGAATTTAATGGTCAAAAACAAGATGGTTACGGTGTTACGACTGCTTTATTCAGACGACATGGTTTTACGGTGATTTCGGAAGATGATTTTACCCCACACTAACGGGATAAAACATTTGGACACGACACTTAGGAATGACGTTTATCATATCGTGAGGTATATATGTTCAAAGGAGTGTAATCATTATGTACTACCCTTATTGGCAATCCAATTATTTCACATATGATATACCTTATGTAAGTTTGGATCCACAATCTGCGTTTTCAATGGCACGAGATTACCGTATCAGTAAAAATGAAGTTGATTTAAAAAGTTATATGCGCTCACTATGGGAACAGCATGTCGCTTGGACAAGACTGGCTATTATCAGCATTATTTTTAATTTGCCAGATGTTAACGTTACGATTACACGACTCCTTCAAAACGCTCCAGATATGGGTAATGCACTCAAACCTTTCTACGGTCAAAATGCAGCGACAAAATATAGTAATTTGATAAAAGAGCACTTAGTAATCGCCGCAGACCTTGTCAAGGCAGCAAAGGCTGGCGATCAACACACTGCATCAATCGCAGAGAAAAAATGGTACGCCAATGGAGACGAGATTGTTGAGTTCATAAGCAGTATAAATCCGTATATACCTAAAGAGAAATTCAGGAAAATGTTTTATGAGCATCTAGCATTGACGAAAGCTGAGGCTGTATCCATGCTAAAGAAAGATTATCAGTCAGGTGTGCAATTGTATGACAAAATTGAAAAGGAAGCCTTAGAAATGGCGGATGCACTTACTGCAGGAATTGTAAGGCAGTTCCCTCAAGTATTTCAGTGAAAGAAAAAATAAGGAGATAGCTTTTCAGCTATCTCCTTATTTCACACCCAGCTTTTCTTTCACTTTTGATGGAATATCATCTTTCTTTACTTCTTCCCAGGACGTTACACCTTTTTTATCAGAATAATATACGCGTAAAAATGCTTCCTTGCGAAGATTTTTCGGAGCTGTAAATTCCATTGTTTTCTCTTTACCACCTTCATCAAATCCTGATAATTTATATTCAAATAATTTAATTGGCGTACCATTATCAGCTTTTTCATTTTTCTCTAGTCCATCAGCTGTAATTTGAACATAGTATTGATCTTTCCCCATACGGTTAACGTTACAACCAGCTAACATCGTTGTAAATACAACTAAAATACTAAAAAGTGCAATATATCGTTTCACGTCATTCACCTCGTGTGCTTTTTACTATGTTGTTATCATAATGCGTTTTTGCAAAAGGTAAAATTTAAAAACATGACATAAACATTACACTTTTGTAACGTACAGCTTGTATAACAATTTCACAAATGAAAAAACCAGCCATTATGAGGCTGGTTTTGTAATTATATAACGTTGTTCAATTCTTTGTTCAATTCTTTCCAACTCTTGTTTATCATTAAGTATCTTTTGTTTATTTTCTTGCACTAATTCTTTAAATGTTTTACTGAGTAATTGACGGGACTTTCTTGTCATAATCATTCCTCCTTATTTTCTTTGGCATCAAAGATATAGAATGAAAAATACAACCACAAAATTTTTCGTGCTTTGTAAAATATTTGTCTTAATTTGTCGAAAAATTCAACTTACCTAAATAATACTATAACTTTTAGTTTTTCAAATGTTATTTATTTGAACTTTCTGTGAAAAATTATTTTTCACAAGTTACCATTAATTATCTGAGGATTTTTTCAAAAATTTTATGTTAACTAATCATGTATGGAATATGCATTCTGTTAAAGTCTTGCAGAAGCTTTTTTTAATAAAGTGAAACTTCCATCGAGTCTTACTGCCCGCAAATAGCAGGATAAATGAAAACACCAGCCATTATGAGGCTGGTGTTTTCATTATATGACGTTGTTCAATTCGTTGTTCGATTCTTTCCAATTCTTGTTTATCATCAAGTATCTTTTGTTTATTTTCTTGCACTAATTCTTTAAATGATTTACTGAGTAATTTACGGATTTTTTTTGGCATAATCATTCCTCCTAATTTTCTTTGGAATCAAAGATGTAGAATGAAAAATACAACCACAAAATTTCTCACGCTTTGTAAATACTTGACTTTATTTGTCGAAAAATTCACCTTAATTAAATAATAATCTAATTTTTCCGATTTTTCAAATATTTTTTCGGACGTTATGTGAAAAATTATTTTTCCATAATTACTATTAGTCATCTGAAATTTTTTTTAAAAACATCATGTTAGCTAATCATGTATGAAATACACATTCTATTAAAGTCTTGCAGAAGCTTTTCAATGAAAATATCAAAACAAAAAGGCCGCTTTACACGGCCTTTTTGCTCTTAGAAAGTGAATATTCCTTTTTAAGCTGAAGATCTTTATTTCGATTCCTTTCTGCCAACCAAAATGGATAGGACCGATAAAAGGATAAGAATACTTGCGCATACAATAGAGTTAATTATATTCCCTGCATTGAACAAGAAGAAAATAAAAATAATTGCCAAGGCAGCTGCTGCAAACAAGGTGCTGTATGGAAAGAACCACACGCGAAAATACGGCATTTTAGGATACTGTTTACGCAACTTGAATTGCGCAAGGCAAATGCTAGTCCAAATGAGCAAAACAGTAAAGCCCGGGATAGACATCAGATAGCCAAAAACATGCTCTGGTGTAAGGAACGCGATAAAAGCTCCGATTAATAAACCAGTGCAGCTAACAAGAACTCCCCAGACAGGAACACCGCGCTTAGTAAGACGAGCGAATAGAGCAGGAGCTTCTTTATTTTGCGCTAGAGAGTACAAAATACGGGAAGTAGCATACATTCCTGAATTGGCAGCCGACAACACAGCGGTCAATAAAATAAAGTTCATAATATGTGCTACACCTTGTAATCCAGTTGCAGAGAAAACCTGTACGAAAGGACTGCCTTGCTGTCCTACCTCATTCCAAGGGATAAGTCCAGTGATGATGAGAATAGGTAATGTGTAAAATAAAACCACTCGGAACATGACCCCTTTTATTACTTTAGGAAGCGTCTGTTCCACGTTTTTCGTTTCTGTTACAGTTAATCCGATTAATTCTGAACCTCCGAAAGAAAAGACAACTATTAAGAGTGCTGTAAAAACACTTCCCCATCCTTGCGGAAAGAATCCGCCGTGACTTGTATAGTTTGTAAAATATGCTGCTTCATGATTTGGAATGAAGCCAAATAATAAGGCAAAACCAAGCAAAATAAATAAAACAAGAGTAATAATTTTGAAACTCGCAAGCCAAAACTCTATTTCGCCGTAAAGTTTGACGCTAAACAAATTGATAAGAAGAAGAAGCACAGTACATGCTAAACTAAGCAGCCATAAAGGAGCGGATGGAATCCAGTATTGTAAAAAGCTCCCCCCTGCCAAAACCTCAACAATAATAACTAAAATCCAGTCGACCCAGTAGAGCCAACCAATGACAAAGGCGAAACGAGAACCAAAAGCTTTTTGAATCATCCCTTGAATGTTTAAACCCGGGTAAGCAATAGCCATTTCCGCTATTGCACTCATAACAATGAGAAGAAGAAATCCTGCAAATAAATAAGAAAAAACGATGCCGGGCCCTGCAGCTGAAATCGTATCTGCACTTCCTTTGAAAATTCCTGTCCCAATCATCCCGCCTATTGCCATAAGCCTGATGTGACGTGGTTGCAGTTCGCGTTTCAATTGTTGCTGTGCCATGTCTAATCCCCCTTTAGTAATAAAATAGAAACAAAGTTAGTATCTTTTTCTCGAAAGTGATTGCGTAACATCACTCATTGCTGCATAGTTCTTCCTAGTTGATATAATATTTAAACTATACAATAATCCTTTTGATTTTGGCATATATTTTTGAAGCGTATGTTGAAAGAATATGGGGGTACAAAACAAAAAATAGTGACGATTTTTCATCGTCACCTCTGCATCAGTTTTTTTATTTAGGGCTGTTTTTGAGTATCTGAATATTTTTATCTCTTTCTCCGCCATCGGAAAGCTCCTCTGAAAATTCATGGTCTGCTTTCTTCCCTAACAGGAGTTCAGATGACCGAATTGTGCTGGATGGCAAATTATTATTCGGTGCTGCCTGTTCATTCCATTTTCCCATCAAAATCACCTCTTTTTTATTAGTATTGAATTTTTGTGATGATTTTATTAAAATTCACCAATAAAAAAACGCTTGATTTCGTTTTTACTTAGCAAGGTATAATGATGGAAAAGCGTGTTCCCTTTCCTTTTGTACTCCTTATTTCTATATCTCCGTTTAATTCTTTAATAATGCTATAAGCAATCATAGTACCTAATCCAGTTCCTTTTTCTTTTGTTGAATAAAACGGCATGGCAATTCGCTTTATTTCTTGGCAGGACATTCCAATTCCTGAATCAATAATATGAATTACAATATTACTTTTTATTTTTTGGGCATGAACTTGTAATATCCCTCCATTTTCCATAGCTTCAATTCCATTTTGTACAATATTTATTAGGCATTGTTTTAGTTTTTCAGGATTAGCATTTATATACAGATCACCTGTAATATTTCTCTTAATTTCAACATTGTGTGAAAGTGCTAGCGGTGTAATCATTTCTGTGACTTCATGAACAATACTACTTATATTCAGTGGTTTTTTTATCGTGTTTTGTGAGTTTGTTAAGGATACATAATTATTAATAATCATTTGTACTTTCTCTAACTCCATTAACATAATTTGTAAGTATTGATCTTGAGATGTTTTCGGAATGTCATTTTCATGAAACAACTGAGTAAATCCATATACGGTAGTTAGTGGATTATGAATTTCATGTGCAATCGATGCAGCTAATTCACTAACTGTATAAAATTTTTCCGCTCTTTGAATTTTTTCTTTCATTTTAAACTTCTCAATCATTCCTTCTACTAAATAAGCAGATAATAGTCCTGTGAAAATGTTAATGATTATATAATTGATTAGAAGTTCAATAAAAACCGCTTCGATTTTACCATTTATTTTAATTTGATTGATTATAGCAAAGATAGAAAGAGAACTTGTATTAATCAAAATAAGAAGTATATTAAACAATATTTTATTTCTCTTGAAATGAATAGGTACAACATAACGGGATATAAACGTAACAATAGTAGTTATACTAAATATAATGAACGATGGAAAAAAACCATTCCCACCCAAATAAAATCTATAAGAAATATATATAACACTTATAACAATAATGCTTCTTGTATTGCCATATAAGAAAACCAGAATAATAGGAATAAAACGTAAATCATAAATATATCCATCATATAAGCGAAAAGGGAATGTCATACAAAGAACAAGTGCAATCGACGCAAGAACAGCAATCAATATCTCGTTATGTGGTTCTTTTTCGGTCTTATCTAGCCAAAATACTTGATAAGTAAGGATACAAATTATAATAATAAACGCATTTAATAGTAGTGTAGAGATTCCCATATTCTATACCTCCCTGATTTTTTGTAAGAGAGATGATGACTTCATTTTATCAAGCATTTAATTTATATATCTACACGTTTAAATCTTCCTCATCATGTTAAATTTACTATTTAATGGAATTAAAGTAAAGTGAAGTAAAAGAGCTTTTTACTCCTTATATTAGATTTAATAATGGTGTAGAGGAAAAACACTTTGGTAGAAAAGTACAAAAAAAGAATTAACCGGGGGAAAAGCAAAGCATTATACGTTAACGGTTTAAAAAATATGATTTTTACAAATTTTTTTATTGTTCATATTATAATTATTAAAGTAACATAAGAATAATCCAATTACAACTTCCAAAACTGAAAATTCTACTTTTTTCGTCATTTCATGTTACAAGTAATTTGAAATTATAATTGCGTTTTACTACTTCTAGTTTCGTACAAAATAAAAACCCCCTTAACAAATGAATTTCGTCATTCATCGTCAAGAAGGTTACTATTATCAACTCTTATAGGTGCACACTAGAATTGCATCTATTCACTTTCCAGTGTTAACATTCTTCAGGTTTACCAGCATTCGTCGCTGTGCGGAAAGATGAACCACATCCGCATGATGCGATAGCATTTGGATTATCAATAGTAAATCCGCCGCCAAGCATCGATTGTTTATAATCGATTTTTACTCCTTTTACAATCGGAGCACTTTCTTTATCAATAACAAATTCAACACCGAAAAATTCAAGAACTGTGTCGTCTTCATTTGGTTCTCTTTCAAATCCTAAGCCGTAAGAAAGACCGCTGCATCCACCGCCGTGTACTGCAAGACGAACGTATTTCTCTCCATCTTCGGCATCTTTTAACATATCTTTAATTTGATATGCTGCTTGTTCTGTTACAGTAATCATAGAATCCACCTTCCTTTCTTCTTTCGTTCTATTATACATCTTTACTCTTCAATCTTATAATAATATACACCGCTGCAAGTGACTTCTGCAGGACCATTCATTAAAACTGTCCCTTCTTCTGTCCATGTAATCATTAAGTCTCCGCCTGCTAAATGAACAGTGATTTCTTGTCCGCGCTTCATCTTTCCATTCAAGATTGCAGCTACAACCGCAGCACACGCTCCTGTTCCACATGCTTGTGTAATACCAGAACCGCGTTCCCATACACGGAAATGCATTTCGTAGTTATTTAGTACTTCGATAAATTCCACATTCACACTTTCTGGGAACATCTCGTGTGTTTCTAGCACAGGGCCTAATGTTGTCAGCGGTGCTTCTTCAATATCATCTACAAAAATAACAGCATGCGGATTTCCCATTGAGACAGCTGTAAATGCATAGCGGTGATTGCTGTAAAGAAAATCTTCACGAATAAATGGGGTTTCTCCTTCACCTAGCATCGGTAAATCAACGCGTTTTAATCGCGGTGCACCCATATCAATCGTAGCTGAAGTTACAATTCCATTTTCAACCTTTACTTCTGCTGTAACGATTCCGGCTAACGTTTCAATTGTAAAAACAGTTTCTTCTACTAATTTATGCTCATATGCATATTTTGCAACGCAGCGCAGCCCATTCCCGCAGCTTTTTCCTTCTGAACCGTCTTTATTAAAAATACGCATCTTCACAGGAGCAACTTCAGATGGACAAATTAAAATCATTCCGTCAGAGCCAATTCCCGTATTCACATCTGACACTTTTTCAGCAACTTTCGCTAGATGCTCTTCTGCAATTTTTTCTTCAAACATATTCACATAAATATAATTATTTCCAAGACCATGCATTTTCGTGAAAGAAAGTTGTTCCATATTGTTTCACTCCAAAATTTTTTATTGTTATAAGTATAAAATGCGCGCTTTTGGAAAACAATAAGAATGTCCCCCGTTTCTCATATTCAACGACAATTTTGGCGTAACAAGGTCGTGCTTACACGTATCGTGTAAGAAAAAAGCCCTTCAACAAAGGGCTTTCTTTTTTTGTATATACATATCAGTACTTGCTGCACTAATTAGCCTGTTCCTTCGAGATAATTTTATGTATCCAAATGAAAAAGACGCTGCCTCTTTGCAACGTCTTAAAACATCGGATTTTCATCTAAATAATCGTATATGTTTTTCACAAGTTCTTCCGGTGTTTCGCCTTTTACAACTTCACCGTTCACAAGTGCATATGGTCCTTCAAAACAAATACCGCAATAACCAAGACAACCATACTCAATTACATCTAAATTCGGATCTTTCTCTAGTTGTTCCCTTGCCTTTTGCGCACCACTTGCAAGGTTGCCGACACAAAATTCAATTAACGGTTTAATCAACCTTATCCCCCCTACATCTATATATTAACCCTTGTTTTATAACAGTAAAACTAAGATGTTGTATAAATTGAGCTGAAACAACTAAAATTTTCAATCGTTTCATTCAGTAATCCTTAATAAAAAGCACTTTTCGGTCGAAAACTGCAACATTCTACAATTTTTTCACAAATCGCCCCACTTTTCTTCTTATTGTACAACAGATTATGCATTCATACATTGTTATTTGCTTCTAAATTCGATATAATTTGAGTGGGTAAAGTCAAAATATTTTTGTAATATAAAAACTTTTATTTTTATGATTAGGGGATATTTCAATAGAAAAGGGGTAATCCATCATGAAGCACCTCGTAATACTTGGTGGGGGCTACGGTGGAATGAGAGTTTTACAGCGTCTTCTTCCGAGCAACCAACTTCCGGATGATGTTCAAGTGACATTAATCGACAAGGTACCGTATCACTGTTTTAAAACAGAATACTACGCATTAGTAGCAGGAACGATTTCTGAAACGCATATTCGCATTCCATTTCCAGAACATCCACGACTTAATATTCAATACGGAACTATAACTAATGTTGATTTAGAAAACAAAGCCGTTCATCTTGATAGCGGTGAAGTTGTTAATTATGATGACTTAATTATTGGACTAGGTTGTGAAGACAACTATCACAACGTTCCAGGGGCGCAAGAAAATACGTATAGCCTTCAATCCATTGAACAAGTTCGTCAAACATATCAACAACTAAACGGTTTAGAACCACACGCAACAGTTGCTGTTGTAGGAGCTGGACTAAGCGGTGTTGAAGTAGCAAGCGAGCTTCGCGAAAGCCGTCCAGACTTAAACATTTATTTATTTGACCGAAAAGATCGCATTCTTTTCCCGTTTCCAGAAAAACTAAGTAGATACGTAGAAGAGTGGTTTTTGAAACATAATGTTACAATCATTCGTAACTCAAACATTACAAAAGTAGAGCCAAATATTGTGTATAACCACGATGAACCACTTGAATGCGATGCAATCGTATGGACAGCTGGCATTCAAGCAAGTGAAGTTGTTCGTAATCTACCTGTTGAGCACGATAATAGCGGTCGGGTTGCATTAACAAAATATCATAATATTCCAGAATATGAGAATGTGTATGTGTTAGGTGACTGCGCTGCATTGCCGCATGCACCATCTGCTCAGCTTGCAGAAGGACAAGGCGAACAAATTGTCCAAATATTATTAAAACGTTGGAATAATGAAACATTACCAGAAGAACTACCTGTTATTAAATTAAAAGGTGTTCTCGGTTCTCTTGGTAAAAAACACGGCTTCGGTTTACTTGCAAATCAGCCGTTAATGGGCCGCGTACCTCGCCTTTTAAAATCAGGTATTCTTTGGATGTATAAACATCATAATGGTTAAACAAAAAACAAGAGCCGCCATGCAGCTCTTGTTTTTCGTTTTGACGTAATGAATTCATAGCACATACTATTTTTAAAGTGGTGGATTTTCCACCCCTAAATGAATCCAATCTTCTTTTGGTGGACCATAAACTCCAAATGGTTTTATTCCTGCTTGACGCATAAGAACTGTAACTTGTCCGCGATGATGAACAATGTGCTTAATTAGTCCCATTAAGATTGTAGCGTTTGATTCCTGTCTTCCAAATGCTTCTTGTATTTGCTTTAGTGATTCATCTGTCCATTGTTCTTCAATAACTTTGGCTGCATCGAGACTTATATTTTTAAAAGTTTCAGCAATTTCCTTCGCTGAGGTTGGTACACTTTCTACATTTTCTACTCCATCTATCTTCAATCCGAAATGAGCTAAATAACCTGGAATATTTGTTGCAAAATGCCACGCAATTCTCCCCAAAGTACGACCTTCTGGATAAACTTGTTGTTTTAATGATTCATCTGTCAAACCATCCAAAACTTTTTGAGTTAGCATTGCTTCCCTATTCCATTCTTTAATAAAGTCTGAAATTGTTACATACATAAATTATTCCTCCATAATCAAATTTTAATTGACAATTTATTTCTTGAAATACAGTATGAAATATCTCCTATATAAAAATTATTTTTGAATCTTTACTATCACTTGATTCAGTATTTACATAAGTAACTTCTTGAATCATTTTTCTATTAATAATTGTATATTATAATGGTGACAGATTGTGTCATAGTTATTGGAGGTATTTATGTCTAAAGCAAAAAGATTAAATGAAATGATTATGATGGTTAATCGAATGAAACGATTTACAGTTGGAGAATTAGCGCAAGAATTTCGTGTTTCCAAAAGAACAATTTTGAGAGATTTACAAGAATTAAGTGAGATGGGTGTACCACTGTATTCAGAAGCAGGTCCGCATGGCGGTTATCAAGTCTTAAATGAAAGAATTCTTCCTCCCATTGCATTTAGTGAGGATGAGGCTGTTTCTATATTCTTTGCACTTCATACATTAAGACATTATATTTCCCTTCCATTTGATATTGAATATGAATCAATAAAAAAGAAATTTTATTTAAATCTTTCTGGAGATATTAGAGAGACAATTGACAATATGAAAGATCGAATTGATTTTGTGTCGATACATCAACAAGAAGAAATCCCATTTTTAAGACAATTGTTAGATGCAGCCATTCAACAAGACGTTATTATAGTAAATTATGAAACCAATGGAAGGACTAGCAATAGAAGTATTCAACCGATTGGTATTTATGCAAATGAAGGAAAGTGGTATTGTCCATCTTATTGTTTTTCTAAAAAAGATTATCGAGTCTTTCGATGTGATCGTATACAATCTGTCGAACATGATGAAAATACGAATCCAATTGACTTATCCAATATTACTTTAAAGAATCGTTTTTCCATCCTGAATGATTATAAAGAAACATTTGAGTTATATGTAGAGTTAACGCAGAAAGGTGTAGAAAAATATCAATCCGTTACGTGGCCAAATACTGAGTTGAATAAAAGAGAAGATGGTTCAGGATTTGTGAGAGGCACTATCGCAAAACATGATATTATCTTTTTTTCAAATTACTTTATTACATATGGAGAACATGCAATTATTAAAAAACCCGTTGAATTAATTAAATATACAAAAGAAAAATTAACTAACATCTTAAACCAATATGATTAATTTAAGATGGAGAAATCCGGTGTTACTCTTCCGCACATATTCCTACTATATAAATCCATTTTGATTTTTCAACATATAAGTCGCTACTATGCAGAACAAACATAACCTGCACTCCATTAGTAGGAAATATAGCCCCCACTTATGGAAGTTTCACTTTACCCCGCATTAACGGGCAGTAAGATCCTACCTCAAGATTCAAAGAGAAACGTTGTCCAGCTCTAGCGGCTAGAACCTCCGGTCGTTTCGCCCCCTCGGATGAGGCGAAAAGCGCCTCTCTGTCGGGTGCTCCAACGTCCTGCGATTCTGGGCGAGCCGCTTCCGCTTTTCTACAGAAGATAGGTGGGGATAACTGCTCGTAAAAGCCCGATTGGTTCAACTAACCATCAGTGGAGGATGAAAAAACTCCCCCACTTATGGAAGTTTCACTTTATCTTCCCCACCTCTTCTTACATTCCTCTATCCCAAACAATAAATACTGCTTCGTCATCTCAGCACGCCTCCATCTCGATAAGGACGGCTTCATCCCTTCTTTTTGACGCATCCGATACACATCTTGCAGTAACGGTTCCCATTCTTTAGAAGATGCCATCATATATTGCAAACCTTCATCTTTAGAAATAATCCGTTCCGTCTCTAGCGTGTATATAATACGTCCCATCGTTACAACTGCAAATTCCACCCATTCTGTGGATAAAAATAAATAGGGGCGTTTTACTTTCTCGCTCCAATATTGTTCCACATTGTATTTCATTGTGCTCACAACATCATCCCACGTTACTGCATATGAAAGCTCGTTTGCTTGTTTACCGCAAACAGTAATACCTTGATTTTTTAACGTCCACCACGTAACAGAATTAATATCCCAATGTCCTTCATTGGTTTTTCCATCTGAACAATATAAATACGGTGACATTTCATGATTTTGCTTTCCTACATCAACAAGCGGAATATACATACCATCCATTCTCTTACCAAGATCATGTTTATAAAGTTTCTTATGTAGCTCACGTATCTTCACTTTCTCTACTTCATTCACTTGTTCTGTCGTCACCGTTACAAAATCAACATCACTCGTTTCCAAGTGAAAAGCTCCTAATGCTAAGGAACCATACAAATACACACCAACTAGTTTTTCTTTAACACCGATTTCCTGAAGTCCATTCACATATTTGTCTAATAAGAGTTTCACTTCTTCTGGTATAGAACGCTCCATTACGATACCCATAAGTATACTCCTAACGCAGCCACCACATTAGGAATCGCTGCAAACACATTCGTTTTAGCAGATTGAAAACGAGATTCTTTTCGCGTTGGCTTTGCCGAAGCAAATGTCCCCCGCGCTCCTAAAATGAATCCATCTATACAAAGAAATGCTGCACTAGCTAAGAAAAAGAGGCTTAGCCAACCTGCTAACGAGTAAATCATCGCTGCATCTCCTTCCATATAGGCAATACCGCTGACTGCAAAAACCCCTATACTCCCTATTACAAAGCCCTTCTTCATCTCATCCACCCTTTCGAATACAGAAAAAGCCCCTGCATTTCGTAGTCTACGTTGCAAGAGCTCTGTGAGTTATATTATAGATATTTCTCAATTTCTTCGTATACATCCTTTAAGCGGGGATTACCTTCTCCCACGATTTCACCGTTCACAAGTACAACGGGATAAAATAAATCTTCTTCAATCACGCGCTCCGCAAAAACTTTCTTTTCTTCCTCTGCTTGCTGCTCGTGAATGTCCACATATTCAAAATGAAATTTCTCTTCTTGTCCTTCATACTTTCTTCCAATTGCTGCTTGCAGCCATTCATACGTTTCCGTTGATGACGGCATCCCAACGCAGCTAGCACACACAACTTTCGCCCCGTAAACGCTAACTTTTATCATATTCTCTCCCCCATCTGCACATACATTTCTTTCTGCATCTTATTGTCACATATAAGCAGGAAATTTCCATAAACTATTTTGACAACATAAGAAAGATATAAAAAATAGATTTTCCCCTGTATCTTGATTATAATAAAACTAATGAAAGGAGTCGATAAAAATGGAAAACGAAAACTTACACGAACAAGTAGTAGAAGTATTAGATAAATTACGTCCATTCTTACTTCGCGATGGCGGTGACGTAGAATTAGTAGATATTGAAGACGGTATCGTTAAATTACGCCTTCTAGGTGCTTGCGGCAGCTGCCCAAGTTCTACAATCACATTAAAGGCTGGTATCGAACGCGCACTTTTAGAAGAAGTACCAGGCGTAATCGAAGTAGAACAAGTATTTTAATGTAAAATCTTTAGTGGATTATTTAAAATAGCCACTAAATCTAAAAAAAAGAGACCCACTATGGTCTCTTTTTTCAAAACTACATATTACGTTAACCAATCTAATTTACGAATTCCTAACTTATCAACAGGTAAACGAATAAGGTCATAAAAGCGCTGAAGAAATTGTTCCGATTGATTTACCTGTTGCAAAATGGTTTCCAGCCGATCTTGGTATACATATTTCTGCGTCTCGTTTCCAGTTAAGTAATACCCTTCAACTGTTTCAAAGTAATGAAGAGGAAAGAGAAGACGCGCAAATAGGAGCCGCCACCCAAAGGAAGATAATGGATAGTTACGTTCATAATCCGTTAAAAACTGGACAATCGTTTCTTCCCATTTCTCTCTTTTTTCAAAAGAAACGTGACGGACCCACTCTGCTAAGTCGCGGCTTGGATGATCGTATACCCAATCAACCGGCAGCTTTAATCGCTTCGTTTGCTTCCAAAGTAACGGTGTAAATCGTTCCTGACAAATTGTTGCAGCATCAGCAAGTTGAGGAGTATCATCAATTTCTGTATCTACTACATATTGAATCGCATTTTCGGCAAGACCTAAGTAGTAGGGAAATGATTCAATAAATAATTGTTCAAACATATCAGTAGGGTGACTCATTATTTTGGATTGCCAAAAGCGCTCGAGCTGATCTAATCGTTTTTCCCACAGCGCCTTCCATTCACCAATTCGACTGAGATGTTCAATATCATCTGAAAAAAATGCACCGCGCTTATGAAATAACGATAGCTCACTTCCTGGAGACATTGCATTGCGATCTAGCATACGCATTCCTTTTAGCAAGCAATAATTTGCATCTTCTATCTCGCTAACATAATAACCTTGTATGTTTGGAACAAAAGTCGCAACTGTAATATCACCTTGCTGATTCATATAATCACTTAACTTCTTCATTTCAACAAGCTCTTCTTCTTGCAAGCTTTCCGTCGCAAGAAGCACATAAATTTTATTTCGAACCCAAAAGCTCTGATAGGGCCCGAGGGGTGTAAATTCTTTGACGTGTATATGATAATGCTCATAAATATGTTGAATCATCGTACTCGCCACCTACACTTTTTCTATATATATATGAGCTTCTGATTAACTTTCATTCCTATGCACATAGTACACCTATACGTATACAATATTAAAAAGAAAAAAAGGTGATAATCATGACACAACGAAATGAACTACAAGAAAGAGCATTACAATTACTACAAGAACGCGGCGTAACAATTGACGATATTGCAGAGCTCGTTCATTTTCTTCAAAAAAAATATCATCCAAATTTAGCAATGGAGGAATGTCGTTATAATGTAGAACGCGTCTTATCCAAACGCGAAGTGCAAAATGCACTCATTACAGGAATTGAACTGGACGTCCTTGCCGAAAAAGGATTGTTAAGTGCACCTCTTCAAGACATCATACATCGTGACGAAGGATTATACGGTGTAGATGAAGTCGTTGCCTTATCTATCGTCAACGTATACGGTTCAATCGGTTTCACAAACTTTGGTTATATTGATAAATTAAAACCAGGTATTTTAGAATATTTAAATGACAAATCAACAGGTAAAGTTCATACATTCCTCGATGATATCGTCGGAGCGATTGCCGCTGCTGCATCCAGCCGTTTAGCGCATAGAGCTGCACATGCTGAATAGCACAAAAGTAAGAAAAACCAGCTTCTTTAAGCTGGTTTTTCTTATTGTTTTTCACATCCCGCCGCGTCATACTCCATAAGCAAAAACTCCCTTCCCCTGCTCATGAAAGAAGCCTTCTTTTGAAAACCTGCTTTCATATACAGATGAATGGCACGTTCATTAAAAGCGGCGACACTTAAACGAATCTTCTCTGGTCCAAATTGCTCTTTCGCAAATTGTAGTCCCGCTTGAAAAAAAGATATCCCCAATCCCTTTCCAGTTAAATCCGGTTTCATTCCAAGTCCAATATCCACAACACATTCACCTGTGTATAACTTTGCGTCTCTTCCGCCCGGCACTTGTGCGTTATCCCCAAAACAAAAATAACCAATGAGTTCATCATGCTCATTACGAACGCCATAATATGTACCGTCTAACAATTCTTCTAGCGTTTCAGACGCTCCGGTAAAACTATATAATTCATATGGCTCCTCATATTGCCATACATTTATGTTTTGCGCTTCTTCTAATGTAAGTGTCTGTATGTTCATTTGTACGTTCACCTTCTCTTTCCTTGTACAAATTCGCTCAAACTAGGAGAGTTCCTCCTCTCCAAAGCATCTTCTTTGATTTCCTAACAACAAGTAACTAAAATAGTTACAATAGATGTTTTTTTATATGAACATACTACTAACATATCCACAGACAGGAGGAATTGTAATGAAACACTTAATCGTTTATGCTCATCCGAATCCACAAAGCTTTAACCATGCAATTTTAGAAACACTCCAAGGACAATTACAAGAAAAAGGACACGAAGTACGCGTTCGCGATCTATATGCGATAAACTTCAATCCTGTATTAGCTGCCAATGACTTTATTTCATTTTCACAAGGAAATACGCCGTCTGATATTCAGGCAGAACAAGAACATATTACGTGGGCAGATGTAATCACATTTATTTATCCAGTTTGGTGGACAGGTCTTCCTGCTATCTTAAAAGGATATGTAGAACGTGTATTTAGCCAAGGATTTGCTTTTACATACGGTCCAAATGGCGTTGATAAATTTTTAACAGGCAAAAAAGGATTATTGTTATCCACAATGGGCAATTCGAAAGAAAACTACGATGCAAGCGGTATGTTTGAAGCAATGAAGAAAACAACTGATGCAGGTATTTTTGATTTTACTGGTATTGAGACGGTAGAGCATGCATTCTACACAAGCGTTCCTTCTGTGGATAACGAGACGAGAACACAATATCTTGAAGAAGTAAAAGAACTTGTAAATCGTTTATTTTAACGAAAAATCCACCTTGTGAAGGTGGATTTTTAATTTCCGATAATTTTAGGGATATATCTTTGCAAAATCTCTTCTAACTCTTTTATATCCTTTTACCTCTTCGACTATAAGCTACTGTATAGATTGTTGCACCAATTAATATAGTAACAATAAAAACAAGTAGTAAATTACTATACAAGTATGCTTTCGCATTTTGTATAGTGGACAGTAACGGATATTCTAGAATATGTTTTGTTAACAACCCACCAACAATAGCCATCCCTAGTCCCTCTGCTAAGAAGCAGGCGAAGCTGAGAAATCCCATACCTGCACCGATTTCCTTCGGCCCCAGAGCATCCGCAACACTCGTAGAAATTACTGTTTTAACGAAGGAAAGTCCACCAAACATTAGAATCAACATACCAGAAACCAACCGTGGTGTTCGATCTGCAAATAATGAAATGATAAGAAAACTCGCAACAATGAAAAGTGAACCAAGCCATAGAACAAACGTAGTTCCTCGTTTATCAACTAGGCTACCACCAACTATACCGAATAACATCACACTCATAGTTCCTGGGAATATAACCCACCCAATCATACTTGCAGACAGTTGGTGTACATCTCTCATCATATAAGGAATCATTGATATACAACCTGCTACGGTTCCTAACAGAATACATCCAGTTAGAACTCCCAATATAAACTTTCGGTTTAGAAATAATCTTGGTTCTATAAAAGGTTGTTCAACTTTGTGTATATACAAAGCGCATCCTGCAAACAACGCAAAACTAATTGCCAAATACAACCAGTTATATTGCGTTGTGTATATTGTAAATGTGACAATCCCACAGGACAGTAACGCTAATCCCCAAATATCCATCCTCTCTCCCTTTGTGGATTCATTAGGAAGTTCTTTTAGAAAAAAGGGGATAGTGAAAAGTGTCAGCATCGGAATCAGAAAAAGAAATGGCCACTGTACATAATGGGCAACCGTCCCGCCAAGAGCTGGACCTATTCCTTCTCCCATAGCTACCAACGAGCCGATTATACCAAATGCTTTACCACGATCTTCTAATTTCACGTAGCGTGCAACGATTACCATGATAAGCGCCGGCACTGCTGATGCACCAACACCTTGAATAAAACGCGCAGCAATTACAGCAAAAAAATTAGAATGTGCCAAAACACCCAAAAGTGACCCACCACTATAAACTAGCAGACCGAAAACAAGTAATTTCTTCACACCATATTTATCACTTATTGTTCCATATGTGATTGATCCAATAGCAAATGAAAGCATAAAACTTGTATTTACCCAGTTAGCCAAAGACGGTGATATACCAAGGTCTTTCGCGATATCAGGTAAAACTACATTAAAAACCATTTCGTTCAATACGCTGAAGAAAGCAAGAAAGCCAAGCCATAGAAAAGCCTTCTTCACATCAGTAAACACATAATTCGGTAAATCGGTTGCTGTAGTTGTTACATTACTATTCTTTAATTCTTGTAGATCTTTTTCCACTAGGATGATACCCCCATATTAAAGGGGAACCACGCAGTTTATAGGGTAAATGATGCGTTCTCCCCTTAAATTTGTACCCCCATCATTTTTGTGCACTTCATAAATACGCCTCCTTATTATAAATATTCCATATTATACCATTTATCTGTTAAGTAAGAAAGAAATAGGTTTTCACATAATTCGACTGCATCTATTGCCAGAACGAATTTTTTTGTTATAAAAAATAGGCAATCATTTCTGATTGCCTGTCTCTTCTTACATCTTTTCAATCCACTCTGTCAAATTGTGGACAACTTGCGTTGGCTGTACATCATATTCTGTTAATTTTTCCACAGATGTGACTCCTGTGTGGACAAGAAGCGTATCCATCCCCGCATTCATACCAGCTAAAATGTCTGTATCGTAGTTATCCCCAACCATTAACGTTTCTTCTTTCGTTGTACCAAGCACTTTTAGAGCCTGTTCCATAATAATGGATTCTGGTTTACCAATGAAGATTGGATTTACCGTTGTGGATACCGTTACAACAGACGTTAAAGAACCGTTCCCTGGTAATAAACCACGTTCTGTTGGAATCGCAATATCACCATTTGTTGAAATGAATGTTGCCCCGTTTCGAACGGCTAAGCATGCTTTTGCTAGCTTTTCATATGTAACTTCACGATCCAATCCAACAACAACAAAGTCCGGATTACTATCCACAAGTGTGAATCCTTTTTCCACAAGGGCATCACGTAAGCCTTCTTCTCCAATCATATATACAGAAGCATTTTGCTTTCTTTCATATATAAAATTCGCCGTTGCCATGCTTGTCGTAAATACTTGCTCTGGGCTAGCTGGAATATCAAACTGCACAAGCTTATCTGCAACTTGCTCTGGTTTACGCGTTGAGTTGTTCGTAACAAATAAATATGGTAAGTTACGTTCTTGCAACGCTTTTATAAAATCACTTGCCTCTTCAATTCGTTCTTCGCCTCGATACATTGTTCCATCTAAGTCAATTAAATAACCTTTATACATAGGTGTCACTCCTTCTTGATACATCATCTCTTCTTATCGTATCCTCTTTTCCAAAAGAAAAAAACGCTTTTTCGAAAAGCGTCCTATAATGTTCATTTTTTTTCTTTTATTTGATACGAACAGAAGCAATCTCCATCACACATACTAGATAATATTTTCACATCAGCATCTGGCAAAAGTGTATCATACATGTTTTTCTCATCATGACAAATTTGCGGAAACTTTTCAGCTACCTCTATTAAAGGACAATTTTGCTTTTGTAATAGGAAGGAATGTTCACTTTCTTGTTGTACGCGCACCATATAACCATTTTTCTCTTGCATAACTGCAATTTCTTTTAATCGCTCTACTGTTGTTTCTTTTCGATTTATACGGTTCGCTAATTGTTCTTCCATACGGTTCGTACGTGCCCTTAAAAGCTTCTTCACGAGTTCCTCATCGCCAATATGCAGCAAGTCTTCTAACATTTCGACTGCAAACTGCTTATATTGTTTCGGAAACAGGTCTTCCCCTTTTACACTTAAACTATAAACATACATCGGTCTTCCGACATGTTGGCGTACCATCTTCGCTTCAATCAGCTCTTCCTTTTCAAGCCTGCTTACATGACGGCGCACTGCCATCTCCGTAATTTGCAATGCTTCCGCTAATACCGCAACAGTTTGTTCTCTCCTTACTTTCAAAAGTTGAATAATTTCTTCTTTTGTAGAACGTGCTGTTTCCCCCATTTCTCTACCTTCTTCCCTTTAACAAGCTTTAATAAACAAAGTACATCACAATCCACAAAAGGAATTTTTTTCCTATTTTTAAGCAGTAAAACCCCCACCTCAAAATTCTAAAAAAACAAAGAAGAGAGGTGGGGACTGACTGTTGGCATACGCCCGATTAGCGAGAGCTTTCCATCAGTAACGCTGATGAAAGTTTCACTTTACTCTCCTGCAAATGCAGATACAGGACCAAGTTCTTGCTCCAAATAACGGCGAATATTAGCAGGATACTGTTTAATCATATCAATATGTTTTTGAACTGTATCATACACTTCTGTATGGTTCATATTTACATACTCTTGTACAATCATTTTACGAAGACGAACAACTTCTTTTAAACGTTCTCCTTCTTCATTCGTAACAACTTTTTCGTCCATTAAAATATCAATAATATCTTCATAACTACCTGGATCACGCATAATAAATCCATCAATCATGGCATTGCCTACGTCTAAAATACAATCAATCATAAGATGTGCCATGCGCTCCAATGCATATTCATCAAGCGCTCCGCGGTATTCTTGTTTTGTTTGAAATGCTGCAACAACTTTCTCTAAACACTGTAACATTTGTTCAATTTTTTTACGGTCTACAAAGTACATATATGTCACCTACCTGGAAATTAAAGCATTTTCATTCCCAATTGTACCCCTTTATTCAAAAAAAATCGACAATTTTTCGAATTCACCTTTTTCTCTTTCTTTGTTATAGTTATACGTGTATGATTTTCGGAATTGGGGGAATGACACCTTGGAACGTGAACTCGCACTAGAAATTGTCCGTGTAACAGAAGCAGCAGCCCTTGCATCAGCACAATGGATGGGCCGCGGTAAGAAAAATGAAGCAGATGATGCTGCAACGACTGCAATGCGTACGATGTTTGACTCTGTTAACATGGCTGGTACTGTTGTGATTGGAGAAGGGGAACTTGATGAAGCACCGATGCTTTACATTGGTGAAAAGCTTGGAACAGGTAACGGTCCAGAAGTAGATATCGCCGTTGATCCATTAGAAGGAACAAATATCGTAGCAAAAGGTCTTGCAAACGCAATGGCTGTTATCGCCATCGCTGATAAAGGAAACCTTCTACACGCTCCTGATATGTATATGGAAAAAATTGCAGTTGGTCCAAATGCAGCTGGTAAAATCAGCTTAGATGATCCAATCGAAAAGACAATTGACATTGTAGCAGAAGCAAACAATAAAAAAATTCGCGACTTAACAGTTATCATCCAAGAGCGTGAACGTCATCAAGACATTATCGATCGTGTTCGTGCAAAAGGTGCACGTGTAAAATTGTTCGGTGACGGTGATGTTGGGGCATCTATCGCAACAGCTCTTCCTGGAACAGGAATCGACTTATTTATCGGTACTGGCGGTGCTCCGGAAGGCGTTATTTCTGCTGCAGCACTTAAATGTCTTGGCGGAGAGATGCAAGCACGTCTCGTTCCAATGAATGAAGAAGAAGAAGCACGTTGCCTTGCAATGGGCTTAGAAGACCCACGTCAACTTCTTATGTTAGATGATTTAGTATCCGGTGATGACGCAATCTTCTCAGCAACAGGTGTATCTGCTGGCGAGTTATTAGATGGTGTGAAATTCCTTGGCGGAGATTTAGCAGAAACATATTCAATCGTTATGCGTTATAAAACGAGAACAGTGCGCTTTATTAAAACGCACCACCATTTAGATCATAAACCACACTTAAATTTAGATATTTAAAAAGGAGTCATGTTCATGGGAGAACGCTTTTTTCTTTATGATGATACAGTAGAAACAAAAACGCGCTTCGTAAGCTTTATGGGAGAAAACGAGCGCCACGATTTAGCGCTTTTGTATTCTGACCGTCATTATGGTAAAACAATCGTCCTTGATATACAGCGCAATAAATTTGCCATTATCGGTCGTGACGACTTAGAAGAACCTGGCTACTTAGAACATGCATTTTCTATTTCTGAAGAAAATGCAGAAGAATTACGTTCATTTTTATTTGAACTGATGTAATCAAAATTACCAGCTTGCAACAGGCTGGTAATTTTTCGTGCTATTTATTTTGAATTTTCAGTTTAATATGTTATACTAACGACAAATCTATTTGGATAGAAAGGATGTTATACTACGTATGCCAACATATACTTTGTAATGGAGCAACAACTGGATAGTATTACTCTCAAAAAAGCACAACGCTTTTTTCAAGGGAGTAGTCTGCCCAATTCCCATTACAAAGGAACGTAGCACATCTGTAGTATGATTGTTACGAAGGTTCCTCACAGGGGAACCTTCTTTTATTTTTCTCTGTTTTCTATATTTCATACTGCAAGACATCCAAATAGATGTCCCACGTTCCTTTATCTAAATACGAGGTGAAGGAAAATGCAGAACGTACAACTTTCTTGGAATTTATATAAGACAGAATTAGAAGATACTGTAGAAAAACATTGTAAAAATTGTGGTCATACAGCCTTGTTTACTGATACACATATTCGCAGACATAACGCGAATGGTAAAAACATTTATCGTTTTGCGATTTACAAATGCGAAAAAGGACATACATGGAATAAGAAATTACACATTTATAAAACGTATTCTGAACATGTTGAAACAGTCGATATGCTTCAAGAAGAACGCCAGGAAACAATAAACAACATTTCAATCCTGCCCTATGAAAACGCAGGATTGACGGAACTAACCATCCTATTAGAATCCGTGTATGGATTGTTTCGCATCGACAAAGCACTCGCAACCTATATTTCAGAATGGAGCCGTACGGTAATCATAGAGAAAATTAAAAAAGGATCTATTCACTTAAACGGTCAACACATTAAGCCAAATGCCAAACTTGCAGCTGGCGATTGCATTTCTATATACATGCGATAGGCAAAAAAACTCCTCTTACCCAATGCAAGAGGAGTTTCTTTACTTCTTCACTTTTCGCAGTACAAAGTATGCACATCCAAAATTACAATACTCGTATAAATACTCTGATAATGTACTAATTTTCGTATCATACGTTGCACGCTGGTTACTGTCAGCAAAGAATCCGCGTAATCGAAGCTGATCATAGCCCCAATCACCCACGATGTAATCGTATTTATTTAAAATTTCTGCGTAGCGAGCTTTAAATGCTTCTTCATTAAATCCATTTCGATTTTCTGCTATTACTTCATAGTGGATATTATTCACGTAAACTGTAGTGCGAATCTCCTGCTTCTGCTCCATCTTCCATTCCCTTTCCTCTTCTTTCTTCTTTTTATCGTATCATAAAGCCACAAAACCAACAATTTCAAATACAAAAAATCTCTTAAGTGGGAAATGCTATAGAATGAAACTTCCTTTTAGAGCATTCTTCTCCAAAAGGTTAGTTGAACCAATCGGGTTCTTATGGACAGTTATCTCCCACCTATCTTCTGTAGAAAAGCGGAAGCAGCTCGCCCAGAATCGCAGGACGTTGGAGCTCAAGGCAGAGAGGCGCTTTTTGCCTCGTCCGAGGGGCGAAACGACCGGAGATTCTAGCCGCTAGAGCTGGACAACGATTCTCTTTCAATCTTGAGATATGGGTATTACTGCCCGCAAATAGCGAGCCAATAAGGAGGAAACAATCATGAAAAAACAACTGCTCTTATCCCTTCTTACTCTTTCCATCTTTGCTGGATGCCAAACAAACAAAGCGGAAATGAAACGGGAAGAAGGAAGCCGCGTACTCTTGTCTGCGCATAGAGACATATACGGGAAAGACGTGCCAAACGACACGCTGACAAAAGTCGGCTATTCTCAAAAACAAAAAGATGAAGTGTCGAATCGTCAGGTCGGTACAATTAACAAAGTACGATTAGCAGAAATGATTACAGATTTGAGTGTGAAACTACCCGATGTCATGAATGCAGCAACACTTGTAACAGATGATGAAGTGTTTGTTGTATACCGAGCAAAAACGACAGATCCGGCTCTAGTCGCTGATCAAGTACAAAAAGCAGCATTGTCTGTTGTTCCCCGCTACTATAAAGCATATGTATCAACAGATCAAAAATTAATATCACAAATCCAAGGACTCAAATCCGGCACATTAAACGATAAAGAATATGCACAAACACTTGATATGCTCAAGCATGAAATGAGCAAAAATCCGCATTTAAATAACACGCAAAATAATACACTGCCTAATACAATGAAATAACCTGAGAATACACTCTCAGGTTATTTCATTTATTTTGACCATTATATCTCATCTTCAAGAACATAAAAGGCAGGGCTCGATTATACATCTAAATATTCCGCACGTTTTTTGCGTAGTGAAACACTTCCTGCACTTCCTCCTTTTAGGCTATTTTTTGAAAAAATTTTTTCACTCAATGTATAATAAGACTATAAACTAGTGAAAAGTGGTGAATTTAATGGTTTCAAATGCAACAATTGGAAGTATGATTGTGCAACTTGTTATTTCTGTTCTCATCCCGATTATTGCGCTCATTTACTTCCGAAAGAAATATAAAATCTCTTTCAAAATTGTCGGCGTCGGGATTGTATTTTTCCTCGGATTCTCACAAATTTTAGAAAAAACGCTACATGTCTTTGTACTTGGAAATCCAGCAGCAACTGAGCTATTTAAAAATCCGTTTATCTATGCTATATATGGCGGATTAACTGCTGGTATTTTTGAGGAACTGGCTCGTTTTATCGCCTTTTTCTTTTTACTTAAGAAATACCAGGAGTATAAAGACGGCCTTGCTTATGGAATCGGTCACGGAGGAATTGAATCATTATTAATCGGAGCAACTGTCGGAGTGCAAAGTCTTGTATTTGCTTTCTCCATTAATAACGGAACCTTTTCTAAAATGATTGAGAAAGCACCACAGCTTAGCGCTGTCCAAGATGCATTAGTACATACTCCGCCTTACTTCTACTTATTTGGCGCAGTAGAGCGGCTCGTTGCTTTTATCATGCAAATCGCACTCACAATGCTTGTCTTATATGCTGTAAAACATAAGAAATACATATTTATAGGGCTGGCAGTATTCCTTCATGCATTTATTGACTTTTTCGCAGTACTCTACCAACGCGGACAAATCCATTTATTTGTAATCGAAGGACTTATGATACTGTTTGGTATTGGTGCTTATATCCTAATTCGCAAAATGAAAACAAAACTCCTAGCAGAACATGCAAGCTAAGCTACTATGTAATGTTAAAAGCCAATGAAAGTACGTGCGGTTTTTAAAAACAATAATTTATCTATAATATTGCACATTATATTAACAAAAGTAGCAGGATAAAAATCCAGTAAAAAAATCACCTTTTAGTCAAACTAAAAAGGTGATTTTTTTGTGAAACTATATTAAATTTTTCTAAGTTATAATTAATGAATATCATGTTTTCTGAAATTACCGCCCTTTACTTCTGCTACGTCATATACCGTAACAAAGGCATTTTCATCAATTTCATGAATGATTTCTTTCATTTTACTTTCTTCTAAGCGGTTAATGACACAAGTAATTTCTTTAAATTGTTCGTTTGAATAACCGCCGTAAACCTCATTATAAGTTGCACTTCGACCTAATCGCTCTCGAATTGTTTCTACCATTAATTCAGGTTCTTTTGTGATAATCTTAAATGTTTTAGAACCACTTAAACCTACTTCAACAATGTGAATGACTTTAGAAGCAATAAAGTAAGCAATGGCTGAAAGAATAGCCCCTTCAAGACCAAATACTGTTGAGACAACAATAAAGACAAACATGTTTAAAAATAAGATGAGGTCACTTGTCCCAAAAGGTAATTTTCGAGAAAGTAATACGGCTAACATGTCAATTCCATCTAATGCGCCGCCATTACGCAATGCTAATCCCATACCAAAACCGATGATAATCCCACCAACAACGGTAACTAACAATGTATCACCGTGAATAATAGTTCGTACGTTGTGCATAAGAACAGTACCAATTGCTAGTGAAGCAATACCGATAATCGAATAAATAGCAAAATTTTTACCAATTTGCTTATACCCTAACCAAACAAACGGGATGTTAATGACTGCAATTAGAATTCCTAATGGTAATCCAAGTAATTGTGAGCTAACGATACTTAAACCCGTCACACCACCGTCTGAAACGTTGTTTGGGATTAATACCGATTCTAGCCCATATGCTGTTATAAATGCTCCAATAATAATCATTAATACTCGAAAAACGATTTTTACTTTATTGGGCTTGCGCTTTTTGTTTATACTCATATAATTCCTCCGTTTCAAATTATGTTTTCTTTTCATTCCTACACGTCTTTTAATCAGCTAGACTCATTCCTAATAATTATTCTAACATATTACCATCAGGTTATTTAACGAAATAGCACGATTGTGGAATTACAGAACGAGCATATTTTCAAATGTAATGTTTTCAAATTGAACTACCCCAACCTCAGTTACCAATAACTAGAAAAAAGAGGATTCCTCACTCTATTTGTCGAAGTACGTACAAATTCGTCTATTTATAAGTGAGGGATGAATCATGAAGAAATTAATTGTTGTCCGCCATTGCACTGCAACTGGGCAAGAATGTGATGCACCACTTACAGCAGTGGGTCAGCAGCAAGCTAAAACTCTTGCCAATTTTCTCATCACAGAACAACTTCCTATCGAAAAAATTATCTCGAGTCCGTTCGCTCGCGCCGTTCATTCGATTGCACCTTATGCGTCACAAGTACAACTTCCTATTCAAGAGGATGACCGACTAGCTGAACGTATATTAAGCGGTGTACCAATGGATAATTGGCTACAAATGCTCGAGCAAACATTTACAGAAATTGATGTCGCCTTTCCAGGCGGAGAATCGACGCGCCAAGCAACAGAACGAGTACAATCACTTATCCACAACATAGTACAACATCAGGAGCAAGAAGTAACGCTGCTCGTTACACACGGTAACTTATTCACACTCATTTTAAAGATTTTTGACAACAGCATCGGTTTTTCCACATGGAAAAGCTTAAGCAATCCAGACGTATACGAAATTACGATAGAGCATGGTACAGCGAATATCCACAGATTGTGGGGAATACATTGTGAAACGAATGAATGTAACTACCGATAATCTAGAATCAGAACATATTTGCTGCGCTATATCTGACAAGAGAATGGCACGCGGAGTTTTGCAAAAGAAATGCATATTGAAAACAAAGAAGGATTGGTCGTGTATTACACAGATCAATGATCATTTACGGATTATTATGTCCATGAAGAACTGAAAGAAATTGAACAAAAATACAATATTCCTGTTCAGCACCATAAAATTTCAAACCGGGAAGCTGCTCAAACTGCGCCGTGTGCTTTTACAACATATAGCGCTTTTTATAATGGACAGTTCATTACACATGAAATTATAAGGTGAAACTTCCTTTTGGAATGCTCTTCTCCAAAAGGTTAGTTGAACCAATCGGGCTCTTACGGGCAGTTAGCACTCCTTTGCCTTTACTCAATATTACTGCCCGTTAGTGCGGGGTAAACAAAAAGAAATTCGAAAAATTACGGAAGACACTCAAGAAGTGAAACGAAAGGAGCCTGCATTACGATGTACGAAGAAGTCATCTCGTTACTACATGAAACGAATGTTTTATATGAAAAGTTTGAACATGAACCAGTTCTAGATTATGAAACAGACCGAATCGTTCGAGAACGCCTTGGCTTAGAAGGCGAACCAAGTAAAAGTCTCTTTATGAAAACGACATCTGGGACTTACTATGTCTTCTTTACGTTAGAAGGAACCCGCCTTGATATGAAGCAAATGAAAGATCTTATCGGTACACGCGTCTCTCTTTGTTCACCTGATGAACTAAGAGAGAAAACGGGATGTCTCCCAGGATGTGTTGCGCCGTTTGGTTATACAGAGGATGTAACAATCATTGTGGATCCTTCTATTTATCAATACGAAAAAGTATTAATTTCACCTGGTGTCCCTGAAGTCACAATTTCTTTATCCACAGCAGAATTACATAAACTTTTATCCACATGTGGAAATACCGTACTGGAATACAAATGAAAGAGCTGACACTTCCAGCTCTTTTATCTTTAATGTGCACCTGAACTCGACATATTTAATACAACAACCCCGCCAATAATAAGCACTAGGCCAACTAACGTTTGCCATGTAAAAACGTCCTTCCAAATGAGAACACCAATTAATGCTGTTAGCGCTGTACCAACTCCAGACCAGATCGCATAAGCGGTGCTAATTTGAAGATGTTGCAACGTTTGAGATAAAAAATAAAATGCAGATGCAAAACCAAGAACAACACCGATACTTGGCCATACTTTCGTAAATCCGTCTGACAACTTCAGCATCGTTGTCCCAAATACTTCACTCACAATTGCGATTGCTAACAAAACAAACCCTTTCATATAATTCCTCCTTTTATGCTCTATCGTATTGTCTACACTGATATCTTGTTCAAAAAAAAATCCCCCTTAGCTGATTCACTAAGAAGGATTTTTTCTCATTATTTTGCTTCTGCTGTATTTTCTCTTGCAGATTGTACTTGCTCATCTGCATGGTAAGAAGAACGTACAAGCGGACCAGCCTCGCAGTGACTAAATCCTTTGCTAAGTGCAATTTCTTTTAGCTCTGCAAATTCTGCTGGTGTGTAATACTTAATAACTGGTAAATGCTTTTTAGACGGTTGCAAATATTGACCAAGCGTTAAAATATTAACGTTGTTTGCACGCAGGTCATCCATTGCTTCGATAAGGTCTTCTCTCGTTTCCCCAAGTCCCACCATGATGCTTGATTTTGTTGGAATGTCAGGCTGCATTTCTTTTGCACGACGTAAAAATTCTAGGGAACGATCGTATTTTGCTCTAGCGCGAACTCGGTCAGATAATCGACGTACCGTTTCAATGTTATGGTTTAAAATATCCGGACGTGCATCCATTAACATTTTTAAATTCTCTTCTACTCCACCCATATCAGATGGTAAAACTTCAATAGACGTAAATGGATTTTTACGACGAACAGCGCGCACTGTTTCCGCAAAAACAGCTGCTCCTCCGTCTTTCAAATCATCACGTGCAACTGCTGTTATAACAACGTGTTTTAAGCCCATTTGCTCTACAGAATCTGCTACGCGTTCTGGCTCTTGTAGATCAAGCTCTGTTGGTAGGCCTGTTTTAACCGCACAGAAACGGCATGCGCGTGTACAAACTGCACCTAAAATCATAAATGTTGCTGTTTTACGAACAGCCCAGCATTCATGAATATTCGGACACTTCGCCTCTTCACAAACTGTATGAAGGTTCTTAGAACGCATCATTTTCTTTAAGCCTGTATAGTTTTCATTTGTGTTTAATTTAATTTTCAACCACTCGGGCTTGCGCATATATTCTGTTTGTTTTGTCATGTTCATCAACTCCGCACAATTTGAAATAGTTTACCATGTTCGCTTCTTTCAATGTAACATATCTATTTTATCGTATGAAAGCGATTTGCTCAAATGAAGATTCAAAGAATTCCTTCCAATTATTACTTATAATGAAATATCGTGTATATCCCACACTAAAGGTAGTGATTTCGAAAGGAGCTTACTGCCGTGCATCGAAAATTTTTCCTTCTGCTTTCTATCTGTTTTCTTCTCCAAACAAACATTGTGTACGGACAAGAAAACAAGCAAGAAGACATATACATGAAGCGAATGACATTATATAAGGAAATGGAGACATACTCCCTTATTCCATGGTACTACTTCGCTGCCATCGATCAATACGAGCGAAATATCCGTTCTGTTCGCCGCGATATTCCGAAAAAGCCAGATGCCATTATCTCTATTTACTTCAAACCAGAAGTATGGTCCGGGCCAGCAAATCCAGAACCCCATGATACAAAACCGTACACAATTGCCTTATTTGGAGGCATGGGGTTAGACGGGGACAACGATGGATTGGCAGACGCAAATAATGAGAAAGATGTTCTCTATACAATGACTACTATATTAGGAAAACGCGGAACAAACCGAGAACAGCTAAAAATTATGTTGTGGGAATATTATCAACGAGCAAAAACAGTAGAGTTAATATTAGGTTATGCTCGTATGTACAAACATTACAATCGGATTAATTTAGATGGTAATGCTTTCCCTCTGCCGGTTCGCAGCGATCATAGTTACCGCAGTACATTTGGCGCTAAACGAAGCTTTGGCGGACGGCGTATGCATGAAGGCACAGATATTTTCGCTGGCTATGGTGTACCTGTTCGTTCTACTTGCTATGGCATCATTGAAACGAAAGGATGGAATCGTCTTGGCGGCTGGCGCATCGGTATTCGCGACTTATATAACAATTATCATTACTACGCACACTTAGGTGGATTTTCAAAAGAAATACAGCTTGGACAAATCATTGAGCCTGGAACTGTTATTGGATTTGTCGGCAGCACTGGTTATGGTCCTCCTGGGACAGCTGGTAAATTTCCGCCTCACCTGCATTTTGGATTGTATAAAGATAACGGCTATACAGAATGGGCGTTTGATCCATATATGCATTTAAGCTTATGGGAGCGAAAAGAGCGAATGAATTCAAAAAGATAACCGCAGTTCGATGCTACAGTTATCTCAAACTAACAATTCCTTTATCTAAAAAAGCGGGTAACATTAGTTATCCGCTTTTTTCTCCTTTTTCTCCGGCACAACAACTCCGCCGCTTCCGTAATAGCCAGGCACTTCACCTTGAATAATACGTGTGGCTACTGGAATATCTTGCTTCACAGTTACTTCCTTCGTATGGAATGGAATAATAACCTGAAGAGCCACTTCAATTTCCATCACAATTTTAATAGCCGTATTGTTAATTCCTTGCTGCTGAAAATCTTGTTTAATATTCGTGGATACATGACCAATTGTTGTAAACGTAATTGGAATATTTGGTCCTATATTACCAAGCAATGCATTATCCGTAATTCTACCAAGCGGAACGGATAGTGCAGTTCCATCTTCCTCTGATAATCCTAACGCTTTCGTATCCCCCTTCTCGACTTGATGTAAATATTTCTCTATATCCGTTGTTGTCGATGTTAAAATCTCATTTACTGCTTCTGTGTTTAAATCCATTGTAGATACTTTTCCATTTTTATCAGTTTGCATCTTCATTAATGAATCGACATCGATCCCTTGTGCAACCCTATCTTTCACTGCTTTCGTCATGACAACTGTCGCTGTTCGCTTCGTCTGCATTTCTGCATATTTCATTAACGTTGGCTGAATGCTTTTGTTCACAAGCCACAATCCTTGTAAGGTAAGTATAATAAAAATAGCAAATGAAATAAGTAATACGTAGCGAAATGGCAGTGGTCCTTTCCGAAACCGAGAAGTCCGGGGACGAAACGCGCGCATAACAAATCCCTCCTTCTTACACATGTATATGCAAAAAAGAGGGACGATATATTTATATCATTTTTAACAATGCATCTTTTCCAATTGTACCAGCTGTAATGCCTAACCTTTCAGCTTCAAATGTAACCGATTCAAGCGGCGCCTCTAACAACTGCTCAATCGTTCTTACACCAACAGCGCGCCCTGCAAGAATGCCGCGATCGCTTAACTTTTCGTTTAACAATCCCACATCTAATGCTCCGCACATAATATAACCTTTATCGCTCATAACAGCTAACAAATTTGTTTTAGGAAGCTTTACACTCACTGCTATAAACGTGTATTCATTTATTATAATTGGTTCTATATTAACCATAGTTCACACTCCTCTCTCCTTTATCTGTATGAAAAGAGAAAAAAGAGTGTGAATACAAAAGCCTACTGCAATCAGTAGGCTATAATTTTACAGATGATGCATATTTCATTAATGTATCCTTCAAAACATCACGGAGCAATTCCGGCATATAATATTCTTTTTCTGGCACGACCGCAAGCTCTGGATATAAGTAACCGAATGTAAACATATCAATCGTTCCTACTGTATAGATTCGTTCTAGGTCTAATGATTCTCCGTTGATAATGACATCTTCGAGTAATATTTTATTACCCGGAATCGTATCTGGCACAACTTCTACGCCAGCATATATCATTTTCCCCATAACTTTCCCGCGAAAACCTAAACCTTTTACTTCAAGCTGTTCCATGTTTGGGCGGCGTGCTTTCAAAATCACATCTCGCAATGTTTTCCCTTTCACTTGCAAACGGCATGGATTAATCGGATGTGGACAAATGCGATGAATATCCCCTCGGGTAACTACATCTTCCTGCAATCCTTCAAGTAATACACCTGCATTTACCATACCAATTTCAGCATCACACCATTCCCTAAGAGATTCGGCAAGCATATGAGCAAATTTCGTTTCCTGAAACCAATCGACTTCTAGTGATTCTTTTAAATTTACAACAGGCTCTGCCATGATGAACTTACTTTCTTGTTCAAGCTTCTCTAACAAAGCATGAGGCCCTCCATAGGCTCCAAATCGCTTCGTATTAATTGCTCGTCCATCTTTTTTTATCACTTGCTTTGTTTGTAAATCCACTGTTATTTGTACATGTCCCACATAATGCCCCCACTTCTCGCAGCAGCAAAGAAGTGTTCCATTCATTAATACACCGCGATCAAATAAATGATGGGTATGTGCGCCTAAAATAACATCTATATCATAATGCTCTGCCATGTATTCATCTGCATTCTTTCCTAAATGAGACAATACAACAATGACATCCGCCTTTGAACGTATCTCTTCTAAAATGGCTTCTAAATGTAGATATGGATCTTCAATATGCCAATCTAACTTCGCATAAAAATCAGGATACGCCACTGTTAAACCGATAAAAGCAATTGTAATCCCATTATCAAGTGTTTGCAGCACATATGGTTTTACCCAGCTAGGACGTGTTTGATTTGTTTCAAATAAATTCGCAACGAGCACTTCAAAATTCGCATTGTCATATAAATGATCCAGTTGCTCTTTCGCAAGTGTAATCCCCTCATTGTTTCCAATCGTTACATAATCGTACAGCGCTTTATTTAATAGCTGCACATTTCCTTTTCCGCTCGTTGCCTCAGAAATCATATGAAAGCGATCAACGTGATCGCCAATATCTAATGTAAAGACCGCTTCACCAGCAGCAAGACGACGCTTTTTCTCTTCTACAACAAACTGAGAAATTTGCGGCCAATTTTCAAAATGACTATGTATATCATTTGTATGATAAAGATGAATTGTTGCTTCCGTGTCTATACGCAGAGAAAAAACCTCCTCTCGATTCCATACTTCTTGTTTACGCTATATGTAAGCTTGAATCCTGTAAATACTTTTCGTCTTTTCTTGCTATTTTACATTGTACTCTCATTGATGGAAAAAGCAAAATTTCTTCTTTTTATCATAAAAAAGAAACACTACCTTGTAATGCGACATATGTCGTGATACAATTTCAGCACAAGGTGGTGAACCATAAAATGGATAAAGAGATATTAAAAGGAAGCATTGATATTTTACTTCTCTCCATCATTCAGCAGCATGATACATACGGATATGAAATCATTCAAAAATTAAAAGAAAATAGCAAGGATGCCTACAATATGAGTCAAGGTACGTTATATCCCGCTCTCAAACGATTGGAGCAAAAAGAACTCATTACCTCTTATTGGGGAGAATCCGAAACAGGGATGAAAAGAAAATTTTATCGCATCACTGCTAACGGAGAAAAAATACTGCAAGAAAAACTAACAGCATGGGATCAAATTACTGCTTTAATTAAAGTGTGTAAGAAGGGGGCCTATAGCTGATGACGCTAGAGGAATATATTAAGCTTATTATAAAAGAAACACATTTACCAAAAAGTGAAAAGGAAGAACTATCCCTTGAACTATACGACCACCTGACAAGCTTGCAAGAAGAGTTTATCAATCAAGGGAAGTCAGTAGAGGAAGCAACGCAATTAGCCATTCAAAATTTTGGAGAGGCCAATGTATTAGGAATAGAGATTGAGAAAGTGATGAATTCTTCTCATAAATATATAAAGTGGCTTGGATGGGGGTTATTTATTCCATATTCATTCATCTTAGTATTCCAGCTTTTACTGAGCAGACCTCTTTTTGATTATTTCCGCAATGTAACATACTTCTTAGAAACAGGTAACTGGTCTGCGATTAACCATCTAGTAAATGTAATTCCATTTGCAAGCACATTCAAATATATCATGAATTTCGATCATTATAACTTAGATATATGGCTTATGAATACAATAGGGAATGTTGTAATGTTCATTCCTTTCGGTTTTTTCACCCCTCTATTATTCCCGAAAGTAAACAACTGGAAATTAACTTGCAAGCTTTTTATCAAAATCATTTTCTTTATCGAATTACTACAATTAATAACTTTCACTGGTATCTTCGATGTAGATGATATTATTTTGAACACTACGGGCGCACTAATCGGCTACAGCATTTTCATTGGAATGAAAAAATTATGGATTCGCTATAAACGTACCGATAAAGCCACCTCATTTTGATGATGAGGTGGCTTTTAGCTCGGAGGGTCTTTATATCTTGCCGAAGCGCCCATAAATGTCCTATGTGCGCTGTTATGTTGCAAAAAGTGCCGATATATTTGCTCTCATAAAAAAAGCGCCCTGTAAACAGGGCGCTTCGGACGTATACATCACCTTTAATTATAACTAATATTAGAGGTTGGGTATAATGTCGTTCCGCCAATCCAGATGTTTATTTCATTTGCTAACGGAACATTTTGTTCATTAATAACTGTTCTCCACCATTCCCATGCAAGACCTGTGCATTCCCATGCTACGAATTTTAAATTTTTTGAATTAGGTGGAAATGGTATAACTGTAGAGAAATGAGCAGTTCTGTTTCTGTCGTTTGCTTCCCATGCTTTATGAGTTAGTACTTCATTTCCATTTTCATCATATGAAAATTCATCCCAAGTTATTTCAAATTGAGCAACATATGCACCATAATGATCAAGCTTCATTTTAGCACTGGAATATTCTGTAGATGTAGTCTCGATATACTCTGTATTGTTATGAACAGCAGCAATTGAATTATCTTTTAAGAAAACGCTTGAATATGAAATCGGGTATGCTGGATTTTTAAGACTAAATTCTGCATTATCTTTAATTACATTTCGTATTTCATTAAAATCTTTTGTAACAACCTTGTTATGCTCTTTTGCATCTCCGCCTAATACTACAGCAGTAAAGGAACTGTTTTCATAAATATCTTTGTACTGTTGATTCGTTTGGACGCCTTGATTCTCAATTAAAGCTTTAAAGGCAGCTTGTACATCATTGCTCTTAGAAGTTGTTTCTAATTTCACATAAATTGTTCTGCCATAAGCTACATTTGACACCATAACAGGCGGAGCCTCATTACTTACCCCTTTACGAGTTAACTCTTCAAACGTAACACTATTATCAAAAAGGTCTGATGGATTGTCAGGTAGTTCTGCACTTACGGTATAAAATATTTGCTTATATGCCGCAACCATCACTTTTTTCTCTCCATTTGCAATCGCATTAAAGTCAATGTTCAGTCCATTATCAAGATATTTAGCGTTAACATTAAGAGCACTTGCTATTTGAGATTTACTATAAACCATAGATTCTGTATACTGCATTCTTGCAGGTAACGTATGTGTTGCTGAATACTTTTCACTCCAAGTAGATACTAAATCATCTACTGCTCCGGACACATTACTATATGTTGGATTTTGGACAGTTGTTGTATTGTTTTTTCCCATGCCAGGTAAGTCTATACTAATATTCAAAGGTTTTCTCTTGGCCACTAATAAACTAGGTTGATTATCTGCAAACGCTTTATTTGCAAGTTGTACTGCTCCTGGATATGTACGATTAGCCATAGAATCAATAATTGAAATATCGACTGGTGAAGCTGAAAGTGATTTTTTCTCACGTTCAACCACTACAAATTTTCCTTTTGAATTGATACCTTGTTTCGGAACAAAACTCTCTACTTTATCACCATTTACTGCTAAAATATCTCTACTATCATACTTTAAATTTGCTATGCCATTATCAATACCACTAGCATTTTTTGTTGCATCAGCTGAATTACTTGTTTGTGTTTCAGCGAAGGAAATAAATGAATAATTAATAGTGCATAAACCAACTAATAAACATGCTAGAAACTTGATTCCTTTGATTCTATTTATAATTTTCAAAAAATTCAACTCCTTTTTTAGAATAATTTTGTTGCATCAGCTGAATCACTTGTTTATGTTTCAGCGAAGGGAATAAACGAATAATTAATAGTGCATAAACTAACTAATAAACATACTATGAATGTTATCCCTTCAAAATGGTTTAGAACTTTCCAAAAACTCAACTCCTTTCTTGAAAATTATATCATAAAATTTTAATTTTCGTATATTGATAAAATTTTTTCACTTACTCAAATTAGATAGTTTTTCAGTGGCTTTTTACATGTCGAAGCACCGTTATTTCCAAAATAATGCTGATATATCGAGAGAAACGATTGATATATTAGCACCCAATAAAAAAAGCGCCCTGTAAACAGGGCGCTTCCACTTTTAAATTAACCGATAGAACCTTCCATTTCAAACTTGATTAGGCGGTTCATTTCTACTGCGTATTCCATTGGAAGTTCGCGAGTGAATGGCTCGATGAAGCCCATTACGATCATTTCTGTTGCTTCTTGCTCAGAAATACCGCGGCTCATTAGGTAGAATAATTGTTCTTCTGATACTTTTGATACTTTCGCTTCGTGCTCAAGTGATACGTGATCATTTTTGATCTCGTTGTAAGGAATTGTATCAGATGTAGATTGGTTATCCATGATTAATGTGTCACACTCGATGTTAGAGCGAGAGTTTGTCGCTTTTGGTCCGAAGTGTACGATACCACGGTATGTTACTTTACCACCATGTTTTGCAATCGATTTAGAAACGATTGTTGAAGATGTGTTTGGTGCTAAGTGAATCATTTTCGCACCAGCATCTTGGTGTTGGCCTTTACCAGCAATCGCGATAGATAATGTTAAACCACGAGCGCCTTCGCCTTTTAAGATAACAGCTGGGTATTTCATCGTTAATTTCGATCCGATGTTACCGTCAATCCATTCCATCGTTGCGTTTGCTTCACAAACTGCACGTTTTGTAACTAGGTTATATACGTTGTTTGCCCAGTTTTGGATTGTTGTATAACGGCAATATGCATCTTTCTTAATAATGATTTCTACTACCGCACTGTGAAGTGAGTTTGTTGTGTAAACAGGTGCTGTACAACCTTCTACGTAGTGTACATGTGCGCCTTCGTCTACGATAATAAGCGTACGCTCGAATTGTCCCATATTTTCAGAGTTAATACGGAAATACGCTTGAAGTGGTGTATCAACTTTCACACCTTTTGGAACATAGATAAATGATCCACCAGACCAAACTGCAGAGTTTAATGCAGAGAATTTGTTATCAGTTGGTGGGATTACTTTTCCGAAATGCTCACGGAAAATATCTTCATTCTCTCTTAACGCGCTATCTGTATCTTTAAATACGATTCCTAGCTCTTCTAAATCTTCTTTCATGTTGTGGTATACAACTTCAGATTCGTACTGTGCAGATACACCCGCTAAATATTTTTGTTCTGCTTCTGGAATACCTAATTTATCAAACGTTGCTTTAATTTCATCAGGTACTTCATCCCAAGACTTCTCAGATTTCTCAGATGGTTTTACGTAGTACGTAATTTCATCGAAATTTAAATCATTTAAGTCGCCGCCCCATTGTGGCATTGGCATTTCATAGAAGTGATCCAGTGATTTTAAACGGAAGTCTAACATCCACTGTGGTTCTTCTTTCATACGTGAAATCTCTTCTACGATTTCTTTTGTTAAACCGCGCTCAGCACGGAAAATTGAAACGTCCTTATCTTTGAAACCATATTTATAATCGCCGATATCTGGCAGCTGTTTCGCCATGTTCGTATGTCCCTCCTTGGATAAACTTCGTATTTAGGAACTCATTTGCATTACTTCTCTTCGTTCAAGCCTTTTTCTAACGCTTTCCAAGCTAATGTTGCACACTTAATACGCGCTGGAAATTTGCATACGCCTTGCAATGCTTCAATATCTCCTAAATCAACGCTGTCATCATACTCTTTTCCTAGCATCATATCAGAGAAAATTTTAGAAATCTTAAGTGCTTCTTCAATTTTCTTTCCTTTTACTGCTTGCGTCATCATAGAAGCGGAGGACATGGAGATGGAACAACCTTCTCCTTCAAACTTCGCTTCTTGAACAATTCCGTCTTCTACTTTCATTGTAAGTTGAATGCGGTCACCGCAAGTTGGATTGTTCAAATTAACCGTAACACTATCTTCTAATATGCCATGGTTACGTGGATTTTTATAATGATCCATAATAACTTGACGATATAACGTATCTAAATTATTAAATGACATTTGTGAAATACTCCTTTGTTTTCGTCAGCGCTTCGACAAATGTATCAATTTCTTCTTTTGTGTTATATAAATAGAAGCTTGCACGTGCTGTAGAAGAAGCTTTTAGCCACTTCATTAACGGCTGTGCACAATGATGCCCTGCACGAACCGCAATACCTTCTACATCTAATACTGTTGCCACATCGTGTGGATGTACGTCATCAATATTAAATGTAACAAGACCTGCACGGCGCTTTGGACCATAAATTGTAACACCGTCTACTTCTGATAGTCTTTCTAAAGCATACTGCGCTAATTCATGTTCATGCTTTTCAATATTATCAAGACCGATTTCTTCTAAGAAATCAATCGCAGCTCCAAGCCCGATTGCGTTGCCGATAATCGGTGTACCTGCTTCGAATTTCCACGGAAGCTCTTTCCACGTAGACTCTTGTAAGTCTACGAAGTCGATCATTTCACCGCCAAATTCAATTGGCTCCATATTTTCAAGCAATTCCTTCTTACCATATAATACGCCGATACCTGTAGGACCGCACATTTTATGAGCGGATAAAGCGTAAAAATCACAATTTAAATCTTGTACGTCCACTTTCATATGCGGTGTACTTTGCGCACCATCAACGATCATGATTGCTCCGTTTTGGTGTGCGATTTCTGCAATTTCTTTTACAGGGTTAATCGTTCCAAGTACGTTTGATACGTACATAATAGATACGATTTTCGTATTTGGTGTAATTGTTTGGCGAGCATCTTCTAATGAGATCGTCCCGTCTTCTTGAAGCGGAAGATATTTTAATGTTGCGCCTGTTTTCTTAGCCACTTGTTGCCAAGGAATAATGTTACTATGGTGCTCCATGTAAGTGATGACGATTTCATCGCCTTCTTTTACATGTTCCATGCCATAGCTTGCCGCAACTGTATTTAACGCTGTTGTTGTACCGCGCGTAAAAATAATTTCTTCCATAGACTTCGCATTAATAAACTTACGAACTTTCTCACGTGCGCCTTCATACGCATCGGTTGCTTTCGTACCGAGCGTATGAACACCGCGATGCACGTTAGAGTTGTATTCTTTATAGTAACGTTCTAACGTTTCAATGACTTGAATTGGTTTTTGAGAAGTTGCCGCACTATCGAAATAAACAAGTTGTTTGCCGTTCACCTTTTGATCAAGAATTGGAAACTGTTTGCGTATTTCATGAATATCCATTAGCGAACTTTCCTTTCAATTACCTCAACAAGCTGCGCTTTTACTCCTTCGATTGGAAGCTCATTTACTACAGGTGCTAAGAATCCATGGATGACTAAACGTTCTGCTTCTTTCTTCGGAATACCACGGCTCATTAGGTAGTATAGTTGAGTAGGATCTACGCGTCCTACAGAAGCTGCGTGACCTGCCATTACATCATCTTCATCGATTAAAAGAATTGGGTTTGCATCGCCGCGTGCTTTTTCGTTTAACATCAGAACGCGAGAAGATTGCTGTGCGTTTGATTTAGAAGCACCATGCTCGATTTTACCAATTCCGTTAAAGATAGATGTTGCACTATCTTTTTGCACACCATGTTTTAAGATAAAGCCTTCAGAATGTTTACCGAAGTGAACAACTTTTGTTGTAAAGTTTTGTGTTTGGTTACCACGGCCAATTGTTACTGTTTTTGTATCAGCAAATGAACCGTCGCCCATTAAGTTCGTTACGTTCTCAGAAATTGTGTTTCCATCGTTCATAAGACCTAATGCCCACTCTAGACGTCCATCTCGTCCAACTACGCCGCGGCGGTTTACGTAAGATGTTACATCTTTTGCTAATAAGTCAACTGCACCAAATTTCACTTGTGCACCTTGTTCTACAATTACTTCTGCCACGATATTTGCAATACCAGTAACATTTTCATTTGCCACGTAGTTTTCTACATATGTTGCAGAACTATTTGCATCTGCTACAAATAATACGTGGTTATATACATTTGCTTCTTCACCGTCTACTAAGAATACAGCTTGAAGTGGTGTTTCAAGAACAACGTTTTTCGGAACGTATACGAACGCACCGCCGTTGATTAGTGCAGCATGAAGAGCTGTTAAACGATGCTCGTCAACTTTCACGCCGTCTTTCATTAAATACTTTTGTACTAATTCAGCATGCTCCGTTGCAGCTGATACGATATCTGTAAAAATAACGCCTTTTGTTTTCGCTTCTTCTGATAAAGAAACAAATGCAGTTGTACCGCTGCGCTGTACAAGAACGTTATTCTTTTCATCAATTAAATTTTTCACTGTTTCTGGAAGTTCTTCTAAAGAACGTACAGGCTCTTGCTTTGCAGTGTGACCTTTGCCGATAAAGTCCCATTTATCAATCTTTGTTTTATCAGGCGTTGGCATTGGAAGTTCAGTTGCCTTTGCAAGAGCTTGTAAGCGGAACTCAGTCAACCAAGCAGCTTCATTCGCTTCGCTTGCATGCTGACGGATAGAATCTTGATCGAAAGGTAATGTACCAATTGTCATGTTTATGCTCCTCTCTTACGCTTCTTGCTCTTCTGTTTCGTCTTCAATACCTAGTTCTTTTTTAATCCAGTCGTAACCTTCAGCTTCTAAACGTTGTGCAAGCTCAGGGCCGCCAGATTTCACAACACGACCATTCATCATAACGTGTACATGGTCTGGAGTGATGTAATTTAATAAACGTTGGTAGTGCGTGATCATTAAGCAACCGAAATCTTCGCCGCGCATTTCGTTAATACCTTTAGATACAACTTTTAATGCGTCGATATCAAGACCAGAGTCAATTTCGTCTAAAATTGCGATTTTTGGCTGAATCATCATTAATTGAAGAATTTCATTACGTTTTTTCTCACCGCCAGAGAAACCTTCGTTTAAGTAACGTTGTGCCATTGATGGATCCATTTCTAGGAATTCCATGTTTTTATCTAATGTACGGATAAATTTCATAAGAGAAATTTCATTGCCTTCTTCACGGCGTGCGTTAATTGCAGAACGTAAGAAGTCAGCGTTTGTTACTCCGCTAATTTCACTTGGATATTGCATTGCTAGGAATAGACCAGCTTGTGCGCGCTCATCTACTTCCATTTCTAATACATCTTCACCGTCGATGATGATGCTGCCTTGTGTTACTTCATATTTTGGGTGACCCATAATTGCAGAAGATAAAGTTGATTTACCTGTTCCGTTAGGTCCCATAATTGCGTGGATTTCTCCACCTTTTACTTCAAGGTTTACACCCTTTAAAATTTCTTTGCCATCGATTGATACATGTAAATCTTTAATCGTTAATGTAGAACCAGCCATCTCAATACCTCCATTAATCATCTATATACATTTTAAAAATTCCTAAAACGTTCACATTCTCATTTTATTCTCATTCTAATTTTATATCAAATAAAATGATATCGCAAACGTTGAAAAAAAGTAACAATTTTTCTACAAATACGAGCAGGAATTTTCTGCACATTATATTATGATACACCTTTCTTCCTACTTATATAAAGAAAAAAGGGCTAAGAAATTCCAGCCCTTTTTTCACCTTATTCACTTACAGGAAGTACAGCTCCTTTGTACTCTTTCTTAATGAAATCTTGAATTTCTTTTGAGTGCAATACTTCTACAAGTGCTTTAATTTCTTTTCTGTTTTCGTCACCTTTACGAACAGCAATAATATTTGCGTAAGGAGAGTCTGATCCTTCAAGTGCAATTGCATCTTTTGTTGGGTTTAATTTCGCATCAATTGCGTAGTTTGAGTTAATAAATATTGCGTCACCTTCATTATTCTCATATAATTTCGGTAAAAGTCCTGGCTCAACATCTGTTTTAAATTTCAAGTTTTTCGGATTTTCTACAATATCTTTTTCTGTCGCTTTTACAATATCTACGCCATCTTTAAGTTTGATAACGCCGCCTTTTTGCAATAATGCAAGCATACGTCCTCGTTCCGCTACGTTATTACTCATAATCACTGTTGCACCATTTGGAAGGTCTTTTAAACTTTTATATTTCTTAGAGTAAATCCCCATAGGCTCTAAATGAATTTTCCCTGCATTTACAAAGTTATACCCTTTTTCTTGAATTTCTTTCTCTAAATACGGAATGTGCTGGAAATAGTTCGCATCAAGTTCTTTATCAGCTAACGCTTTGTTTGGAAGTACATAATCTTGGAATTTTTTAATTTCTAATTTAATACCTTTTTTCTCTAATAGTGGTTTCGCTTTTTCTAAAATAACTGCATGCGGTACGTTAGAAGCACCAACTACAAGTGTCTTTTCATCTTTTTCGCCGCCACAAGCAGCTAATGCAAATACAAAGACTGCTATAAAAATTGAGAATATAATTTTCTTCATAAAATTCCCGCCCCTATTTTCGTAATTTTTAGAATCTTATCCCCGCATCCATCTTACTGGTTACAAAATAAAGGCTGGCATTTACCAGCCCTTATGAAAAAAACATTATTCACTTAAAGGAAGCACAGCTCCTTTGTATTCTTTCTTAATGAAATCTTGAATTTCTTTTGAATGTAATACTTCTACAAGTGCTTTAATTTCTTTTTTATCTTTGTCACCTTTACGAACAACAACTACGTTTGCGTATGGAGAATCATTGCCTTCAATCGCAATCGCATCTTTTTCTGGGTTTAATTTCGCATCAATTGCATAGTTTGAATTAATTAAAACTGCATCGCCTTCTTTATTGTTATACACTTGTGGTAACAAGCCTGGCTCAATGTCTGTTTTGAACTTCAAGTGTTTCGGGTTTTCTGCAATATCTTTTGTCGTCGCTTTAACAGGGTCTACACCATCTTTAATTTTTAAAATGCCTGCTTTTTGTAAAATTGCTAACCCACGTCCATGATCAGCAACAGAGTTACTCATAATAATTGTTGCCCCATCTGGAAGATCTTTTAAGCTTTTATATTTTTGAGAATATACACCAATTGGTTCTAAGTGAATTTTCCCCGCTACTTCAAATTTGTAACCTTTTTCTTGGATTTCTTTCTCTAAATACGGAATGTGTTGGAAATAGTTCGCATCAATCTCTTTATCAGCTAATGCTTTATTTGGCAACACATAGTCTTGGAATTTTTTAATTTTTAATGTAATACCCTTTTTCTCTAATAGTGGTTTCGCTTGCTCTAAAATAACCGCATGCGGTACGTTAGAAGCACCAACTACAAGTGTCTTCTTATCTTTTCCGCCGCCGCTGCCACAAGCAGCTAATGCAAATACAAATACAGCAAGAAGTGCTGAAAATAATACCTTCTTCATGTTGTAACACCCTTTCTTTCCCAATATTCGAAATATAAAATCTATAGGGAGTTTTCGTTTTAGACGAAAACTCTTTATCCCAATAATTCCTAAACTTCTCTTTACCTTTTATCAAGTCGCTTTGTAAGAAGGTCACCAATCATTTGAATAATAAATACAATAATAAGCACAAGAATTGTTGCCATGAGAGTGACATCACCATTATTGCGTTGGAATCCCTCTAAATAAGCAAGGGTACCAAGACCGCCTGCTCCAACAACTCCAGCCATCGCTGTATAGCCCACAAGTGCAATTGCCGTTACCGTAATACCTGAAATAAGTGCTGGTAAAGATTCTGGTATCAATACTTTTAAGATAATTGTACTCGTCTTTGCTCCCATCGCTTTCGATGCTTCAATAACACCCTTATCAATTTCACGAAGCGCAATTTCAACCATTCTCGCATAAAACGGTGCTGCTCCAACAATTAATGCTGGCAATGCGGCACTTGCTCCAAGAATCGTATTAAGAAGAAACTTCGTAAATGGAATCAGTAAAATGATTAAAATAATGAACGGGATAGAACGAAAAATATTTACAAACGCGCCAATTACAACATTGACCGGCTTGTTCTCCCATAGATTATCTTTTCCTGTAAGAAACAGTACTAATCCAAGAATAAGACCCAATACAAACGTTGCAAGTGTAGCAATTGCCGTCATGTATAACGTCTCTTGCGTAGCTTCTAACATTTGATCCCAATCTACATTTTGAAACACATTATCCATGTGCAATCACCTCCAGCTCCACTTGCTCTTGTTGAATTGTTGCAACTGCCTCTGCAACTGCATCTTCGTCACCTTTTAAATGAACAATTAAACTTCCATACGCCCCGTTTGTCGTTTGAGCAATATTTCCTTGCAGAATGCTCACTTCAATTCCATCTTTTCTCATTAATTCCTGCAGAACTGGTCTTTCCACCGCTTCGCCAATAAATTGCAGTTTCACGACTTTTCCTTCCGGGTATTTCTCTAGTAAATGTTCAATTGTTTCATCTGCATCTTCAGAATCTGTTATTTGCTTAACGAAGCGCTTTGTAATGTCTTGCTGCGGATTACGAAATACGTCTAAAACGCTGCCGCTTTCAACAATCTTCCCTTTCTCCATAACAGCAACACGATTACAAATTTTTTGAATCACATGCATTTCATGCGTAATGAGTACAATCGTTAAATCGAGGCGTTTATTAATATCGAGAAGCAAATCTAAAATTTGATCTGTTGTTTCTGGATCTAATGCTGATGTTGCTTCATCGCATAATAATACTTTCGGATTATTTGCTAAAGCTCTCGCAATACCAACACGCTGCTTTTGTCCACCACTTAGCTGAGATGGGTACGCATCTTCCCGTCCTTCTAAACCAACAAGACGAATCAATTCATCTACACGCTGTTTTCTTTTCTCTTTTTCCACTCCAGCAATTTCAAGTGGAAAAGCAATATTTTCACGAACAGTTCGTGACCAAAGTAAGTTAAAATGCTGGAAAATCATCCCGATTTCTTGACGAGCTTCTCTAAGTTCTCTTCCTCTAATCGCTGAAATCACACGCTCTCCAACAGTAATTTTTCCAGACGTCGGTTTCTCCAGTTGATTAAACAAGCGAATTAAGGAACTCTTTCCGGCACCGCTATATCCGATAACTCCGAAAATTTCGCCTTTTTCTATTTGTAAATTCGCATTATCAACAGCAGTAACATCACCGTTTTTGGAGCGATATATTTTCTTTACATTTTCTAACACAATCATTGATGTCACCCCTTTTTAGTTAAAAAGCGTAAGCGGCTCGCCGCTATAACTATAAAAATGATTTGTTGTTTGAGCGTCCTCCTACACTGAAACAACAAAAAAACCTTTCTGCTTTAAAATGAGCAGAAAGGTTTATATACATAAATTACTATTATCCTTTCCTCTCATCTCTCAAAGCATTCGCTTTGCAGGAATTGGCACCATTTCAACATAAGTTGACGGTTGCCGGGTTTCATAGGGCACAGTCCCTCCACCTCTCTTGATAAGAGAAAATCAGATGTAAATTTCGTCTGATTTTGTCGTTATGAAGTTTTCATTATTTCATGTTTTGAATTGTATCAACGCATGAAATGGATGTCAACAGAAATTTTCGCAAAGAATAAAATTTCTGAAATTTAAGCACCCACTCGTAGCGGCTTACAAATGTGAAATACAGATTCTAATAATAACATTGTTTTATATGTCCCTCTATATGTAATGGCCTTTCTACGCAATAGTGACTGCAAACGAACTTGTCCAGTAATCAATAACTGCAAGTCATCTTCTTGAAAGCAAACAAGTTCTTCCGTTCCCATTGCAACATTCGTAAGCTCAATTTTCTCTCTTGAAATTTTCAATGAATAACGTTCATCTTGAAAAGTAAAACAAACAGCCCGTTCAAATTGCGGCAGTAGCGGTTCTAAATGACACTGCGTATTGGCATATGTTACAAATGATTGAAGCAGTGAATACAATTTCATCTTCGTCACACTCCTCATATCACGTTCTACATAATACCATTCCATTTCTATAACGAGCTCTCCTGTATCTTTCTCTCGACAAAAGTTGTACGAAAAACAATTTGTTGCTTATATTTCCCAAGAAATATGTCGAGGCGGCAAAATATTTGCCGCCTATTGTAATTCCATATATAAATATTCCACAGATTGAAATGCATATATTTTTTTCACAAGTTGATTTTTCTCAAATATAAGTAAACACGGAACACTTTCAATTTCATACTCCCGCGCAAAATGCGGTGCATAATTTAAATTCAACATCCCGATTTCCAAGTGAGGTAATGCTGCTTCAACAATCGTTAACATTTTTTTAGCAAGTTGACACGTACCGCACATTGGCGTATATACGTATAATACCGTTTTATTTTGATCTCTAACTGCGGCTACAGCTTCATTTCCTGTCCAATCGATCATTCTACCATTCCTTACCGTAAAAATTCTGTATAAACGTCGATGTCAGCTCCCCATAAAACGTTCGCTAAATGATTTGATGGTGCAGTTGCAACCTCACGATACGAACGATCAATATAAATATGCTCAGCATGTGGAAATTCTCGGCGAAACTGTTTGCGTAGCTTCTCTCCTGCATCATCTGCGTCCACAAGCACATACACTTCTTTATCGTACAGCTGATCAATAAGTTCATCCATCTTCGACAAACTAATTGTACCATTTGTACAAACAATTTCCACCGGTTCTCTAATAATCGTTTCAATCTTCTTCTTATCTGATTTACCTTCAACAATAATTACTTTTTCCACATAGACCACTTGGCATCACCCGATCACCATATACTATGATACAACCTTACCTTTAGTATATAGTATATTCGATATTTCAATGTTGTTTCCTGTTTATTTTTGTGAATAAAAGCAGAAGTGGCTCGTTTAGAATGTGAGGAAGAAGCGAAGCCATCGACACTAGAGCTGACACAAATAAAAAAGGACAGCTATTAGCTGCCCTTTCCATATTAGTCTTGATTGATCATTTCTTCGTATTGTTCTGCAGTTAATAAGTTATCAACTTGGCCTGCATCTTCAATCTCAACTTTAATCATCCATGCACCTTCGTATGGAGATTCGTTAACAAGCTCTGGCTTGTCGTTTAACTCTTCATTTACTGCTACAACTTTACCCGCTACAGGTGCGTATAACTCAGAAACTGTTTTAACAGATTCTACGCTTCCGAATGGCTCGTCAGCTTCGATTGTTGCACCAACTTCAGGAAGTTCCACGAATACGATATCTCCTAATTCGTGTTGTGCGAAATCTGTAATACCGATAACAACTTGGTTGCCATCAACTTTTACCCATTCGTGTTCTTCAGAGTAACGTAATTGTTTTGGAATGCTCATGTTTGTACCTCCAATGAATGTATTAATTATGTAAAAATACCTTATTGGTACTTTTTCCACACGCTTTCAAATTGCTCTTCATTAAAGCCAACTGTTACATGATTACTGCCTGTTACAATTGGTCGTTTGATTAACATGCCATCAGAAGCGAGCATGTCCAACATTTCCTCTTCACTTGCATCTTTTAGCTTATCCTTTAAACCAAGCTCGCGGTAACGCATTCCACTTGTGTTAAAGAATTTTTTTAATGGTAATTCGCTTTTTTCATATAAACTGCGAAGTTCTTCCTTAGAAGGTGGATTTTCGACAATATGAATCATTTCATATGCTACATCATTTGCTTCTAACCATTTTTTTGCTTTTTGACATGTTCCACATTTTGGATATGAATAAAATGTTACTGACATACATTCACCTACTTTTCACTAACCTTTACCTTATCATATAGAAAATATTTTTTCATTTCAAACTTTAACTTATTTCGCTAAGAATTTCTTTTATCCTGCAAAATCTTTTGTTTTTCGCAAATTCACCAAAAATATTTTATATTTAGCATAAATAATATTATTTCATCATAATATTATTTATGCTAAATATAACGTTTTTAAAATACGAAATATTAAATCAATTTATATTGTTTTTTAGTAATTTGTCATGTATTCTCTTTAAGTAGCCATAAAAATATTTAATTTTATTTACTACTTGAAACTATTATATTAATTCTTTTGTTCTATATTTCTATCTATATAGTCATTAAGAAAAGGAGATTTTTTACTATATGGAACTACAAATTCACACAGCAATCCAACAACAAATTCAAAACTTCTCAGATCAAACTACAATCCATTTTCAACTTGAAGAACTTGATGAATTAACAGACACAAAATTAAAATCAACAACATTGTCTATTGCTATAAACAAAGAAGTTCTCCAGTTTCAAGTGATAAAACAAACCGGAATAAGTAATACGAATACATATCGTAAAACATATGCCATTCCTATAAAAGCATTTGACTATCTTCTCGTATCAACACAAGAAGATTCAGATCAAATGAATGCTCATATACAAGTATTTGGACATCACGGGGAATTTCTCTTAAACGAGAAACTCTCTTTACAGCATGTAGATAACATTCACACGAACCGTTCAAAATTCACAGACTTTTTCATGACATTAAATGAAAGCGTAACTAAATACATAAGCGAATATAATCCATCTATTTAAGCCATTACATAATATTTTGTTAAAATAACAAAATTCCAACTATTTTTATTATAATATATTTAGAGATAGAAAAACACTTCATTTTTTTGAGAAGTGTTTTTTATTTTTTCAAAAAAGATGTGTAGCATTATAGAACATACGGCTTAATCAAACGTTTAATTAATACCATAAAGTGAAACTTCCGTCAGTGGAGGGTTTCTTAATCCTCCACCTATCTTCTTCGCTTCTCTCTGAATCTTGAGGTGGGAGGCCTACTGCCTGCGAATAGCGGGATAAACCAACTATCCTTCATGCAATATTGCATACAAAAAAAGATTGCGGATTTCATTATTTTAAAATATAATAATACTATAAATATTAAATATTCAGAAAAATAGGAGGGAATATTTATGCAAATTGCAATTGCAGTCCTAACATTCATCGGTAACGTAATTCCATTAGTACAAGAATTATTAAAAGCGTTCATGTAAACACATTTTTGCACTTATTTTTAATCATTATTTATTTATATTTCAATAATAAAAAATAAGAGACGCCACTAAATTTGCCGTCTCTTATTTTTATTTATAAATAATTCTTATTCCTCAATTTTAAATTGTGAAATCAATCCTTCTAATTCTTCAATTTTGTTCTTTATTTGCATGGATTGATTCGTTATTTCTGTAATGGATGCTGCTTGTGTTTGAATGGCTTGTACGGTTTGATCCGTATCTTTTGCTACCCTTGTAGAAGTTTCTGATACTACTGATAATGAAGCGTTAATTTCTTCCGTTCCAGCAGACATTTCTTCTGTTGTAGCTGATACTTCTTGAATTTGATGTGTTATCTTATGAATATCTGTCATGATTGTTGAAAATGCTTGTTCTGCTTCATTAGCAGCATTCTTTCCTTGCGCCGCTTCTTCCTGACCTTTTCTCATAATTTGAACGGTATCTTTTGTATCTTGTTGAATTGATTTAATTAAATCATTAATTTCATGTGCAGATTGCTTTGATTGTTCAGCTAATTCTCGCACTTCAGCTGCAACAACTGCAAAACCTTTTCCATTTTCCCCTGCACGTGCTGCTTCAATTGCAGCATTTAAAGCAAGCAAGTTTGTTTGTTCCGCAATATTCGTAATCGCATCTAAAGCTTTATCTATGTCTTGTGTACGCATCACCAGACGCTCTATCATTGTAGATGTTTCCTCCACAGCTTTATGTACATTATTCATTTGAGTAATAGATTGCTTGATTACTTCACTTCCGCTATCCACACGATCTGTTGTAATAACAGACACTTCAGCAACAGTTGATGCAGATTCAGCTACTGTTTGCACTCCATCTGCTACGTCATTCATTGCTGTTGAACTTTCTTGAATACTCGTAACTTGTCCTACTATTTGTTTGTTCACTTCATGAATCGTTTGAACAACTTCGTTAGAGATTTGAGATGCCTGTTTTGTATCTTGCAACATACTATCAGTCGAGGAAGTAACCTCGTGTGTTGTTACCTTTATTTTCTCAATTAGTTGTTGTAAATTGTCTAACATATGATTAAAAGAAATAACGATATTTCCTAATTCATCATTTGCTTCATAAGAAGTACGTATTACTAAATTCCCATCTGCTACTTCTTTCATATCATGCTGTAATAACGTAATTGGACGTTGAATAGCTATTTTAATAATATAACCAATCAATATAATAGTCGCAGTCGCTATAACTGAAATAAGAATAAATATCATCATTGCAGTTTTAGCGCTGTTAGCATTATGTTCCTGTAATTGTTCTGCCTGGCTACTATTATAATTAACGAGTTCTCGAATAGACTTAATTGATTTTTGCATAGCAGGATCAACTTCTTTTAAGTAGTAAGCATAAGCCTCTTCGTTTTTGTTTTGCATTGCTAAATCTTGCGCTTCTTTCATTTTCGGTCTTAACTCGCCAAAATTTGCTTTAAAATTTTCATATAAATCCTTTTCTTCTTGGGAGAGTAACTTTGATTCGAACTTTTTTAATAATTGATCATTTTCTTGGCGTACTTTAGACAGATTATTTGCCAACTCTTTATTTCTATTTTCATCTGTTGTTAACATAAGTTCCATAAAATTATTATTAGCATAATAGAAATTAGCCTCTACAGCTTCTATCCATTGAATTGGAAGTAACATGTCTTTATACATACTTTCAGCATTTTTGTCTGCTTTATTTAATGCGATTACCCCTATGGATGATAAAATAATACATGCAATACTAGCTGCAATCATTAACATGTTTAATTTCGTACCAATTTTACTATTTTTTAACAATGCCATTACACCACTTCCTTTTTAGAAATCTTTATATTACGTTATATAGTTTATAACAAAATATGACAAAACACGACATATTTTTCAATATCGCTATTTGTCATTTTCACTTGGAATGAATAGCACTTTTATTTAAATGTGATAATCCCTTTAGACTAGGTATTTCTAGTCTTTTAAACAAACGTTTGATTAAGAGCTGAAAATGGAACATATATATTAATTAAACGTTTGTTTAAGAAACGTTTCACCCATATCGGCATCCTACAATATGATACATATAAGTCGCTGCAATACAGAACAAAACATGACCTATACTCGCTTTTCCCCCTCGCATGTGGCATGAAAAGGCCTTGGCCCGCCTAAAAAGAACGGAGATTTTATCTCATTTTTTCAATTCGTATTTATCGGAAGTTTAGCAAGAAAACCCCACCTTCAAGATTCGAAGGAGGACAGGAATTTTCATATAGTGACAAAACTGTAAGGTTATTTGTAAAAAATGTTAGAGAAATCGATGGTTCATTTACATTTTTTATATTATAATTTTTCAAGTTTCAAATCATTACACTACAAATAGGAGAATTACTATGAAAAATAATAAGTTTTCAGCCTTTATTCCATTATCTTATATACTCCTACTCGTACTTGTAAGTCCTCTTTATAGCGTGCTGAACCACTCAACAATAGGTGCTGTGAATGTAACAACAAAAATAGACGAATGGATTCCATTTACAAAAGAATTTATCGTTCCATACTTACTTTGGTTTCCTTACCTATACGGTGCTCTTATTTATTACTGCTTTGCTGATCGAAAGCTCTATTACGTTACATTAAGTAGTATTTTATTAGGTAACCTTACTTCCTTTAGCATTTATTATATGTGGCAAACAACGATCGCACGTCCCGAGGTAATCGGCAATGATGTGTTTGCTAATTTAGTGCGCTATATTTACAGTATCGATCAACCTGTGAATTGCTTTCCTAGCATTCACGTACTCACGACATTTGTCATTATGATTACAGCACATAAGAGGAAGAAGCAAAACAAATGGGAATATGGCATATTAACATTCATTGGCGTACTCATTATTTTATCTACTTTGTTTACAAAACAGCACGCCTTTATGGATGCAGTAGCAGGCACTGTAGTAGCAAGTTTCCTTTATGCCGCTATGTATTATATCTTTGAATCACGTGAACAAAAGGTTACTGTGCAAGCCGGAGTATAATCTATAACCAAAAAAGCAGACTGCGGCTTCTTCAGTCTGCTTTTATCTATGTAAGAGAAGATTTTCAAATTGGCATATTTTTTTAAGATTGCGGTACAGTCATGTCCCCAGGTTTAATGCGACCTGCTTTTTTCAAAATCATATACAGTATATAAGAAACAGCTACTGGAATTATGATATAAGTAATCACCATCGCTGGAACAACACTTAATCCTTTGCTTGAAATCAAGTTAATTGGTGCGATTAAAGAACTTAGTCCAAGACCCGCAATTTCTTTCCCAGCTGTCATTTGGAATACAAGCGCCGATACAGGACCTACAATTGCACTGGCGACAACAGTTGGTACAAGAATCATTGGGTTCTTAGTAATATTCGGAAGCTGTACTTTCGGTGTGCAAAGAGCTTGCGCTAAAATACCGCCTAAGTTATTTTCTTTCGCAGAGATAACAGCGAATCCGATAAATTGAGCGACGCATCCTGCAAGTGCAGCACCGCCTGCCACGCCGTCTAGGCTAAGTGCAATTGCTAGAGCAGCTGATGAAGCTGGAGAAATTAATAATAATCCCCAAACAACCGCAAGTACCACAGAAGCGATAAATGGGCTACCAGCTGAGCTATCTTTAATAAATGCTCCAACTGCATTTAAAACCGGACTAATATTTTGGGATAACCAAATACCGACTAAACCTGAACCTAATATTGCAGCAAACGGAACGAGCATCATATCTACAGCAGTTTTTCCGCTTAATCGTTTACCAATATAGACCGCTAGAGTTGCTGTTAATAACGCACCGATTGGTTCACCAGTTTTAATCATCAAACCGGCTGCAGTAATGGAAATCGATCCAGCTCCAATCGATCCTGCAACCATCGCTGAGAAAATGACAAGTCCATTTGCTCCAAGCATAAAAGCAATTCCTGCTCCAATTGCTGGCGCCATAAGTGATTTCGCAACAACTCCAATTGTAATTAACATAGGAATATCAGCAATTCTTCCTATATTTTCGATGAGTAAACCAATTCCAAGGGATACGAAAATACCTTGTGCAATTCCTGCAGATCCTTTGAATATACGAGGCATGATATATTCCTTCATCTGTTTCACCTTCTTCTAGTTTAATAACCGATTGTTTTCATGTAGTCACGTAAAATATCATTTGATTTTCCAAATCGGTTTTCTTCAGCTTCTGTTAAGTTCAGTTCGACAAGTTCTTTTATACCATCTCTTGTAACGACAGCTGGTACACCTGTGGAAATTTCATACTCTCCATATTCACCGTCTAAAACGGCTGATACAGCAATAATACAGTGATCATCATTAAAAATAGAACGTGCAATATAAGCTAAGGCATTCCCAATACCGTAATAAGTAGTTCCTTTCCGCTTATAAATCTCCCAACCAGCTTTTGCTGTTTCTTCTACAATTTCATCTAAATCAAGTTCACCTAGACGCTCTTTTTGCTCTTCTAAAATTTGTAGAATCGGCTTTCCACCAACTGTTACGTGAGACCAGGCAACCATTTGTGAATCGCCATGCTCTCCTAACGAATAACCTTGAATGCTACGAGGATCAACATCTAGCAATTCAGACAAAATTGTTCTTAAACGAGAAGAATCTAATGATGTCCCAGTACCAAGAACGCGATTTCTTGGCAAACCTGATAATTTCCAAACTTGATAAGTAATAATATCAACTGGGTTTGATGCAATTAGGAAGATGCCATCAAATCCGCTCTCCATTACACTTGGTACAATACTTTCCATAACTTTTGCACTTGCTCCTAAAGTATCAAGGCGACTTTGACCTGGCTTTGGAGCAGGTCCTGCTGTAATAATAACAATGTCCATATCTTTGCAGTCTTCATAAGTTCCTGCGTATACTTTTGTTCTTGTATTTGTAAAATTAATGCAGTGTGATAAATCCATTGCTTCGCCAACTGCTCGTTCATGATTAAGATCAATTAACGCTAATTCTTCACAGATCCCTTGATTCACAATAGAATACGCACAGCTTGATCCAACTAATCCAGTACCGATAATTGCAATCCTTCTTGTATTTCTATTCATGATAATTTCACCTGCTTCTTAGTGTAGTGTAATGTAATTTTCTACGTCTTGTGCTCTTTACACTTTTTATTATAGAAGTTTTCACCATGGAAACCATGTACAACTTGTGAAATATATCACAAATAATATGGACATTTTATGTCCCCTTGCACATCATTTCGACAAAGTTCCGAATGTTTCATTTTTACAAAACAAAAAACGAGTAACGTCTTAATCACGTCACCCGTTTCAAAAAATCTCTTTTCTTATTGCGCACTTAATTGAGTCTTCAACTGCTGAACAATCGTTGGATTAGCAGGAGCTGCTGGTTGATAATAATTCTTTTGTTTTGCGTATTGATACAGATTACGTTGACGCATTTCGTCTTGATTACGAATTTGAACTAACGTTTGGTATAATTGATCGTTATTCGTTTGAGCAATGTAATTCGCATAGCCTGTTAAACTTGCATTTAATTCAGCTAAATAATCATTTACCATATCTTTTTCATTCATGTTCTTTACACTCCTATCCTAGAAAAGACATTAATTGTTGCTTCGTATTTTGTGCATCTTGCACATCTTTTTGCAGCATCTGCTTCAGCTGCGGATCCGTACATGCCTGTGCATACTCTTGTAATTTGTTAATAACTGTTGCATGTCCGCCAATAAGATGACGTAAATTCTCCACTTCAAGCTCGTTTAAATTTTGCATCGTAACGGCCTTCCTTTCTTTGTTCATTCAAGATTTAGTATCTATTTATTTTTGAATTGTATGCACTTAAAAAACCTTAGAATCGCTTCTAAGGTTTCCTCTCATTTATATTCAAGCCGAAAAGCCAAATACATCTGTAATTAACGAAAGAATTAATAACACAACTACTACACCGCCGGCTACTCTTGCTATCAATTTCTTTTGTTGCTCTACACTCGAAACAACAAATCGAAAATATAATATACCACCTAACGCAATAAGAATACATTCCAATGCAATACTAATAGCTGGAAATCTCCATAGCTCAAACCCCAGCAAAGAAAAGTCTCCAAAATTCCCTGGAAGTAATGGCAAATCAGCGCGATGCACAAGTAAATCAAGGATCCAATGACTAAAAACTACCGCTCCAATAACAAAGCCACTTCTTCCCAAAAACTTCCTACCCACTATTCCTGCAAAAAAGGCAATACACAGTGCTCCTATTAAAGAGTGTGAATAATCCGCATGAATCACCGCTTCACCATAACCATTACCACCAATAGGCTCTATTGTTTCTACTCCTAAAACATAAAGCGGCACAAAGATGACGTCCAATAGTTGTGTGCTTAACATGAGAGCCCAAAGCGGTATTTTCGGTGACTTCGCTTTCACTGCTGCAGCTAAGCCAAAATGTCCTGCAAACATTTCACCTCACATCCTTTAGCACTTTCGCCTCTAACAAACCGCAACCTACTGTAAAAAGAAGCATGAACAACAAAAAATTCATGGTTTCTCTCTCCTTATTCACTCTTTTATCCCGTACTAACGGGCAGTAAGAGCCCGATTGGTTCAACTAACCATCAGTGGGGGATGAAGAACCCCCCCACTGATGGAAGTTTCACTTTATAACATGTAGCCCTTTAATAAACGTTTCCAGTAATAAATGTAAACTTGTATCTAAATCCAGCGGCAATCCAAATCCACCTTGCTGTTCAATCGACGCAAATCCGTGACAAATACTTCTTAGTCCACGCGTCGCATGAAGCGCCTGCTCACCTTCTAAACCGTATTGTTGTAAAACACAAAGACAAAGCTCTACAATTCCGTCCCCTGTTTGTTGCACTTCTTCATCTCGTAAAAAAGTTGCTTCATACAATCCAGGATGCCTTCGGACAAACGACACGTACGCTTCTCCTAATGCATGAATTGCTTCATCCATACTTTTACCCTCTACCGCCTCTTTCAGCGCCCCATGCAGCTGTTCTATTCCGTAAACACCAAGATTTTTTCGGACGTCTTGTAAACCTTTCACATGATTATATAGAGAAGGAGAACGTATTCCCAACCTTTGCGATAATGACGCTAAGGTTACTTCTTGTATTCCATTTGTATCTGCGATTTCTGCCGCTGTGTCTACAATTTTCTGTAATGTAAGTCCGATTCTCGGTGACATAAATTAACCCTCTTTCATACTTTCTACATTCCGCTTTGCTTCCTCAATCGCACGGTTTATTGCAGCGACTGGATTATTTATCATTTTCCCATGCCCTGCCGCAAGCAAGGAAGGCTCATATTCTCTTAGCTTCTCTGCACTCTGTAATGCTACCTCTTTACTCCACGTTGCCATCGCAGGAAACGGAAACCAAAATTTCATTTGTCCCGAAACAGCCATACCTCCTCTTGTTTGAAATGCATCCCCGGTAATAAGAGCGTTATTTCGCGTATCAAGGAACGACATGGAACCTGGTGTATGTCCAGGTGTCATAATCGCAAGAAGCGATCCAATCCGATCTCCATCCTCTAATAAAACATCTGGTCTCGTCTTCACTTTTTTAGGTACACCGCCTTTTATTGGCGTATTCGGTTCATCTCTTTGTAATGTCGTATCTCCTTCTAACAGCCTTGCGTCCCGCTTAGAAATATAAACAGGAACATCAGGAAGGACTTCCTTTAATGCGTCTAGCGCACCGATGTGATCATCGTGTGCATGTGTTAATACAATATTAGTAATCGGTTTCCCTATTTTCTGAGCTGCTTGTAAAATACCTTTTGCGCTATATGGCAAAGCCGCATCAATTAAAGTTAAACCGTCTTCTTCCTCCACAAAGTAACAATTTACAGGAAACACTCTTGGCAAAAATGACAATTGATATACCGTTTTTTCATGCATCATTCTCATATTCCCAGCTCCCCTTCGTAAAAACTAATGTCGTTAGTTTTATTATAACTAATGGTATTAGTTTTTGTCACTATAAATTCCATTTTTGTGCAAAAAAGGGCAGGAGTCGCTTCATATGATCACTTTTTACATGATCCCGTTCCAGCAACTCAACGATTCGCATATCGAACATCATCGAAGGGTCTTTATCCCGCATTAGCGGGCAGTAAAAGATGGAGAGGAGCCAGGAAGAAAACTGCCCGTTAATGCGGGATTGGTTCAACTAACCTTCTGGGAAAAAAACATTCCTAGAAGGAAGTTTCACTTTATATTGGGTCGAAGCGTCGATAAATCCACTACTTCCGCCGATATATCGATGGACACGAAAAAAAGGAGCCGCTCTAAACGGCTCCTTCTTTTTACCTATTAAACTGTATAACGCTCATCCTCTAACACTTTCGCCGCGATTTCACGTTTCTTTGGAATCACATTAAGCGGTGTGTGACGAGTGAATTTACGAAGCGCAGATAACATCATGCGCAGCATATCGCCATTTTCTACAGCGATAATTGTTTCTTTCGCATCTGCTTCGATTTGATTGAACGCCTCTTGGCAGAATACTTCAGTGTATAATACTTTCTGTTTGTTCTTCTCAAGGCCAGTTGTTTTGATTGCTTTTTCTGTACGAAGAACTGCAGATTCCATCGCATATAAGTTGCTCACGATATCCGCAATGTTCACAAGAACTTCTTGTTCTTTATCTAACGCTTTGCCATACTTTTGAACAGCTAAACCAGCAACCATTAAGCCAATTTTTTTCGCGTTCTTCACTAAATGTTTTTGCAGTGCTAATGGCTCATCGCCTACTTCTTCCGGCATCATCATCATTAATTCTTCTTGTAATTTTTGTGCTTTTTGCAGAAGCGGTAATTCACCTTTCATTGCTTTACGTAAGAATGTGCCTGGTACGATTAAACGGTTAATTTCGTTTGTACCTTCGAAAATACGGTTAATACGAGAATCACGGTACATTCTTTCAATTTCGTACTCTGCCATAAATCCGTAACCGCCATGAATTTGAACACCTTCATCTACTACATAATCTAGTACTTCAGAACCGAATACTTTATTTAAAGAGCATTCAATTGCATATTCAGCGATAGAAGCTGCTACAGCTTTCCCGTCTTTTACTTCTTCTTCTGATAATGTACTCATACGGCTTTCAAATAAACCAACTGTACGATATACAGAGCTTTCAGCTGCATAAATTTTCGCTGCCATATTTGCAAGCTTCTCTTGAATTAATGGGAAGCGAGCAATTGGTTGCTTAAACTGCTGACGTTGATTTGCATATTGTGCTGAAATTTCTAACGCACGTTTTGATGAACCAACTGTACCAACACCTAATTTATAGCGGCCGATATTTAAAATGTTAAATGCGATTACATGACCTTTACCAATTTCACCAAGTACATTTTCTTTTGGCACTAATGCATCTTCTAAAATTAACGTACGAGTAGAAGAACACTTAATACCCATTTTCTTTTCTTCCGGGCCTGTGGATACGCCAGCGTATTCTTTCTCTACGATAAACGCCGTGAAATGCTCGCCATCTACTTTTGCGTATACAACAAATACATCAGCGAAAGCGGAGTTTGTAATCCACTGTTTTTCACCGTTTAATACATAGTGTGTACCTTCCGCATTTAAGCGAGCTGTTGTTTTTGCTCCTAATGCATCAGATCCAGAACCTGGCTCAGTTAATGCGTAAGCAGCTAATTTTTCACCTGTTGCTAATGCAGGAAGATATGTTTTCTTTTGCTCCTCGTTACCGAATAATACGATTGGTAACGATCCGATACCAACGTGAGCACCGTGCGTAATCGCAAAGCCGCCCGCACGAGAGAATTTCTCTGCAATTAACGCAGAGCTAACTTTATCAAGACCAATACCGCCGTACTCTTCTGGTACATCAGCACCTAATAATCCAAGCTCACCTGCTTCTTTTAATAGACGAACAGAGCGATCAAACTCGTGCTGCTCTAAATATTCAAGCTCTGGCAGCACTTCATTTACAATAAAGTCCTCTGTTGTTTTCGCAATCATTTTATGCTCATCTGTATAATCTTCAGGTGTAAACACTTGATCAATTGTAATATCATCAACTAAAAAGCTGCCGCCTTTTACTGCACTTCCTACTATTTTTTCCATGAAAAATTCCTCCTTCATATTTTTATAGGCTGCTTCTCTTGTTGTAAGAGAAGCTAGCCATCCCTTTGTTTGTTTTCATACCCTTTCGTCGCATCCATTCTTTATCTGTCTAGCTTCAAATCCAGTTCCAGTGGCTAGGGCTTCACTTCTTCCTCACATTCTGAGCGAGCCGCTTCCACTTTTTTTTTATAATAATTCAAACACTCCAGCAGCACCCATTCCGCCGCCAATACACATTGTCACGATACCGAACTGCTCATTACGACGCTTCATTTCATGAATAAGAGATAATGTTAGTTTCGCTCCTGTACAACCAAGTGGATGTCCAAGGGCAATCGCTCCGCCATTTACGTTTACTTTTTCTTCATCTAATCCAAGTTCGCGAATAACTTGAATCGATTGAGATGCGAATGCTTCATTTAGTTCAAATAAACCAATATCAGATAACTCTAAACCAGCTAATTTTAATGCTCTCGGAATCGCTGCAATTGGACCGATTCCCATTACTTCTGGCGGTACACCAGCTACTGCGAAGGAACGGAATTTTGCAAGCGGCTTTAGTCCATCGCTTACTGCTTTTTCACGATCCATCAGTAGTACTGCTGCTGCGCCGTCGCTCAGCTGCGAAGAATTTCCAGCTGTTACCGAACCGCGCACGTTAAATGCTGGTCGTAGTTTCCCAAGCACATCTAACGTCGTATCTGCTCTTACACCTTCATCTTGTGAGAACACGATTGTTTCTTCTTGTAACTTGTTGTTTGCTGAAACAGTGCGAAGTGTTACATCCACCGGTACGGTTTCATCTACGAACTTTCCTTCCGCTAATGCTTTTGCTGCACGTTGATGGCTTCTTACCGCAAACGCATCTTGCTCTTCACGGGAAATTCCATATTTCATCGCTACTTGCTCCGCTGTATGTCCCATGCTCATATAATATTCTGGAGCTGCTTCAACAAGGCGGTTATTCGGACGAACAACGTGTCCCATCATCGGTACTAAACTCATAGATTCAGCACCGCCAGATAATACGGCTTCCGAATGACCAAGCATAATACGCTCTGCACCGAAAGCAATACTTTGCAGCCCAGAAGAGCAGTAACGGTTAATTGTAATAGCCGGAACATTATAAGAAAGTCCTGCTAGCCCGCCGATATTACGCGCCATATTTAAACCTTGCTCTGCTTCTGGCGTCGCACAACCAAAAATTAAATCATCAATTGGACCGTCATAGTTATTCGCACGTTTTAATGTTTCTTTTACAACTAATGCCCCTAAATCATCAGGACGTACTGTTTTTAATGATCCTCTCTTCGCTTTCCCAACTGGCGTTCTTGCCCCTGCAACAATAACAGCTTCTCTCATGAACACTCTTCCTCCTTAGTTACGTAATGGTTTTCCTTTTACAAGCATGTGCTGCATTCTTGCTTGTGATTTCATTTCGCTCACTAAACTGATAAATGCTTCACGTTCCACATCTAATAAATATTGCTCATCAACTTCTGTTCCATATGGGATTTTTCCGCCAGCAATGACATATGCGAGTTTTTTCGCAATGTGTAAGTCATATTCGGAAATATAGCCAGATAAGTGCATCGCTTCTGCCCCAAGTGCGAGCGCTGCATATCCTGTTTCACCGACAACTGGAATCTTTTTACGAGTTGGTGCTTTATAGCCCGCTTCATATAAAGCAAGTGCCTTTTGTTTTGCATCATATAGTAAGTGATCGCCATTGACGCTAATACCATCTTTATCGCCTAAGAAGTTATGAGAAGCTGCTTCTTGTGCAGATGTTGAAACTTTCGCCATCGCTACTGTTTCAAACACTTTGTTTGCGACTTTTTGCAGGTCAAACTCAACACCGTTTGCCATTTTATTCAAATGTTTAATGTATAACTCTTTGTTACCGCCTCCGCCAGGTATTAAACCAACACCGACTTCTACTAATCCCATGTACGTTTCGCTAGAAGCTTGAATACTAGCAGCTGGTAAGCAAACCTCTGTACCGCCGCCAAGTGTCATACCATAAGGCGCTGCCACGACTGGTTTTGAACAGTACTTTATTTTCATCATTGCATCTTGGAAGTTTTTCACGACCCACTCAATTTCAAAGTAGTTATCGTCTTGTGCTTCCATTAAAATCATCGCAAGGTTCGCACCAACGCAGAAATTCTTCGATTGGTTTCCAATGACAAGCCCTTTATAATTCTTTTCTACTTCATCGACAGCGTAATTAATCATTTGCGTAATATCCATACCGATTGCGTTGCTCTTCGAATGGAATTCTAAGCAAAGAATACCGTCACCTAAATCAATCAGGCTCGCACCGCTATTTTTCTTCAGTACGCCATTTTTCTCTTTCAGTTGTTTTAGAGAAATTGCCTTTTTATTACGAACGATTTGTTTATATTCACCGTTATCATAGTAATAGCTCTCACCATTATCATGTTTATAGAACGATGTAATACCTTTCTCAATCATTTCTTTTACCCAAACTGGAACAACTTGACCGTTTTCCTCCATTTTCTGAACGGACTTCTCAACGCCAATTGCATCCCAAATTTCAAATGGTCCTTGCTCCCAGCCAAAGCCCCACTTCATCGCGTTATCAATTGCGACAATATCATCAGCAATTTCTTTCGTAAGCTTTGCTGCATATAGAAGCGTCGGTGTAATAATGCTCCATAACAATTCACCAGCGCGGTCTTTTGCATATACAAGCGCTTTCAATTTATTCGCTAATCCTTTTTCTTGTTTACTTAATTCAACAGAAGCCGCTTTCAATTTTTTACGTGCTTCATATTCCATCGTTTCAGGATTTAACTCTAAAATCTCTTTTCCTTGTTTTAAGAAGAAGCCTTGGCCTGTCTTACTTCCAAGCCATTTTCGTTCTAGCATATCATGCATGAAAGCTGGTACTTTGAAGACTTCACGCTCTTCTTCTTGCACGTTTTCATATACGTTATTTGCAACGTGAACAAATGTATCTAATCCGACAACATCTAATGTGCGGAACGTTGCACTTTTCGGACGGCCAATTAATGGACCTGTTACAGAATCTACTTCGCCAACGCTATAACCGCGTTTTACCAATTCTTGCAGCGTTACAAGCAGTCCGTACGTACCGATGCGGTTTCCAATAAAGTTTGGTGTATCTTTTGCAACAACAACACCTTTTCCAAGTACATCTTCGCCAAATAGTTTCATGAAGTTTAACACATGTGGATCTGTATCTTTTGTCGGTATAATCTCAAGAAGTTTTAAATAACGTGGTGGGTTAAAAAAGTGCGTTCCTAGGAAATGTTTTTTGAAGTCATCTGAACGCCCTTCGATCATCTTTTCAACGGAAATCCCCGATGTATTTGAGCTCACAATAGAACCTGGTTTCCGAACAGCTTCTACCTTTTCAAATACTTTCTTTTTAATATCTAAATTTTCAACAACAACTTCAATAATCCAATCAACGTCAGCAAGGCGTTCCATATCATCTTCCATATTGCCAGCTTCAATTAACGTTAAGTTTTCTTTCATTGTAAGAGGAGCTGGTTTTTGCTTTAACAATTTTTGCAGCGCTCCGTTACTGAAACGATTTCGTACACTTTTATGTTCTAATGTAAGTCCCTTCGCTTCTTCCTCTTTTGTAAGCGATGGCGGTACAATATCAAGCAATAATGTCGGTATACCGATGTTAGCTAAATGCGCAGCAATTCCAGAACCCATTACACCAGAACCAAGAACTGCAGCCTTTTTAATTTGGAACATCCAATTCTCCCCCTTATTCTTGAATGAATGCTCATTCAATTTTTCGACAAACGTCGCAATCTATGAGTGAGCCTCTACTAATAAATATATGATATCGTTTAAATTTTCGCAATATATTTAAAAATAAAATTTTCTGAACTTATTTCTTTTTTTCTATTTTGGGCATGATATGTAGTGAACTTCCTTTCTTAAACACCTTATCCTAAAAGGGTTCGTTACAATTTAAAAAATCCATAAAGTGAAACTAACCATCAGTGAATGATTTTTTCACTGATGGCTAGTTGAACCAATCGTGCTTTTACGGACAGTTATTTTCCTCACTTTTCTCTGCATCTTGATGTGGAGGTCTTACTGCCGTTAAAGCGGGATAAATTTGATCACACGGAGGCATAACTTATGGCTAAAATTAAGAAAAATCCATCAAAAGCAGGTATTAGTTCTACAAGCGTGACAGGAAATGCTGGTCCAGTTGATCGCGGTATCGAAAAAGGCCGACAAGGAAACAATCAGCAATATAAAAAACAAAACATGGGTGAAAAATAAGAGTACAAATATAGGCAGCGAACATGGCATAATAAAAAATAGGCTATATCGCTGCCTATTCCATACATAAAAGAGGGTACAGAATGAAACGAACGATTACACTACTTGTTATTACTGCTACATTATTTATTGCAATGATTTTTTCTTTATATGCGCACAGGCAAAAAGTAGCCAGGGCCAACCAGCCTGATATATACGGGAAATATGGCGTGACAATTGACGCAAATACAGGAGAAATTTTATACGGAAAACATGAACATGACCGTTCCTATCCAGCGAGTGTAGCGAAAATGATGACCGCTCTTCTTCTACTGGAAAACGTAAAAGAAGATGAGGAAATTACCGTTACAGAAAATGCGATAAAAACAGAAAGCCAAAGTAAAAAAATTACACTACATGCTGGGGAAAAGCTAAAGCGCGATGAGGCATTAAAGTTGATGCTTGTTATTAGCGCCGATCCAATTGGTGAATCGGTCGCAGAACATATTGCCGGTTCCAAAGAAAAGTTTGCTAGAATGATGAATGAACGAGCAAAACAGCTTGGAGCAACACATACAACGTTTAAAAATGCAAGCGGGGCTGATGCACTTGGAAACAAAATTTCACCATATGATTTAGCACTTATTACAAAAGAAGTATTAAAGTATCCACAAGTCTTGCAGGATATGAATACCATTCATACAACTATACATACATCCATGCAAACAAAAAAAATCGCGAACTATGGACGTGAAGAACTGTACGCTGATCCACATGCGATTGGAAGTAAAAGCGGTCTTTCTGCGTTAGCGGAATATACAGTCGTTACAATAGATGAGAAAGACGGTAAAAGGGTTATTACCGTTGTCCTCTCTTCTGGTCGTAAAACACTGTACCCTGATACAAAAAAGATGGCGGACTATGCTTTTGGACAATTAAAATAACCAAGGAAGTTTATGCTTCCTTGGTTATTTTTTAATCATTCCTTTTAATACGAATGCTACGTTAGCTGGACGTTCTGCTAAGCGACGCATGAAGTAGCCGTACCAATCGTTTCCATATGGTACATACACGCGCATTTTATATCCTTCTTTCACAAGCTCAAGTTGACGCTCTGTACGAATGCCGTATAACATTTGGAATTCAAACTGATCACGCGAAATGTTGTATTCCTCAGCAAGTTTTTTTGTATATTCAATAATGGCATCATCATGTGAAGCGATTGCTGTATAATTACCATTTAATAAGTGCGTTCTAATAATCTTTTTATAATTGTCATCTACATCTTTCTTTTCTGGAAATGCAACTTCTTCAGACTCTTTATATGCCCCTTTTACAAGACGTAAATTTGGGTTATACGCATTCAAATCATCTATATCTTTCTCTGTTCGATATAAATATGCTTGAATTACTGTACCAACATTGTCATATTCTTCTTTTAACAGCTTGAAGATTTCAATTGTTTTTCCACAACGTGAATAATCTTCCATATCAATTGTTACAAACACACCGTTTTCTTTCGCTGCTTCTAAAATACGGCGCATATTGTTCATAACTAAATTCTCTGAGATGTCTAAACCCATAGAAGTCATTTTTAATGAAAGCTGAGAATCCAGCTTTTCGCGACCAATTGCACGAATTGCTTCAATCGATTCATCCGCCATCTCATTTGCCTCTGCTTCGTTATCAACAAATTCCCCTAAATAGTCGATCGTAACACAAAGGTTTTGTTTGTTTAAATCTTTAATTGCAGCTACCGCTAAATCAATTGTTTCCCCTGCAACAAAGCGGCCTGCACCAAAGCGTAAACCGTACTTTTTCGCTAGTTTTGTCATCGCTTTATTTTTTGATAAAAACAAGAAGGAATTACGCATTAATTGTTCCATGTACTCCACCCCTATGACTGTACTTTGTCTGTTTTTTACCCCTCTTCTAAATTATATCATTGTTTGAAATTATTTGATACAAATAATTATTTAGATAATTAACATAATAATACAAGAATGTTTGTATAATTGAATTTCAAAAGGAAAAATACGAAATAAAAATGTTTCGACATATAGAAATTTCAGTGGTATGAGTAGCAATATAGGAAAATACCTCCTGTGAGAAATAATTTCGACAAATAACCTTTAACACTTTCTTCTCTTTAATAAAGGAAAAAACACTCCCTTCATTTCGTATAAAGATGGCATACACATAACCAAACATTATATAAAAATAACTCATATACATGTTCATCAAAAATACAAAAAAAGACTACTTGATTACAAGTAGCCATTTCTCATTTGTTACTTATTTTGTCTATGTTCATCATTGCGCTTTTTAATTTCTGTTATTAATTTTACCATCTCTTCTTTCGCATCTGGATACGTTTCATTCCAATGCTTTACAAGAGCTGGCATCGTTTTAGCAATATACGAATATAACGCCCATTTCTCAACCTTTTGTTTATATTCTTCATCGCTCTCTCCTAATAATAGCTCCGTATACTTCTGTAGTAACCCGTCAAACTGTTCTTGAAATTTTTCATTCACCCTATAGCCCTCCTTCATATTTCTTTACACTTGATAATAAAGAAATTTAAAGATAGAGACAAATTTCTTGCCCTTCATACAAAAAAGAAGCAGCTCTATTTAGCTGCTTCCCCTATACTTTATCTCCCTACTTTTGGACAGTAAAGCTCGACTGATTCCACTAGTTAAAGTTTCACCCTATAACTTCGACTGCACAGATTGTAACTTCTTCTCCATAGAGCTAACTTTATCACGGCGATCATCAACGCGGATATTTGTTGCTACGCGCCCTGCACCTTTTGAAAATGGAACTTCATGCATTTGTTGAATAACTTCAAATAACACCGGAAGTTCTCCTTCAATAATTGTATTCATTGGTGTTAATTGATACTTCACGCGATCCGCATTTTTCTCAAGTACTTTTTGTATTTCTGCTACATACTCACTTACACTTGTAGTGCCTGTTCCAACTGGGATAATTGTAACATCAACAATTGCCATTTCTGTTCACCTCTTCTATAGATTCTTTATTATTGTACAAAATTTTCTCCATAACTGAAAATATATCGACGCTTCGACACAATATAAAGTGAAACTTCCTTCAGTATGAGATGAAAAAAAACCACTGATGGAAGTTTCACTTTATTTTCTCTGAATATGCTTATCTACCGTAACTCTTTTCTGTCCGCCTTGCATATATTGATATCACTTCTGCAAGAAATCGCACTTTCGCAACTTTGAAAGGGAGTGAACGATGAAACGTTTATTTATTACTTCATTATTAGCGGGAAGTCTTCTACTAGGAACAACAGCTTGTGGAAAAGAGAAAGAAAAACCGACTTCTTCTCCTCCAGTTGAAAAGCCAGTTCCACCAGAACAAATACCAGCTCCTGCTCCTCAACCGAGTCAACCTAATCCACAGCAACCAGCACAAATTGAGACAGCTCGAACTATCCAAGAATTTGTTTCCACTTTTAACAGTCTTGGAAAGCCATCCGGATATAACTTAGGAAATGTTAAGCTATTCACAGAGGATCAAGCAACTGTTACGTACAATGGAACATTCAGCAATGGTTTAGGATTTGGCATGACAATTTATAAATCTAACGGCAATATCGGTGCAGTTGCTGTTGTCGGTTCAGATGCTTCTGAACAAGACATTTCAGCCTTTTATGCAACGGTAGGTCTTATTATTTTGAGTTTAGACCCTTCTCTTGGTCAACAAGGTGTTATGTCTATTTTAGAACAACTTGGATTAACCGATCGTACATCTCATCAATATACAACACAAGCTATTGGCGGTACATTAAAAGTAACAGAAAGTAACGGTACCCTTACATTTCAAGCTGTCCATAATTAAATATGAAAAGAGCTGCATTTTCAATATGTAAACGCTTTTCATGATATATCGGCGTTTCTACAATATACGATATGAATACCCCACGAAAAACATTCAAAAATGGCTGTCGGGAAAATCCCGACAGCCTGAAATTCTATTTTTCTATTTTAAATTGTTCTACTAGCTTTTCCAAATCGTTCATTTCCACTGTTAATTGCTTCATCGTTCCTGATACTTGTTCTAGATGCGATACCTGTGTTTCTGTCGCTGCATTAACTTCTTCTGATACAGCTGCACTCTCCTGACTTGTTTCAGCGATGGTTTGCATAACTTGTGTAATATCTTTCTGCTCATGTCCAATATTTCGCACTTCAGTAGAAATGTTTTCAATTGAAGTAACAATTGTATTTACCACAGACATAACAATTTTGAATGCTTTCTCAGCATCGGCCGTTACATGGCCTTGTACATTTGCAATTTCTTTTAAATTGCCGATAACTTCTACAACGCGAGATACTTCGCGCTGTACTTCTCCAATAATAGATGCGATATCTCCAGTCGCTTCTTTTGATTGCTCTGCTAATTTCCGTACTTCTTCTGCAACAACAGCAAAGCCTTTTCCTTGTTCTCCTGCACGTGCTGCTTCAATAGAAGCATTTAATGCTAATAAATTTGTTTGATCAGAAATTCCTTTAATAAGCTCAACCACATTTTGAATAGACTGTACACTATGTTCAAGCTTATCAGCTGCCGCTTCCGTTTCAGTTACAATCGAAGAGGCTTCTCCTCTTGTATTCACTAAACGCTGCATCGTCTGCAAACCATTTTGTGACGCTTGTTCCGCCTGACTTGTTACATCTTTAATAGAAGTTACTGAGCCATTTACTTGTCCCACTGACTGTTCCATATTTTCTAGCTGTGCTGAAATTTCCTCAACACTATTTGCTAGCGTCGATGCACCGCCCGTCACATCATCCATTGCACTAGAAACTTCCTTACTTGCGGCAACAGTTTCATTTGTTAAATAATGCAAGTTATCCGCTGACTGTTGCACCGATGATACGTTATGCTTAATACGACTAACCATTTCATTCATTTGGCCAACCATTTCGTTAAAATGCTTTGTTAGCACACCGACTTCATCATTCGTTTGTACGTTCATTTGTAGCGTTAAATCCCCTTCTGCTACTTTCTGTACTTGCTCTGTTAATGATTGAAGCGGCCTTGTTAATCTTCTTGCAAAGAAATACGATACGAGAAGTGCAATAAGCATACCCGCACACGCTAACCATATAAACGTATTTCTTAGCTCTGTTAATAAATTATCAACATCCGCTTTTGGATAAACAATTGCTATCTTCCATTGCATGGATTTCATTGGCTGACTATACGCAATTACATCTTTCCCTTTTAGCGTAGAAGCAACAAAATCATTTTTCTCTTGTTTGAAACTTTGAATCAGCGGTTCTTTTGATACATCCTTTCCAACTTTATCCGGATACACTAACGCCACGTTTTTATCATTCACAATAAGCGTTTGTCCTCCATAGTTATACTGGACGTTATGAAGCATCTGTTGGACTCTGTTTAGGGACACATCCATCGCTACAATGCCAAGCACTTCCGAACCATCTGCTGATAAAATCGCTTTGGAAACACCAACACTTAATTGCCCTGTCGTGAGTTCATATTGCGGCTGTCCCCAATGCACAGTTTTCGTATCATTTAAAGCTGCTTTATACCAGCTCCTTGTTGTAGGATCATATCCTTCCGGCAACTTCCCGCCATCTGCAACACTTGCACTTAATGTCTTTTTATCTTTTGTCCCAATATAAAGATCTAAGATATCAGGGTGATTGTTTTTAAATTCTAAAAACTCCTTCGTTATCACCGCTTCTTCTTCTGGTGTAACGCCATCTTGTAACGTTTTAACAGTCATCTCACTACTGGAATAGTACTTCATATCCTCCCCAATCCCATTAATAAATCCGTTCATTTGTTCTGATAACAAATCCATCGTATTATGAGAATATTGATCAAGGATACGTGACTGCTTCGTTTTTTGTAAATGATATATAGTTGTGCCTAAAATCACAAACAACATTGAAATAAGTACCGAAAATACAATTGTTAATTTCCAACGTAAACTTCTCATAATCTCTAATCCCCTAGCCCCTTCTTGGTGAATTTTATTTAACCCCTAATATTATTATATTAAGAGTAAGTGATTTTTGTAAAACCTTATTCATTTCCATAGTCAAAAATTCTCATATAATTATTTCCGTATAGAGTAAAATAACTGTACTTGTATTCATAAGGAGAGTTCCTTATTCTTAAGAAAGAAGAAATTTTCGTTCAGGAGGCACTATGTTACAAAGATTCGGTTTTTCACAATATGAAAGTCAAGCATACGAGGTCCTCGTTTCAAGCGAAGAGCCGCTTGATGCAACGAGCATCGTGAAGTATTCTGGTGTTCCGAAAGCAAAAATTTACGAAGTATTGGCACGTCTTATTGATAAAGGCATGGTGATGGATTCTGTTTCTGAAAAGAAAAAGCTATATACAGCCTTGCCGCTGCAACTTGCTATTGAAAAATTAACCGCAGAATTTCAATCAAATATTGAAGAGTTACAAAACAACGTATCGAAAAAAATATTTACAGATGACCGTGTTTGGAGCTTAAAAGTACAATCTTCTATTCATGCACAAAGTAGACAACTTGTACAAGAAGCGAAAAAATCCATTCGCATGTCCGCATGGAATGATACATTCCTAGAATATATGCCGTTATTAGAAGAGAAGAAAAAACAAGGTGTAGAGATAGAAGCACTTGTTGTAGGGAATCTTGATACAACGCTAGAACAAATTCATCTTCTCATTCCAACAGAAGAACATAATGCACTTGAACGCTTTTTACTCATCATTATCGATGATTGTGAAATTTTATTTGCAGGCGTTGAGCAAAACTCATGGCAAGCAATGAAAACAATGTCTCAGCCATTCGTTAAATTTTTCACAGAATTTTTCTATCATGACGTTGCCCTTGCAAAAATTACAGAGAAACATCATGATTTATTTATGAATGATGAGGAAATTCGAGGCCTATTAATGAAACTACGTTATTAAAAAAACGGACATGTATTCCCACTCATGTCCGTTCTTCATTTTGTTTCTTTATATCCGATAACAACGTAATGATTTGCTGATTTTGCCTTATTTGTTCTTCTGAGTTTACATATAAAAAACGGATCCATCGAAACACAAAAGCAAGTACTACAACAGGAATTATCATAAAGAAAAAACCAATAACAGACGATAACATTGCCACTAGCATCCACCTCCTTTTAACAACATATTCCACAATCTCTTTCAACATCCTTGCACAAAAAAATAGGCATCTCCCAAAGATGCCTATTTCAAAATTTCATTATCGACTAACTTACCTTTTTCTTATTCAAAGAGACCTCTTTCTTATTCAAATACCAATACACCGGTAATCCAGTCAATACGATACCAATTGACAAGAAACAACTTACTGGATCATTGATAATCGCACTTCCAATTACAAATAACGACCCTAAAATTGCTAATATTGGCACGATTGGATATAAAGGAACACTATATTCACGTTTTTGTCCTGCATTGCGTTTTCGTAAAATAAACACACCGATAAATGTCATCACATAGAAAATATAAATAATAAATACGGAAATCTCGGACAATTTATTCGGGTCACTTACAAGCATTAAAATAATACCAAGTAGAATCTCTACAAAAATTGCATTTGCTGGCGTTTTAAACTTATCATTAATTTTTGCAATGAATTTTGAAAACGGTAACTGGCCAAGCTCTGCCATTGATACTGGAATGCGCGGGAATGTTAAAATCTTTCCGTTTAAACAGCCAAAGATTGAAACAATAACCCCAATACTAATCAATTTTCCGCCATATTCACCTAATAACATTTCAGCCGCTTTCGCTGTTGCATTCTCGCTAAGCACAACAATTTGCGGAGCTGGTAACACTTTTAATAATGCAAGATTAATCAACACGTACGCTGCTGTTACCACAAGAATTCCAACTGTCAGCGCTTTTGGCAATAGCTTTGTTGGGTTTTTCATTTCACCGCCGATAGACGCGAGTAGAATCCAACCATCATATGCAAATAATGTTGCTAAAATTGCCATCCCAATACTTTGATTTGCAGACTCTGGTACAACAACATTAAATACATCGCTATTCCCTTTCCAAAATCCCATCACAATAATAAGTACGATTGGAATCATTTTCCCAATCGTTGTCACAGTTTGAACAATGCCCCCATACTTTGTTCCAACACTATTTACAACACCAAGAAATACAACCGTTCCAATCGCGATTGGTAAATTCCACACTTTATCAATATGGAAAAAATTCATGACTAATGAACTAAAATACAATCCTAATGTCCCAATAATTGCTGGTCCATATACAAGTGTTTGCATCCATCCAGATAAATAGCCCCAAAATCTCCCATAAATTTCTTCTAAATACGTATATAAACCACCATTTTTCGGAATTTGTGCCCCAATTTCCGCAACAGTTAAACCGCTTGCTAAGGTTAAAATACCACCTATTACCCAAGCAAAGATTGCCATGTTAGAACTACCTGCGTAATCCAATACCTTACCTGGCTTCATAAATACACCAGAGCCGATAATTGTTCCGATAACGATTGATAGTGCGACTGTTAGGCCAATTTTATTTTTGTCATCGTGATGCATACTGCGTCTCCTCCCTCTAATCTTAGTTTGATCTAAATAAAATAAAAAAAACACTCCTCCCTAAAAAAAGGGACGAGTGTTTGATTCGCGGTTCCACCCTTGTTCCAATTGACATGAAAACACAGCACGCCAATTGCTCAAGTTTCAGATAACGGCTGTTGCCGGCAAACAATTACTAGATGTTCATTCACTGCTGCAGTTCAAAGGTGGTAAACTATTCTTTCGTATTAGGAAGCTCACAGCCTAAGGCTCCCCTCTCTGAGAATCGTAAAAAATAGATCATGTCCTTATCAATACTTTTATAATTTCGAATGTTGTTGTTATTGTCCATTATATTGAATTTTTTTAAAAAAGCAAGAGTGTTTTATATTACACACAATAATTATCTCAGTATAATATAACAGATGTAAACTTTCTTCTACACCGCTGAAAGAATTCAAATTTCTTTTCCTACTCATCAATCATTTTTCAAAATTAAATTACCCTTTCAAATTGCATTTGTAAAAATAAGCATTATAGGGATTTTATGTTATTTTATGTTATTTTTTGTTACATTATTCAAAATATTGTTATATAATAGTGTTCGGATTTTAATTACATTTTTTGTAATACGATAGGAGAATAAAAAGTTATATCCGCGGCAACGTCTTTTTACTATTCAGAAGTGAAAGAAGGAAACTTGAATGTCTTTTATGAAAAAGTCTTCATTAATTAAACAAATTACTCTATTTATTACTCTACTATTATGTATCCCGCTCACCATAGCCGGCTATTATTTCTTTACAAAACTAAATGATGACATAACAATCGTAGAACAAAATCAAATGAAAGAGGCTGCTCGTGCTTCTGAAAAACTACTTCAATCTCAAGGCAGCAACTTGTTAAAATTTACTCAGACTAATTCACAATGGGAAAATAATAGACAAGCTGTTGAACACAAAGATGTAAAATGGATTGAGGAAAATGTAAACGTAAACACGAAAATCAACCCTGATATTGATTTTATTGCCACTAGTACCTTTGATGGTACTGTTTTGAGCCAAATAGGAGATATAAAAGAATTCACAGGAACGATAAACAATAAAACGTTACTGCAAACGGTTCAACAAAAGTCAGATTTGTATACATTTGTTCAAACTTCTAAAGGATTGGCAATAATTGCTGCCTCTAAAATTATAAATGAAAATGAAAAAATGGAGCCAGCAGGAATTTTAATATTTGGTAAACTGTTACATAACGACAATCTAGCTAGTATAAAGAATACATTAGGAGCTGATCTTTCCATATTAACTGCTGATGGAACATATTTAACAACGTCTCAAGCTCTTTCTAAAACAAATATGAATGAATACCTAGAGAAATTAAAGAAAGACAAACAAGGGGAAATCTTCCAGATCCAGCATACAGATGGACAAGATCTTCTCCAACACCCTGTCCTACTAAAAGACTTGGATAATAACACATTAGGAGCGCTCGCTGTTAGTCGAGATTTGAAAGTAAGTGCAATGTTTAAGAACGAACTTACAACTATCAGCATTGTGATTGGAATTGGATTGGTCATATTGATTACCGTGCTAATGATTACAATCCATCGCAATATTGTAAAACCGTTGCAACGTTTGTCTGTTATTTCAAATGAAGTAGCAAGTGGTACTTTAACGAGTGAAGTACCGCCAAACCTTTTGGAACGTCGTGATGAAATCGGCTTTCTTAGCCAATCTGTTGGTGGCATGGTTACAAATTTAAAGAATTTAATTGGCGATGTTTATACTACATCCAATCATGTAGCAACTTCTGCTGGGCAGTTATCTGTTCATTCTAAAGAAACGAGAAGTGTAACAGACATCATCGTTTCTTCCATGCAAGAAGTAGCAAGCGGATCTGAATCTCAGTTAAACAGTGTGCAGCAATCCAAAATAGCGATTCAAGAAATGACCGAAGAGGTAGGTCATATCGCAGTTCATATGTCCAATGTATACGATAAATCGCTGCAAGCGACTCGAGAAGCAGAGGAAGGTAACAGTAGCATGCAACTCGCGATTAATCAAATGGAGGCTATTAACAAATCCGTTCAACAGTCTCTTTCTATCATTCAAACGTTAAGTGAGCACTCAAAAGAAGTAGGAGAAATTATCTCTATGATTCAAAATATCGCCGATCAAACAAACTTATTGGCGCTAAATGCAGCGATAGAAGCAGCACGCGCAGGAGAAAACGGGAAAGGTTTTGCTGTTGTAGCAGAAGAAGTACGAAAGTTAGCAGAACAATCTACTGGCTTTACAAAGAAAGTAACAGAACTCATTACAGGAATACAAAAGGATTCCCACTCCGCAGTGAGTTCAATGGAGCATGTATATAAAGATGTCCAAGATGGAGTCGAGACAATTCAATCAACAGGTAACATGTTTCAACATATCCATCTGACTACACAAAGTGTTTCTGATCAATCGCAGGAAGTATCCATTGCTGCTCAACAAATTTCTGATGGAACGATACAAATTTTAAAAACCGTAGAGCATATTTCCGAAATTGCTGAAGAATCATCTGCAAGTACACGTGAAGTGGCTGCTTCTTCTGAAGAGCAGCTAAACGCAATGGATGCGATTCAGCATTCTAGCAATGAATTGAAACAGATTGCTCATAAGCTTCAAGAATTGATGCAGCAGTTTCGTATATAGAAATCACACAAAAAATAGACAGTGCTCGTAACGAGCACTGTCTATTTCATTTTTCACTAAGGGACGTTCACTTTATAGTAAATAAATTTTTCTTATGCCCCTTGCCCTTGCACTTGTACATCTTCACGATCCATGACTTTCTTCAATATTATAGTTTGAATTACAGTAAATAGGTTACTTGTAATCCAGTACAAGACAAGTCCTGATGGAGCAGCAGATCCCATAAACAAAATCATTGCCGGCATCATAAACTGCTGGACCTTCAATACTTGATTTTGAGTTTGTTCTCCTGTCATATTAGACTGAAATACTTTCATTTGCAAAAATGTTGTCATAGCAGCAAGGACAGGTAAAATGTGATAAGGATCTGGATGTCCTAAATTTACCCATAAGAAAGACGCTGTACGAATCTCTTCCGTATGACTAATTGCATAGTACAATGCTGAGAAGACCGGCATTTGCAACAGCAGTGGTAAACAACCCATTAGCGGGTTTACACCGCTCGTTTTCATTAAAATCATCATTTCTTTTTGATATTGCTTTTGTTTTTCCGGATTGTTCGTCATATCGCCATACTTTGCCTTCAATTTCTGAAGCTCTGGCTGCATTTTTTTCGTTTTTAATTGGCTGCGATATTGCGTAATTGTCAGCGGCAGTAGTATCGAACGAACTATAATCGTAATAATAATAATGGCAATCCCAAAGCTATGATTCGGCAAATGGTGCGCCACAAACTGCAACATAACAGAAATTGGATATACAATATAGTGATTCCAAAATCCTGGACTATTCGCATCAATTGGTCCTGCATTCGCACTTGCATTACTACAACCAGATAAAACAACAACAAGTAATAAAGATAAACTTACGAGCCGAGCTCGGTATGATTTAAACATATATATGATTCCTCCAATGTTTCATAATTCTTTAGCGAAACATTGGTATATACGGACCTACATCCTCACTCTCTCCGCTTGCTTCTTGTCTGCGAACTGAGCGGGCCATTCCATGTTTATAAAAGATAGAGAAAAACGAGATATTCCCTATGTGCTCCTCACATGTTTCAGCAACTGCAAAAGCCTTCTGCCTGCCCCTATATGTTTGCTGACGTACAAAACGCGAAACATTAGTGAGAAATAAGACTTCTAATAAACAAAGAGCTGTTGTTACAACAGATATATATAACATTGCATCTTGCAATAGAAATTCCATCTCTTCACATCCTTATGACAGGATTATATCATACTACTTCAACATGTAAATTCCTTATATTTTACATATTCATGTTTTTATTCACACCCTTAAATTGTAAAAATTTTATAAAATTTTCGTATAATAATAAAACTATTGCCAGTGCTTGAAAAAAGCATTATTCTCTTCTTGTAATCAAAAACGAATATGGAGATGAAAATAGACTATGGGCCAACTAGGAGACGCCGATTACGTTCCCGATACCGCCTTTTTATCATTCCCAGCCGCAAAAACATTGCATTTAGAATTCATCATTCAACTTGTTGTTATTTCAGTTGCTTCAACTCTCTATGCAGTTTCAATGAATATGTTTTTTATTCCACACCACATGATTAGTGGCGGTTTTGCTGGCGTTGGGATGATTATCGGTTACTTAATGCACTACAGTATTGGTGCACTCATCTTTTTATTAAACATTCCACTGCTCTTTCTTAGCTATTTTTACTTAGGAAAGAAAACAACTTTTTTAACAGCATACTTTCTTGCTGTATCGACTCTTGCTATGAATATTATTCCAGTTCATCAACTTTCTGAGGATGTGTTGTTGTCTTCTGTTTTTGGTGGTGTATTATGCGGAGCTGCAACGGGAATCATTTTCCGATTTGCTTCTTCGACAGGTGGATTCGATATTATTGGGTTAATTGTGGCAAAACATAGAGATATTTCTATTGGATCCATTATTTTTGGCTTTAACCTTATTCTACTTGCAGTCGGTGGTTTTATTTTTGGATGGGATATTACACTTTACACACTCATCAGCCGATTTGTTGTAAGTAAAGTCATTGATGCCATTCATACAAAGCATATTAAATTAACAGTGATGACCGTTACAGAAAAAGGAGATGCTATTAAAAAAGCATTACTACACAACGGGATTCGCGGTGTAACAATGGTTGATGCGGTCGGTGGATATACAGACCATAAGAAAAAAATGATTTACACAGTTGTTACGCGCTATGAACTAGGAGAAATTAAACGTCTAATCCGTCACGTTGATAATCATGCTTTTATTAACATTACAGAAACAGTAGAAGTTGTTGGACGATTTAAACGTGTATAACAAAACGCAAGGAGTGGATCCTTGCGTTTTTATTTTCCACATAAATTTATTTTATCCTTCATTCCAGTACAGTAAGATTTCCCGCTGATAGGAGTTTCACTTTATGATAATGTAAAGCGCTTCGTTTGTTCACTTAATTCATGTATTTGCGATGCCATTTCTTGAACTTCCTGTATAAACACATTCATTTGTTTCGCAGCTTCTCATATGTATCGTTTTTCTTTGGATCCTTTAACCACAATTCATATGCATTTCTATCAAATTGGTTTTTCATTGCTTCAATTTGAACCTTCCCTAATTATCCAATTGTTTGTTCCCCAGTCCCTTTCACAGTGAGGTATAAAAACAAGAAATTTACACTTACTAATCCTACTATTACTACAGAAACAATCCCTAAAATCCGTGCTCGCAAACTCATAGCTGTACCTCTTTTTGAATTAATATCATATTTTCAACACATTACGAACAACAGATTTAACGAATACACTATATGTCTAAACATATAGGAATTTTACCTATAAACCCCGAATTTCCAAAAACAAAAATATCAGATAATTATTTTTATTCAAATCTAAAACATGTTATACTATGTATATATCATAAAATTAGATAATAAATATAGCATCTTATTTAATTTCTATTAATTAAAATTCAGGTCCTCCTGTTCAAATGATGATGATAAAGGAGATGAACGTATGAACAAACAATTTAGATTTATAATCGCAACATTATTTGCCGTAGCAGGCGGTCTCGTATGCTTTTGGACAAATACTTATACTGGTGAAAATTTATATATGAATGGAATCGACTCCATTGTAAGCGCTTCAATTTTAGGTTCGTTTATTTTCTTCCTTTTCAATCCGGAAGAAAACGCAAGAAAAACGACACTTTTAACAATGATTGGAATTGTCGGCGGTTGTATCTCATTTTCAACAACAACTTATGATTTACCTCTACAACTTAGTACAGCATTCTTCCATGGCCTCTGGACTTGGTTCATCGCATTTTGCATAGCAGATATCTTTGATTTACTACAAGATGAAGGGCAAGTTCAAGTGGAAAGTAATTCGTAATAAAAAAGAAGGTGGTATGAGACCACCTTCTTTTTTTATTATATTAATAATATTTCAGTTCACTCTCTGGCGTTTGCACAATCACAGGACTTTTAGCAGGATCTAACCATCGTAAAACGGAAAGAACGTTTTCGCGAGATGTTCCTGTGCAACCGTATGTATACATATCTGAAATATGGAAGAAAATCGCCGAACCAGCTCCAGCTACTCGTTCTGTATTATAGTTAATCACAAACCCATAATCATATTGAGGAATATTCATGTTTTCAGCACTGCTCCAACGTCCATTTGCTGGGTTTTGCTGCCACGTATTATATAAGGATGAATTAGAATCATCCACCCAAACATCATTTGATGTAATTTGTCGATATGGTAGTTTTGTTCCTGGATTACCGTAGCGACCAAAGGCTGTTCCAATTGTATATTTACCGCGCGGAGAACTTTTTCCTCCTTCTGACATCGTATAAGCAAATCCGTCACGACCAATATATCCCTGCATAGCAGCATACACCGGATACCATTTATTATTTCGTTTCTCGAATGTTTGGATTTTCGCCTTATTAGTTCCATAATCATTTGCTGTCACAAGAATAAGCTGTTGATTTTCTCCTATTGTATATAAATAGTCAGCAGCATTGCTTGCAACCCATACACCGTTATTCTCAAAGTAATACCATGTCCCACCTATTTTCTGCCAACCAATCTCCATTCCACCATTGTTATTCATATAAAACCAATTCGTTCCGTCAAAATACCAATCTGTTTTCATTACACCATTACTCGCAAAGTAATACCACGTTCCCTGAACCTTTTGCCAGCCTGTCTCCATTCCACCATTGCTATTCATATAAAACCAATTCGTTCCATCAAAATACCAACCTGTTTTCATTACACCATTACTCGCAAAGTAATACCACGTTCCTTGAATCTTTTGCCAGCCTGTCTCCATTCCACCATTGCTATTCATATAAAACCAATTCGTTCCGTCAAAGTACCAACCTGTTTTCATTACACCATTACTCGCAAAGTAATACCACGTTCCTTGAATCTTTTGCCAGCCGCTTACCGGCACATTATTCACATAATAATGCCAATTGTTTTGTTCAAACACCCAACCATCTTTTACAACAGCTTGCTGATTTCCACCTATATTTACTTCTGCAAAACTTTGTATAGGTGCTATTAATAAACTTCCTGCTACACATATCGATGCAATCATTCGTCTCATTACATTTCTCCTCTTTTTCTTTACAAAATATACACTTACACTTTTAAAATATTTAACTAAAAAACTTTCCTAACATCCTATAAAAAAAATACTAGCGAATCAAAATCACACTGCTGATTTTGACGAATTTCTTTCTTCTATAATAGAAGGGAATAGAAACAGCTAGCAAGAAATATTTTAGAACTCCTTTGCATACTAATGGTAATGATGATTTTATTCGGTATTAACAGATACTAATGAATAATACCCTTACCAAAAGAAACATTTCATACATATCCAAGAAATATTTTTAACAACTTTGTAACATTACTGTAATAAAAGTATTGAATTTGTTTTAATAACTAGATATATTAGTAGTAGGGAAAGAGAATTCCCCAATAAAGGAGCAGATAATTATGAAAAAACAAATTGCTGGTATGTTATTTGCTGCAGGTATATTGTTTAGCACAGTACAGCCTCATGTTTATGCTGAAACAACTAAACAATCTACTCCCGTAACTGGTTGGGTACAAAAACAACAAGCATGGTATTATTACATAAATGGAAAAACAGCAACAGGATGGATAAACACAAATAACAATTGGTATTTCCTTGCTGAAGACAATGGAGTTATGAAAACTGGATGGCATCAAGAAGGACCAAATTGGTATTTTCTTGATAAAAATGGTGCTATGCACACTGGATGGTTAAAACAAGATGAAAAATGGTACTTCTTGAATAAAAGTGGTGCTGTGCAGTATGGATGGATTTCTGATAATGGAAAATGGTATTTTCTTGGTAAAAATGGTGTCATGAAAACTGGATGGCATCAAGATTCACCATATGATTGGTACTATTTAAATAACGATGGTTCTATGAAAACTGGATGGGTTTTTGATCAAAACAAATGGTACTTTTTAAATGCAAAGGGTATGATGCAAACAGGCTGGGTACTCGATCAAAACAAATGGTACTACCTTGATAAAAGCGGCGCTATGAAAACTGGATGGGTTGTCGACGATCGATTACAATGGTACTACCTCGATAAAGACGGTGTTTGGAATCCTGATGCAAAACCAACTTCTATTCTATACAACGTTCAAGGAACATGGTCAGAACAAGAATTACCGAAAAAACCACCGTATATCGGTCCAGCTTTCACAATGATGCAGATTAGTCCTATTTCTGAAAACGAAGCAGTTGTCGGTGTATCTTCTTATTCCGATAATGCTGAAGATATTGCATATGTAGACGGTACTGTAACATTCAAAAACAATAAAGCAACTTTAGTTTTTGATCAATTTGGTAAACAAGGTCAAATTGATATTGAAATTGTAGACGGTAAAGTATTGTTAGATATTAAGCTTCTAAAAAGTGAAGATGAGTGGAACTTAATTCAAGGGAAACATACATTGCCTATCTATAGAAGATAAGATTTCCTAAAAAGAGGAGAACTAGCATACTTTGCTAACTCTCCTCTTTTTTTATGTATCTATTTACTTAACAAAAAGGCAGTGCTTCTTCTCTAAGCACCGCCTTTTTCGACATAGAATGGATTTTTTTCAATTTACTGTTTGAGCAAACACACGTTTAAGTTGTTTACGGAATCTTACCGCTAAAGCTGCTGCCACGACCGCAACAACACCAATAATAATCTTTCCGATATGACCTTCAACCGCTCTAAAAATATTATCTAGGTTTCCACCTAACCAATAACCGCCTACTAGGAAGAATGATACCCAAAACACTGCTCCAGAATAAATCGTCATTGCGAAGCGGCGAAATGGTAAATTAATAATTCCTGCAAAATACCCTGTAAAATGACGCACACCAGGAATAAAGAAACCAATAAAGATTAAAAAATAACCGTACTTATCAAACCATTTATTCGTTAAATCAATTTTACGCTGTGTTAAAAAAACATATTTTCCGTATTTTTGTATAAATGGCATCCCAAGCTTGTTTCCTACAAAGTACTGAATTGTCATACCTACACTTGTTCCTACAAAAGATAAAAAGATTAGCGGTACTAGATGTAAATCACCGGTATGTGCCAAATACCCTGCATACGCTAATGTCGGCTCTCCCGGAAATGGAAATGCAATATATTCTAGCATCAATCCAATAAGTACAACATAGTATGCATGCTGTTGAAATAAGTCGTGAATCCATTCCATCTCTTTCTCTCCTTTTTTTGTTGATACTTATTCTTCTAGCACGTACTGATTTTGTACCTTTATTGTATAATAGATTTTGTCGAAACTACCATTGCAATGACTTACAATAAGATTACATTTTTGTAAGAAAAGTGCTTTGTATATAATCATCAGCCGAACATCTTCTCTCACCTTCCATACGTCCGTAATACTGTATATTTCAAAATACAGTTCCTTACATCCTACTTTTCATATATTGACGAAAAAAAGGATGACAGCTACAATCTTATATAGAATGTAATATCCAAACTCACACTTGCTTGTGAGAGGTGAAATTTTGTAGAGCCTTGACTCTGTTTCGTTCGCCCGTTGTCCATTTATGGACAGCGGGCGTTTTTTATTTCACAAAGGGGGATCTATTATGGGAAAACTGAAGTATTCATTACTAGTATTATTTGGCGCCTGTAGCTACGGCGTTCTTTCTACGATCTTTAAACTCGGATTTTTAGACGGTTTTTCTGCCCATGAATTGCTAGGCGGACAATATGTGTTTGGCTGGATAGGACTGTTATTACTCGTCCTGTTCTTCTCACGTCATACAGTAACAAAAAAACAATTCTTTTCTCTGTTAACAGTCGGATCAACAATGAGTATGACAGGAATTTTCTACGCGATTTCTGTTGAAGAATTACCGGCATCCATTGCGGTTGTCCTACTATTTCAATTCACATGGATTGGTGTCCTTATTGAAGCAGTAGCAAACAAAACGTTCCCAAGCCGAGGAAAAATTATATCTATTATCATTTTATTCATCGGTACACTCTTTGCCGGTGGTGTCTTTGAAAGATTAGGACAGAGCTTATCAACAAAAGGAATCATCTTCGGGTTACTCGCTGCTGTTTCCTTTTCGTTTTATATATTCGCAAGCGGCCGCATCGCAACAGACGTACCACCTTATACGAAAAGCTTCCTTATGACAACAAGTGCTACTCTTATTGTGTGCCTTATATTTCCGCCAACCTTTCTAACAAATGGAGCGCTGCAAGCTGGGCTTTGGAAATACGGGCTCTTTCTAGGTTTATTTGGCGTTGTCGTTCCCGTAATTTGCTTCTCAATCGGTGTACCGAAAGTAGGTACAGGACTTGGCACCATTTTGGGAGCTGCTGAATTACCAACCGCTATCATTGCTTCTATTACTCTTGTACATGAAGCTGTATCACCGCTGCAATGGTGCGGAATTATTTGCATTTTACTTGGCATCGCTGCGCCGCAATATCTCACAATGAGAAAAGAAAAACGGAAAAGCGTTCAGCATGCTGTTTCATGAAGTAAAACCTTAATCAGTGGGGGTTTTCTTCATCCCCTACTGATGGAAAGCTCGTCCGAGGGGCGAAACGACCGAAGATTCTAGCCGCTAGAGCTGGACAACAAAGAAATGTGGAAGTGGCTCGTCCAGAATGTGAGGGGGATGGAGCTTCTGACGTAGAGGTGTTTTTTACCTCGTAGGAAGAAGCGAAGCCACCGAACATTCTAGCCACTAGAACTGGACAATGCTTTCACCGAATCTTGAAGTGGGGTCTTACTGCCCACGAATAGCGGGATAAAAAAAGATGATCCCTGTGCAATACAGAGATCATCTTCTTAAAGCCGCCTAGACTTTTTAACGTCCTTTACAAAGGGCACATTTTAAAATTTGAAGGGACTTTTCATTCACATAATTAATGTTATCGATAGTTACTAAAGTACTCATTAACTTAATACCTTACTTGCCATGTATTCCAGAAGGTAAGAAATAATATCTTGATTCGTACTTTGTAGCAAGCTTGGGATATCATCACGATAACGCAAATTATAAGAAGTTAATTTTCTTCAATATTGTTCCAGGTAGTTAGGTTAGGCTTCTATTTGGTCGCCTCTCTCACCATCGTTTTCTGCCGTACCACCGCCACCAACAGCGTGTTGCTGTTTCGTATTGGAACTTTCAATTGCCGCATTTGTTCCAGCTGTACTGTCTTTTCCAGCCCCGCTTGCAACCTGAGTAGCAGAAGATTGTTCCTGACCCATATCGATTTGATTATTGATAATAATCACATTTTCTTTCTCATCGTGGCCATGTCCATGTTCATTGTGCGGTTCAGTCTGAGTACCTTCTATACCTGTATTTCTCGCTGTTCCCTCAGCTCCCACACTCTGTTGTTGTTCACTATTCGATGAATCAAGAGCAGCATTATTCCCTGCAGCACTGTTTCGTCCAGCCCCGCTCGCGATTTGTGTAGTATTTGGTGCACTAGTAAACTGGTTGTTGATGACAATCACATTCTTCTTTTTTCCAGATGTGGAAGGCATAACAACAAATCTTTCTCCGTCTCTTTCAAAAATGACACTCGGCTGTTCATCGTTATCATGTTTTTTACCAAAATCCATTTTCAAATTTTCCTCCTTTTTATAGAGATAATAGAAGGGGCTTTCATATTTTAACGTTTTTATATGCCCTGATTCCTTAACTTTTCCATTAGAATATGAATAGCTCCCCTTACTATAAAATGAAAATTTAAAAAAACTGCTTGGACAAACATGTAAAATCTTAAGATTCTTTCAAACACCTACGAACTTCACGCTGTTTAACCTAATAAGATATTTATTTTATCCTAAAGACCCGTACAGCTTTTCTACTTCCTCCTCAATTTTCTTCACATCAATACGGTCAAATAACGGTGACACATTCGAAATAGAATCCGGGCATTCAGCAATGTAATCCCATTTGCTCTGAGAAACCTCTAACATTTGTTGTACTTGTGCGGATGAAAACGGAAGAAACGGTGCTAATAACTGCGCAAAATTCACTATAAGATACATACAATTTCGCATCGTCGCATCACATTCTATCCTCTCTTCTTTAATTTGTTTCCATGGCTGTCTTTCATCGAAATATTTATTTGCATAGCGAATTGTTTCAAAAATCATTTCTAGCGCTTGTTTAAAATGCGCTTCTTCAATTAATCGTCCTACTTCCACATATAATTCTTTTAGCTTTTCTTCAATTTCTTGATTGGTGTGTCCAGTTGGTACAGTATTCTCGTAATATTTTTCAAGAAACTTTAGCGTTCTATTAACAAAGTTTCCATACGCTCCTAACAATTCACTATTATGACTATAAATAAACTCTCGCCACGAAAAATCTGTATCTCGATTTTCTGGTGCGTTTATAGTTAAAAAATAGCGTATCGAATCAGGATTATATTCCTTTAACATGTCTGGTACCCATACAGCCCAGTTCCTACTCGTAGATAACTTCCTTTTTTCTACCGTTAAATATTCACTAGAAACAATATATTCTGGTAATGCTTTTACTTGTATCCCCTGCAAAATAGCTGGCCAAATGATTGTATGAAATGGAATATTATCTTTGCCATGCACATAATACGTCCGTGTATTCTCTTGCCAAAATGGTGCGTCATCACCGTTTGTTTCTTGTGCCCATTGTTTACTTGCTGAATAATAACCAGACACAGCTTCAATCCATACATACACCTTCTTATCCTCATACCCGGCAACTGGAACGCTTACTCCAATTGGCAGATCCCTTGAAACAGCACGGTCTTGTAATCCTTCTTGTAAATATCGCTGCGTCAGCTGCACAGCGTTCTCACGCCACGTGCCATTCTGTTTTACCATTTCTACATACTCTTCTAACTGCTTCTGTAATGACGTTAATGCAAAATAAAAATGCTCTGTCTCCTTAATTGCCGGCCTACTTCCGCACAACTTACATGTTTTCTCCAACAAATCTATCGGATCCAAAATAGCAGAACATGCATCACACTGATCACCACGCGCACCTGCACCGCAGTGTGGACAAATTCCTTCCACATAACGATCCGGTAAAAATTGCACACAGGTCTCACAGTATGTTTGCTCCACCTTCTTTTTATAAATAAGCCCTTTTTCTAGCAGCTCTAAGAAAATGTTCTGAACTACTTGATGATGATGAATACAGTCAGTACGTGTATAACGATCATAGGAAAAACCCAGCTTCTGAAAACATCGCTCAAATTCTTCATGATAGCGATCCGCAATTGTTTTTACGCTTACTCCCTCTTGCTTAGCACGAATCGTAATCGGTGTACCGTTACAGTCACTTCCTGATACATATAACACATTGTCCCCTTTTAACCGATAATAACGTGCTAAAATATCTCCTGGCAGTAAGCTAGCAATATGACCAAGGTGCAATGAACCATTTGCATACGGCCAAGCGCCTCCAATAAAAATATTCATCCTACATTCCCCCTTTAAAAATAAAAAAGCCCCGTCCTTATCTTCTAAAAAGATAAGGACGAGGCTGTATATACAGTCGTGGTACCACCTTATTTCGTCAATTGTTCACACAATTGACCTCTGCAAGTACGGAACAATCATTGCTCGTATACTGTGACTTTGATAACGAGAGCCAATACTCGTCGCCGCCTACTATTATCAACTGATAAGTTCAGGACGAAGCTCAGAGGCCATTGTTCAAATGAGCATTCTTGCTTCTTTTCAGCTACCGAAGCTCTCTGGAAAGAATGATTTCATTCTACTTTTCCTCTTCAACGCTTTTCGTATGTAATCTACATTGTATAGATATTATACAGAAAAATCAAACTTTTTCACAAATAACAAGCAGGATTTTTCACTTTCATAAGGAAACTATATACCTTCACTGAAAGGAGCGATATGTTTGAATCAACAGCAATTAAGTGCAAAAAATAAAGCCGGCTGGAGTAAAGCGGCTTACGAAGCTTGGACGAATCGCCACGGAACGCCGCATTCTTTTGGCAAACGAATACGGGAAAATCCTACCGCCGAGGTTGCTTATTATTTGCCTTACATCGGTGAATTGAAAGGTAAACGTATTATAAATTTAATGGGATCAAAAGGAAGTAAGGCAGTTGCCCTTTCATTATTAGGAGCAGAAGTAACAGTTGTCGATATTTCAGAGAGTAATGCAACATACGCTAGAGAACTTGCCACAGCCGCTGAAACACATATTGAATACATCGTGTCCGATGTGATCGATATACCAAAAACAATAGGCTCATTTGATGTAGTATTACTTGAGCTTGGTGTACTCCACTATTTCATAGATTTAGAGCCTTTATTTACACTGATTTCTCAATTACTAAAACAAGGTGGAACATTCATTTTACGCGACTATCATCCAATGTATACAAAACTTCTGCAAATAGAAGATAATCAAGCAATCGCAAATGGGAATTACTTTTATGAAGATGTGATTGAAGTGGATGTAGCATATAGTATGCTCTTATCAGAAGCAGAGCGCTCCTCTTTACCTAAGAATACGATTCGTAGATGGACGTTAGGAGACATTATAACAAAAATTGCCCAAGCAGGACTGCGTATCGAAGAGCTCACAGAAGAATCCGGCGCACAGCAAAAATGGGTCTTTCCCTCTCACGCTCCGGAAGGAATTGAATATCGCATCCCTGGACTCTATACACTGATTGCCAAAAATACATAGAAAAACTCTCTTCAAAATGAAGAGAGTTTTTCTTCTATAATATAGCGCATATAAGTCGAAGTTAGAGACTACTAAAAATATTGTTAAATAGGATAAAAATGCATTTCAACATTTGTTTTTGACAACGCAGTCAAAAACGGTCTCACAACAAATCCAGCCATTAACAGATATTAGGAATTCCTATCGATTATTTAGGATTATACAGCAACAATTTGATTCATACAATACATATTCCCATTTTTATGAGATAACCTTATACCTTCATATAAAAATGTATACATTTTCTGAACAAAAGTATCCATCTATTCCCCTCCCCTATACCGTTTGTTATAATTCCAGTGAATATAATAAGTAGACTTGGTTCGTTACGTGCAAGATTAATGCTTTATCCCGCTATTCATGGGCAGTAGGACCCCACTGTTGGAAGTTTCATTTTATTCTATGCGCTATTCAAATACAGTGAAACTCTCATTCATAGGAATAAAGCGTTCTCTTTTCATTTAATATACATAAATCCTAATAAAAAGATTCAAAGGCGGGATTCCATATGAAGTATGTTAGTATTCGGAAGAAACTCATCTTTATGCTACTAAGCGTTTGTTCATTATTTGGCATCGCTTTAGCAGTGATTTTATTCTTCGCTACAAGTCAAGCGCAACAGGCAGAAACATTACAAGCTGATGTTTCTCGCAAAGCAACTATCTTAAAAGAACGCGGAGATCTGTTTCAAGCTCAAGTTGCTAGCTTACAAGGCTATTTATTACTGCACGATGAAAAAGAGCTGGATCAGTTTAATAAAGCTGGGAAACAATTAGCCGATACACGCGAACAGGTAACAAGTGATAAGAGTCTTCCACAAGAAATGAAAGATACTATTAACATGGGCGCAAAATGGCGTGGCGTAATGGATAATCAAGTCATTCCTCTTACACGAGAAGGCAAATGGGATGAAGCAACCAAAATTGCATTGCAGCAAAACGAAATTGTAGATACCATTTTAGGAAATTTCGCGAAATATACAGCGCAGGAAAATACAAAACGTGATGAATTAATCGATCAAATTAAGCATTCATCAACATTAATACAATTGATTATTTTCATCTCACTTATCACATGTACAATAGTAGCTCTTATACTAGCATGGTGGTTCTCTGGTAAACTGGTGAAACCTATTCAAGAAATTGATTCTAAACTAAAAGAACTAGCATCTCAGGATGGTGACCTCACAGCTCGTCTTCCTATACGTAGCAAAGATGAGGTTGGGGAGATTGCAGCATCATTTAATCAAATGCTTTCAAACTTACAAAACATTATTAATCAGGTTAAAAAAACATCTGCAGACGTACAGGCAGCTTCTGAAAATATGTTAACGGAAACAACACATTCTATGAATGTAACAACTCATATTCAAACAACGATGTCAACATTAGAGCATAGTATTCACTCTCAAATTGCTAGCATTGAAGAAAGCTCTACTGCTATGGATGATATGGCTGTTAGTGTGCAGCGCATTGCTGAATCTGCTTCTACTGTTGCAGAACTTGCTGTAGCAGCTTCTGAACAAGCGGATGATGGTGGTCACGTCATTGAAAAGTCTATTACACAAATGGGTACCATACACAAGGCCGTTCATGCAACATCTGAGGTTGTTGAGCGTCTTATTACACATACGAACTCTATTGATCATGCTGTCCAAGCGATTTCTAATATTGCAGAACAAACAAATCTTCTTGCCTTAAATGCTTCTATTGAGGCAGCACGCGCCGGGGAACAAGGAAAAGGATTTGCTGTTGTTGCCGATGAAGTGCGAAAGCTCGCAGAACAGTCTAAAACAGCTGCAACAGATATCAATCAATTACTTCGCCATATTCAAAACGATACAAGCACTGCAAACACGATGATGCTACAAGGTCAAATAGAAGCTGCGGAAGGAATTTCAGTCATTCAGGAAGCTGGTTCTTCTTTTGCAACCATTGTAGAAAAAGTTAATGAAGTATCTTCACAAATGCAGGAAGTTTCTGCAGCTGCGGAAGAAATGGCTGCAAGTGCAGAAGAAATGAATGCTTCGCTTAATAACATCTCTTCTATTTCAACTGAAGTTGCAGCAGAAACAACACAAACTGCAAGCTCCGCTGATAAGCAAGTAAACGTAATGAAAGATATGTCCGTGATGTCTAAAGAGATGAAACTTGCTGTAGAAGAAATGAAAACACTCGTATCTCGTTTTAAAACGGAGTCATAAGCCCGGAAAGTATGGAGTGAAATATTTCGCAAACTCCTCCTTTTGTAGAAAACTAGAGACAAAGGAGGAGCTTTTTATTTTATAATCACCATACTTCCGCTTTGCTAAATCATATTTAAAACTATATCTTAACAACGCCTATCTGTTTCTCTCCCCGACACCGCATGACAGGTCTATGAAAAAATAATTTTTTTCTCACTTTTCCTGCCATATCGTGTCTGCTATAATGCCTAAGAGAGAAGAATGCTTTATTTCAAATACAGTCGAAATAAAGCATTCTTTTTAATTTTTATATACAATAATCGTTATAAAAGGATTATAAAAAGGAGGATTTATAATTATGAAATACATGAGTATTCGTAAAAAACTTATGTTTATGATGGGGACAATCTGTGCTTTATTTGGCATCGCATTAGCTTTTATTCTTTTCTTTGCTACAACTGAACAAAAGATAACAAACACATTACAAAAAGATCTTGCACCAAGAGCAACACTCTTACAAGAACGCAGTGTGGCATATCAAGTGCAACTTTCAGCCTTACGAGGCTATCTATTACAGCACGATTCTGCTGAACTAGATAAGTATCGCGAAATGGAAAAACTACTAGACGATACAAAAGGAAAACTGCTAGACGACCCCAATACTTCTCAAAATATAAAAGATACCATCGATTTAGGATCACAGTGGAATCGTTTTATTAATGAAAAGGTGCTTCCTCTTACTAGCGAAGGAAAATGGGAAGAAGCACAAAAAGTTACCGCTGAACAAAACGGAACTGTTTATACAGTAATCGGTAATTTCACAAAATATAGTAGTGACGAAAATGCAAAGTGTGATCAGCTCATCCAAGAAGTAAAAAATTCATCTGCATTCGTTGAATTGATTATCTTTATTTCTCTTGTTCTTTGTACAATGATTGCGATTATCGTAGCGTGGTGGTTCTCTGGTAAACTTGTAAAACCCATTCAACAAATTGATACGAAGTTAAAAGAGCTTGCCTCTCAAGATGGTGATTTAACAGCAAGATTGCATGTAAACAGCAATGACGAAATTGGTGAAATTGCTGCTTCCTTTAATCAAATGCTAGAGAACTTACAACATATCATTGGACAAGTACAGAAAACGTCTCTTGATGTAAAAACTGCTTCTGACAGCATGTTAAAAGAAACAAACATCTCTATGGATGCAACAACGAATATCCAAACGACAATGTCTGAATTAGAAAATAGTATTCAATCACAAGTTTCTAGCATTGAAGAAAGCTCTACTGCTATGGATGATATGGCTGTTAGTGTACAACGCATCGCTGAATCTGCTTCTACTGTAGCTGAACTTGCTGTAACTACTTCTGATCATGCAAATAGCGGTACTCAAGTAATCGAAAAATCAATCACACAGATGACAACCATTCATAAAGCGGTCAATGCTACATCTCAAGTTGTCGAACGTCTAACTACTCATACAAAGCAAATTGATACAGCTGTCCAAGCTATATCAAATATTGCGGAGCAAACAAATCTTCTTGCCTTAAATGCTTCTATTGAAGCTGCACGCGCCGGGGAACAAGGAAAAGGGTTTGCCGTTGTTGCTGATGAAGTACGAAAACTTGCAGAACAATCAAAAACAGCTGCAATAGGCATTAACCAGTTGCTTCAACATATTCAAGATGATACAAAAGCTGCAAACAATATGATGACACAAGGTCAACAAGAAGCTTCTCAAGGAATTACAGTTATTCAGGAAGCTGGTTCTTCTTTTGCAACTATTGTAGAAAAAATTAATGAAGTAGCCTCACAAATGCAAGAGGTTTCAGCGACTGCGGAAGAAATGGCTGCAAGTGCCGAGGAAATGAATTTCTCCCTCAATAATATCGCTTCCATCTCTAATGAAGTAGCAGCTGAAACAACGCAGACCGCAAGCTCTGCTGGTGAGCAAGTAAATGTAATAAAAGATATGTCTGTAATGTCTAAACAAATGAAGCATACTGTAGAAGAACTGGAAACACTTGTTTCTCGTTTTAAAACAAAGTAATAAGAAAAGCATTCCTCATCAAAAGGAATGCTTTTCTAATCTAGAAAAAAATGCTGTGAGCTCAATCACTGCATCTTCTCTTCCTATCTTGTATAATGAGAATAAATATCAATCATAAATAGAGGTGTTAGTATGTCTCAAACTTTAGAGGATAAAGTATATGCCAATTTAGAAGCTGTCATTGACCCTGAGCTTGGCGTAGATATTATAAACCTTGGGCTAGTATATGACGTTACAACCGACGAACAAAATAATGCCGTCATTACAATGACAATGACTTCTATCGGTTGTCCAATGGCTGGACAAATTGTATCTGATGTCAAAAAGGTATTATCAACAAATGTACCAGAGGTAAATGAAATAGAAGTGAATGTTGTTTGGAACCCACCTTGGTCCAAAGAACGTATGTCACGCATGGCAAAAATCGCACTAGGAATTCGCGATTAAAGAAAAAAGCATGATCGTAATACGATCATGCTTTTTTCTTTTCTTATTTTACACCTACTGCATCATACGCTTTTGTTACAGCATATACCGCATCAGAGTTTTTACCATATAAATCTGTAGCCGCTTGAATAGCAGCTTGGCGCATCATGCTAAAGTTTGAGTTTGCAGTTAAATATTTTGTAAGAGCACGGTAATAAATTTTCTCTGTTGCTGCGCGGCCTACACCTTTTACAGTAACACCATAATGCGTACCGCCTTCAGATACTAGATATGCAGCTTTGTTGTTAATACTGCTGTTAATATGAACACCACCGTTATCAACTGTTCCTGTGTAGCGCTTGCTATAATGATCTGGATAGCCTTCCTTTGGCTTTAATGGATTTGGAATAGAAGCTGGATCACTTAACGAACGCAGTACAGTTCCTCGTTTATCTGGTGCATAAATGTCTTCTCCCATATTCCAATCATCACGGTCGACCATTGCGCCCATAATATCAGATAACGATTCATTTAATGCACCAGGTTCGTTTTTATACACTAGATCTGCGGAGTATTCTGTTACTGCATGAGTCAGCTCATGCGCAATAACATCAAGTCCTGCTGAGAACGGAATAAACGTTTTTCCATCACCGTCTCCATACATCATTTGGACACCGTTCCACGCTGCATTATTCCATTTATTCCCTACGTGAACAGTAGAAATTAACTTCGCTCCGTTGTTATCAAAGGAATTACGATTGAATGTTTTCTTATAATAATCGTATACTTTCTCAGCATTAGCGTGCGCATCAACAGCTGCTTTATCCTCGAAGAATTTATTTTTACTTTCTATTTCCTCACCGGTATATCCAAGCCATTGTGAGAATAAGTTGAACCAATTTTCATCCATATTTTCTGCATCAAATGTATGAACACCTTTTCCACGTGTTCCATCGAATAAATAAAAAGCTCCAGTTTTTGAGTCCTGTGTCATTTCAAACATTGTTCGATTTCCCGCTACACCATATCCAAATCCAGCCATATGATCAACTGCATTATATTTTTCAATCACATTACCGTTTGTCGCATCAACGAAATAATGCCAGTAGCCTGGTGCCGGCTTTGAAATAGATGCTTTTACAAGATAGGAAAGATAATATTGCCCATCTTTTTCATATACATATAAATCTTTCTTAATACCATCATAGTTGTCTACTTTTCCAATTTCTTTCTCAATACCAGCCTTTGCAATATTTACAGCCTCATCTTCTGAAATACTTGCAGTTGCTGGGATATTTTTATTTTCTAAATTCGGGATAACTTGTCCGAAAAATGCTTTCACATTATTATCTTTATCAAGTGCTACTGTTTGATCAGAGCCATATACAGGAACACCATTATATTTTTCAATAAGCTTCACATGTGTCGTTTCTGTCTGTGTATCTTTTTCTTCACCAACGACTTCAAAATGTTTCTCCATATTTCCTGCTAATTTAAACATGTCTTTCTTACTCTTTAAGTACTCAAACACCGTTTCTTTTTTATCTAATCCTTCCGGTGCTTTCCACTCTTCCCCAATATAAGATGGTGTCTGGAATTCTTGATTGTATTGAACTTTTTGCTCTGCTGCATATGTACGTGACGTACCTAATGTCGCAAATGCTCCTAAAGCTAAAGACAATGCCAACGTTGAAGATAAAACCTTCTTTTTCAAAAACAACACTCCCCACCCCTAATAATTTTGACACTTTTATACAATTCTAGAGAAAATAGTAATACCCTTCTGTAAAATTTTTAGAAAATTTCGACAGAAAATTCATACAAAAAAGAGCAGCGCTATTTGTAGACGCTACTCATGTCATATTTTTCATTGATGGGAAGTAAGACTCCCACTGACGGAAGTTTTACTCTATTATTGTTTCTTCATCTCAATTACTAAGTAATGAGCTGTTTCTGCTGCTTGAATATGGATATCTTCTTCAATGGCTTCTGCTGCATCTCTCATCACTAATGTTTCACCATTCACAACGCCGCTTCCTTCAATTTGAACTAAATAAGCTTGACGTCCTTCACTAACTGAGAATGTAATCTCTTTTCCTTTTTCTAAAGCAAGAGAGTACAGATTTGCATCTTGATGAATTTCAATCGGTGCACCGCCATCAATTGGTGAAACCATATGGAACCATGTATTCTCACGTTTATTCCAATCAAATTTAAACTCACCGTAATTTGGCGTATGACCAGTGCGGTCTGGTAAAATCCAAATTTGCAGAAGACGTAATGTTTCATCTCCTAAGTTGTGCTCACTATGGAAAACACCTGTTCCAGCGCTCATGTATTGCACATGACCGCGCTCAATTGTCCCGCGGTTTGTCATACTATCTTGGTGTGTTAATGCTCCGTCCACTACATAAGAAATAATCTCCATATCGCGGTGTGGATGCATATCGAATCCTGTTTGTGCTGCCACTAAATCATCATTAATTACACGAAGCGCACCAAATCTCATATTATTTGGATTGTAGTAATCTGCAAATGAAAAATGAAAATGTGTATTTAACCAACCGTGATTTGCTCTTCCCATTTGTTTATGATCAATTTTTTTAAACATATCCTTCACCTCATATTATCTCGAATTCGAGATATTTATTAAAAAATTTTTATGATTGTAATTTACGAAGTAATGCTAACAGCTGTTTCTGTTCCTCTCGGTCCAACTTGCAAAATTGCGCTGCTTGAAATCTTTCTTGAGGCGGAACAACTTCTTCATACAGTGCTTTACCTTTCTCTGTTAAAGAAAGATACTTCGTTTTTCCTTCTTGCTCTCTTTGAATTAAACCAAGTTGCTCCATTTTACTTAAAAGCTGCGTAATATTTCCTTTTGTAACAAAAAGCTTTCGTCCTAATTCTTGTTGCGTTAAACGATCCCCTGCCCCAACTTGTACTAATACATCAAATTGCGCAGCAGACAAATCCCACTTTTTTAAATGTTGATTCGTTTCTCTAATACTCTGGTTGTAAAAGCGTGATAAACGAAACCATACTAATAAACCAAGTCGTTCATCTGTTTTCATTCCATCACCTCACTAAGCTCTGTAAAAACAGTTTAGAACTAAACTTTAAAAATGTCAACTACTTTCTTTTTGTAAGTATAAACTAAAACATAGAGCCGTGCTCAATATGTTTTAGTTTGCACGCCTTCTCATAAATTCTCTCATCTTTCTCTTCGCAAACACTCTTGCGTCCTTCTCAATCCACCGCTGTTCATACATTTCATTACCGACATACAATAACTTTCGTTCATGCTGCATATCATGCCGAAACTCATGCAACAACGTTTCTAATAATTGCTCATACTTCTCCCACATACAAACGAAAATTAAACGTTTTTCTTTATGATAAAATCCATTCAATGGAAATAAAAATTCTTCTTCCTCTTCTCCTAATTGTACTAACACATCATTTGCTTCACATGTATCACAGAAAAATACAGGTACCTCACGCCGTTCAATTAATGAGAACACATCCCTCTGTACTTGAGTAATATCCCATGGAAAATCGTCATCAAGTACATACCAGTTCCCAGCTTGTTGATATACCTTTTGAAATAGGAGCTGCATCTTCATTCCCCTTTCTATTTATTCTCTTTTATCTATATGTCACATTATCCCCTGTTTTAAACATACCGCTTCGTCACAAAATGTTTAAAAATTATATATGCAAAAAGGCTTGATTTCATACCCGTCATTAGATTATAATAATTATAAATTAGTAATTGATACAAAATAAAAAAACGTGAAGGAGATTGATAGTATGAATACACAAGTTATTGAAGTATTAAACAAACAAGTAGCAAACTGGAACGTTTTATTTACAAAATTACACAACTACCACTGGTACGTAACAGGACCTCAATTCTTTACATTACATGAGAAATTCGAACAATTGTATACAGAAGCAGCTACGCACATCGATGAAATTGCAGAACGTATTTTAGCAATCGGCGGCAAACCAGTAGCAACAATGAAAGAATACTTAGAACTATCTTCTGTTCAAGAAGCAGCTTACGGCGAAACTGCAGAAGGAATGGTTGAAGCAATTATGAAAGACTATGAAGTAATGCTTGTTGAACTGAAAAAAGGTATGGCAATCGCACAAGATGCAGACGATGAAACGACATCTGATCTACTACTTGGCATCTACACAGAACTTGAAAAACACGCATGGATGTTACGCGCATTCTTGAATCAATAAGAAAAGCGGAAGCGGCTCGCTCCGAACAGGCGGACGTTGGAGCTCCTGACATAAAGGCGCTTTTTGCCTCGTAGGAAGGCGCGAAACGACCAACTGTTCTAGCCGCTGGAGCTAGACAATAAGAAAAGCGGAGCCGACTGTTTAGCCCCGTTGGCTAAGGTTCTTTCACACAGAAGATGCTTTTTATCTTCTCGTGTGGAAGGTTCTTAGACATCAGGGGCTAGGAGGCGGAGCTGGACAATAAGAAAAACGAAAGCAGCGCTGATATATCGGCGCTTTTTCTAATATATCGACGATTCGACACGATATCTCGACGACATTCGACAACTATTACGCTAAAAAATCGAGCGGGACAATTCCGCTCGGTTTTTTATTTATTCCGCTATTTGTGGGTAGTAAAAAGTTTCACTTTATCCCGCATTAATGGGCAGTAAGACCCCCACCTCAAGATTTAGAGAAAAGCAAAGAAGATAGGCGGGAGATAACTGCCCGTAAAAGCCCGATTGGTTCAACTAACCATCAGTGGGGATAAAGCCCCCCACTGATGGAAGTTTCACTTTATGTTAACTGCTTCCACTTATTTCCCATCACTGGTCGTTTGTACTCTTTCATTTTAGGAACCAACTCATTAGCCGTTTTTGCAGATACAAGTAATTCTTTATTCGATGGGTTCATAAACCCTTCCTCTGCTGCACGGTCCACCATTTGTAATAACGGTGTGTAGAATTCTGCAATATTTAACAATCCAACAGGCTTTTCATGAATCCCAATTTGCGACCAACATACCACTTCAAACAGTTCTTCAAACGTTCCATAACCGCCTGGAAGTGCAATAAATGCATCAGCAAGTTCACTCATTTTTGCTTTTCTCTCATGCATTGTTTCCACTTCGATTAGTTCTGTTAAGCCTTGGTGAACAATTTCCCCTCTAAATAATCCACGAGGCATAACACCCGTTACACGGCCGCCTAGCTCTAATACTTGATTTGCTACTTCTCCCATTAATCCAACACAAGAGCCTCCATATACAAGCTCTATATTATTTTGAACTAGTATTTCCCCAAGCTGCCGAGCTTCTGCTTGAAACTCTGGACGCTCTCCAACATTCGATCCTGCAAATACACAAATACGTTTCATTACTCCACCCCAAAACTACATATTGTTATGCTACAATTTAATCATACTACATATTGGGAGGATGGGAAAAGGATGAATACGAATGAATTTCAAAGCTGGGTGGAACAATTTTATCATGAGCGAGGATGGGCACAATATAATTCCTTTATTCGCGTTAATTTTTTAGCGGAGGAAGTGGGAGAAGTTTCTCGCGTTGTGCGTGCTATTGAAATTGGCCGTAATCGTCCAGATGAACAAAAAAAGAGCGAAGAAGAATTAACAATTGAATTAAAAGAAGAAATTGGAGATGTGTTAGGAAATCTTATTATTTTAGCGCAAAAATATAATTTAGATTTACAAGACATTATGGAAACGCATGTTAAGAAACTCTCCAAGCGATTCGAATAACAAGTGAGAATTATTTTCAATTATGTTATGATTATATTATAATAATATGAAAGGGGTCTTTTTTTATGTTATCTCCAAAATTACGTGAAGCACTAAATGATCAAATGAACTTTGAATTTTACTCCGCCCATGTATATATGGCAATGGCGGCATATTGTACATCAGAAAGCTACGATGGATTTGCTAACTTCTTTCTTGTACAAGCAGAGGAAGAGCGTTTCCATGCTATGAAGCTGTACAATTATATTAATGATCGCGGTGAGCGTGCAATCATTACTGGATTTGATCATCCAAATAACGAATACGAATCGATTTTATCTGCTTTTGAAATCGCCCTCGAGCATGAACGTGAGGTTACAAAACGTATTTATAACTTATCTGATATTGCATGGGATGAGCGCGAACATGCTACCATCACCTTCTTAAAATGGTTCGTTGATGAGCAAGTAGAAGAAGAAGCGTCTTTCGATAGCATCATTCAAAAATTAAAGCGTATTACAAATGATTCAAACGCATTATTTATGTTAGATGCTGAATTAGAAAAACGCACGTTTACTCCACCAGCTGAGTAGTAGAGTAGAAAACTGAAACAGATGTCTTAGAGATGGCTTTGCCATCTCTTTTCTGTTCCAGCCTAGCTGGGCACGCAAACAAAAAAAGCATAAATCAACCGCTTTCGTCAATTTATGCTTCTTATATTGTAAAATTAGAATGAGACAACAGATATAACGCCCCGTAAGTTCGTAGATTATACTCATTAAAATCGAATGCCTAATAAGCATTTTTATGTTAACATAGGTGTATTGTAGTATATAATATACTCAGTTGGTAGACAAAGTCTTTTACTGGACAAGTCCATAAGCTAGAGGACGCAACTAGCTTTTTAAAATTTACTATTTCAGATTCGGTGATTACTTATAGTTCATTCGAATGTTGCAACGGTTTGAAAAGACATATTCACCGGCAATAGTAACTTTAAGAGCATCTTGCCCTAAATCTTTGTGTAAAGTTTTACAAGTTTCCTCGAGTTGTTACGGACGAAGAAATCTTACCTATAATGGGGAATCTTCTTTCATTCCCAAAAATTTAAGAAATATTGCTATCGTAAAGGAGAATTGGAGATGCCAGAAACAATCACTCAAACAAAGCCTGAACAAGAATCATTACAAATTTCTGCTAGCCAAGGACAGCTTGATGTACTTGATCAGCTATTAAAGCCTGAAGTTCAAGAGTCTTTAACTACATTAGTAGATCAACTTCCAAAATTAACTGAGCTCGTTAACATTTTAACAAAGTCTTATGATTTCGCTCAAGCAGTCGCTACTGATGAAGTATTAAAAAATGATACTGTTGGAGCAATCCAAGAACTTGCAGAACCTGTAAAAGATACAGTGAAAACCATTGCTGCAACTGCTATCGAAGCGAAAGATCGCGCTGAAGAAAGTAACGAAGTTATCGGTCTTTTTGGCCTTTTAAAAATGCTAAAAGATCCGCAAGCACAAAAAATGTTCCGCTTTGTAAGCGCTTATCTTCAAATTACTGCAGAACGCAATCATAAATAATTCTTTCTTACACAAGAATTAGTAAAGACGGGGGATATCATACTATGTCAAAACAAATTGTCATCTTAGGTGCTGGTTATGGCGGACTTCTTGCAGCTTTAAATGTACGTAAACATTACAGCAAATCAGAAGCACAAGTTACAGTTATCAACCAATATCCAACACATCAAATTATTACGGAACTACACCGCCTTGCAGCAGGTAACGTTTCTGAGCAAGCAATTGCGATGCCACTTGAAAAACTTTTCAAAGGTAAAGACATCGATCTTAAAATTGCAACAGTTGAGTCATTCTCAGTTGATAGCAAAGAAATTAAACTAGCTGGTGGCACTACTTTATCTTACGATGCACTTGTAGTTGCTTTAGGAAGTAAAACTGCTTACTTCGGTATTCCAGGACTAGAAGAAAACAGCATGGTATTAAAATCTGCTGCTGATGCAAACAAAATCTACAAACACGTTGAAGACCGTATTCGTGAATACGCTAAAACGAAAAACGAAGCTGATGCTACAATCTTAATTGGCGGCGGCGGATTAACTGGCGTTGAGCTAGTTGGTGAACTTGCTGACATTATGCCTAAACTTGCAAAAAGCCACGGCGTAAATCCAAAAGAAGTTAAACTTCTTCTTGTTGAAGCAGGTCCAAAAATCCTTCCAGTATTACCTGACCATTTAATTGAACGTGCAACTACTAGCTTAGAAGCACGCGGCGTTCAATTCTTAACAGGTCTTCCTGTAACAAACGTTGCTGGCAATGAAATCGACTTAAAAGACGGTCAAAAAATCGTTGCTAACACATTCGTTTGGACAGGCGGCGTACAAGGTAACCCATTAATCGGTGAATCAGGTCTTGAAGTAAACCGTGGTCGTGCAACAGTTGATGCATACCTACAATCTACTTCTCACAAAAACGTATTCGTTGCTGGAGACAGCGCTGTTGTCTTCGCTCCAGACGGGCGTCCATACCCACCAACTGCACAAATCGCTTGGCAAATGGGTGAGTTAATTGGATACAACTTATACGCAGCACTAGAAGGCAAAGCATTCGAAGAGTTCGCACCAGTAAACTCTGGAACACTTGCAAGTCTAGGACGTAAAGATGCTGTTGCTACAATCGGAGCAAGCTCAACTCCACTTAAAGGCTTACCAGCATCATTAATGAAAGAAGCAAGTAACGTTCGTTACTTATCACACATTAAAGGTCTATTCAGCTTAGCTTATTAATCTGAATGATAGCCCGAATCATGTTTATCTATGATTCGGGTTTTTATTTGATCAAAATTCTCTACATAACTTATTCGACAAGAAAGTGACATACACCTCTCAAGATTTCTGAATATACTGTCTAATTTGTTACGATTTTGTGTATTGTAAATAATCTATGTACTCCTCTTTCTTTTGCATGTTCTTCATGGCTTTCTTACTCGGTACGTGTGTCATGATATACACTCTCTTCCCGTCTTTCACATGTTTTGGAAATTTCCGATGATGAAATCCAAGAAAATCAAATCCCTCTTTTCCGTCCCACGTATTCACTAATTTCGACTTCTCCTATTGCTTGGGTGCTCTTGACGAGGCGGCAAGATTCACTTTATCCCGCAGTAACGGGCAGTAACACTCCCACCTCAAAATTCGGTGAAAGCATTGTCCAGCTCTAGCGGCTAGAATCTCCGGTCGTTTCGCACCCTCGGACGAGGCAAAAAGCGCCTCTCTGCCTTGAACTCCAACGTCCTGCGATTTTGAGCGAGCCGCTTCCGCTTTTCTTTAAGAAGTTAGGTGGGAGATAAACTGCCCGTAAAAGCCCGATTGGTGAGGGCTGATAATCAGTGGGGGATGAAGAAAACCCCCACTGATTAAAGTTTCACTTTATGTTACGGTCTGCTAATTCGCTCGCACTTCTAGTAAGAAGTTACTTTGTCACAGGGCTTCAATCTTAGAATTTCTCCCCCCATTGCCTGTCAGCTACTAGGCGACTTGGTTCTTACCTAGACTGGACTTTCATTAGTAGGTGTGCCCAGCTTAGCTGGGCACGCAACAAAAAAAGCAATGAGCCCGCTGCTCATTGCTTTTCTTATTTTATAGCATTACCCCAACGATAATTGCTGATAACACACTTACTAATGTTGCACCATATACAAGTTTTAATCCGAAAGAAGATACAACATTCGCTTGTTTTTGATCGATACTCTTCGTTGCACCTGCGATAATTCCGATAGATGAGAAGTTCGCAAATGATACAAGGAATACAGATAAAATACCAATTGTACGAGGTGTTAAATGAGCTGCTGCTTTTCCTAAATCAAGCATCGCAACGAATTCGTTTGTTACTAATTTTGTTGCCATAATTTGTCCAGCTGTTACCATCTCAGATGCTGGAATACCCATGATAAACGCTAATGGTGAGAACACATATCCTAAGATTGTTTGGAATGTAATACCGAAAATAGAATCGAATAGACCGTTAATTGCTGCCATCAATGCAATGAATCCGATTAACATTGCTGCTACTGTAACTGCAATTGAAAATCCTAACATAATGTACTCGCCTAGCATTTCGAAGAAAGTTTGGTGCTTGTCCTCTTGTAACTCTAGAATATCTTCCTCTTCACTCACATCGTAAGGATTTAAAATATGAATGATAATGAATCCACTAAATAAATTTAAAACAAGTGCTGTTACAACATACTTAGGGTCAAGCATTTTCATGTAAGAACCAACAATTGACATGGAAACTGTCGACATAGAAGACGCACATAGTGTATATAAACGATTTTTTGGCAACTTACTTAGTTGGTCTTTTACTGTAATGAAAACTTCCCCTTGGCCAACAATTGCCGCTGCTACTGCATTATAAGATTCTAATTTACCTAAACCATTTACTTTACTTAATAAGAATCCGACTGCTTTAATAATGACTGGTAAAATTCTAAGATGTTGCAGAATTCCAATTAACACCGCAAGGAAAATAATTGGAAGTAATACAGAAAGGAAAAACGTAAATTCTCCTTTATTTACCATTCCACCAAATACAAAGTTAACTCCAGCGTCCGCAAATTTTAAAATTGTACTAAATCCATCAGAAATCCCTTTAATTAAAATGTAACCAATTTGTGTATTTAGTAAGAAATATGATAATCCTAATTGAATAACAAGCAAAATAGCAATTGGCTTGTATTTAATCTTTTTTCGATCAGTACTTACAAGAAACGCTAGGATAAATACAGCAATTAATCCTACAAGAAACATAACAAATTTCATATGTGAATCCTCCATTTTTTTTCGTCTTATCTATCATTCCCTATTAGTCGTTAAACGATAGACGTCTGACAATTCAGATTAAAAAAATAAGTCCCTCTAAAAACAATTTACCACCTACACTAGTAAGCGTTTGCATCAAGCAAATTTATATACTACATAGTTCATTTGGAATATGAGAATGATATCATTTTGTTCTATCCATAAGAAAATTGTAAGCGTTATCTTTCAGAAATGCAATATATTTTTTAAGGGAAAAATAGCCAAAAAAAGAACATAGAAGCTGTTCTTCTATGTTCTTTTTGCACTACTAACCTACTTGTTTTTCTTTTTCAGAAACTGAATCTTCCCAGCATTCCGCATTCTTTAATCCAGGGATAGAGCTTGCATGGAATACAGGATCTTTCCCTTGTTTCTTCTGCTTCACATAGTCTTTAAGTGCAGCAAATGCAAACTTACCAAGAAGCGCAATCGCAATTAAGTTTGTGATTACCATGAAGCCCATAAATAAATCAGCCATATCCCAAACAATTTGTACAGCTGCAACAGAACCGAACATAACCATTCCAACTACTGCGAAACGATATACCGTTAACCAAGTTTTGCTTGTTTTAATAAACTCAATATTCGTTTCACCATAATAATAGTTTCCTAGTAGAGAACTAAATGCAAATAAGAAGATAATAATCGCTAAGAAACCACTTGCCCAAGATCCGACTTGTGAACTTAACGCAACTTGTGTTAATTCAATACCTGTTAAACCTGGCGTTTTGTAAGCACCAGAGCATAGTACGATAAATGCTGTAGATGTACATACTAAGAACGTATCAACTAATACACCAATCGTTTGAATATATCCTTGTTTTGCAGGGTGAGATACGTTCGCCGTTGCCGCTGCGTTCGGCGCACTACCCATACCTGCTTCGTTTGCAAATAAACCACGCTTAATTCCCATCATAATCGCAGCACCAACGCCGCCGCCCACTGCTTCTTTTAAACCAAATGCATTCATGAAGATTTCTGTAAATACATCAGGAAGCAATGTGATGTTTTTAAGAACAACAAACAATGCAATTCCAATATATACAATTGCCATTGGTGGCACAATCAGTTCTGACATACGTGCGATACTCTTAACACCGCCAAAAATAATAACTCCAACTAAAAGAGCAAGTGCAATTCCAACTATATAACGGTCAAGACCAAATGCATTCTTAAATGCAAGTGTAACTGTGTTTGCTTGTACTGAGTTGAAAATCAGTCCATAACTAATTGTAATTAAGATTGAGAATAAAATTCCCATCCAACGCTTATTTAAACCTTTTTCCATATAATAAGCTGGACCGCCGCGGAACCCGCTGCCATCTTTTATTTTATAAATTTGCGCTAATGTGCTCTCTACAAAACTTGAAGATGCTCCAATAATTGCAATTAACCACATCCAAAATACTGCACCTGGACCTCCCAAAGAAATCGCTAGTGCTACCCCTGCTAAGTTCCCGATCCCAATACGGGCTGCAGAACTCATACAGAAAGCTTGGAAAGAAGAAACGCTGCCTTTTTTACGCGTCTTTCCTGTCAATCCATCTGTCATTAAACGTACCATTTCCCCTAGGTGACGAATTTGAACAAATTTAAGTTTAAAAGAAAAATAAAGGCCTAAGCCAATTAACATCGCAATAAGAACATAAGTCCATAGAATATCATTCGTCACTCCAACGAATTTTTCTAAAATACCAATCATATTGTGCCCCTCCCTTTTTTCTCACATAAATTGAATTGTATCCTAAAATTAAACAAAAATCAACAATTTACGACAAAATAACAATCTCTACACCTACGTATCTCGATAATTCTCCATTTTCCTCGTAAATACTCAATAATGCAAACGCTTACACAAAAATAATTCATGTCACATTTTCTGACATGTGAATATAATTCACATAAAAAGCGCAATTCTTTCAAGAAAGAATTGCGCTTTTTTATGGTTTTTGTTTTCTTTTCTCTATTATTCGGTTAACAGCCTAATATTTTATTAAGAAACATTTTAGGACCTGCAATAAACTATTAGAATGTTAAAAAATAGCGTTAGAATGAAAAAGCAATCGGAATGTGTTGTATCTAGAACCTTCAAAAAATTATTTTAGAGGCTTTACGTTTTTTACAAAAGTAGTGAGTTCCACGGAGTCAAAAAAGTACTATTTCATTTAAATAAGGTTTGCTACTATCGTTTTTGTACGATCATCCACTACTTCATAATAAATTTCTAATCCTTTTCGAGTGCCTGCAACGACTTTAGCAGCTTTCAACTTAGATAAGTGTTGACTAATTGTACTTTGAGGCATTCCCAATTTTTCATACATTGTTGTTACATTCGTAGGGCCTTTTGTAAGCATTGTTTCTACTAAGCATAAACGCACAGGATGTGCTAATACCTTTAATACTTCAGCGATATCTTCATATTTTTGTATCATTTTCCTATTCTCCTCTTTATATATAAATATTGTGTTTATAACTTTTCTCTATATTATTCGAAAGGACATGTGATTTTATGTCCGTCGTTTTAAAAAAAATTTTAGAAATTAAAAATCCCAACGTTCACACTAACTCGAAACGTTGGGATTTGTTATTATCTTTTATTTTTAGAAGGTGCTGGCATTTTCCAATTTACTAACAAGTCAGGACTTGTTTTCTCTTCTCCTCGTTCTACAAGAACTGTTGCATCCTGAATTGCAGGAGTACCTTTATACTTAATAGCTTGTAACCTCGAAAGGTTTGCAACAACTTTAAAACTAAATTCCCCTGTTTTTGTTGCTTTTGGAATTAAAACACGGAATTTTTCTCCTACGTTAAACTGTGTTTTTGCTTCGCCATTTTCATTCACAAACTTTACGCCTTCAGGTGCGTTCGTTGCTTGCACTTGATACGTGCCTTTTGTTGCATTTGTTTCCACTGTATACAAATCAGTTTCAAAGAAATCATTTTTTAACATTGCTGTTTGCTTTTCTGTTGGAGTCACATTCATCGTAATCTCTTGCACTTCTGTGCTGTTCTCCGCATTTGTAACAATTTCTCTCATTGCTTTTCCTACATTTTTATTGCGATGATCTAAATCATTGATATCGATTTGCTTCAGCGCATTCCATACAGCTAGCTGCGTTGCATAATGTGCTTCTTCCCAAGTTGATACACCGAGCTCTTGCGGACTTTTTACCGGATATCCATTGAGTAATACACGGTATACCCCAATATCTGCTTTTCCTATTTCAGGTAAATCCTGACCGCTTGGTGATTTTAAATGCACATTTAAACAATAGGCAATTTTTCCATCTGCTGTTTTAATAAGCTCAGTTCGAATTGGTTTCTTTAAAGACTTACTATAACTCCAATCCATTTGATACTTCGTATGATCCATTACTAGTGCAAATGCCTTTCCAAGTGGAAAAACAAAGCTTGAAACGATAATTAACACACTCACTAAGGCAATCCACAACTTATACGGTTGTTTTAAAATCATGTTTACAGCCCCTTTTTAAATTATAATAAAGAAAATAGCAAATTTAATATGGTTAGTATTTAATTGCGGGGCTTTTTTATACATGCTATTTCTTATAAATTAAATGATCCGTATAGTAATGATTACATGTAATTAGGTGAAACTAAGAAGAATACATAGTAATTCTTAATGCATATGAGACGGACGGTGATTACAAATAGAACAGCACTTAACTTATTTCATTTCCCATTATGGATATTTTGGATTGATTATTGCTTTAGTTGGAGGAATTATCGGATTACCGATACCCGATGAAACTTTGTTAACCTTTGTAGGGTATTATATATTTCAAAAAAAGATGATATTTTCTCTTGCCTTACTAACTGCCTGGTTTGGCTCTTCAGTTGGGATTACACTTAGTTACATATTAGGAAAAACACTTGGACTTCCCTTCTTAAAGAAATTTGGCCCCAAACTGCACATTACAGAAAATAAAATTGCCCGAACACAAAAGCTCTTTCAAAAAATTGGTCCACCTTTATTGGTTTTTGGTTACTTTATTCCGGGAGTTCGGCATGTTACCGCCTATTTAACTGGTATTTCCCGTTTGAGTTTTCAAAAATTTTGCCTTTACGCTTACACGGGAGCACTCATATGGAGTTTCACTTTTATTAAATTAGGAATGGTATTCGGGAAAGATTGGCATCTAATCGGCCATTCCATTCACCGTTACGCTTTTATCCTAGTAGTTGTATTACTCGTTCTCGCGCTTTTCGTTTTGCTATATGTTCGCAGTAGAAAAGCAAACACTAAGCGCTGCACATGAAGTTGAAAAAGAGGAAAGAGACTAAAAACAAAGAAAAAACACCTCCTCAATACGGAGGTGTTTTTTACATGAAATTTTCGTGATTATTTATGCGTTTTATTTGGCTTTTTTTTGCCTGGGTTCCCGTTGCCTTGACGCTTTTTATTTCTTTCAGCTTTTTCCTGTGTATCGTGCAATTTCTCTAAAAAGTTACTACTGTTGTCCACTAATGTAGCCTCCTTGATTATAGTTCCTTTGTTACTATAACCAATTGCACGTTAAATCATGAAGGATCGTTTTATTTTAATTTAATCTGAACTGGGGGCAATGTTTTATTTGGGTGATACGGTGACATCAGTACCTCTAATACGTAATCCTTTAAACTGAAATTCTCTACACCATATTTCCCGTCCAGTTGAAATGTTCCTTCAAATTGTAGTTTTTCCTTATCTAATACTTTCACGGTACTTCCTTTTACATTATGCCCACGTGGTACAATATCTTGATTCATGTACGAAGAATCGGTTATATTCATTGCCTCACCAAAATTAATTAACTCATCCATAGATATATGTTTTGTATCCACATTTTGAAGTGTATACTGTACGACTAACTGCTTATTCTTATGCTGAATTTTATTCACAATGATTTTGAAATCACTACGTGTGCTCTCAATTTCAAAAGGTGTTTTCTCATCTAGATTTACAATCACTGGTTTTTCTGATAATCGTACAACAGGATATATCGTAATAAATTCCGCACTGTCAGGAATTTTCTCGAAAATAGAACGTTCTTCAGATTCTAAATGATCACTCACTTTTCTACCAAATTCAATTCCTGAAACGAACATATCAAGTTCTTTTCCTTTATCATCTGTTATTTTTTCAATTCGTGCTAAGTCATGCTCTCCTAAAAGCGGATAAATCACTTTGTAATCAATCGTTGCAGATTCTTTGCCGACTGTAATCGTTCCAAAGTTAAATGTATGCTCTTGATCCTCACTGCTAACTGACTGCTGCAAGTTAATCTTTTTATTCTCTAATTGCCTCACCGGAATATCAAACTTCCAGAACCCTTTCGTTTCACCAATAGATGTGATGGTAATTGGTAATGTTGTAATTGGAGGTAATTCTTTTTCTGGATAATTAATCTCAATATTTCCAAACCAACCGTTCTTTGTTACTCTCCCGTCATACGAAGCGGATGTCATCCACTTTGGACTTCCGTCAGCAAGCTTACATGTGTAATAAAAACTGTTATGCGATACAGCGCTTTTCCCTACCTTATCTGGATTATCAACTGTAAACATTATACCAATCCTACCACCATCGTAATAAACGCTTTTCATCGTTACGCTAATTCCGTTGCTTACTGCTTGTTGATTCAATTCTGTTACAAGTTTACTCGCAAAAAGGTTTTGCCCTACTGTATCACGAAAATAATCATACACTTTCCCTATAAGCGGAACTTCTGCTAATACTCGATTCATTTGCGGAAAAACAAATCCTGAACCTAGTACACACATACATACTGATGCGGCAGCTAACCATGCAATCTTTCTTCGTTTATATTTTCGTTTTACTGGTTTTTCTTGCTTTGCCCTATTCATACCTTTTGTTATAGCGATATACAATTCTTCCCGAGGGACTTCGATTTTGTTTATTTCATCATTAAACCACTGTTTATCCAATTCTCATTACTCCCTCCTAATAATTTCTTTAACGATTTTCTCGCTCTATGCAAATACGTTTTGACAGTTCCTTCAGGCACATGCATATGCCAAGCAATTTGATTTATCGGAAGATCATAATAATAATGTAAAATAATTACGGTTTGATAATTTTCATCTAATTGTCCAATCGCTACTTGTAAATCAATATTTTTCTCAATTCGGTTTGCCGTGTTTCTTGCGTCCCCGTAAACAGCTAATTTCCTGCTATCTTCTAATTTTCGCCCCTTCTTCTTCTCATTCAACAGCTGATAAGCATTATGTATTAAAATACGCGTCAACCACGTCAGAAAAAAGTTTGGTTTCTGTAATTGATCTAAGGATAAGTACGCTTTATAAACTGTTTCTTGTACGATATCTAATGCATCTTCTTTATTTTGCACATACATATAAGCAGTTCGATATAATTGATCCTGATGGATGCTAATGAGCTGTTCAAACGCTGCATCATCACCTTTTTTTGCTTTTTTCACTAATTTTATTTCATCCATCTTATCCCTCCTTCCACTTATTAGATAAAATATGGAATGTTTTGGTTTCAAAAATTTATATTTTTTTATTTCTACATTACTATACAAGAAAACGCCTCAAGAAAACTTGAGACGTTTTTTCACCAAATTACTCTATTCAATTCATGTTTTTTACAATATCATAGCATTTTGAACAACATGACTATCAACATATTGTTTAAACTTTACGATTTTTCCACCTTGAAGTTCCCACACGTGAACAAAATCTGCTTGAAATGCTTTTCCAGTTTCTTTGTACGTTCCTGAGTAAATACCTTCAGCAATAATAACATCTTTGCCTTTCACTTCATGATACGTATGAACACTCGCTTTATAATCATTCCACTCGGATGCCAAGCGGCCAAATACGTTCTCCATGATAGCTTCTGCGCCAATGTATGTTCCCCCGTAAGGAAAGCCCGCTGCCTCTGTCCACTCTACATCCTTTGCAAGAGCTTCAAGTAAACGCTGAGCATTCTCAGAAGATGGGCCTTCATATGTGCTGCGAATAATTTCTAAATTCGTTCGTTGATTCATTGTTTTTTCCTCAACACGTTTATCTTAATAAAACTTTACAACATCTTCATAAGGTAAGAACGTTCTTTCACCTGGCTGTTCATTTGGCTCACCAAATGGCATTTGTGCTACTAAACTCCACTCTGCCGGAATGTCCCAAGTATGTTTCACTTCTTCATCAATAATTGGGTTGTAGTGTTGCAATGATGCCCCGATTCCTTCGGCAGATAAAGCCATCCATGTTGCATATTGTAACATGGCGCTTCCTTGATGAGACCAGAATGGGAACTGATCTTTGTATGATGGCGCATTCTCTTGCATTGTCATCACTGTTTCTTGATTTTCAAAGAATAAAACTGTTCCTACGCCTTCACGGAATCCTTTTAATCGTTCTACAGTTGCGTCAAAGTTTTCTGCTGGAACTCGAGCGCGAAGTGTTTCTTTTACGATATCCCAAAACTTTTCATGTTCTACATTCATTAATACAACCATACGGCCGCTTTGCATGTTAAAAGATGATGGTGCATATAGAGCTGTTTTTAAAACTTCATTGATTCTTTCTTTCGTAATACTCTCGTTCTTTTTCACTTTACGAATAGAACGGCGGTTAATAATTGCATCTTTTAAATTTGTTGTAGTTACTGACATTTTTATTCCTCCAATACATGTTTGATTTAAAAATAATTTATATACATGGATTTCTTGATAACACACATTTCACTATCACTTCAATCTAGTATTAGCAACATCCATCTACATTACATTGCATTCCATCTAACTCATTCTCTTTACTTTTTTCTAATTCTTGATCGATAGCTTTTGCTAATCTTTCTTTGCTAGCTAACCCTTGAATGACTTCATCACCAATGATGAATGTTGGAACAGCCATAATTTGTGCTTCTTCATAAGCATGTCTTAACGCTTCTTGTTGCACTGCTTCATACTTTCTTGATACTAATGCTTCTTTAAACGCATCCTCTGGCAGTCCAACTTCTCCCGCCAATTTTGTTAACACTTCGATGTCTTCAATATTTTGTTCTTCTTGGAAAAAGGCAGTAAACACTCTATGATGAAACTTATTTCCTTTTCCATGTTCCTTCGCAAAGTGGCAACCCTCAAACGCTAAGTTTGTATATGGATGCGGAGAAACACGTGGCAAACGCATTTCAATTCCTAATTTTTTTGCAGTAGGAAGAATAAATGAATCCCAAGATCCCAATTTATCTGGCTCTTTCCATGGATCAATTTTTGGATATGGACTAGGACGCAATTCGAATGGCATCCACTCTACTTCTACATCTTTTTCCTTCACAATCTCGTCCAAAGGACCTTTTCCTAAAAAACAAAACGGACATATAAAATCTGAATACGCTTTAATTTTGACAGTCATCTATATTCCCTCACTTTTCTTTTTACCACCCCCCAGTTGTAACTAATATAGTTACAACTGGGATAAAAAAATTTGCGCCTAATTGCACCTGCATACTTACTGCGAAGAATTTATTCTATTTACTAACGATGTAACGAGTTGTTCCATTGTTATACTCTCTAATACTTGCTCCATTGCTTCCTGCGCTTGAACTAAAATAACCTCTAAAACAGTTTGTATATTGGCTCCTATTGGACAATCAGGATTCGGCTGTTCATGAAAATGAAATAACTTTTCCGCTTCCACAACATCCACTGCCCGGTACACATCTAATAAAGTAATCTCACGTAAATCTTTTACAAGAGAAGCTCCTCCTGCACCGCGACGCACTTGTACAAAACCTGCTTTTTTTAAATATGACAGTACTTTACGAATAATTACTGGGTTTGTATTCACACTTTCCCCCATGTATTCTGAAGTACAAATAGAAGGTGGATTATTTTTCAAGAGAGATAAAATATGCACAGCAATTGTAAATCGGCTACTAATTTTCATATTTATCACCACCTAGTTGTAATCATTATAGTTACAGCAAAACTGAAAGTCAAGCGGTCTTTTTACAGTAATTACAAACTTATAAGGTGTAACCTCCACTTTTCACTTATGAAACCTTACGAAACTGTCACATTTATGTAAGGTTATTAAATAGTTACTTTACTGTTTCAGTGTAATAATAAAAGCATCAGAAACAATCATAAATTTTTAAAAATTATAGGAGAGTGTCGGTAATGATCGTAACAACAACTTCTGTTATTCAAGGAAAAGAAATTATTGAGTATATTGACATTGTAAACGGTGAAACAATTATGGGTGCAAATATCATGCGTGATATACTTGCTTCTGTTCGTGACGTTGTCGGTGGCCGTTCTGGTGCATATGAAAGTAAATTGAAAGAAGCACGTGATATCGCGATGGAAGAAATGAAAGATCTTGCAAAGCAAAAAGGTGCAAATGCAATTGTTGGTATTAGTGTCGACTACGAGGTTGTTCGTGAAGGAATGTTAATGGTTGCCGTAAGCGGTACAGCTGTACGTGTATAAATATATAGAAACGAAGCATAATTACTAAAGCACCTCATTGGAAGTTGAGGTGCTTTTCTTTTTTTATAACCATCCGATTCATGATGGTTTTCCATCAATTGATACGAAGAACAATTATGTTTCCGCTACAACCGGCAATACAATAATAAACCGAACTATCCCGTTCTCATATTCTGCTCGGATTTCTCCGCCCTGCATCTCCACAATACTTTTCGCAATTGCAAGACCAAGTCCTGACCCTTCTGAGACCCTACTTCTCGATTGATCTTTTTTATAAAAGCGTTCAAATACGTTCTCAAGCTCTTCTTTTGTAAATTCTTCACTATGATTCGCAACAGAAATGCAAATGTTACGCCGCTGCTTTTGAAGTGAAACTGTAATTTCTCCCTCATCTTTACTATACTTAATTGCATTCATCAATAAATTATCAAACACACGGACAATTTTTTCCGAATCCAAGGCAGCGTATAGACGCTCTTCAGGAAATTCTTTCACAAACGAAAGATGATGTTCTTCTGCTTGTGGTACAAGTTCTTCAATTAATTGATCAAGAAGTTCGTTTACACATACTTCTTGCTTTTCTAATGTGATTTTCTCATTTGTTAGCTTTGTGTACTCAAATAAATCTTCTATTAAATTCTTTAACTGCTCTGACTTTGAAAATGCGATTCTTACATACTCATCATATTGTTCTTTATTTTCATATTTGCCATCACTCAGTAAACGTAAATATCCCATAATAGAAGTAAGCGGTGTTCGCAAGTCGTGTGATACATTTGTAATCAATTCACTTTTTTGCTTTTCAATTTTCCGTTCTTTTTCAATATTCGCCCTAATCTCTTCTGCCATATGATTAATATTTTCTGTTAATAAAGCGAGTTCATCTTGTCCCTTTTCCTCAATTCGATACGCCAAGTTTCCCTTTGCGATTTCCTTCACCCCTTGCGCCATCGCTTCAATCTGTTTCATCTTTCGCTTCGTTATATAGAAGAAAGAAAAAATGAATATGATAACGCCAATAAGAAATGGAAGAGGCCCTTCTGTCGTGTTATATATAACATCCCCTCTTGGAATACCGCTCACGAACATATATAAATTTTTACCTTCTATTGTAACTGGATAAAAAGTAATAAATTCTTTATGCAAGTCCTCAATTTCTCTTGAACCACTATTATCAATTGGACGGTTAATCGCAAAAGACATCACATTGCGAATGGTATCATGCAGGTTGATTTGTTCTTCCTGCGCTTGTTTTGTTTTATACAAAACCTTACCTGTTTCATCCGTAACTAGTACTTTTAAAGAATGCTGACTATTTTCAGCTTTTTGATTTTCCGTATCAATCATGCTTTGCAACGCATCTACTGTATTTTCTCTTGCTATGTTCTCTGCTGTGCGCTTTGCTTCGTCATTAATTTCCTCCATACCACTTCTATAATCAATTTCTGCATGTTGATTAGCCCTTTCAAAAAATGGAGCGGATAATCTTGTTACAAAAAAACCTAACAATGCACAAAAAATAAACGTAGTAATTAATTGAGTCCTAATACTTCGGCGAACGTGATGATTTAAAACTTTGTTTATTAACTCTATTATTTTTTTATTCATATAATAAAATGGTTTAAATATCTTTTTCAATCTTATACCCTACCCCCCACACTGTTTTTATATAACGAGGTTTCCTTGGATTTTCTTCCGTCTTCTCACGGATATTCCGAATATGTACCATTACAGTGTTATCAGATTGAAAAGGCTGTTCATTCCATATTCGTTCATAAATTTGATCCGCACTAAATACCATCCCGCGATTTCTGGCAAGTAACTCTAAAATCGAAAATTCCCTCGGTGTCAATTTCACTTCTTCCTCTGCAACAATCACCTCATGTGTTGCAACATTAATTTTCATATCCCCAATTTCAATTTCATTTTCGTCTTGTATAAAGCCTCCGCTCATTTTCATATATCTGCGAAGCTGCGATTTAATTCGAGCAATTAATTCTAATGGATTAAAAGGCTTTGTTACATAATCATCCGCCCCGGTTGTTAATCCTAAAATTTTGTCCATATCTTGTGTTTTGGCAGACAACATAATGATCGGCATCTCAGCTATTTCCCGTACTTTCATACACATATGAATACCATCTACTTTCGGCATCATAATATCTAATACAACTAAGTGCACTTGATGTTTCTTTACTAGCTCTAATCCCTCTGCACCATCCCCAGCCTGTAATACTTCATATCCTTCATTTTTTAAATAAATGGTAATGAGATCCCTAATTTCTTTTTCATCATCTACGACAAGTATTGTTTCTTTGCTCACAATAGCCCCTCCAACATGTTCAGCCTATCAAATCTTCATTGCATGATTCCTTTGATTCTTTACTTATAACGATCTGTTCTTTTCGATGTCTATATAAATAAGAAATACCAAATGCAGCAGCAATAGCTACTCCCAAAAACACACCATACTTAGTTGTGAGTTCTACAATACGCTCTATGTTTCCTCCAAAAATAAACCCAATTACAAAGTATAACAATGTCCAAACAAATCCTGTAACGTATGAGTACTTGGCATACGTTTTAAATGGCATATTATTGATTCCAACTAAATAAGGAACAATATGTCTCACTACCGGTATGAAATAGCTTGTTACCAATGCATAACATCCGTATCTATTCAGTAGTTCTTGTGATTTTAAAAGATACTTCATCTTCTTCTTTTTCATAATTCTATCAAGAATTTTCGAACCAAACATTTTCCCAAGTATATATCCTAAAGAGAGCCCTGACACAACACCCAAATACGTTAACATAAAAGCTGGAATTGGTTTTAATATACCCATCGATGAAACAAATCCACCGCTCATCACAACCATTTCATCAGGAATTGGCATCCCAATAATCCCTAACCATAAACAAAAAAACAAAGCACCGTAACCGTAATGTTGAATGTATAATAACAATTCATGTAATTCCATTCGCTACAGTCCTCCCTTGTTCTTTTCCACAACAAAACACATAAGCTGGCGGGAAATTGAACCATACCTTTTTAAGTGATATCGCTGGAAAGAACTTCTGGATAAATGCTTTCTTCACAAGCGAATATTGAAATGTGATGAATTCACCATTCTCTTGTAATGCTTCCATAACATTGCTTAAAATACGCAATGATACTTCCACCGGTAAAGAAGTAAACGGTAATCCAGATAATACATAGTCAATTTTGTCTATATTTAGCTCTTCGATGTACTTTTGAATATTTTCAGCCGATCCATGTACAACAAAAACGCTCGGATCATCCTCAAACTGTTTCTGTAGATCTTTGAAAAACACTTCATTAATTTCAATAAGAATCAATGTAGTATGTTTCTTTTTTCTCTTCATTATTTCTCTTGTAAAAGATCCTGTTCCAGGTCCTAATTCCACAATATATTTCGCTTCTTCAAAATTGATAGCATCCACCATTTTTTTCGCTAATATTTTCGAGCTCGGAGCAATCGCCCCAGTATTTTTCGGGTGCTTAATAAACTCAGTTAAGAATGTAATCAATTGCATGCAATATCTCCTCGCTTACTCACTATTATTTAAGATAGCTCTAAGTATAAATATCGTTTCTTAAAAAATAGCGGGGAGGTTTCTTAAGATTTTCTTAAGAAAATAAAAATGTCCCAAAACGAAAAAGATACTACTTTTTCGTTTTGGGACACACATTTAAATAATAGAATAGGAACGGATACATCCATTCCTATTAAAAAACATATTTATATTGTATTACTTCTCAGAAATTGCCTCCATTACACCTGCAACTTCTGCAACAATAATTTGGTTACCTAAAATCGGTGATTCTTGCTGTGCTTCGTGAGAACCTGGCTCTGGTCTTTTATGGGATTCTTTAAAAGCATCACTATTTCTCCAGCTCGTAAAGCTATCCATATCTTCCCAGTACGTGTTTACACTGATTTCGTCATGCTCAGGTAAGTTTTGTGTAATTAAAACTTCAACTTTTACAAATCCTTCCATTTTTTGCAGTGCACCTGGACGAGTAAATGCTGGAGCCATCTTTTCTGCAAATCCTACTTTTGTTTTAATTCTGTTTGTAACAACGATCATCTTCAAAAACCTCCTTAATGTTTAGAAACTTCTTCGAATTAAATATCTACATTACATATATACTTTTTTCATTCATCCTAATGCTAGAATGACCTCTGTCTCTGCTTTCTTGCTAAATAACACTTAGCTTGCTCTAGTTTACCGTCTTCCATTCGGTAGACTTTGTCACAGTATTCAAGCATTCGTTCATCATGTGTTACCATAATAATTTCTAAATGTTACTTCTTTTGCTATAGTTGGACGACTTCATAGACTCTGTGAATATCAAAGCTTACTCTCGATTCATCTACTAAAATAGTAGAGGGACTGTTCATGACAGTGCGAGAAATAATGTAGTCACCCCTTTAGTTTTAAAATAATTAGTCACACGTGACTAATTAAACTTATTATATACACAACATTTTTATTAGTCAACTGTGACTAATAAAAACATGACTATAAATTATCCCGCATTAATGGGCAGTAAAAATACTTACATATATAGCAAAAAAGAACCTGCTATACAGAGGTTCCCTTGTCTTTAGAGCATTTAAATTTTAGAGCTAAGAGTTTGAACAGTTTTTTCAAGAAACGCAATTTCTGCTTCTAACATTGTTATTTTATGTTCTATTGCCAAGTTGACTCCAATCCTCATCTCATGAGCTGGAGTTTGTCTAAAAATATGAATGAATTTCTTATTTTTATTTAGTCGTTCCTCTAGAGCAGGCAACGATTTTTCTAATGGCAGAAAATCAATAAACATTAATCCTATATCGCCTTGATAATTAACACTCTCGGCTGAAGATAGATTGTCCAATAACAATTTATAAAAATATTGCTTGCCATTTTCATTAATAGAATACACCTTGCGCGATGGCCTGTTCCCTTCTTGTTCCAATTGAACATCAATGTATCCCTTTTTATGAAGTTTATCTAAAGTTGCATAAGCAGTAGGTTTTTTCATATCTGTAACTGTACTTAAATTTCTTTCAATAAATTCATTAATTTGATATCCATGCTGACTTTGGCTCATAAGCAAACCAAGCAGGACGAGCGAGCGCTGTTCCATAGAAATCATCCTTTCTAAACCATATTATAGCTGATGATGTACATGAGAACTAGACAATAACTCAATTACTTGGGTTGGTATCAATTATCATATTATGAAAAATCCCGCACTTATCTCCTTGCGATCTTGAAGTGCGGGTTCTTCATGTATCTCCTCAGATGTTTAACATGAGCAAAATTGACACAGCTGCCTGACAGTATAACTTCTAACAGTTCATTACATTAAAAATCAAAATTATCAGGATCTGGACCAACACGATGATTCTCATTCAAATCATCAATGCGTTTCATATCTTCTTCCTTTAACTCAAAATTAAATACATCTGCATTTTCAACAATTCGATGTTCTTTTGTAGATTTCGGGATGGTTATAACACCATTTTGTAAATCCCAGCGTAAAATGACCTGTGCAACAGATTTGTTATAGTTGTTAGCAATTTCTTGAAGTACTTCATGATTTAGTAATTGCCCTTGCATTAACGGAGACCAAGCTTCTAACTGAATGTCATGTTCCTGACAAAATGCTTGCAGCTCTTTTTGCGTTAAGCGTGGATGGTATTCTACTTGGTTCACCATTGGTTTAATCTCTGCATCTTTCATTAAATCTTCAAGATGATGGATTTGAAAATTACTTACTCCAATCGCTTTTACTCGTCCTTCCTTATAAAGGGTCTCTAATGCTCTCCACGCCTCTTTATATTTCCCTTCTACAGGCCAATGAATCAAGTATAAATCTAAATACTCTAGTCCAAGTTTATTTAAACTTGTCTCATAAGCAGCAATTGTAGACTCATATCCTAAATCTGCATTCCAAACCTTTGATGTGATGAATACATCTTCTCTAGAAATACCCGCTTGTTGTATTCCTTCACGAATCCCTTGCCCAACTCCTTCTTCATTTCCATAAATCGCTGCTGTATCAATACTACGGTAGCCATGTGTAATCGCTGTTTTTACAGCATTCACTAACTCAGGACCTTCTTCTACTTTAAATACCCCAATACCAAACCAAGGCATTTGTACACCGTTATGCAAAGTTGTTTTATCTTGTAAATGTTTCGCCATTATAAATAAACCTCCTAATTATTAAAGAAAATTTTCTATGCTGCATGTCTTTGATCTTTTTGTTCCAGTGTTTTGCTCCAACCTGTTAAAATCACAGCTCCTAGAACCATTAATGCTCCAATCCAAGGCGTATGAATGAGTCCAATCGAATCTGTAATTACACCGCCTAAATAAGAACCAATAGCAATTCCAGCATTAAATGCAGCAATATTAATTGCAGATGCCACATCTACTGCACTCGGTACAAAACGTTCAGCTAACATCACGACATATACCTGTAATCCTGGTACATTCATAAACGCTAATAATCCCATTAAGATGATTGTAATAAGACCAGCTATCTTAAATGGAGCTGTGAACGTTAAAATAAAGAGCACAGCCGCTTGTGCAATAAACATATAGAATAATGCACGAATCGGATTCCGGTTCGCTACTTTACCACCAATGACGTTACCGATCGCAATTGCTATTCCATAAACGAGTAAAATAATAGTAACAGTCCCAGCCTTAAACCCAGTTATCTCTTGTAGTAATGGAGATAAATACGTAAAGACAACGAATGTACCTCCATAGCCTAAAGCTGTAATAATGAATAAAAGAAGTAAACGACCATTTGTAATCAAAGTAATTTGATCACGAAATGTTGTTCGATTACCTTTTCGCAAATTAGATGGAATAAGAATGCTATTTGCAATGAAAGCAATGATACCTACTCCAACAATCGCTACAAAAGAAGCCCTCCAGCCAAATTGTTGTCCAACAAATGTACCAATAGGAACACCTGTAATAGTTGCTACTGTGAGCCCTGTGAACATAATCGCAATCGCACTTGCTCGGCGATTTTCTGGAACTAAATCAGCAGCAATCGTAGAGCCTATTGACATAAATAAACCATGTGAAAACGCAGAGACAACACGAGCAACTAGCAATAAACTGATACTTGTTGCACTCGCAGCAATACTATTTCCAACAATAAACACAATCATAATCCAAAGTAATAAGGATTTACGCGACATACTGGATGTTAACGAAGTTAAGACAGGCGCTCCAAATGTCACTCCTAAAGCATATAAAGAAACAGTTAATCCAGCTGTTGTAACAGTAACGTTTAAATCTTGCGCAATAAGCGGTAATAATCCTACACTAATAAATTCTGTTGTTCCGATTGCAAAGGCACTTACAGCTAATGCCAACAGTGCCAATGTACTTCGTTTTTTATCTAAATTCACTTTTCCTCCTCCTCGCCTTCTTGTTGTATCGTTCTATCTTTTCTAAACAAACTATATAGAAAACAGTATGGTAAAAATCCACCGGCAAATGTTATTATGAGATATAGGAGAAATAAAGAAAAGTACGTACTTTTAAGTAATATAGGAACTAAAAAGTTCTATAGGAACTAAAAAGTACCTATAGATTAGGAGGAAGAGCATGGAGAAAAAAAAGTACAATATTTCCGTAGAAGCAACACTCGAAGTAATAGGAGGAAAATGGAAATGTGTGATTCTTTGTCATCTTACTCATGGTAAAAAACGTACAAGTGAATTGAAACGTCTTATGCCAAACATTACACAGAAAATGTTAACGCAGCAATTACGCGAGTTAGAAGAAGATGGCGTCATCAATCGCATCGTTTACAATCAAGTGCCTCCAAAAGTGGAATATGAACTAAGTGAATATGGATTGAGCTTACAAGGTATTTTAAATTCTCTATGTACTTGGGGAGAAAAACATATTACGAAAGTATATGGTGATAAATTTGCTGTCTTGGAGGAGAGTATTTTAAACGATAATCTGAAGCAACAAAACTGAAAATACACGTATGATTTTCAACTTTCTGCTGTGTAACCGTGAATCTTAGGAACCTCTATAACGAAAAACATCCTCTTATACATGAAATAAGAGGATGTTTCTATAAACTACACCTTCAAAGCGTCTGTCCATTATCAATTGTAAATATCTGCCCTGTAATAGACTCTTGAGTCAACTGAAACAGAATTGCCTCTGCAATCTCATCAGGTGTTGAAATTCTTTTCAGTGGTATGTTCCCCGCAAGTTGATGCATCTTCTCTTCATTGTCAGCCCACCATCTTGTATGAACTGCACCAGGAGCGATACTATTCACCCTAATCTCAGGTGCAAGTGCAATTGCTAACGATTTCGTCATCGTATGAATGGCTCCTTTTGTTGCTGCATACGGCACAGATGAACCTAGCCCCGTTATTCCAGCAACGCTGCCTACATTCACAATAGCACCCGATCCTTGGTTCTTCATATAAGGAACAACAGCCTTTACACAATGAAACATCCCTTTCACATTTACATTAAAAAGAGAATCCCACACTTCATCCGTTACAGATTGCAAGTCATCCATAGGTATTTGCGCTGTTATACTTGCATTATTCACTAAACAATCTACTGTCCCAAAAGATTTCATAGTTTGCAGCACCATGTCCTCAACTTCTTTTTCTATCGCTACATTAGCTTTTAGGGCGAGCGCTATACCTCCGCGTTGTACAATTTCATCCCTTGTTTCTACTGCTTCTTTTTCCGAACGGCTGTAATTAATTACAACCTTCGCTCCTGCATTTGCCAATCGCAAAGCCGTAGCCCTTCCGATACCAGTACCGCCGCCTGTTATAATAACCACTTTATCTTTTATCTCCATTGCTCCTTCTCCTCTTCTTTTCCTATTTGTTTTAATTGTATCTCCGCTCATACGAAAGGTATAATATGGAATAATGAGGTCGGTATCATTTAAAATGATATCAGTGGAGGGATGTATTTTTGGAAAGTCACGATTTATGGATTTTTAAACATGTTGCCGAATTGCAATCTATATCTAGAACTGCTGAAAAACTCGGATATGTGCAGCCAAATATAAGTCAGCGCATAAAAAGTTTAGAAGAGGAACTAGGCGTTCAATTATTCATACGTAATAACAGAGGAGTAACATTAACTGAAGACGGAAAAATTTTATTAGATTATACAAATCAAATTATGCTGTTAATGGATGAAGCAAAAACAAAAATAAACCCGAAAAAGTGGAGAGAATCTTTAATCATCGGAGCACCCCAAACGATTTCTGCCGTGAAAGTTCCGTGGCTCTTCTCTTCTTTTTTGCAGTCAAATACAAACATTGACCTAAAAATAAAAACGAATAATAAGCTGAAATTACAAGAAATGCTTTCTTACGGAGAGGTTGATGGAATTTTTATAAACGGTACATATAACGATTCACAGTTCGAAAATGTTTACAGTTATTTTGAAAACATCATACTCACTTCTCCAATTGAACAGCACCATCATCCAACGCTACTTATCAATAGTGATCCCAGCTGTATATATAGAAATAAACTGTTAGATTTTGCAGAGGAACAGAATTGGAAACAACCAAATATTATAGAATTTGATTCCCTTGAATCCATTCTTCAAGCTGTTCATGCGGGACTTGGGATAAGCATCCTACCAGCAGATGTTGCACATGGCCGAAAAGAAATGAAGACTATTCATCACGAGAAACTATTAGACAAAATTAAGATCGATTTTATTATTAAACGAGGAAAACAAAGATCCCAAAGTTTGAAGAAGTTTATTGGATTTTTGAAAGAAGTATAATCCTTATATACATTTTTACTTTTTCTTTTTCTTTTCCTTTAATTTTAAACTGATAAAATAAGCGAGACTAAAGGCTATAGTATACCCAAGTGATCCTAAAATGTGATCATTTGTGATGACTCCTGTATTTATATATCTAACTAACAAACCAATTCCGAAGATAATAACAGCTGCTAAAATCCCTGAAACGTGCTCTGATTTCATATACTTGACCTCCTTCATCTAGACGATGCATTTCAGTACAATTACATTATATGATGAATCAGGAACGCTAAATTTCTTAAAAGTACATTTTTATTTGATCATCAACCTAATGAACAAAAAACGCCATTCTCTCAATAAAATAGCGATTTTTTCAAATACAAAAATTCTTACAATAATGTAAGATTTTTGTTAGTCAATTCGATGTTACCGCTTCTTAATGTAATGTAAGCTAACAATAAACCTAGAAGATATGATAAAGGAGCGGATTCTTATGAACGAAAATAAAGATTTATTATTCACCCAAATTGTTACTGGTTCTTGCTTAGGCGGCTTTGTATTATTATCTAGTATTGCTGCTTTTATAAAAGTCGTTCAGCAAGTTTTCATGTAATAGCACTTATTTTTAACAACCACTTAAAGGAGTTAGACACTGCGATGTTTACAAACTTTTATTCTTCAATAGTCAGTCATTTCAACAACATGATAAAAAAGAAAACAGATTAAAAAGGATTACCTCTTATAAACATACAAGGTAATCCTTTTTAGTTTCTATAAAGTGAAACTTCCATTCGGAGATGCTTTTCCTTCGAATGGTTAGTTGAACCAATCGGGCTTTTACGGGCAGTTATCCCCCACCTGGCTTCTTCGCTTTTCTCTGAATCTTGAGGTGGGGGTCTTACTGCCCGTTAATGCGGGATAAATGCTTTTTATGCCTTTTTAACAAATTCCGATTTTAATTTCATAGGTCCAAAACCATCAATTTTACAATCAATGTCATGGTCGCCATCAACTAAACGAATATTTTTTACTTTTGTACCGATCTTTACGACTAGTGAAGTTCCTTTTACTTTAAGGTCTTTGATTACTGTTACAGAATCACCATCGTTTAACACATTTCCGTTTGCATCTTTAATAACTTTTTCATCTTCATTACTTTCCGTTTCTGAACTCCACTCATGCGCACATTCTGGACAAACAAAAAGGACTCCATCTTCGTAAGTGTATTCTGAATTACATTTTGGGCAATTTGGTAAAGTTGACATAAGTTTATTTCCTCCACTCGCTATATATACTTTTATATACTGCCATAGTCTTCTTTTATTGACAACCCTATCCGGACATAACAAAAAAAGGAAGCATAAACCCGCTTCCTTTTATGTTAACCCCAAAATAATTGAACTAACTTCATTCCACCCCATACACCAATGATTCCCATGATCGCCGAGAAAACTGGGGGTGCAGGAATCGGGAGTTTTAACAGAGTAAATATTACTCCTACAATTAATCCTGCTAAAGTCGACATTAAGATTTCATGCATGTTACCTTCCTCCTGTTTTTCTCTAATTTGTAAATTATATATGGAACCCAAATAATTGCTAACATAGCTTGTATTAGCATTCCCTAAAATAGGATATTTTTCATACGTGTTGAGCTACCATTTAAGGAAGGAAAATATTTCCTAAGCCGAATTCAGGAGTCTAAATTGTCACCAGATTCTTAGTTCGATCCAGCCGCTTAGTTCAAGATAGAAATTATGAAAGTCTTTCCCCTATTGATTATTCACGCAATAAGAGATATCAGCTTGCTTCGAAAGAAATTCAGCAACACCGAAAAGAAAAATAACTTCACCCCGAGGACTCGCACTGTACATATGCTTATAACATATACTGAATTTGAATCTGCCGTAAGCAAGTATGTTCCCACTGTTTTATTTCCTTATTTATGAAGGAGGAGTTAATATGGGTTTTGCTGGTTGTGGTGGTTTCGGTAGCGGATTCGCCTTATTAATTGTATTATTCATCCTGTTAATTATAATTGGATGTAGCTGTTTTGGAGGCGGATTCGGTTTCTAGAAAAACCAACCAACTATACGTAAAGCGAAGAGTCCTATTTATAATAGGACTCTTCGCTTTATTTAATTTTATCATACCTGGCGAAAAGACCCTCATCTCGATTTTCTCTGAATCTCGAGATGAGGGTCTTACTATCTGCGGGATAAAAAACCTATAATTTCCACCAATACATTATAATGGACAAATTAACAGCTAAACATATAGCACCACGCTTTTTGGAACGTATATTGATGTACTGACATAGCAAAAATATATATTACATTCAAAAGGAGTTATTATTAATAAGCAAAAAAATAAACCCTCATATCAGAGGGTTTTCCATCGCGTACTTGGTTATTGAAAAAACAGCTTAAAGGGAACTGCTCAATTTATTTTATCATACAGATAACAGAAGTTATGTTGAGAAAATCTAATTCTAGTTAAGATAACCTCGAAATATTGGCGGGACCCCATATAGTAATTATTCTACATCACTGAATGAGAGGTTGTTCTATTCAAAAGTCTTTAACAAATTTTAACCAGTAATAGTTGCACAACTATTACTATTAATGAGGTGTTACCCTTGAACTCTCAAACAAAAACTTTCCAAGAAGATCCCTATGTTCAGCAAAAACGCTGGACTATTTTGGTCATTCTCAATTTGTTTGTTTTTATGGCCACGCTTGATTCAAGTATTGTGAATATTGCTCTTCCGGATATTTCTAAATACTTTCAATTGTCGATTGCCAAAACGGAATGGGTGGTTAGCAGCTATTTAATTGCTATTTGTACGCTTATTTTGTTCTTTGGCAAATTAGGAGATATGTTTGGTAAAATTAAAATATTTAAAATTGGAACAGTCATTTTTGTAATCGGTTCTCTTTTATGTGGATTTAGCATTTCCTTGTCATGGCTTGTTCTTTTTCGAATTGTTCAGGCCCTTGGTGCTTCCATGACCATGGCCAACAGCCAAGGAATTGTTACTGATATTTTCCCTGCTAATGAGCGCGGAAAAGCTCTTGGTCTTGTCGGGACGTTTGTTTCTCTCGGAGCTATTGCAGGGCCGAGTCTTGGAGGACTACTGGTTTCTACTTTTGGTTGGAACTATATTTTCTGGGTTAATGTTCCCATTGGGCTGATTGCTATTATTTTTGGATGGATAATTTTCCCGAATGATCTTAACTTTTCACATGAAAAACTCGACATTGCAGGAAGTTTATTGTTCGCAATTTTTATTGTTTCATTTTTTTCAGGGCTCTTGCTAGGACAACAAATGGGCTACACTGATATCCGGATTATTACCACTTTTGCCGTAGGGCTCATTAGCTTTATCATATTTTTGTGGGTGGAATCCAAAGTATCAGAGCCTATGCTGCATCTGTCATTATTTAAAAACTCTTTATTTTCGTTAAGTATTTTGGTTGGTTTTCTCGTGTTCGTAGCAAATTTCTGTTTTAATATTATCGCTCCATTTTATACGCAAAGTATTTTAGGCCTATCACCGCTAAGTGCAGGATTTTTGCTCATGCTGTTCCCGATTACCATGTCAATCGTTGCACCAATAAGCGGAGCATTATCAGATAAAATCGGGCAAGAATTACTGACCTTTATCGGTTTACTCGTGATGGTCCTGGCGCAATTTGGACTAGCTACGCTTCATGACGGAAGTTCGATTACGCTTGTAGGAGTTCTTGTTGCCATGCTCGGACTTGGAAGCGGGCTTTTCCAATCACCTAATAATTCATTGGTCATGTCAACCGCACCAAGATCTATGCTCGGTGTAGTAGGAAGTGTCAACTCACTTGTTCGAAATATCGGAATGGTAGTGGGGATTTCCGTTGCCACTACCACCTTGTTCAGCGTCATGAGCGCAAAAGCTGGATACCGAGTTACAGGGCTCATCCCTAATCGTCCAGATATTTTTCTTGAAGGGATGCACATTGTTTTTATCGGTTCAGCTTCCATCTGTTTAGTTTGTGCCCTTTTAACAGGATGGAGGTTACTCCAATCACGCGCCGCTCGTAATCGCCATATTACAAGACAATAAGAAGTTTTTTCGTCAATGGCACCTCTTTTTTGGGGTGCTTTTTTTAGCTGGATTAAAATTCAATACTGAAATTTAGGAACCGTAACTTTGCCGAAACGGTAAAGTTATGGTTCAAATCACAAAATGAATTTTAAGTTATAGCAAGTTATTAAAGAACTAAATGTTTATTGTTATTATTCACCATACCTAACATATCTCTTATTACACCAACAACAACTTGTGGTTGATCAGCATGTACTGCATGTCCAGCGTCTTCAACAACAATATGTTTGTTATTAGTTGATAAGTTAGCAAGTTCTCTTTGGAATCTCATCCAAGTAGCCATAGATTCTACTGTATGAAAAGGCTGTAAACCACCCGTTACGACAATAAGTGGAATGTTTCCAAAAGATTTAGAAGTACGAACTTGTTCTAAACTTTCTTCAACCTCATGAAGAGAACCTTCTAAAGTAAATTGATTAAAATACGCTTCCTGAACTTCTTTTGTAAATAAATATGGCAATATTTTATTTTGATCCTCGTGAGTTGAGTCTAAGAGGATTACTCCTGCAACTTCCTCTGGATATGTACTTGCAAATAATCTTATGTTTAATCCTCCAAATGAGTGTCCTACTAATACATATGGAGGTTTTACACCTGCTTTTTTAAGTAATACACGTAAATTCTCAACACTTTGTTGACTATGACGAGGTCTGTCATCCATTTCACTTTTTCCAACACCAGCTCTATCATAAATAAATAGCTTTGAGAACTTTGAAACCTCATCTCTAATCGGATTCCAGCTTTCTAAAGTGGCTCCATACCCTGAATCAAAAACTAGAGTTGGACCTTCATTATGTTCCCCTAACAATTCATAGTATAATTCAATACCACCTATATCTAGCTTTTTTCCTGTTTCATTCCCAATACATTCACTCATATCCAATCCCCCATTTTTCATTTTGATACAAAAAAGAAAAGTCACTTCTATCATTAAAATCAAAATAATAAGGGTTTTTATTTTGATTTGTTTTAAACTTTGAATTTATTTTTTAAATAATTGTGGTTCTTCAACTTTAAAAGATTGAACTTCTCCACATTCTAAACAAAATGTAGTTAATAATTTAGAACGAACTCCACTTTTAAAAATGGTACTAGATATATTTTCACAAACATATGCATGGTATCCAAATCCAACTTTTCCTTCTTTAAAATTGGTAGAACCACAATTTTTACATTTATTATTCATGTTATAATCCACCCCTTTTACTTATATTAACATGTAACAAAAAAGATATTTACCTAATATTTGTTAAAAATATCAATAAATAAACTATTAGGATTAAAAAGGATAAAGATAACATTACCTAATTGAGCAAACATCTATTCAGAAAATCCTTCCTTAACATACAAAGAAACGATTAACTTGTATCCTTTCCCGTAATGGTATTGTGCCCCCTATAAAATAGTAAGTAAAAAATGGTTTACTTTTTAACCATAAATTTGCCAAGACAGGAACCATAAAATTCTCGAAAATCTTTTGTTTCTCAACGAATTTCCAGGATCCCCCACAAAAAGTTGAAGTATAAGTTTACCGCGGGCTAATCATTAACTCATAAGCTTACCGTTAGTTGATGCGCTTTTTCTATATTCAATTGAATCATCCTTTTATAAAAAAATTTGATAATTTTTATTATCCTTGCTCAATTAAAGCGCCCGATTGTTGAATACCATGAAGGTGTTATATCGACAATAGTTATCCTGAGAACATGACAAATAATTAAAGCACGGAAAATTTCCCCGTGCTTTTCCAAACATATATTTTATTTCGGAAGATTTAGTTGCCACGAGACACCGAACCGATGGTGTACTTACCCTAACTGGCGTTTAAATGCTTTACTAGCGAAGAAGTAAGCGATGATCATGATGCCGACGCACCAAGCAAGCGCGATCCAGATACCGTTGCCAACAGACCCTCCATACAAGAGGGCACGAATCGCATTCACGATTGAAGTCACGGGCTGGTTCTCAGCGAACGCACGGACGATTTTAGGCATGGTTTCAGTGGGGACAAAGGCCGAACTGATAAACGGCAGGAAAATCAGCGGGTACGAGTAGGCTGTCGCCCCTTCCATAGATCTCGCTGTCAATCCGGGAATGACAGCCAGCCATGTCAGCGCCAGCGTAAACAGCCCGAGTATCCCAGCTACCGCGAGCCAATCCAGGATATCAGCGTTGGAACGGAAGCCCATCAAGAGCGCGACGAGGATAACCACCACGATAGTAAGCGCATTGGAAACAAGCGAGGTCAATACGTGGGCCCACAATATCGACGAGCGCTTGATGGGCATGGTAATGAAACGCGCCATCAGCCCGCTCTTTACATCCGTAAAGAGCCGCACGGAAGTGTAAGCGACGCCGGATGCAATAGCCATCAGCAAGATTCCCGGCAATAAATAATTGACGTAGTTGTCCGTGCCTGTCTTTATGGCGCCGCCAAATACATAGACAAACAGCAGCATCATCAAAATCGGCGTAATCGCCACCGTGATAATCGTATCCGGGCTGCGCATGATGTTGCGCATTAAACGTCCTAGTAATACCCCTGTTTTGCTTTTCATTTACATCTCCTCCCTTTTGCCGATGATTGCGAGGAAAATTTCCTCTAATGTCGGTTGCTTCTCGATGTACTCCACTTTCGCTGGCGGGAACATCTCTTTGAGTTCGGTAAGGGTACCGGTCGTGATGATTTTTCCGCCATGCAGGATGGCGATACGGTCTGCCAGTTGTTCGGCTTCCTCCAGGTACTGGGTTGTCAGCAAGATTGTTGTGCCGCCGCCGGCAAGCTCCTTGATGGTATCCCAGACTTCAATCCTCGCTTCGGGGTCAAGCCCTGTCGTCGGTTCGTCGAGAAAAATGACTGCTGGCGTCCCTATCAGGCTCATGGCGATGTCAAGCCGGCGCTTCATTCCGCCGGAATACTGGTCTGCCCGGCGGTTGGCCGCATCGGTCAGGCTGAATCTTGCAAGCAGATTGTCGGCGACTTGAGCGGGATTGGAAACTCCACGCAACTTGGCGATCATCATCAAGTTTTCCCGCCCGGTGAGCATGCCGTCTAAAGCTGCGAACTGCCCTGTCAGGCTGATGCTCTGACGAACATGATCCGGTTGACGCTGGACGTCAAAGCCGCAAATACCTACTTCGCCGCCATCGGGCTTCATCAGCGTCGAGAGGATGTTGACCGTCGTCGTCTTGCCCGCTCCATTTGAGCCCAGCAGTGCGAAAATTTCACCACGCTGCACCTCAAAATCCACCCCCTTTAAGACTTCCTTGTCTTTAAATGATTTTTTTAACCCTTTTACAGAAATCGCTGCATTGCTCATACTTTTTTCCTCCTTATAAAAAGCGCTTTGCGGAGCTAGATTGCCTATACTCTTCTATTTAGTGTGACTGATAATCTGTATTACTTAGTACCTGGTTAAAAATATAACTGAATAGCGATGGCAGCAATTCACATTTGTAACCAGCTAATCAGTCGGTACTATTTATTAAATTTATTCTTTTCTCAATCGCTTCATGATACTCTGATTCAAATCTTCACGATACTTGGCGACATAGGTTTTAGCGTTTGCCACTAGTTCGTCAGCAAAGGACGCCACGTCGTCCCCAGTGATTTCCAGCACTTGTCTACCTTCCGCCGCACCGGCTTCGAACAAATCGATTAATTCATACTGTATGTGCAGCATATCCATCCCGTTGCCCGCTGAGAAATTCCACATGTAGTTTTGAATTTTCTTAAATACAAACTGGTAGTCCTCTGGCAGGGCTCCAACCCGCGCCATCATCATTTTGTACTCTTTTTTATCACCAATCATTTTTTTGAACATTTCCATCATATTATTTTTCCTCCTTTTTTTATAAAGCTGAACAAGACACTCCAAAAATATCGGACGGAATATCTTATGAAGCTAGATTGACTTTAAGACGTTAATTTTTGATGATACAAAATCCCATTTTTTCCAAAACAATTCAAGTTCCTGGCGGCCAGCCTCATTAAGTGAGTAAAACTTGCGGGGCGGCCCCATATCTGACGGTTTCTTTTCTATATTCACAAGTTTTTTCTTTTCTAATCGCACGAGGATGGTATAGACCGTCCCTTCCACGACTTCGGTAAACCCAAGCTCGTTCAGGTGGCGGGTAATCTCGTAGCCATAGGTTTCATGGCGGCTGATGATTTCCAGCACACAACCTTCCAGCGAACCTTTCAGCATTTCAGTTAAATTTTCCATGTTCAGATCCTCCTTTACCTCCCCTATTCTGTCTGACTTATATTCAGTATTACAGAGTACTAAGGCAAATTTTTTACTTAATAGCTTTTGGAAAATCCAACTATTAAGTATTACTTATTACATGTATATTGTATCACTGAGTAGAAGGTGTCAACTATTTTTCTTAAAAATATTTTTGCATCCTCACTATTCAGTGTGACATATTACAGGTATATCGTATCACGCAGTAGATGAACTGTCAAATGGATTTTCTAACTATTTTTAAAACCAGCTATCCCCATTGGATACAGCCGATTTTCTTTATGGAGCTTTTACTTCCTCCTATGCTTCTTTCACAATGATTACACCCTTATCATTCCCATCCAGCAGCTGTACATGTAAATATGGTAATTCTATTCCTCCATTATTTTTCGATTATCTTATTCACTACTTGCTCATTAACTTTTTTAAGTAAAAAGCCGCCTTCTGTTTCAATGAACTCACCGAATAGATCTAGAAATTTGTTGTTCATTAGTATATACCTCTTATGTCTTTACTGGATTTATTATAAATTAAAAGCTTATCTCTGCGATTATTATTCCATTAAAACGCTCATTTGCAGAAGAACGGTATACAAGTGAAGTCCCCTACAATTCAATTACTGCGCCTTAAAAATTTATGATACTATCCTGATCATGTCTTTTATATTTAATGTTTTAAGGAAAAAAGCTATACTATAAGCAAAACTAAAAATTGGAAAGGAAATACTAAAACATGGAAAATTATTTATTATTTATCCTTACAGCACTCCTAATCATAATAATGCCTGGTCCCGGTTTTGCTTTAGTTACAAAAAACACTATCTCTCATGGTAGAAATGGTGGGATAAAGACCGTCTTAGGAACGGTATCTGGAATGATGATTCATACAATAATGGCTACACTAGGACTCTCTGCTATCCTAATGAAATTTGCTATGCTATTTACATTAATAAAATATGCTGGAGCTTTTTATTTAATTTATTTAGCTGTAAAGTCACTTAAAAGTTCTTTTTCCAAAAAAGAACATATGTCAGGTTCAGTGGAAATGAACCCTAAGGATATTGGAACGGTTAAAAGTTTTAGACAAGGATTTACCACGGCAATCTTAAACCCAAAAACTGCTGTATTTTTCCTTAGTTTTCTACCCCAATTTATTGTGAGCAATCAAAATCATCTCTTCCAATTTCTTTTGTTAGGACTCACATTTACGACTTTGACAGCAATATGGTATTTTCTTTATATCTCACTAATACGTCAATTAGGAACTTTTTTAAGAAAAGAAAAAGTGAACCGTACAATGGAGGGTATTACTGGCACAATATTATTAGTATTTGGAGTTAAGTTATTTTTCCAAAAATAAATATGTATATGAAAAGAGAAATAATCAATGGTGGTTATTTCTCTTATTCACTTATTCTAAAACTTTTGATACTAATGTTGAACAAATCATTCTTAGATTTAATTCAAAAACATCAAAATTACCAGAAGCATAAGCTTGCCGCAAACAAAAAGAACCATAAGCTTGCCGTTCCGGCAAACTTATGGTTCATATCACAACAAAATAAAAAAACCACCAAATATGTATTGGTGGAGACGGTGGGAGTCGAACCCACGTCCAAAAGTATCGGCACTTAAGCTTCTACGAGTGTAGTCGATATATTAGCATTTCGCAAATTCTTCGGCCTATCGACAGGCTTCCGAATTGCTAGTCTGGTTGTTCTCTTCCTTTGTCCTCAGACGGTGAACTCCGGCGTAGCCCACTTAGAGTGAGTCCGCTACCCTACCACATGGGCAATGGAGGGGCGAACCGCTAAAAGCTGTTATTAAGCAGCTAAAGCGAAGTTGTTTTGTTGTTTGCCAGTTATAGGCTTTGACGTTTTAACGAGGCCGATCCCCTCGACTCGCAACCTAAGCTCGAACTACCCCTGTCGAATCCGTAACGTCCCCATATAAGAAATGGAGCATACGAAGTATATTCGTGATAGCTGCTATTGAGCTGTTTTTCAATGTTCAACTGGCCTTACATTTGTTATTATAGCATACGTTCGTCATTTTGCAATTGTAAATTTCTGTATTATTCTTTTTGACGATCACGGAATGCACGTGCAATTTCGCGTTTTGCTTCTTTCTCTTTTAAATCATGGCGCTTATCATATTGCTTTTTACCCTTACCTAAACCAAGTTCCATTTTCGCAAATCCATTTTTCAAATAAATTTTAAGCGGCACAAGCGTATACCCTGTTTCTTTCGTATACCCAATAAGCTTTAAAATTTCTCTTCTATGAAGAAGTAACTTTCTTGTACGAAGCGGATCATGGTTAAAACGATTTCCTTGTTCATATGGACTAATATGCATATTATGTACCCATACTTCACCATTTTGCACACGTGCAAAGGCATCTTTTAAGTTTACACGACCTGCACGAATTGCCTTAATTTCCGTTCCTTGAAGGACAAGACCTGCTTCGTATGTTTCTTCAATAAAATAATCATGATATGCTTTTTTATTTTGTGCGATGACTTTTCCTTGACCCTTTGGCATCTCTATTGACGCCTCCCTTCATTTTTATCATTGTAGCAAAATATGAAGAAAGAAGCCATATATGGCTTCTTTCTTATTTACGTTTTTTCTTTTTCTTCTTAAAGTTCGGTGCATTTTCAAAGAATGCCTTTTTCTTTTTAGCACCATTTCGTTTTCCATTTCCATTTCGGCTTGACTCGTTGTCTTGTCCACCGCGATTATTGTCACGGTTGCCGCGTTTTCTTCTATTTCCTTTTGGCTGCTCAATGACAACAGGACGATCTTTTCGTTGTCGCTTCACATTGCCTTTCATGCCGACAATTTCAAAATCAATCGCACGCTCATCTTTGTTTACATTCACAACGCGAATCGTAATTTCATCACCAATACGGAAGACGTTTCCTGTACGTTCGCCAATCATCGCAAAATGATGTTCGTCATAACGATAATAATCATCCGTTAAATAGCTGACATGAACAAGACCTTCAATTGTATTTGGAAGTTCTACGAACAAACCGAAGTTTGTTACAGAACTAATGATTCCATCGTATTCTTCACCAATTTTATCAAGCATGTACTCTGCTTTTTTCAGTTCATCCGTTTCACGCTCTGCTTCAACAGCACGGCGCTCCATGTTTGAAGAATGCTCAGCAATATCCGGTAAGTTTTCACGCCACTTCGCTTGTGTTTCACTATCGACTTTTCCGTTAATGAGATACGTGCGAATCAATCTGTGCACAATTAAATCTGGATAACGGCGAATTGGTGATGTGAAATGTGTATAAAACTCTGTGGATAAACCAAAATGCCCGATACTCTCTGCATCATAACGAGCTTGCTTCATAGAACGAAGCATAACTGTCGAAATAACAACTTCTTCTGGCTGACCTTGTACCATTTCAAGAATTTGTTGAAGTGCACGCGGATGTACTTCATTCCCGCGACCTTTTACCGCATAACCAAAGTTTGTAATAAACTCAAAGAAACGCTCTAATTTATCTTCTTTCGGATCTTCGTGAACGCGGTACATAAACGGTACGTTCATCCAGTGGAAATGCTCAGCGACTGTTTCGTTTGCTACAAGCATAAATTCCTCGATTAACTTCTCAGCTACAGAACGATCACGTAAAATAACATCAGTCGGTTTTCCTTCTTCATCCACTAGCACTTTCGCTTCTTTGAAGTCAAAATCAATTGCCCCGCGGCGCATACGCTTTTCACGTAAAATGGCAGCCAATTTCCCCATCTCTTGGAACATTGGTATTAACGGTTCATAACGAGCCATTAATTCTTCATCTTCATCGTCTAGAATCTGCTTCACATCTGAGTATGTCATGCGCTCCGTCGTTTTAATAACGCTTTGGAAAATTTCATGACTTACTACTTCCCCTTGATCATTAATTTCCATTTCACAAGATAATGTTAAACGATCTACCTTTGGATTTAATGAACAAATTCCGTTAGACAAACGATGCGGAATCATTGGAATAACACGGTCTACAAGATAAATACTCGTTCCCCGTTCAGCTGCTTCGCGATCAATTGCAGATCCTTCCGTAACATAATGGCTTACATCCGCAATGTGTACACCAAGCTTGTGGTTACCATTCTCGAGCTTCGTTACTGTAACCGCATCATCTAAGTCTTTCGCATCCGCACCATCAATTGTAACAATTGTTTGGTCTCGCAAATCACGGCGCCCTTGTAAATCGTTCTCATCAATTGTTTCTGGTACACTGTTCGCATGCTCCATTGCATCTGCTGGAAACGCAAGCGGTAAGTTATGCTTATGGATAACTGATAAAATATCAACGCCTGGATCATTTTTATGACCAAGAATTTGAATAACTTCTCCTTCTGCACTTAAACGATCTTGTGGGTAGCTTGTAATTTTAACAACGACTTTATGCCCTTCTACCGCACCCATAGAAGCATTTTTTGGAACGAAAATATCGCTCGCCCATCGTTTGTTATCAGGGAGAACAAATCCAAAATTTTTCGATTCTGTATATGTACCAACTAATTCTTTTGTTCCGCGTTCTATAATCCGGACAATTGTCCCTTCCTTGCGTGAACCGCTTGATTCCGAACTAATACGTGCTAATACTGTATCACCGTGCAGTGCACCCTTTAATTCTGTTGGCGGAATAAAAATATCGTCTAACCCTTTTTCCTCAGGTACGACAAACGCAAATCCGCGGGCATGTCCAATTAATTTACCGCGCACTAAATTCATCTTTTCTGGAAGACCGTAGCGGTTGCTTCTTGTACGAACAACAAGCCCTTTTTCCTCCATAATAACAAGTGCTTTCACAAACTCTTTAAAGTCAGCCGCATCTTCAATGCCAAACGCTTCTTCTAACTCTTGCACAGTAAGCGGTTTATATGCTTCTTCTTTCATAAACGATAACAATTTATCGATGTTTTCTTGCATGATTTCTTCCAAGTACAAAAACCTCCTTATAAATCCTCGTATTATATAGTCTATCCGAAAATATAACCATGTATAAATGATGTTTTCTTATGTAAAAAAGAGGCAACTAGATCTTACCAATCTAGTTGCTCCAAGAAGTTATATACATCTTCGTGCAGCTCATCACGCTGTTTATCCAGCGTAATTACATGCGTGGAATCCTCGTACCATTTGATTTCTTTTAAATTTGACTCTACACCGTTATAAATAATGTTTGCGCTGTCTGTATTAATCATTTCATCATGACGTGCTTGAACGACAAACGTTGGTGCATAAATCATATCAATATTATTGCGTACATCACGAATTAAATCTTGCAGTGCTTTTAATGTATTCATCGGTGTTTGCTTAAATTCAAACATCTCTGCTTCAATTTGCTCTGGTGATTTACGCTCACGCTTTTTATATTCGCGCGCATACGCTAATATACCTTGATACATGATTTCTTCACTCTTAATGTACATCGGTGCACACATTGGTACAACTCCGATAATCGGCATTGTATAAGCAAGTTTTAACGAAAAAACGCCGCCAAGTGATAAGCCAACAGCTGCAATCTTTTCATATCCTTTATCTTTTAAATGTTGGTACGCTTCCATAACATCTTTCCACCAGTCTTCTGGACCTGTGTGCACAAGCTGCTCCGGCGGTACACCATGACCTTTATAAATCGGCGCATGACATGTATAGCCTTTTGTCTCTAAATAACGTCCGAGCATACGAACGTCTGCAGAGTTCCCTGTAAATCCATGTAATAGTAAAACTGCACGTTCTCCCGCCTCAAATGTAAACGGTTTTGGGGATGCTAGCTTCATTTCACGTTCTCCTTCTCTTCCTATAATGTAATCTTCATGTATGATCTATTTATAGTGTATCATAGTTTCTTTTCCATAATCTAATCAGAAACTTTTTCGATAAAAAATAAAAAAGATTCAACCCAAGAAGGCGAATCTTTTTTATTTATACTTGTAAATACGTAACGGCAAATGTTAACACGAAGAATAATACAGCAAGAACAACTGTAATACGGTTTAATACAGCTTCGATCCCGCGCGCTTTTTGCTTACCGAATAACTGCTCCGCTCCACCGGAAATTGCACCGGATAAACCAGCACTCTTACTAGATTGCATTAATACAAGTACAATCAATAACAGTGATACAATAATAAGTAAAACTGATAAAAACGTATGCACTTTACATGCCTCCTAAAGTTTCAATTACTTTAAATGTATCATAAAATAATTGGAAAAGCGAGAGCGTCTCATGGGCTCTCACTTACCGAATACTTCACCAGATTAAATAAAAAACGCCGCAAACAACGGACCAAGTAAACATGTTAAGATTGCTGTTAATGTCATTGTTACCGATCCAATTACACCTTCATGCTCATTATTTTTCATCGCCCGCATTACGCCCATAATATGGGCTGCACAGCCAAATCCAATTCCTTTTCCAACAGAATTTGTCACCCTGCTCCACTTTAATAAAATAGGACCAGTAATAGTTCCAGATACTCCTGCAACTACTACGAAAGCTGCTGTTAAAGATGGGACACCGCCAACTTCTTCTGATACACTCATGGCCACCGGCATCGTTACTGACTTCGGTAAGGAAGATAAAATCAAGCTTTTATCCGTTCCCATAATTGTTGCAATTATCATATCACTTGCAATTGCAACGATCGTTCCCACTAATACACCACCAGCAATTGGTACAACATACTTCTTCAAGACGCCTCGTTGTTTATATAGAGGGATTGCAAATGCTACCACACCAGGACCAAGCAATTTCGAAATCCAGCCCCCGCCGCTTTGCATGTATTGTTGATATGGTATATGGAATACAACTAACAACAAGATCATTAAAGCTGTTGCAACAAGCATGGGAACTGTAAACGGTGTTGGAATCCATTGATAAATCTTCTTTGACAGTTGATACAGTAAAGCTGTTACAATAATCCAACCAATTCCGATTACTATACTCATTGTGTCTCCTTTTCCTTTCTATTCGCAAGATATTGTCCTGTATGTCCTGCTACAACAATAATTAAAAACGTACTCGCGACAACAGTAATGCACAGCGAAATACCTTTATTCATAAAAAAAGAACCATAATTCATTAAACCAATGGTCGGAGGTATTAATAAAAATGGCATAAGAGCCATTAATGTTTCTGCTCCTAATTCAAACCATTTTACTGGAAGGACTTTTAAACCGAGCAATATGAGCAACAAGAACATCCCTATTAAACTTCCTGGAATCGGGATATGCAGCGCTCCTTGGATCCACGTGCCAATCATATTAAACACGTAAAGTGCTGCTACTTGGACAATAATTTTTGTGAATTTCATCTGCCTATCATCCTTCATTATACGATTCTTTACATTTTCTATACTTATCATAGTATAATTTGTCAAAACTCGCAATTTCTCTGATTGACAAGTAAAACCCATTATGGGACACGCTTACATTCGCTTTTTTACTGTATTTGTAAACGGAATCAGAAATGGAATAAAGTTATCGTAGTATAAAAGTTTATATTTTCAGACTTTTCGAAGACAAAAAAACCGACTGTGATTTCTCACAGCCGGTTTTTATATTCTACAATTATTTTTTAAGGTTGTAGAAAGATTTTAAACCATCGTAAACAGCGATTTCGCCTAATTCGTCTTCGATGCGTAATAATTGGTTGTATTTCGCAATACGGTCAGTACGGCTCATAGAACCAGTTTTGATTTGGCCAGCGTTAGTTGCAACTGCGATGTCAGCGATTGTAGCATCTTCAGTTTCACCAGAACGGTGAGATACAACTGCTGTGTAACCAGCACGTTTAGCCATTTCGATTGCTTCGAAAGTTTCAGTTAAAGTACCGATTTGGTTAACTTTAATTAAGATTGAGTTAGAGATACCTTTTTCGATACCTTCAGCAAGTTTTTGCGTGTTCGTTACGAATAAGTCGTCACCAACTAATTGAACTTTTTTACCAAGACGGTCAGTTAATAGCTTGTGGCCATCCCAGTCGTTTTCGTCTAAACCATCTTCAATAGAGATGATTGGGAAGTTGTTGCAAAGATCTTCGTAGAAATCAACCATTTCTGCAGAAGTTAAGCTACGGCCTTCGCCTGCAAGTTCATATTTACCAGTTTCTTTGTTGTAGAACTCAGAAGAAGCAACGTCCATTCCTAAGAATACGTTTTCGCCAGCTTTGTAACCAGCTTTTTCGATTGCTTCGATGATTACTTCTAATGCTTCACGGTTAGAACCAAGGTTTGGAGCGAATCCACCTTCGTCACCTACTGCTGTGTTAAGACCTTTGTCATGTAATACAGCTTTTAATGCATGGAATACTTCAGCACCCATACGGATTGCTTCTTTGAATGTTGGAGCACCAACTGGTAAGATCATGAACTCTTGGAAGTCTACGTTGTTGTCAGCGTGAGAACCACCGTTGATGATGTTCATCATTGGAGTTGGTAATTGTTTTGCATTGAATCCACCAAGGTAACGGTATAATGGAAGACCTACATAGTCAGCTGCTGCGTGAGCTACTGCCATAGATACACCAAGGATAGCGTTAGCGCCTAATTTACCTTTGTTTGGAGTGCCGTCTAATTCGATCATAGCACGGTCGATTCCAGCTTGGTCAGTTACGTCGAAACCAACGATTTCTGGAGCGATAACTTCGTTTACGTTATTTACTGCGTTAAGAACACCTTTACCAAGGTAACGAGATTTGTCACCGTCACGTAATTCTACTGCTTCGTATTCACCAGTAGATGCACCACTTGGTACTAATGCGCGTCCGAATGCGCCGCTTTCTGTGTATACTTCTACTTCTACAGTTGGGTTACCACGAGAGTCTAAAACTTCACGAGCATAAATATCTAAAATTGCTGGCATATTATTTCTCTCCTTTTATATGTGTAATTATTTAATAATTGTTTTACCTGTCATTTCTTTTGGCTGTTCAACACCAAGAAGTGTAAGCATTGTTGGTGCGATATCTCCCAAAACACCGCCTTCACGAAGCTCAATACCTTCTTTTGTAACGATGAAAGGAACCGGGTTCGTTGTATGAGCTGTCATCGGTGTGCCTTCTGGAGTTAACTCCTCATCAGCATTACCATGGTCAGCAGTAATAAGTGCTACACCATCTTTTGCAAGAATTGCTTCTACAACTTTTCCTAAACATTCGTCAGTTGCTTCTACTGCTTTAATTGTTGGTTCCATCATCCCAGAATGGCCAACCATATCACAGTTTGCAAAGTTTAGAATGATAACATCATGTTTGTCATTCTCAATTTCATTTACAAGAGCATCTGTTACTTCATAAATGCTCATTTCTGGTTTCAAGTCGTATGTTGCGACTTTTGGTGAGTTAATTAAGATACGCTCTTCTCCTGGGAATTCAGCCTCACGACCACCGCTAAAGAAGAATGTAACGTGCGGATACTTTTCAGTTTCCGCAATGCGAAGTTGTTTTAATCCCGCTTGAGAAACAACTTCACCTAACGTATTATCCAAGTTCATTGGCTTGAATGCTACATAACCTTTTACTGTTTCACTAAAGTGTGTCATACAAACGAATTCTGGAATGTGAGGTACTTTTTCACCACGATCGAACTCACGGAAGTCTTCGTCTGTAAATACACGAGCAATTTGAATTGCACGGTCTGGACGGAAATTGTAGAAGATGATTGCATCATCATCATTGATTGTTGCAACTGGCGTTTCATCTTCATTTACCATTACAGACGGCAATACGAATTCATCGTAGATACCATTTGCGTATGAGTCATCCACACACTCATCTGCTGTTTTGTAAGTAGGGCCTTCGCCGTTCACCATGGCACGGTAACATTTTTCAACGCGATCCCAACGCTTGTCACGGTCCATGGAGTAGTAACGACCGGAGATTGTCGCGAACTGTCCTACTCCTGTTTCTTTAATCACTTCATTTGTTGCATCGATATAACCTTTTGCTGTTTGCGGACCAACATCGCGGCCATCTAAGAATGCATGGATGTATACTTTCTCCACGCCTTCTTTTGCAGCTAAGCGAAGAAGAGCAAACATATGGTCAATGTGACTATGCACACCGCCATCAGAAAGTAAGCCGAATAAATGAAGGGCTGTACCTTTTTCTTTCACGTGTTTCATTGCACTTTGGAATGTTTCGTTCTGATTGAACTCACCTTCACGAATTGCAACGTTAACACGCGTTAAGCTTTGGTATACAACGCGGCCGGCACCAATATTTAAGTGACCTACCTCAGAGTTACCCATTTGACCTTCTGGAAGACCTACCGCCTCACCGCACGCTGTTAGTGTTGTGTGAGGGAACTTGTTCCAGTAGCCGTCGAAATTAGGCTTCTTAGCTTGTGCTACAGCATTCCCGTAAGTTTCTTCACGTAGTCCAAAACCATCAAGAATGATTAAAGCTGTTGGCTTTCTCATTTTACCGCCTCCAAAAGACCTAAGAAGGACGCAGGCTCTAAGCTTGCACCGCCAACTAAAGCACCATCGATATCAGATTGTGCCATATATTCTTTAATGTTTTCAGGTTTTACGCTGCCGCCGTATTGAATACGAACTGCTTCTGCAGCTGCCGGAGAAACAGCTTCAGCAACAACTTTACGGATGTGCGCACATACTTCGTTTGCATCTTGTGCAGAAGAAGATTTACCTGTACCGATTGCCCAAATTGGCTCATATGCGATAACAGTTACTTTCACTTGCTCTTCTGTTAAGCCTACAAGTGCTTTTTTCACTTGATCCCCTACAAGATCAAATGTTTTGCCGCTTTCGCGCTCTTCTAACGTTTCACCACAGCAAACGATTGGTGTTAAACCATGCTCAAATGCTGCTAATGTCTTTTTGTTTACTGTTTCGTCTGTTTCAGCAAACATTTCACGGCGCTCAGAGTGACCTAAAATTACATAGCTTACTTTTAAGTCGCTAAGTGCTACTGGGCTAATTTCGCCAGTGAACGCACCGTTTTTCTCGAAGTGCATGTTTTGTGCACCTACTTGTAAGTCAGTTCCCTCTGCCTTCGCTACAAGACGCTCTAAGAAAAGAGCTGGAGAGCAAACAACCGCATCAACAGCTGCTGCTGCCGGGATTTGACCTTTTACTTCCTCTACGAAGCTAACTGCTTCAGATAGAGTTTTATTCATTTTCCAGTTACCTGCGATAATTGGTTTACGCATGCTTTGCACCGTCCTTTTTCTTGGCTGCTAATTATTTGTCGTTAAGACAAACTACACCAGGAAGTTCTTTACCTTCCATAAATTCTAATGACGCACCGCCGCCAGTAGAAATGTGGCTCATTTTATCAGCCATACCGAATTTTTCAACAGCTGCTGCAGAATCACCACCGCCGATAACAGAGTATGTACCTTCTGCATCTGCTAATGCTTGTCCTACTGCTTTTGTACCTTCTGCAAATGGAGCCATTTCGAATACGCCCATTGGTCCATTCCATACAACAAGCTTAGAGTTTTTAATTACATCTGCATAAATTGCACTTGTTTTTGGTCCAATATCCAAACCTTCCCAATCAGCAGGAATAGAATCGATATCTACAACTTGTCGGTTTGCAGTTTCAGAGAAATCATCTGCAACGACGCAATCAACTGGCATGTAGAAGTTTACACCTTTTTCTTTTGCAAGTTGTATAAACTCTTTTGCTAGTTCAATTTTGTCGTCTTCACATAGAGATTTTCCGATTTCATGACCTGATGCTTTTACAAATGTATAAGCAAGTCCACCGCCAATGATTAAGTTATCAACTTTATCAAGTAGATGACGTATTACACCGATTTTATCTTTTACTTTCGCACCACCGATGATTGCTGTAAATGGACGATCTGGATTAGAAAGTGCTTTACCTAATACTTCTAATTCTTTTTCCATTAAGAAACCTGATACTGCTGGTAAGTAATCTGCAATACCTGCAGTAGAAGCATGAGCACGGTGAGCTGCACCGAATGCATCGTTTACGAAGATATCAGCAAGAGCTGCAAATTCTTTCGCAAGTTCAGCATCGTTCTTTTCTTCGCCCGCATAGAAACGCACGTTTTCAAGAACTAATACATCGCCTTCGTTCATTGCTGCAACCATTTCTTGTACAGCAGGTCCGAATGCTTCGTCCGCTTTTTTCACGTCTTTACCAAGAAGCTCACCTAAACGTACTGCTACTGGAGCTAGACGCATTTCTTCTACCACTTGTCCTTTTGGACGACCTAAATGGCTTGCTAAAATCACTTTCGCACCTTGCTCTACTAAATATTGAATTGTAGGAAGAGCTGCACGAATACGAGTCTCGTCTGTAATTTTGCCTTCTTTCATAGGTACATTGAAATCAACGCGGCAAAATACTCGTTTACCCTTTAAATCTACGTCACGAATTGATTTTTTGTTCATTGGATTTCCCTCCGACTAGTTAGGATTGACAAAACCCATTCAAAAGCTTATCACATTTGCTTATAAAACGAAAGAAGAGAGAGGGAACAAACCCTCTCCCTCGTTTTGTCATTGATAACTGATAAACTTAAGAATTAAAGACCTTTAGAAGCGATATAGTCTACTAAGTCAACTACGCGGTTAGAGTAACCAGTTTCGTTGTCGTACCAAGAAAGAACTTTAAGCATGTTGCCTTCCATAGTCATTGTAGATAATGCATCAATTGTAGAAGAGTTTGTGCATCCGTTATAGTCGATAGATACTAATGGCTCTTCGCTGTATCCAAGGATACCTTTTAATTCGCCTTCAGCTGCTGCTTTGAATGCTGCGTTTACTTCTTCAACTGTTACTTCTTTCTCAAGTTCAACAACTAGGTCAACAAGAGATACGTTAGCAGTTGGAACACGAACTGCACCACCGTTTAATTTACCTTTAAGTTCTGGTAATACTAATGCTACTGCTTTAGCTGCACCAGTTGTAGTTGGGATCATGCTCATTGCTGCTGCACGTGCACGACGTAAATCTTTGTGTGGTAAGTCTAAGATTTGTTGGTCGTTAGTGTAAGAGTGAATTGTAGTCATCATACCGCGTTTTACGCCGAATTTTTCGTTTAATACTTTAGCAAATGGAGCTAAGCAGTTTGTAGTACAAGAAGCGTTAGAGATTACGTTATGATTAGCTGCATCGTATTGTTCGTGGTTAACACCCATAACAATTGTGATATCTTCGTCAGAAGCTGGTGCAGAGATGATAACTTTTTTAACTGTTCCACCTAAGTGTTTTTCAGCATCTGCTTTTTTAGTGAAGCGTCCAGTAGATTCAACTACTACTTCTACGCCGTAGTCGCTCCATGGTAATTGAGCTGGGTCACGCTCAGCGATAACTTTGATTTCTTTACCGTTAACAACGATGCTGTCGCCGTTAGCAGATACTTCTGCGTTTACTGCTCCATGAACAGAGTCATATTTTAAAAGATGTGCTAATGTTTTAGCATCTGTTAAGTCGTTGATTGCTACTACTTCCACGTTAGGGTTGTTAAGAGCTGCGCGGAATACTACACGTCCGATACGGCCAAATCCATTAATACCAATTTTAGTCATTTGAATTTCCTCCTTGGGGGATGTATATTAAGGGTTATTTACCCTCTACTAACTGTTTTGCTGCACCTTCATCTGTGATGAGTAATGAAGTGTGTCCTTGTTTAATTACTGCTTGAATTGCTTTTGCTTTTGATGAACCTCCAGCAACTGCAACGACATGAGATACATGTTGTAAATCTTCGAGTTGCATGCCGACCGTTTGTACTTTATGAACGACTTCACCTTGTTCGTTAAAGTAATAACCAAACGCTTCACCGACTGCCTGCATTTCTTTAATTTTCATCCAATCTGCTTCTAAAGTACTTCGTCTACGCGCCATCGTTAAGGCATCACCGATTCCGTGAATGACAATATTGGAAGATCGAATCAACTCAAGAATTTCTTTCACAGAAGGTTCCGTTACAATGGATGCGTATGCTTCACTGCTTACATGATCGGGAACATACAATAAGCGATAGTTACTCATCGTATTTTGTGCCATTTTCGCACAGATTGTGTTCGCTTCTAGCTCAACACTCTCTCCTATTCCACCGCGCGCTGGGACAAATAATGTATGTAAATCCCTGCAATCCAATTGCATCATATCAGCTACGGCAGCTATTGTTGTTCCTCCAGTCACAGCAACGATATTATTCGCTGTCAGACGATCTTTTATACAAGCAACACAAGCGCGGCCCATCTCGAGCTTGACCCAAGGTGATTCATCACTATCACCAGGGACAACGAAAACTTCATCCAAGTCTAATGTTTCCTTAAGCTGTTTTTCCAAAACCTTCAAACCTGAAATTTCTTTCATAAAGTCTTCCAAAGCAAGAACAACAGCTGTTCCTTCTTCTGTTAATGTCATTCCAGAAGAGGCGACGTGAACCAAGTTCTCTTCTTTCAAAACCTGTACTTCACTTCGTAATACTCGTTCTGTCATACCAAGACTTGCAGATAAGTTCCTTCTGCCAATAGGTTGTGTTAACCGAATGTACTGAAGAATTTGCATTCTTTGTTGCATAACAGGTAGCAGATCAGGTAATAATTTTTTCGTATACTGAATCCATGAGCGCATCATATTGTATCTCCTCACCACATTGGTTCATTCCCTATGTGGTCATTATATGTCCCGTAGTGACAATTTGTGTCCCACATAGAGTAAAAAAATAATCCCTGCTACGGATATTATTGTAACAGGAGATCCAAAGTTATTCAACTCTTATTGCACGAATTATGCTGTTTATTATGACATCTTTGTGAATGATTCCATATTCTACCTCTTCTCCTTCAATTTCAACGACAGGAATCATAAGATGATATTTTTCTAACAGCTGTTCATCCTCATAAATATTTATTTCCTTTAGATCAAATACATATTCAGTTTTCAGCTCTTGCAGAAGCTTTTTCGCCTTCTGACAAAGGCCACATTCTTCTTTTGTATATAGAATAACCTCCATGTTCATCACCTATACAATCGTTTTTCGCAGTGAAGACGCCGGAATGTTTAACTGCTCTCTATATTTCGCTACCGTCCTGCGCGAAACAACAATTTCATGTTCTTCCTCTAACATTTTTGAAATCTTTTGATCTGAAAGTGGTTTTTTCTTATCTTCTTTTCCTACAAATTCTTGAATAAGCTGTTTCACTCTCTTTGTTGAAATTGCTTCATCTTCTGTTGTCGCTACTGCATTACTAAAGAATGATTTCATCTCAAATAAACCATATGGTGTTTGCACATATTTATTACGCGTTGCACGGCTGATTGTTGACTCATGGACACCTAATATCTCAGCTACCTCTTTTAATGCAAGCGGCTTTAAATATTGAGGACCATCCATAAAAAAGTCGCGCTGCTTTTCAATAATCACTTCCATTACTTTCAGAAGCGTTTGTTTTCTTTGTTTTAAACTGCGCATAATCCATTGTACATGCTGATATTTTTCAGATACATAAGAAGCGACGTCTCTTTCACTATTATGAAGGAGCTCACTATATTCTGAATGAATTTCAATCCTCGGCATATTACGTTCATTCATTTGAATCATCAAACGATTATCTTCTTTTTTCACCGCCATATCAGGAACGATGTACATCGGTTTTTCCGAAGAAAAAGCCAAACCTGGTTTCGGCTGCAGTGATGTAATAGCATGAACAGCTTGTTGCAATTCTTCTGTACTACATTTTAGAACATTTACTAACTTGCGCCAATCTTTCTTTACAAAATACGCAAAATGTTCATCCACAATCATTTCTGCTAATGTGTCCTTTTTTTGTAAGCGCTTTAATTGAATTGATAGACACTCTTGAATATTTCTTGCCGCTACCCCTGCTGGCTCTAACGATTGAACGAGTTCCATACATCTATTAACTTCTTCTACACATACCGATAATAACGCTGCTAATTCCTCATTTGTTTCTTGTAAATATCCGTTCTCATCCACATTTAAAATAATGAATGAGGCAATTTTTCTTTGTTCTTCATCTATTTTATAATACTGCAATTGATCAACTAAATGTTGTTGAATCGTTGTTGAATCTACACTATAAATTTCCATTTGATTCTCTGTTTGTTTACTTGTTGTTTTACTCTTTTTCTTCTCCCTGTCAAATCCACTCAACTCGATAAGGGGATTCTCCAGCGATTGCTCATACAAAAACTCCGTTAATTCCTGCACATTATACTGGAGCATTGTAATCGCTTGTCTTAACTCTTGCGTCATTGCCAAACGTAAACTTTGTTCTTGTAAAAGACTTGCTTTCAACCTAATCTCCCCCTCACTTCTATTGTACAATAAGTTTCTCAAAAGGAGAATCCTTACCAAATACCAACATCCATATATTATTACTTCATATGTATTAATTAAGTTTATATATTACAACCAAAAAATAGTTGATACCGAAATAAAATGACTAAATTTTAAAAATAATCATACACTTTATACCACATACTAATAGTAACTCCTATTTCAAGAAATAACAATTAAAAAGAGTAATTTAAGTATAATGAAGTTTCGTTATACTTAAATTACTCTTTTTCTCCTGTATATTCTAAGAACTTCATAAACAAACTATTAAAAAACCCTAACTTCAAAATTGAAGTTAGGGTTTTTTTACGCGCCCAGAGGGATTCGAACCCCCGGCAGACGTGGTACCGGAAACCACCGCTCTATCCAACTGAGCTATGGGCGCATGAAATATATAATAATATCATGTACTTACAACCGCAAGAGACACTTTCTCGCTGCCTCGCGTAATGTTTATTATACGATATCTTCGTTTTGGAAGCAATTACTTCTTACATCGCAGTTTATAGAGCAATTCTTATCTTTCACTACAACTAGATACCGAGATGAAAAGACCATCCTTATATTACATGCATGTAATTTCACTTCTTCTATGCTCCCTTTCCTCCAACCTTATCCGTTCATACAATAAAGAAACGCCCGCGTCGATTGACGACGCAGGCGATATAACTCAGATTATCAGTAGTACATTCATAAATATCCGAAATGAATTATTTATGCAAATGATATGGAACCGTTGTAATCACGATATCTTTATGACGAATAAACCACATTCGTAAAAGAAGTGCACTCTGGTTATGTAATACATGATGCCACCATTTGTGTGGAATAAACTGCGGGATAATAATATGGATATGTCCCCCATTTTCTTGTTTCGCCTCTATTGTTTTAATAAGACGATTCAGCGGTTCAAGAAGAGAACGATATTTACTGCGAAGAACTACCAGCCTGCAAGGAGTTCCCCACTCTTTCCACTTCTTCTCCATTTTATCTATAGATTGCTCATCGAAACCAACGTATACAGCAATCGGATCAGCATCTAAGCTTTTCGCAAAGGAAATCGTATTGTTCACAACACGATGAACACCTGACACTAAAACAAGGGTGACTACCTTGCTTGCTTCTGGACGTATGCTTTGCGTATCAATGCGCAGTTCTTTTGCAATATCTTCATAATGCTTGTGAATAGCCATTGAAATAAAAATGATAATAGGCAATACAACTAATACAACCCAAGCGCCGCCTGTAAACTTTGTAACAGCGAAAATAACAGCGACTATTGATGTAATAACAGCACCAACCGTATTAATCGTAAGCTTAACTTTCCAATTCGGTCCTTTCACTCGTTTCCAGCGGCGCATCAAGCCAATTTGCGCTACTGTAAATGAAAGGAAAACACCGATTGCATACAACGGAATTAAAGCATTCGTATGTGCATGAAACGAGATAATCAAAATACATGCCAATGATGCTAATACAATAATTCCGTTTGAATACCCTAAACGGTCTCCGCGATTTGTCAAACTCCGAGGCAAAAATCCATCTGCTGCTACAATCGCAGCAAGCTGAGAAAATCCTGTAAATGTAGAATTTGCCGCTAAAATCAAAACAATAAACGTAAACCATATAATTAGTTGATATAAAATTCCATGTCCAAAATACATACCAGTCAACTGAGACAACATCGTGTTGTGCGGATCTGGCGTAATTCCCTTCACATACAGATGATACGAAAATCCTAACAGTGTCACAGCTGTGATCGTGCCTAAAGCAATATAAGTTCTAATTGCATTTTTTTGCTGTGGTTCTCTAAAAATAGGAACTGCATTCGAAATTGTCTCAATTCCTGTAAGCGCCGAACAAGCTGAGCTGAACGCTTTTAAAATCAATAAAGTTGTTAATCCCTCTGGAACCGTTCCAAAGGACGGTGTAGTTGATTGGGTAAATCCATGACGAAATTCATCAAAAAAGCCGGTAAAAATTAAAATTAACATACAAACCATAAAACCGAATGTCGGCCAAGCAAAAACGCGGGCTGATTCTGCTACTCCTCGCAAGTTCACAAGTACTAAGAGAAACACACACAAAATAGCCAAAATCGTTTCATAAGGAGTAACTACAGGATAAGCAGATGAAATAGCTTCTATAGCTGCAGATACAGATACAGCCACGGTCAACACGTAATCAACGAGCAACGAACTAGAAGCAACGAGAGAAACCCATCGCGGCTTGAAGTTATCTTTTGCAATCGCATAAGCTCCGCCGCCGTTTGGATATGCCAAAATCCCCATAATATACGATACAATCAAAATTGCCAAAAGAACGATAGTAGAAATTGTAATAGGCAAGATCAGCCATTTGGCATCAGGACCAAGCCCTGCAAGCTCTGTCATTCCTGATTCAGGTCCATATGCAACGGATGAATACAAATCCGCTGAAAGGATAGGCAGTGCAATCAACCAAAATAACTTGTTATGGTGCGCATGAAGCTCTGATGTTCGCATAGGACGACCAATTAAAAATCGCTTCACACTACTAAAATTGCTTGCAGAAAACCAAATTGCAACTAACGCTAGTATGATTAATACTGCTTCCAACCATCTAACTAAAGTATGATGATCCATAACTTTTTCTCCTTTTAATTGCTATTTTTTCATTCTCCTTATTTTAATTGATACGTAATATTTTGAACAACAAAATCTAAACTATGTAGCTTTCGAAAATATCTACAATAGAAAATCTACAATCAACATTTAGAAACTTATTATATATAATACGAAAAACCCGCTAGCTTCATGCTAACGGGCTGCATAATGGTGGATAGAAGAACTAAATTCTTCTATTCCTTATTATTGAATATCTCCTCCATCATTATCCATGTTATTTTTCTTGTATTTTTTAAAATTAAAAATGATACGCTTTCGAAGAACCCTAAAATTGGTAATTATATTTCAGTGCCTATTCACAAACTCTAATGATTGAAATCAAATCCAACCAGAGGAGGAATTACATTATGACTGTAATTACAAAACTTAAACAAACTGTTTCAGGATTAAAAAGTGCACAAGCAAGCTTAGAAGGATTCGCTCTTGATACTGATAACCAACAAGCGAAGCAATTATTCCAAAGTGCAGCTCAACAAACACAATCAATTATTGAGTCTTTATCTCCGCGTGTTCAAGAAGTTGAACAAGAAGAGCCTCAATATACACAGCAATAACAACATAAGAAAAATTAGTCATCCACAAGCCAGTATACCGACAAAACAGAATGATACTTATCAATGTATGCCTACACACATAGGCTAGCTCATTATTATATGTATACTTTCTGATTAGCTGAAAAAAGGGTGATACAATATCATCCTTTTTTCAAATCCAATTACATAAAGCAATAGAAATGGAATGATACCATGCGAAAATTCAGAACAATCTCCTTGTTATTCCTTCTCTTATTCGGTTTCCTATGCGGATGTCACAGTCCATTAGATAAACAAGTAAAGCAAGAATCAACAAAAAAAATAAATAAAACAGATGCGAAACTAACAAGGGTAAACATAGAATCCATTGATCAATCAGCAGCGAATGAAGCGAAAAATAAGATTCTTACTATGGATGAAATACTTGAAGTAAAAGCTGTTAATTTCAATAACGAACTTTATGTAGCTGTTAAACCAAAGCATCGTGAACGCTTTCAACTAAAGAAACTACGAAAAGAAATAAAACAAACATTAAAAAAGATGTATCCTAATGCAAAAATTTATGTAAGTACGGATAAAAAAATTTTCATGTTACTCGATAAGTTAGATACCAAGATTAAAAATAAAGAATTAGATAAAGAGGAAGTAAAAAAACAACTAAAAATAGTGAAAAAAGAAATGCATTCCAATACGTAATGATACTTTTCAAAACAGAAAAGGAAGGATTCATATGTCAAAGAGAAATAAAGATTTAACACCAGCACAGCAAGAGTATAAACAATTTGAAAAGCAGCGTGAACCGAAACGGCCTGTTCTAAAAAATTGTATAAAAGCTTTTTTTGTCGGCGGGTTTATTTGCTTAATCGGTCAACTTATTTCTACGTTTTATATTACGTATTTCGATTTCACTGAAAGGTCAGCAGGTAATCCAACTGTAGCTACAATGATTTTTATTTCCATGCTCCTAACAGGCTTTGGTGTGTACGATCGATTCGCTCAGTTTGGCGGGGCTGGGACAGCTGTTCCTGTTACCGGCTTTGGAAATTCAGTCATCGCAGCTTGTATTGAACACCGTACAGAAGGCTTTGTTCTTGGGGTAGGCGGGAATATGTTTAAGTTAGCAGGATCCGTTATTTTATTTGGTGTATTTTCCGCTTTTGTCATCGCACTTATTAAAACCATTTTAGTTCAATGGGGAGGGTTTTAAATGTTACAAGGTCACCGAACATGGATATTTGAAAATAAGCCGGTGATTATATCAACTGGTGTCATTGGCGGACCATTTGAAGCGAACGGAAACATCCCTGAAGATTTCGATACATTGCACGATAATTTATGGTTAGGACAAGACTCCTATGAAAAAGCACATCGAATTTTATTTGAAGAAGCTTGCAGCAGAGCAACAGAAAAAGCAAAACTGCGTAAAGAAGATATTCAATTTATTCTAGCAGGGGATCTTATCAATCAAATCACTCCCTCAAGTTTTGCCTCCCGAACACTCGGCGCTCCTTATCTTGGATTGTTTGGAGCTTGTTCTACTTCAATGGAAGGCCTTGCTTTAGGGGCAAGTATTATAAATGGAAAAGGGGCGAAATACTTATTAACAGGAGCTTCTAGCCATAATACCGCTGTTGAAAAGCAATTCCGATATCCAACTGAATACGGAGGACAAAAGCCCCCTACCGCTCAGTGGACAGTAACTGGAGCAGGGGCTGCTCTATTAAGTGATCAAGGAGACGGACCTTGCGTTACGTCAGCAACAATTGGACGAGTTATTGATATGGGTTTATCAGATCCATTTAATATGGGAGGTGCCATGGCGCCCGCTGCTGTCGATACAATAGAAGCACATTTAAGAGAACGACAAATTGATGCATCCTACTACGACTTAATTGTAACAGGTGATCTCGGTCACGTAGGACGCGAAATTGCCTTTGACTTACTGCGTAAGCAAGGAACATCTATAACAAGCGAACAGTTTCAAGATTGCGGATTACTCATTTATAGGGAAGATCAACCGATTTTAGCAGGAGCAAGCGGACCAGGCTGTTCAGCAACTGTCGTGTACGGGCATTTATTAAATCGAATGAAAAAAGGGGAATTTAACAAAATACTCGTAGTCGCTACCGGTGCTTTACTTTCCCCATTAACTTTCCAGCAGCAAGAAACAATTCCTTGTATCGCCCATGCAGTATCCATTGAAGTTGGAGGTGTACAATAAATGATCTATTTTTGGGCTTTCGTAATTGGTGGCGCCATTTGTGTGATTGGTCAAATTATGTTTGATGTCTTTAAACTTACTCCCGCTCATACAATGTCAACGCTTGTTGTCGTCGGTGCCATATTAGACGGATTCAATTTGTATGAACCGTTAATTGATTTTGCTGGAGCAGGTGCAACAGTTCCTATTACAAGCTTCGGTAACGCCCTTGTTCACGGTGCGCTGGCAGAAGCGGATAAGCATGGCATCATTGGAGTTATAACAGGAATGTTTACAGTAACAAGCGCTGGTATATCTGCCGCGATTATCTTCGGTTTTATCGGAGCTTTATTATTTAAACCAAAAGGATAAGAGGTGTTCTCATGACCGTTGTTGCTAGTGTAAAAACATGCCTTGCCAGCTTAAAAGGCGCACAGGCAAGTTTAAGTACACTTTCACAAAACGCTGCTGACGAAGAAGCGAAACGCGTTTTTCACGAATGCATGCTAGAAATGGATAGTGTAATCGCTGATTTACAAAGGCGAGTTTCAGCATTGGAACTAGAAGAACCACAATATAAAGGATTTTAAGAAGACTGGAGGGACTTTATATGCCTAACATTCACATACCAGAATGGCCGCTTGTCATTATACGTTCTTTATGTGTCTTAGTTGTTTTATTCGCCATTACGAAATGGCTTGGCAAAAGACAAATCTCTCAACTTTCCTTTTTTGAATACATAGCCGGTATGACGATTGGTGATATCGCTGCAGAAGTATCGACAGGGTTGGAACAAAACTTCTTCCACGGTATTTCTAGTATGATGGTTTTTGCTGTCATACCTTTTTTCGCAGGACTGATTTCCTTAAAAAATAAGACGGTACGAGATTTTTTTGAAGGTAAATCCACTATTTTTATAAAAGATGGCAAAGTACTCGAAGATAATTTAAAAAAGGAAAAATATACAAGTGATGAACTACTAGAGCTTCTTCGAAAAAAAGATGTCTTTAACATAGGTGATGTTGAATACGCTGTACTAGAACCAAGCGGGGAATTAAACGTTTTACTAAAGAAAGACAGACAACCACTAACTGCAAAAGACGTCGGCTTAAAATTACCAAATGAAAAAGAAACACACACAGTCATTATGGATGGAAACATAATAGATGAACCTCTTTCAGCAAGCGGTCATAACCGAGCTTGGCTTCGTACTGAACTCGAAAAAATTGGGGTTGCACTAGATAATGTTTTCATCGGACAAGTCGATTCTTACGGACAACTAACTGTCGACATATACAACGATAAAATCCAAATGCCTTCTCCTCAAGACAAACCATTATTACTTGCTTCCTTAAAAAAGTGTCATGCTGATCTCGAACTATTTTCTTTAGAAACGAAATCAAATGCTGCTAGCAGCATGTATGCAAATAATGCAAAGAAGATAGAAGAAATTTTAAATAAGGTAACGTATCTACTTAAAGAGTAGTACAAAAAAGAACGCTTATATATGTGATGGCGTTCTTTTTTTGTAGCAGTCTTTCTCCATGTTTGATATGTTTAAATTCATACAATTCGGTTATGATGATGAAGGTATAGAAGAAGGGAATTCCTTATCAGTAGCGAATTAACATGATACACCTACATATTTTTTAAACTGAAGTGGTTTCGTTTGACCTTTATTGACCATAATTGTATTATAAAACTAACAAATGTGTTAAAGGAGGAAGTTACACATGAATTTAATTCCTACAGTTATTGAACAAACAAATCGCGGGGAACGTGCTTACGACATTTACTCTCGTTTATTAAAAGACCGCATCATTATGCTTGGCAGCGCAATTGATGACAACGTAGCAAACTCTATCGTTTCTCAGCTTTTATTCTTAGAATCACAAGACCCAGAAAAAGATATTCATATATATATCAACAGTCCTGGTGGCTCTATTACAGCAGGTATGGCAATTTACGATACAATGCAATTCATTAAACCAAAAGTATCTACAATTTGCATCGGTATGGCTGCATCTATGGGTGCTTTCCTACTTGCTGCTGGTGAAAAAGGAAAGCGTTTCGCTCTTCCAAACAGTGAAGTTATGATTCACCAACCACTTGGCGGTGCACAAGGACAAGCGACAGAAATCGAAATCGCTGCAAAACGCATCCTATTCTTGCGTGATAAATTAAACAAAATTCTTTCTGAACGTACAGGTCAAGATTTAGAAGTAATCGAGCGCGACACAGAGCGTGACAACTTCATGACAGCAGATAAAGCACTAGAATACGGCTTAATCGACAAGATCTTTACAAATCGCTAAGATCACGCGTATATAAAAAGAGCTATCGCACATTCGCGATAGCTCTTTTTCATATATCGGCGCTTCGACACGGGATAAAGTGAAACTTCCATCAGTGACGCTTTTCTCACTGATGGAAGTTTCACCAATCGGGCTTTTACGGGCAGTTTTCTTCCCCGCTCTTCTCCAGCCTTTACTACCCGCGAATAGCGGGATAAAGACCCTTCGACGACGTTCAACATACGAGTAGTACAGCCACTGAAACTTGATTCACAATAAAAAAAGCTATCGCGCACTCGCGATAGCTCTTTTTATTGTTCCTTTTGCACATAAGCCACAAGCGCTTCTAATGCTGCTGTTTCATCTGATCCTTCTGTAGTAATTGTAACTTTGCATCCAGTCCCGATTGCTAAGCTCATAATCCCCATAATGCTCTTAGCATTGACCGTTTTTCCGTCTTTCTCCATAAAAATATCGGCTTGAAAACGATTTGCTTCTTGTACAAACAACGCTGCCGGACGTGCTTGCAATCCAGCTTTCAACAACACCTCTACCTGTTTTTGAACCACAGCTCTATTCCCCTTTATCTTTTATTTTTTTACAACCGCTTCCCCAGCACGTAATTTATCAGCAATATCATCGATTTTACGCAAACGATGGTTGATACCCGATTTACTAATGTTCCCCCCGGATACCATTTCTCCCAATTCTTTCAATGTAACATCTTGATAATTGATACGCAGTTCTGCAATTTCACGTAATTTATCTGGTAAAAAATCCAAACCAACTGTTTCATCAATATAACGAATATTTTCAATTTGCCTTAATGCTGCACCAATCGTTTTATTTAAGTTTGCTGTTTCACAGTTCACAAGACGATTTACAGAATTACGCATATCGCGCACAATGCGAATATCTTCAAACCTTAAAAGGGCATTATGAGCACCAATAATATTTAAGAATTCGGTAATCTTTTCCGCTTCCTTTAAATACGTAATATACCCTTTTCGCCTTTCTAACGTTTTACTATTTAATGCAAACTCGTTCATAAGTTCACATATCGCATCATTATGTTCTTTGTATAACGAGAAAACCTCTAAATGATATGATGATGTTTCCGGATTATTAACAGAACCACCAGCTAAAAACGCACCGCGTAAATATGAACGTTTACAACACTTTTTCTCAATTAATTCTTGTGAAATATCACGAATGAACGAAAAGTCCTCTCGTACAATATGCAAATCCGATAAAATCTCACGTGCTTTTTCGACTAAACGAACGATATACACATTATTTTTCTTTAGGCGCATTTTCTTACGTACAAGCAACTCAACTGTAACGTTATACCCTTTTTTCAATAATGTATAAATTCTTCGAGCAATCGCTGCATTTTCCGTTTGAATATCAATGATTACACGGCGATTTGAAAAGGAGAGTGAACCGTTCATCCGAAGTAATGCTGATAACTCTGCCCTCTCACAGCATCCCTTCATTTCAAGCTTTGTCAGCTCTTTTTTTGTTTCTGATGCAAATGACAACCATTTCACCTCCTGACAAAATATAAAATCATAATTATTTTCATGCCCTAAATGAATTTGTAGCGTTACTTCAAAGAAGTAACGCCTTCACCATGTAAGCTCATTCACTATTCCTTCAAGCTTACAATTTATATTAACGAATGTAAAATCGAAGCTAGTTTTACTGTATCATGACGTACAACTTGATCATCATACTTTACTAAACGATCTTTAATCAGATTAATATTTTGCGCTTTAAAATGTCTTTCATCAATTACAACTGGCTCCGACATTTCTTCTGCATAACGTCCTAATAATTCAACTGGAATTGGTTCATCGTTTACTATTGTTATATCAATAAACGCTTCTCCAAGATGATCATGCAATGCTTTCACATGATCAAACGCTGTATATCCCATTGTTTCACCAGCTTGGGTCATTACATTACAGACATATACTTTCTTCGCTTTTGCGCGAAGGACTGCATCGCCAATCTTTTTCACCATTAAATTCGGCAAAATACTTGTATATAGACTACCTGGCCCAAATACAAGTAAATCAGCTCTTTGAATTTCCATTAATGTTTCATGAAGCGGTTCTACTTCCCCTGGTGTTAAAAAGACACGGTTAATTTTTTTGCCGGAATACGGAATTTTAGATTCCCCGCTTACAATTTGTCCATCTTCCAATTTCGCATGCAAAACAACACTTTGATTCGCAGCCGGAAGTACACGTCCCCTTACATTTAACACTTTACTTGTCTCCGTAATAGCATGAAAGAAATCGCCCGTAATAGCTGTCATTCCAGCTAACAATAAATTACCAAGCGCATGCCCCGTTAATCCTTCTCCCGATGTAAAACGATGTTGGAATAACGCCTCGACAAGAGGCTCCACATCAGACAACGCAACAAGTACGTTGCGGATGTCTCCAGGAGGTGGGATTTCTAACTCATCACGAAGTCTTCCAGAACTTCCCCCATCATCAGCAACCGTTACAATTGCTGTAATATCAACAGGATACTTTTTTAAACCGCGCAGTAAAACGGATAGGCCAGTTCCGCCCCCCATAATAACGATTTTCGGTTTTCTCTCTTTTCCCATCGCTTAATGTCCCTTTCTCTTCTCCACATCACGATGAGATACATGAGTTGGACAATCTTGCTTCAAATGTTTCGTCAAATATTCTGCAAGCGTAACGGATCGATGTTGTCCTCCTGTACATCCAATTGCAATGACAAGTTGACTTTTTCCTTCCCGCTTATAATGGGGAAGCATAAAGGAAATAAGGTCTGTTAACTTCTCAAGAAATTTATGCGTTTCATTAAACTTCAGCACATAGGACGATACTTCCTCATCAAGACCTGTTAACGGCTTCATGTGTGGAATGTAGTATGGATTCGGTAAAAAACGAACATCAAATACTAAATCAGCATCAATTGGAATACCATATTTAAATCCAAATGACATCACATTCACACGAAATGCTTGCTCACTCTCAGTTGAGAATAATTGAACAATCTTTTCTCTTAACTCTTTCGGTTTTAAGTCTGACGTATCAAGTACAATATTCGCGCGTGCCTTCATATCTGTTAACAGCGTACGCTCTGCTTCTATTCCTTTTAACGGAAGACCTGTTGGAGCAAGTGGATGTGAACGCCTTGTTTCTTTATAACGAGTTACAAGCGTGCTATCTTTTGCATCTAAAAATAAAATATGAGGAATAATCCATGTGCGCTCTGTTAAATCATCAAGCGCTCCCCATAAGTGATCAAAAAACTCTCGGCCACGCAAATCGATACCGAGCGCTACTTTATTCATTTTCCCTTTCGAATCTGCCATTAATTCAACAAACTTCGGCAACAACATGGGCGGTAAATTATCCACACAAAAATATCCTAAATCCTCAAAGCTCTGCAGGGCAACTGTCTTTCCTGCTCCGGACATTCCTGTAATAATGACCATTTTAATATCATTATGTGCGTCCATCATATCCCCCCCTTATGGTTTAGCTCGGATCTAATCGATACGAAAGTAATTCAAAATTTGGTGTATATACAAATGTACCGTAAATAATACCATTTCCTTTAATTAAATAATCAATAATATGATAATCTCCTGGCGCCATTGGTAGCTCATCAATCTTATCAATTGTATGCCAGCCTATTATCCCTTCTTCGCTTTGCAATTTATTTTCTCCTGCAAAATCTGTAGCTAAGAAGGAAAACATCATCCATTCAGAAACAACCTTATCTCCTTCTTGGATCACGAAAGTAAAGACACCTTTTAATGTTGGATTTTTTAAATAAATACCCGTTTCTTCGCGATATTCACGAACAACCGACTCTCTTACTGTTTCGCCGCGCTCCATCTTTCCACCTGGAGCAACCCACCAATTTCGACGAGGCTTTTGTAATAGGAGCACTTCATTATCCTTGATTAACACACAGTTTGTCACTCTTTGCAAGCTTCTCACCTCAGCTACTTATAACAGGGAAATCCCTATTATATACTCACTTCATTATACTATCAAATACAGTTTGTCACAATGAAGGAACGCCCGGCCCATGACAAATAAAAAGGATGATGGGAGACTATTCCCATCATCCTTCAGTGAAAAACAAAGTGAAACTTCCTTTCATGAACGCTTTTTTCATGAAAGGTTAGTTGAACTACTCGGGCTTTTATGTGCAGGTGGCAGACACCAGGAAGAGATCTTGTACAATTATTGATCATCCACAATAATATATGCTGTTCTTATTGGTCCATGTACACCTACGACAAGATTCATTTCAATATCTGCACTGTTAGATGGACCAGAAATGAAGTTCAAACAGGCTGGGATTTTTTCACCCTCCATATTTTGATTATGAATCATCTTTGTAGCTTGTGTTAACCTTGGCACAATCGTACTTTTCGGGACAATTGCGATATATGATTCAGGAAGAAGACTAACGTGCCGCCCTTTTATACCCTCATTAAATAAAACGACAGTTCCTGATTCAGCAAGAGTGATATCACTGAACGTAATTCCAACATCAGCTGTTTTTGCAAATTCGATACTCTCCTCTTTATGATCTAAATCCCATTTATGGAAATGTATTTCCCCTTCATTTGTAAAAAATCTACTCAGATCATATTCATCAAACCGTTCATCATAAGAATAAATAACAGATCTGATATTCCATTCTTTCATAAAAGATTGTAACGTTTCAACAAGATGAGCCTTTGTTGTCCGCAGCACTTCTGTATGAATATCTTTACATTGCTCAACTAACTTCGATATAAGTTCATCTTGTGTTAATCCGTCAAAAACGCTCAATTGCGGAGAAAAAGACCAGATTGGTTTTTCTACTTTTTCCGGACGTGTTCTTCCTAATCTCCCTGATAATTTAGATAAAAATTCCTCACGATTTTGAATAGCCATTATTTCTCCTCCCTTGACCGTTTTTCAAACCAATCTCTAAATGGTTGTTTTTTCGGAGCCGGGAAGTCTCTTGCTTCTGTCCAAGCTTTTAACGGCCCTACCCCGCGTTCAATTTTATCTCCTTTTATAAAAGGCTTTAATGCGTACGGAGCTGTCCTCGCCGCGAGGGAGAACGACCTCGAGCTATTCGCCACTTTTTCAAAACCTTTCATAGCCATATCCCAAGCTAAAGGAGACTTCTTCGCCTCTTCCACAATCTGTCGGCGATGTCGAATTAATAATTCGTGTAAAGGTATTTTTACCGGACATGCTTCCGTACAAGCACCACAAAGGCTAGATGCATAAGGCAAGTCCTTATACTCATCATACCCGCCTAAAAGCGGCGTCAATACGGCACCGATCGGGCCTGGATAGATTGAGCCGTATGCATGACCTCCGATATGACGATATACTGGACATACATTAATACATGCCGCGCAACGAATACATTGAAGGACACTTTGGAATTCTGTTCCTAAAATATTGGAACGCCCATTATCAACAATCACTAAATGAAATTCCTCAGGTCCATCTGTCCCTCCAGGTTCCGTTAAGCCTGTAATATAACTTGTTAATTTTTGCCCTACAGAACTTCGGCACAGGAGTGTTACTAACACATCTAGCTCCTCCCATGTGGGGACAATCCGTTCCATCCCCATAACGGTAATTAACGTTTTCGGAATGGTTGTAACTAACCTCGCATTCCCTTCATTTGCTACAATAGAAACAGACCCGGACTCTGCAACAGCAAAATTACATCCAGTCACCCCTACATCCGCTGTTAAAAAATCATTACGCAAATAGTTCCGTACAAACCTCGCCATTTTTTCAGGATCAGCTGGTCCGGTATACCCTATTTTTTCTTTAAACAACTCGCAAATACTTTCTTTATCTTTATGAAGACAAGGAACAACAATATGTGATGGCGGATCATGGTCATTAATTTGTAAAATAAATTCTGCAAGGTCCGTTTCTAGTACTTCCCCGCCAACTTCTTCAATTGCTTCATTTAGACTGATTTCTTCCGTTACCATAGATTTTGATTTCACAATTTTTTTCGCGTTTTTCTTTTTTATAATACCTTTTACATATTCCCTTGCCTCTTCAGCAGTCTCTGCGAAATAAACAAAGCCCCCGCTTTTTTCAACATTTTCACTGAGTTGATATAAATAATAATCAAGGTTTTCTAATGTATGCTTTCGAATCTCTTCTCCTAAAGATCGCCATTCTTCCCAATTCCCAAGACTCTCAGTTGCTTTTAGTTTCTTACCCCTAAGGCCGTCTTGCGCTTTCGCAACAGCCCTTCTCATGAATTGATCACCAACGGCCGTTTCAGTACGTTTATGAAAGGGATCGTTTCCAATTTTCATTCCCATTTTTATATCCCCTTTCTATCTTCATTTAATACTTGCGCAATATGCTTTACCTCAATGGGATAACCATTACGTGTCAATCGACCTTTTATATTCATTAAACAACTGCAATCCATTCCGATTAACACTTCCGCACCTGTTTCCATAATATGTTTCACTTTTTCATCAACCATTTGCTCTGAGATTTCTGCCATCTTCACTGAGAATGTACCGCCGAATCCACAGCAATCATAATTGTGTGATAATGGAACGACTTCCAACCCTTTTACATGTTTTAATAACTTTTGAGGAGGTTCTTTAATACCCATTAACCGGCTCATATGACAAGATGTATGAACAGTTGCTTTTTTATGAAGTTCCGCACCTAAATCTTCCTTACCTAACACTTCTACAAGAAATTGTGTAAATTCATATGTTTTATTTGCAAGTTCGGTAGCTTTTTGCTTCCATTCTGTTTCACTTCCAGAAAATAAGCTTGAAAACTCGTGAACCATCAGGACACAAGACCCGGATGGTGCCACAACATACTCTGAACCGGCAAATGCTTCAATCATATGTTTTGCAGCTGTTTTCGTTTCTTTTTGATAACCGCTATTATAAGCAGGTTGACCACAGCAGGTTTGATCTTTTGGAAAGTCGACTTCACAACCTAAATCTTCAAGAATTTCAACAACATCTTTTCCTACTTCTGGATAAAAAATATCTCCAAGACAAGTAATAAATACGGATACTTTCATATTGACACCTCCAAATAAGGTAAAATGGCGATCCCCATCCCTTCATGAATTAGGCGCCACCTAGCTTCTTTCTTTCGCAGAATCTTACTGCCCGTTAATGCGGGATAAAGTAGAAAAGCAAAGATAATCACTGTATGTTCAAGTAACCTTGTCAACCAATCTACCTTTTTGTATTTTTAGTAAAAAACATAAAAAATATGAATAAAAATGGAAAGTAATTGCAATAAAGTGAAACTTCCATTCGAAAGTGCTTTTCCTTCGAATGGTTAGTTGAACCAATCAGGTTCTTACTGTCCGCGAATAGCAGGATAAAAAAATAAGTGATTAAGGGCTGTCCCTCAATCACTTATTTCTTACTAAAATAAACGTAATAATAGAACTTACAATCGACATACCGCCTGTTGGAATACTAGGAAACACCACTGCAATTGACCCAATAACGAGCTCGATAACAATTAAAGTGCTAAAATCCTATATCACAAAAAAGAAGCCATCTCAATAAAGATAGCTTCTCTTCCTTGTTCATTATTTCCCTGCTTTTAATTCTTCTAATAGTTCTTCCACATAATGCTGTGCACTTTGCGCTGCAATACTTCCATCACCAGTTGCTGTTACAATTTGACGAAGCATTTTTTCGCGAATATCACCAGCTGCGAAAATACCAGGAACTTTCGTTTCCATACGTTCATTTGTTTCAATATAACCATTTTCATTTGTAATACCTAGCTCTGCAAATGGTTTAGAAAGTGGCAGCATACCGATATAGATAAATGCGCCATCTGTTTTAAACTCTTGCTCTTCACCGCTGTTTACATCCACAAGTGTTACGCTGCCTACTTTTCCGTTTGCTTCGTTAATTTCTTTTACAGTATGATTCCAAATGAAATCAATTTTTTCATTTTGGAAAGCACGGTCCTGTAAAATCTTTTGTGCACGTAATTGATCACGACGGTGAACAATCGTTACCTTCGTTGCAAAGCGTGTTAAATACACACCTTCTTCAACAGCTGAATCGCCGCCACCAACAACAACAAGCTCTTTACCTTTAAAGAATGCACCGTCACATACAGCACAGTATGATACGCCGCGGCCGCCAAGTTCTTTCTCTCCCGGCACGCCAATTTTCTTATATTCTGCACCGCTCGCTACAATAATTGCACGTGCTTTATATTCTTTCTTTCCAGCGACAACTGTTTTATATTCTTTCCCATCAATAATTTGTTTCACATCACCATATGCGTATTCTGCACCAAATTTCTTCGCATGTTCAAACATTTTGTTTGATAAGTCCGGCCCTAAAATATGGTCATATCCTGGATAGTTTTCTACTTCTTCTGTATTTGCCATTTGTCCGCCCGGGATACCGCGTTCAAGCATCAACGTGCTTAAGTTCGCACGAGATGTATACACAGCTGCTGTCATCCCTGCTGGACCAGCTCCGATAATAATTACATCATAAATTTTTTCTTCTGCCATATCGTTCATCTCCTGTTCTTATCGCTCTTTTGATACCCTCATTATACTGTTCGAAACTAGTTTTTCCCAGTGATTTGCTTGCATTCATTCTGTTATTTGCGGGGAGTAAGTTCCCCACCTGATGGAAGTTTCACTTTATGCATGCAAACGTCTTACTGCTTGCACATATTTTCGTACAGTTGCTACCGATACATTATATATATTCCCAAGCTCTGCCTGCGTCAGCTTATCTCGGCACTCGCCACGTACAATATATTCAACTGCTGCTGACCAGCCATATACATTTGTAAAGGACGTTCCGCTCGTATATAAACGTATAAATGTACAAAACCAAAGATGTAAACATTCTTCAATAAGCTCATCATCTTTTTTCGTATAATTGTATAAGGCATCTGCAATGCGAATACATTGTTCAAACTGCTGCAGTTCTCCTGGAATACTTTTATGACTGTTAATTAAAAAGAAATAGTTCGCTAGTTGCGATACAATTGGAACACGAGTAGGAGATTGCATCACATCAAAGAAAAAGCCAAGCTTCTCTGGTGTTGTCAGTTCATTCATTAAATATAAAGCCAGCATTTGTTCTTCCAAGGTTTCGCTTTTCTGAAACGATTGCTGAAGCTCCCGGAATAAAATATTTTGACCTTCATCTACTAAATTAATAGCATTCCAAGGTTCTTTTCCCTTTTTATCGGGATGTAATTCCACTACATGCGCCCACATTTTCTCAGCTGTTTGCTCATCCTTTACCATATAGGCAGAATATGCAAACCAATAATAAAAGCTAACATCACCTTCATAACCTTGACGTTTTAACGCTTTTAGCCATTTATATGCACTTTCAAAACGACCAATTGTCGCAAAGGTTGTCCCTAGTTTCACTCGATGTTCAAACGACATCGGGTACACTGTTTCCAATTGCTCTGCTAACTTTTCTACTTGCTTATATTCCCCAATGGAATATAGAAAAATAAGCGTATTACATAACGCATGAATATTTCCTGGATTTTTCTCTAAAATCAGCTCTGTCATTTTCAACGCTTGATCAACATTCCCAAGCTGAAAATGTGCGATTGCTAAGTTATTATGAGCTGACCAAAATTCAGGATACTCCGTTATGACACCTTCAAGCGTCGCAATCGCTTCTTCTAATTGACCATTACGAATATAATGATTTGCTTGCTCTTGCATCACAATTAATCCATCTTCATCTTCGAATTCAGGCGTATCCATTTCTTCTTCTTCAATGATCTCTAGAAGTTCTATTGTTTCAGCAATAAATTCTTTATCCGTTGCAATTTCTAAATACCGCTCTGCGTACTTTTTCGCTTGCTGGAATAACCCAAGATACGCATAATTATTTGCCATAAAATAATAGCATTCTTCTATTTTTTCACCCGTACGAACAATTTGTAATAAGATTTGATTTGATTCGTGATACTCTCCCACTTCCGATAATGCCGTTGCTAATTGACATAAAATAAACGGCTCTTTCCGACCTTGTGCCGCTCTCTTAAAATATTTAATTGCATCTTCTAAATGATGATTGCGGTAAGCCTTCATACCTTTATCATAAAAGAAATCAGCTAATTGATTAAAAGAAATAACTTGTCCGCTATCTTTACGAATTTCTTGATTTTTCCCCATAGATCCTCCATTATTTCATTCTTCTATCTCTAAGTATAAACGATTCCTCAAAAAACAAAACAGTATATTATGCACAAATATTTCCTTTTCATTCCCGAAAAGAGAAGGGAAATGTTACATTCCTAACATTTCCCTTCTCTCGCTGCCATTTCCTCTTTCGTATAAATAATTCGCATCGGATTCCCACCGACGAAAGCACCGCTCGGCACATCACGATGAACAAGTGTCCCAGCTGACACAATTGCTCCGTCTCCAATGACAACGCCAGGTAAAATAGTCGAATTTGCACCAATCATTACTTCGTCTCCAATAATAATTTCACCAAGGCGATATTCTGTAATTAAATATTCATGAGCTAATAACGTTGTATTATAGCCAATAACGGAATTACGTCCAACCGTAATTTTCTCTGGGAACATAATATCTGGCATAACCATAAGTGCAAAAGAAGTTTTCTCCCCAATTTGCATTCGCAAAAATGTGCGATATAACCAATTTTTCATACGTAAAAAAGGGGTATAACGCGCGATTTGGATCACAATGAAGTTTTTCATCACTTTCCAAAATGAGACTGTTTTATATACATTCCATAATGAATTTGCTCCTGATACCGGATAGCGCGTTGTCCGTCGCACTTTACTCGCTCCCTTTTTGTGCTCCCGCTTAACTGCTGAGCTTTACCTAATGTTCAGCCGCTCGTAAGAGAACGATTAATGAGGCAAGATTGTTAATAAGTCACTCATTGTTTCTAACACATAATCAGGCTCGTAAGACTCTAAATATTCGCGTCCTTTAATTGTCCAAGCAACAGCAGCTGTCTTCACGCCAGCATTTTGTCCACCAACAATATCGTGATGGTTATCGCCTACCATCAAAGCTTCTTCCGGCTTTGCCTCTAATAACTGAAGTGCCCTTTGAATTGGCTCTGGATGTGGTTTCACATGTTCTACATCATCAATAGTTACCACAACATCAAAAAATTGCTTTAATTTCGTTAACTGTAATCCCATTTCAACAGTTTGACGTACTTTTGTTGTTACAATCCCGACTTTATAACCTTTTTCACGAAGTGCCTGTACAGTTTCATACACTGTTTCATACTCTTCTACTAATTCATCATGATGTTCGTGGTTAAACTCACGATAACATTGAATAAGTTCTTCCACTCGGCTCTCGTCGATTTTACTAAATGTATCGTGTAATGATGGACCAATAAACGGTAGTACATCTTCACGTTTATATTGATTTGGGTAGTACTTTTCTAATGTATGTAAAAATGAAGAGATAATAAGTTCGTTTGTATTAATCAACGTCCCATCCAAATCAAATAACACTGTATTAATTTTCATCTTTTCGCCACCCTTAGTTGTTATATGAATAAGAAAAGAAGCAGCGCCGCATATGTGACGCTACTTTTTCCATTCAGCCCCGACTCATTCACTGAATCACAAAGCTATATCATTATTGTTCTGAATATCGTTTATCCGCATACCCCATTTTTCGTCTCACAACAATGAAAATGATAGAGACGATAATTATGGCAATTGATATAACTTGTGCAATGCGAAGCGGGCCAAGCATTAAGCTATCCGTACGCAATCCTTCTATAAAGAAGCGCCCGATAGAATACCAAATTAAATATGTAAAGAATAGTTCACCGCGGCGTAAATTTACTTTACGAAGGAATAAAAGTAAAATAACCCCAGCAAAATTCCATAATGATTCATATAAGAATGTCGGCTGGTAATATACGCCATCAATATACATTTGATTTATAATAAACTGTGGCAAGTGTAAATTTTCGAGAAATTGACGCGTTACTTCACCGCCATGTGCTTCTTGGTTCATAAAGTTTCCCCAGCGTCCAATCGCTTGTCCAAGTAAAATGCTTGGCGCGGCGATATCCGCTAGCTTCCAAAAAGAAAGACCGCGTTTTTTCGCAAATACAATTCCTGTAAGAACCGCTCCAATTAATCCGCCATGAATGGCTAAGCCGCCTTGACGAATCCTAACAATTTCGATTGGATGTTGTGAATAATAACCCCATTCGAAAATAACATAGTATGCACGTGCACAAAGGATTGCAATTGGCACCGCAATCAATACTAAATCAATAAATGTGTCTTTGGGAATACCAAGGCGATCACTTTCCCGAGTTGCGAGCCATAAACCAAGTAAGACACCAGAGCCGATAATCACACCGTACCAATAAATTGGAAACGGTCCGAGATGAATCGCCACACGATCAAGCTGTGGTACAGATCCTAACAGCATATTCTTCACTCCCTTTCTCTTTCTATCAGTCGAGGAGAAACGCTCCCTCTACTAATGGAAGTTTCACTTATATTAATTTTGATCTCCTAATTCAATTGCACTCATAAGACGCTCTGAAAATTGCTGCGCTGCATTGACACCCATTCGTTTTAAACGGAAATTCATCGCCGCTACCTCAATAATAACAGCTAAGTTTCGACCAGGTCGTACTGGAAGTGTAATCTTTGTAATATCTGTATCAATGATTTTCATTTTCTCTTCATCTAAACCAAGGCGATCGTAGTTTTTCTTTTGATCCCAAATCTCAAGATTAATTACCATTGAAATACGTTTATGATTACGTACTGCACCCGCACCAAATAGCGTCATAACGTTAATGATACCAAGCCCACGAATTTCAAGTAAATGTTCAATTAGCTCCGGTGAACTTCCGACTAGTGTATCGTCATCTTCTTGACGAATTTCTACACTATCATCAGCTACAAGTCGATGTCCGCGTTTCACAAGCTCAAGCGCTGTTTCACTTTTCCCGACACCACTTTGTCCTGTAATCATTACACCAACACCGTAAATATCAACTAATACACCATGAATTGCTGTTGTTGGTGCTAATTTACTTTCTAAGTAATTCGTCAAGCGGCTTGATAAACGTGTTGTTTTTAACGGTGAACGTAATAATGGCACACCATTCTGGCGAGATGCTCGTAATAATTCCTCAGGTACATCTTGACCGCGCGTTACGATAATACACGGTGTTTCTTCTGTACAAAGCGCTTGCATACGCATTTGCTTTTGTTCTTCTGTTAACGTATCAAAAAAAGTAAGCTCTGTTTTTCCAAGAAGCTGAACACGGTCCGCTGGATAATATGTGAAAAATCCTGCCATTTCAATTCCAGGACGTGATAAATCACTTGTATCAATCGGACGATGAATTCCTTCTTCACCGCTTACTAGTTCTAAATGAAAATGTTCAATTAAATCTTTCGTTCGAACTTTTGGCATATGTAAACCTCCACGTTGCGGAATGTATCTAGGCAGCGTACTACCATTCTATCCGCTATTGTACCATTTTTTTCTGAAAACAAGAAATACGGTTTCTTTTGAAAAAGAAAAAAACATTCCACGCTTTGCGCAAAATGTTTTACGTTTTGTCGGATACCTATACTATCCACTTATTTTTTCTCAGACAACGGTTCCACAATCACTTTATCAATTAACATATTTAAAATCGAAATAAAGATTGCCGCAATAATCGCTGCCCCAAATCCCGATAAATTAAACGCATCGCCAAGTACCCAATCTGTAATTTCTAACGTAATCGCATTAATGACAATTAAGAAGAAACCAAATGTTAATATCGTAATTGGCAGCGTAATTAAAATTAAGAATGGTTTCACAATTACATTTAAAACTGCTAAAATGACGCTTGCAATAATTGCTGTTTGTATATTCGCTATTTCAAACGCACCCGGTGCAAATATTTTAAGAAGACCTGATACAGCGATTAACACAATACTATTCACAATAAGTGATAGAATCCATCTCATATTCCTTACACTTCCTTTTCATTAGGGACAATTTCGGCCCAAACTACATATATCAACAATAATACTCCAAAACAGAAAAAAATACCAAGTAGAGATACAGTGAAACTTCCATTCGGAGGTACTTTTCCTACGAATGGTTAGTGGAACCAATCGGGTTCTTACAAGCAGTTATTCTCCTCGAATTTCCACCTTTGCTTACTGCTTGTTAGAGCGGGGTACAATGAAACTTCCATTCGGTAATGCTTTTCTTCCGAATGGTTAGCTGAACCAATCGGGCTCCTACAAGCCATTATCCCTCATCTTAAAGCTCTTCGATTTCTCCAAATCTTGAGGCTAGGATATAATTGTCCAAAAGTAGCGGCGGCATTTACTCATTCACAAGCACCTGTACACCTTTCACAATATTCCATATGAAAATAACAAGATTCATAAGACCAAATAACAACATAGCAGCGAGGACAATCGCACCACTTTGCTCTCGTATGTTCATAACAAATACAAGTAAGAAGGCAATAAATAAACAAAAGAACGGTAGTAAATGTGATATAAAGGCTCTCTTTGCATGAAATTTCACATCATCATGAGGAACAACAAAATACACAACAATAGGGAATAAAAAAGGGGCCATAAAAATACTAAAATAACAGCATGCAGCTAAAATTCTTTGCGTAGAATCCACAAAATCCACTCCCTTTTTCATGGATATAGCAGAAAACATCTAATAAAGAAGTAATACTTCTTTATTAGATGTTTATTTTACTGTGTTAATTCTACTTCTTTCATTTTTTCTTTCATGCGTGCTTTATCACGATCTAAAACACCTTTTAAATACTTGCCTGTGTAAGAACGCTCTTCTTTCACAACTTGCTCCGGCGTACCTGTTGCAACGATTTGTCCGCCTTTATCGCCGCCTTCAGGACCAAGATCAATAAGGTAATCTGCTGTTTTAATAACATCTAAATTATGTTCAATAACGAGCACTGTTTCACCATTATCAACAAGACGCTGAAGCACCTTTAACAGACGAGCAATGTCATGTGCATGAAGACCGGTTGTCGGTTCATCTAAAATGTACAACGTTCGCCCTGTTGAACGGCGGTGCAGCTCGGATGCTAGCTTTACGCGCTGCGCTTCTCCGCCCGATAACGTCGTTGCTGGCTGACCGAGCTTCATGTAATCGAGTCCTACATCCACAAGCGTTTGGAGCTTACGTTTAATTTTCGGGATATTTGCAAAGAACTCTACCCCATCTTCAATTGTCATCTCTAACACTTCAGAAATGTTTTTATCTTTATATTTTACTTCTAATGTTTCACGATTATAACGTTTTCCATGACAAACTTCACACGGAACATATACATCTGGTAAGAAATGCATTTCAATTTTAATAATCCCATCGCCGCGGCATGCTTCACAGCGGCCACCTTTCACATTAAAACTAAAGCGTCCTTTTTGATAACCACGCACCTTCGCTTCATTCGTTTGTGCAAACACATCACGAATATCATCAAACACACCTGTATATGTCGCTGGATTTGAACGAGGTGTACGCCCGATTGGTGATTGATCAATATCGATCACCTTATCTAAATAATCAAGGCCCTTAATTTCTTTATGTGAACCAGGCTTACTTTTCGTTTTATATAATTTTTGAGCAATCGCTTTATACAGCACTTCATTAATTAATGTGCTTTTCCCTGAACCTGATACACCCGTCACAGCAACAAATGTGCCAAGCGGAAATGACATCTTCGCATTTTTTAAGTTATTTTCCTTCGCTCCGATGATCTCAATTTTACGGCCATCACCTTTGCGGCGCTCCAGCGGAACGGGAATGAACTTTTTGCCTGATAAATATTGTCCTGTTAAGGAATTGTCATCATTCATCACTTCTTGCGGCGTACCTGCTGAAACGACTTGCCCGCCGTGAATACCTGCACCAGGACCAATATCTAATAAATAGTCTGCAGCCATCATCGTATCTTCATCGTGTTCAACAACAATAAGCGTATTTCCTAAATCACGCATATTTTGCAGTGTTTGAATTAAGCGATCATTGTCACGTTGATGCAAACCGATAGAAGGTTCATCAAGAATATATAATACACCTGTTAACCGCGATCCAATTTGCGTTGCTAAGCGAATACGCTGCGCTTCTCCGCCTGATAAGGTTCCAGCTGCACGGCTAAGTGTTAAATAATCAAGTCCTACGTTAACTAAGAAACTAAGACGTTCTTTAATTTCACGCAAAATGAGATTAGCAATACTTTGTTGCTTTTCTGTTAATTCAATATCAGTAAAGAAATCATATGCTTCCTGAACAGAAAACTTCGTTACTTCCGCAATCGTTTTTCCACTTACAAAAACAGCGAGGCTTTCTGGTTTTAAACGACCGCCTTTACATTTTGGACAAGCTTGCTCTGCCATATATTTTTCCATTTGCTCACGAATATAATCAGAGCTCGTTTCCCGATAACGGCGCTCAACGTTTGGAATCACGCCTTCAAAAATAATATCGCTTTCCTTCACTTGACCAAAGTCATTCACATAACGGAAATACACTTTTTCATCTCCGCTTCCGTATAACACCTTCTCAAATAAGTGCTTCGGAATATCTTTTACCGGTACATCCATATCAATGCCATAATGGTTGCAAACAGACTGCAGCAATTGTGGATAATATTGTGAGCTTGTTGGTTCCCAAGGTGCAATGGCATGATCATTTAATGATAAATCCCAGTTTGGAATCACTAACTCAAGATCTACTTCTAGTTTTGCACCAAGACCGTCACAAGACGGACAAGCACCAAACGGACTGTTAAAAGAAAACATGCGCGGCTCAAGTTCACCAATAGAAAATCCGCAATGCGGACAAGCATGATGCTCGCTAAACAGCAGTTCCTCTTCTCCAATTACATCAATTAAAACGCGGCCTTCTCCAAGCTTCAAAGCCGTTTCTAATGAATCAGCAAGACGGCCTGCGATTCCTTCTTTCACAACAATACGGTCAATTACAACTTCAATCGAATGCTTTTTATTTTTATCTAACGTAATTTCTTCCGATACATCAAGCATTTCTCCATCAACGCGAACGCGGACGTACCCCTGCTTTTTAATATCTTCTAACAACTTTACATGCGCACCTTTACGGCCTGATACCATCGGTGCTAGCACTTGCAGCTTCGTACGCTCTGGATATTCTAAAATACGATCTACCATTTGCTCAACTGTTTGCGATGTAATTTCAATGCCGTGGTTTGGACAGATTGGTGTTCCGATACGCGCAAATAATAAACGTAAATAATCATAAATCTCTGTCACTGTTCCGACTGTTGAACGCGGATTGCGACTCGTCGTTTTTTGGTCAATTGAAATAGCCGGAGACAATCCCTCAATTGCATCCACATCTGGTTTATCCATTTGCCCTAAAAATTGACGTGCATACGCCGATAGTGACTCTACATAACGGCGCTGTCCTTCCGCATAAATCGTATCAAATGCTAACGACGATTTCCCTGAACCAGATAACCCTGTTACAACAACAAGTTGATTTCTCGGAATGGTGACATCAATATTTTTTAAATTGTGGGCTCTCGCACCCTTTACAACGATAAAATCTTTACTCATCGCCTTCACCCTTCTGCTCTTAGTTCTAGTAATAAATCACGAAGCTCAGCTGCCCGTTCAAAATCAAGCGCTTTTGCAGCTTCTTTCATTTCCGCTTCCATTTTTGCAATGACATTTTCTCGTTCTTTTTTCGTCATTTTCTTAGAAGTTAATGGTGCTGTCTCATACGTTTCTGTATCTTCCGCAGCCATCGTTGCACGAATAACATCGCGCACCCCTTTTTGAATTGTTTTTGGCGTAATCCCATGTTTTTCATTGTATGCTTCTTGAATTTGACGACGACGCTTCGTTTCATTAATTGCGATTTCCATCGATTTTGTAATTCGGTCTGCATACATCACAACATGACCATTTGCATTACGTGCTGCCCGGCCAATCGTTTGAATAAGCGAGCGCTCTGAGCGAAGGAATCCTTCTTTATCTGCGTCTAATATTGCTACAAGCGACACTTCTGGAATGTCGAGTCCTTCACGAAGTAAGTTAATACCAATAAGAACATCAAACTTCCCTAGACGAAGATCGCGAATAATCTCAATCCGCTCTAATGTTTTAATTTCAGAATGCAAGTAATTCACTTTAATACCAACATCCTTCAAATAATCAGTTAAATCCTCTGACATTTTCTTTGTTAATGTTGTAATTAACACGCGCTCATTTTTTGCAATCCGATCGTGAATTTCTCCTAACAAATCATCAATTTGCCCTTCAATTGGCCGTATATCAATTTTCGGATCTAAAAGCCCAGTTGGACGAATAATTTGCTCCACAACTTCCGGTGCATGTTCTAGTTCATACGGTCCTGGCGTTGCTGATACATACACAACTTGATTCGTTTTCTCTTCAAACTCTTCAAACATAAGCGGTCTATTATCTAGCGCTGATGGCAAGCGGAATCCATGATCGACAAGCACTTGTTTCCGCGCTTTATCTCCGTTGTACATCGCTCTTACTTGCGGCACTGATACATGCGATTCATCCATCACGATAAGAAAATCTTTAGGAAAATAATCTAATAATGTATATGGTGTTGAACCAGCTGGACGGAGCGTCAAATGACGGGAATAGTTCTCAATCCCTGAACAAAAGCCCATCTCACGCATCATTTCTAAATCGTAACGTGTCCGCTGCTCTATCCGCTGCGCTTCTAGCAATTTACCGTTATCATTTAATTCTTTTAAGCGTTCTTCTAATTCTTTTTCAATATTTTCAATGGCAACTTTCATTTTTTCTTCGCGTGTAACGAAGTGAGATGCCGGGAAGATTGCCACATGCTCACGTTCTGCTAATACTTCACCTGTTAATGCATTCACTTCCCTGATACGATCAATCTCATCGCCAAAAAACTCAATCCGAATACAATGTTCATCAAGGGATGCTGGAAAAATCTCAACTACATCCCCACGCACGCGAAACGTTCCACGCTGGAAGTCAATATCATTACGGCTGTACTGTACATCAACAAGTTCACGAAGCAATTGATTGCGATCCTTCTCCATACCAACGCGTAAAGAGACAACAAGCTCACTATATTCTTCTGGAGAACCTAAACCGTAAATACAAGATACACTCGCTACAACGATGACATCATCTCGTTCAAATAAAGCCGATGTCGCTGAGTGACGCAATTTATCGATCTCATCATTAATTTGTGCGTCTTTTTCAATAAACGTATCGGTTTGTGGTACATACGCTTCCGGTTGATAATAGTCGTAGTAACTAACAAAATATTCAACCGCATTGTTCGGAAAGAAATCTTTCAACTCACTGTACAGCTGTCCTGCTAACGTTTTATTATGAGCCATTACAAGTGTTGGCTTTTTCACTTCTTTAATGACATTTGAAATCGTAAATGTCTTACCCGTTCCTGTCGCTCCAAGCAACACTTGATGTTTCTTACCATTTTTAATCCCTGCTACCAGCTGCTCTATTGCTCTTGGCTGATCACCTTGCGGGGAATATTCTGAGACAATCTCAAATTGATGTTCCAAATAAATCCGCCCTCCTCGTAAAAAATCTGTATTCCCATTTTACCACGAATGCTCATAAAAAAACCAAAAAAACGAACAAGTATTCGATAAACAATTCGACACCCTTTCTAAAAATCCAATATATAACAACAAAAAAGAGGCTTATTTACTAAGCATCTTCCCATAGTTATTCATGAGGTACCTTCAGCAAAAAATAACTGATATACTCATGACTTTCTTTACATTCACTTAATGTATAACTTACGCCTTCATCGCTTTTCTCTTTCATAATCCCTTTACACACATCACCTTTTTCCCCTTTATGCCTTCCTCCAAATTTGTCGTTAGAATCATCAAAAAGATAATTTATATTGATTCCATCATAATTTAATGTTTGAAAAATCGGATCTCCTTCATCTGTATAATTTACAATACGCACTTTATCAGCTTTACCGCTCTTCACATGAGTCAAAAACTGCTGAAACTTATCTAAATTAGATTGTTCACCCATTGTTATGACGATATCATTCTTTTTATCAACTTTCGCTTTACCATGTTTCTGATTATTTTCTACTGTTTTTACAGAGGATAAACAACCTGCCAAACCGCCCATGTAGAATAAAAAACACAATAAGACAATTCCTTTTCTCATCTTGATCCTCTCCAGCCCATTTTCACTTTATTCTGCTATTCACGTCCACTGATGGAAGTTTCGCTTTATACTACCATTCAAAATGAAATAACTTAGCGGAGCAACAAAAGTACCTATACAAATATCGACAAGAAATTTTTCGTTTTTTGTATAGGTAGAATTTTCTAAAAATTTTATATTTACAATGCCCATTTTTCATATTACAATACGTTTAAAGATTCGACATTATACGACAAATCGAACTTAATGTTCAGAATATTATAACAACTATGAGGGTGAGGGAGCTATATGGATCTATTTCGAAAAAAATCGATTTCCGCACTGTTAGCACAATCGCAGAAGAAAGGCGCTTCTTTAAAAAAGGATTTAGGGGCATTTGATTTAACAATGTTAGGGGTCGGCGCTATTATCGGAACGGGCATTTTCGTTCTTACAGGCGTTGCTGCAGCTGAACATGCAGGACCAGCACTTATTTTATCGTTTATTTTATCCGGTTTAGCCTGCGTATTCGCGGCACTATGTTATTCCGAATTTGCTTCAACCGTACCAGTATCAGGTAGTGCATACACTTACAGCTACGCAACATTTGGAGAAATAATCGCTTGGATTTTAGGATGGGATTTAATTCTAGAATACGGATTGGCATCTTCAGCCGTTGCATCTGGTTGGTCTGGATATTTCCAAGGATTATTAGCTGGCTTTGGCATTAAACTACCGCACGCTTTAACAAGCGCTTATAATCCTGCGGCTGGAACATATGTAGACGTACCAGCAATTTGCATTATTTTCATCATTACATTTTTATTAACAAGAGGCGCAAAAAAATCAGCTCGTTTTAATGCTATTATGGTAGCTATCAAAGTATTTGTTGTTCTTCTATTCATCGGTGTTGGTGCTTTCTATGTAAAACCTGAAAACTGGACACCATTTATGCCATTTGGCTTCTCTGGCGTAACAGCTGGAGCTGCAACTGTATTCTTTGCTTATATTGGATTTGATGCTGTATCAACGGCTGCTGAAGAAGTAAAAAATCCACAGCGTAGTATGCCAATTGGTATTATCGCTTCCTTAACAATCTGCACAATTTTATATATCGTTGTTTCATTGATATTAACAGGAATCGTTCCCTACAATCAGTTAGATGTAAAGAACCCTGTTGCATTTGCACTGCAATATATTCATCAAGATTGGGCTGCCGGCCTTATCTCTTTAGGGGCAATCGCCGGGATTACAACAGTATTACTTGTTATGTTATATGGACAAACACGTTTATTTTATGCAATGAGCCGCGATGGCTTACTGCCAAAAGCACTTTCTCGTGTAAGCCCCAAAACGCAAACACCTGTTATGAACAGCTGGATTACAGCAGCTATGGTTGCTACCTTTGCTGGCTTTGTTCCATTAGACAAGCTAGCAGAATTAACAAACATCGGTACATTATTCGCATTCATCGTTGTATCAATCGGTGTTATCATCTTACGCAAAAAACAACCAGACTTGCCGCGTGCATTTAAAGTACCGTTCGTGCCATGGATTCCAGCATTAGCAGTTCTGTTCTGCGGATACCTAACATTACAGCTTCCAGTAACAACATGGATTGGCTTTGGCGTTTGGTTAGTTATCGGTTTAATTGTATATTTCAGCTACGGATATAAAAATAGCACTTTAAAAAATGAACAAAAAGAAGACGTCGCATAGAGTGAAACTTCCTTCTGGGAGCGTTTTTTTCCAGAAGGTTAGTTGAACCAATCGGGCCCTTACAGACGGTTTGACTCTTTTCCTTGCCTTACTTCTTACCGGCTGTTTGGGCGGGATAGAGTGAAACTTCCTTCAGTGGAGGTCTTACTGTTCGATAATGCGGGGTAACAAAAAAGCTGTTGTCCATTAAGGGCAGCAGTTTTTTTGTATATTGACATACACCAAGCTCACATGGCTCAACGAGAATTTTTCAACTCAAACTAACAACTAGCTCGTCACGCATTGTCCACACGTGTTTTCTACTAATGGAATACAATGTATCAAAAATAAAGAAAAGAGGTTTCACACCAACATGCCCGATCATCACGACAAATCTGATGAAAAAAGTCTAAAAGATAACTCAAATACTCATAACTCTTTTGTTGTAAATAATACAATTGGATCAACAGATTCACCAGTACTAGTTCCCATACCAGGAGGCACCAATCACCAACCTGTTTTCCAAAATTTCACTAACAATCCCAATAAAACATTACTTCAGTTGACTTCTGCCTCATTAAAAGGTGAAGATCCCTTACCTTTGGCTGTAACCATTATAACAAAAGGCCCTCTTAATCCTATTACCGCTATAATTACAGAAAGCACAAGAATATTTCATGTGGACAACTTTAAAAGCTTGAATGTCTCAAATCTTAACCCTGCTCAAGGTGGATTGAATGTATTTATCCAAAAGACGATCCTTTTTTGCTGTGAGGAATAAACAGAACAGAAAAAGAAAGAGATGTTACCCTAGCGCGGCAACACCTCTTTCTTTTGCTTTTTTGGAAAAATAACATAAGAGAGAGTAATAAGCGTATCTACACCGAGAACGATTCTCCACACTTTACTCACACGATTCGCGGTTTCATTTAAAAACACGTCTGCATCCCAGCTCGATATGTGTTCAAGGGATACCAATCCATATAGAAAGAAAAATACAATGTGCGTACTAGCAAATAAAATAAGATGAATTGCCCAATGTAAGAGTTCCTGTTTCGTATGTGCCCAGCCCGTTAATTCTATCGGTTCTTCCATCATTGGCAATGCTTCTCCCCGCCACTTTGCAACGAATCGCTGCATACGTAAATCTAGCTTTCTTAAATCTTTCTTTCCATAAAAAACAGCATACAACAAGATGATTACGATAATAATTTGAAATTGAGAAAACTTCCCGGTTTCATAATAATCAACAACACCTAACGTTAAAATAAATAATTCATTTAGCAATAATACAATCCCTACTATAAAACTTGCTTTATGCAAACGAAATCCATAACGGAGCAAAAAGAAACTAATTGCGGTCGTCCAAAACACAATTTCAGCGCCAATTAAAAATGCCCACCGATACTCAATTAGTATATTCATTATTTCTCCTCTCCTTTTATATACACTTCAAAAGCCGCATCCATGTATTGTAGAAGTTCTTCTTCAATTGGATACATATTCATCCTTTTCGACTGCTCTTTTGACTTACGTACTTCCCATAATTTATCTAAAAACGCTTCATCACCATTTGCCATCTCCCTGCATTTCTCTAAAATAATGCCAGTAATCCCTTGCACTTCTGCATCGCTGGGTGCTTTTTTCTTTTGCATGAGCTGACGCATTCTCTTTAGCAAAATAATCCACTCTTGCACTCCCTCATTTTGCTCACTCATGTTTGGTAAATTTTTAAGCAGTTGCTCTTCTTCCTGTGAAAATACTTGTTGCTGAAATAATTGCCGCATACGAGGCGACTGCTGCGAAAGCTGAATAAGCTCAAACATAATATCCCAATTGAACGCCCCTTCCAGCTCAGCGGAATATAAAACAGCTTGCAACATTTTTTCCATGCGAGAAAACTTCTTCTGTTCTTCTTGTACGAACAACAGCTGATTCTGCAAAACCTTTTTCAAATTTAAATGCTCTGTTTCTAACATATTCGTAATTTCTTTTAACGGGAATCCCATTTCTTTTAAAAACAAAATTTGCTGTAATTTCAGTACATCACGTTCACTATATAACCGATGTCCCCCTTCCGTCTTTCCGCTCGGCTCGAGTAAACCAATCTGATCATAATACCGAAGTGTTCTTACTGTAACACCAGTTTCCTTTGTTAGTTGCTGAATAGAAATCATTTCCATCACCCTCTCATTTTCATTATAAAAGGTGACGTAACGTTAGTTTCAAGAGATTTTTAACATCCCATTCAAAATAAAAAACTGCTAAAGCACAATGCCTCAGCAGTTTTTCAATAACTAATTATTTATTACTCCAAACACCATTTCCGTCTACATAATGCCCATTAATCCAACTATTCATTGCCATACTCCCGTTATCATTTAAGTAATACCATTTACCATTCTCTTGTAACCAGCCTGTTTTCATTGTTCCATTACCATTTAAGTAATACCATACTCCATTCTCTTGCAGCCAGCCCGTTTTCATCGTTCCATTGCCATTTAAGTAATACCATACTCCGTTCTCTTGCAACCAGCCCGTTTTCATTGTTCCGTTACCATTTAAGTAATACCATACTCCGTTCTCTTGTAGCCAACCTGTTTTCATTGTTCCGTTACCATTTAAGTGATACCATACTCCGTTTTCTTGCAACCAACCTGTTTTCATTGTTCCATCTGCATTGAAATAGTACCATTGTCCGCCACGCTCTACCCATCCTGCTTTGGATGGTAACGCCGTTTGGTTGTCATATTTGTAGCCGTACTCTTTCTTACCAATTGTAGAAAGATAATACTGGTGTATGTCTTTGAACTCTGTACCCTCTAGATCTAGATGATTACCAGAAATCCAGAGTTGTTGGATTTTATCTGATTTATTTATTTTTAATGTTGTTAATTGATTGTTTTCAGCGACCGCAAATTCTAGTTGTGGATTATGGGTCAGATCAAGTTGCGTTAACAAATTCCCACCTAACCATAACGTTTTTAATTCTGATAAGTTCGTAACATCAATGCTAGTTAATTTGTTAGAAGCTGCATTTAAGAAAGATAAATTTTTATTATGAGTTACATCTAAATCTTTTAATTGGTTCCCTTGTACAACTAACTCCCATAGTTTTACATTCTTCGATACATCGATATGACTTAAAGATGTACCAAGCATAATCAAATCTTGTAAGTTTGTGTTCTTTGACACATCAATGTTTGTTACATTACTTTTAGTAATGTCTAACTTTGTAAGTTGTATATTCTTTGATACGTCTACGTGCGTCAAATCATTGAAGTGAAGAAGTAATTCTTCTAACTTTAAGTTCTTGGATACATCAATTTTTTTTAATTTACTGTCATCATTTCCTCTAATCCAAAGTGTCTGCAGGTTCGTTAAATATTGTATCCCTTCACAGGATTCAACAGGATATTTTACAGTTGCACCCAAATTGCTATTCTTACTATCATCCACATTTTTTACATCTGTCACTTCATCCAACATCGCTTGTGTTACTTCATTTGGCAAATCTTTTTGTGTCTTATTTTTATATGCTGCTTTTACTGCTTCACGGAATCCTGCATCTGGAAACAATGTTTGTAGCTCTCCTAACACGCCTTGCTGCGATGCATATTGTGTATTATCCAATTGTTTTGTTTGCGCATAAGCCGGCATCGTAGGAAGCAATAGAAAAGTCGCAGCCGCCGTCGCTAGTACATATTTTACTTGTTTCTTCATTACAGTTCCCCCATTCATTATGTAACAATACAAACATAAAAAAGAACAATCTTTTTATTGTCGTAATTTATTCCGCTCAGAATAATTATATATTCAATTAAACCAATTTTACAATATTTATGTAATTCACATAAAAAAGAAGACCCGCCCAGCAAGTCTTCTACACACAATACAATACATATACAAGCGTATACCCAAGAACAGAAAGTAATACCGATCCAATTAGCCCTGCAACAAATCCTTTTTCAAAGGAGGACAAATATAATCCATTTATCTTGAACTGGGTTACAGCTTTGCTGTTGTGCAATCCCATATTGTCTGCGACAGATGGGATTTTTTCGAAGAAAAATAAAAAACACTTTCGGTAAACTATTAATTATTTACCAAAAGTGTTTTATGCTTATTTTACAATAAGTGTCGGACAATGCGCGGACTGTGCCACTTTATGGCTTACACTTCCTAACAACGCTTCCTTGATCGGTCCCTTTCCAGTGTTTCCCATTATGATGATATCGTAATCGTGTTCTGAAGCATATACAGTAATGATGTGGGCTGGGTCACCATCAAATATATGAGTCTCATAATTCACATTGGATTCTGAGAGAAACTGGATTGCAGAGGTTAATATCTCCTGATTCTCCTCGTCTAATAGTTGATCCAGATCGATGTTCAGAATAGGCTCCTGCATCGGAATGTCTTTATTCACATGAAGAATCGTTATCTTTTCAGATCCGATTGCTTTCCCCAGCTCCGCTGCATGGTGAAGGGCACGGACAGAAGGTGCCGAGCCGTCAAACGCCACTAGCATTTTTTTATACATACGTACCATCCTCTCATATATAGTTTCCTGTGTATACTAATCCGCGACTGCACGGCTTGGGAGCACGTGCTTTTTTAGTGACCGCTAACTTGATCTACATGTGCAATGTGTTTCCGTCCAAAAGCAACGACCAGCATGGCCACGAATACAAATACAGCGCCAATTACGAAAGGAACATGTGGAGTATACGTTTCAGCAAGCTTATTTGCCAGCCAAGGTCCGATCGCTCCGCCGATGAAACGGACGAAGCTGTATGCTGCGGAGGCCGTAGCGCGCTCTACTGGCGCAACCTGCATAACCGCTGTAGTAATCAAAGTATTATTCGTTCCCAAGAATAGGCCTGCGATGATAACGAGAACAATAATAGCCGTTCTTGATTCTGTCCAAATTCCCATTGCCAAAAGAGTTAATGCAAACAAGGTTAACATCGCGCACATTGATTTAATCGTTCCAAATCTGGCTTGAAGCTTCGGAGCAACAAAGACGGATGTGATAGCGAGACAAATTCCCCATCCAAGGAACACATATCCCAATCCATGCTCATCCAATCCCATGACGAATGGAGCGTATGCCATTAACGTGAAAAATCCGATGTTATAAAGGAATGCTGTAATCCCAAGTCTTAATAATCCAGGGAATTTCAATGCTTTGATCGGATCAAGGATAGAGCTTTTTACCTTCGGCTTTGCAACCTGAGGCATTTTTAATAAAAGAGCAAAAAAAGCGATGATCATTAACACGCTTACCCCGTAGAACGGGCCGCGCCAAGAAATAGAGCCTAATTCTCCGCCAAGCAGCGGGCCTACGGAAATACCAAGTCCGATGGCTGCTTCATACAAAATGATTGCTTTAGCGGTTCCGCCTACAGAGAAACTTACTATCGCAGACAACGCTGTGGCAATAAATAATGCGTTGCCAAGTCCCCATCCACCGCGGAAACCGACAATTTGCCATATTGCGTTTGAAGAACCCGCTAGTGCCGAAAAGACGATGATAAATAGAATGCCGGTCAATAAAGTCCACTTAACGCCAAGCCTGCTGGAGACAACGCCGGTGATCAGCATCGCAACCCCAGTGATTAAGTTATAGCTTGAAAATAGTAAGGAAACCTGGCTTGGAGTGGCATGGAGTTGTTTTGCAATCGCAGGTAAAATAGGATCGACAAGTCCTAAGCCCATGAAAGAAATAATTGTGGCAAAAAAGATAACCCAAACGACAAGCGGCTGTTTGGCCGATTGATTTTGGTCACTAAGTGAATATGCTTGATTTGAATTCATCCATTTCAAACTCCTTTATATATAGTTTTGGGGCGAGTTCAATCTACTTTTTACAGTTCCCTGATTGATATCTCTTATCCATCCCCTTTACATTGAAAAAAGCTATGATTGCAATTTCGTTACAAATATTAGTATAAAACTTTATAACCTTAACGTCAACGTCAATTTTAATGAACAAAAGAATAATTCCCTCTCCATCGTTAGCGTAAACCGCTTGCTTTTTCTGAAAAACCTCTGGTTGTAGTATAATAGTCTTGAGCTAAAAAGCTTCATCCTGTAAGTGTAATAGTAAAAATAAAGAAATATAGGAGCGAAATGATGGACGGAATAAAAATAGATGACGTAGCGAAGCAAAGCGGTTTAACGAAACGAACCATCAGATATTACGAACAAATCGGACTGTTGCCTGCTCCCCCGCGAAGTGAAGGGGGCATAAGATTATATTCCCAGGAACATATTGACTTCCTGAAAAAAATCACAAATGCCAAAGAAGTAATGGGCTTTTCCCTTCAGGAGCTTCAGCAATTCATCGCGCTCAGCGACACGTTAGAGCTTCGCAAAGCGGATTACAGGCAAGTAAAAGGCACAAGTGAACAATCAGAAAAGTTAAGAAACGTAGTAAATACTATCGAAGAGCAGCTGAACTTCATCGAACAAAAAAAGAAAAACCTCTTAAAGGTCGAAGAAGATTTGGTCTCACTCAGGGATCGTGCGAAAGCAGCACTAGTTCGATTTGAGGAAGAAGAATCTGGGCAAAACGAGTGAGAAAAACGGACTTATTTTGATAGTTTCATCTTGAAAATTACAGAGCTTCTATTAGTTATTACATTTTATTTCTTAACTTGATGGAGATGAGAAAAAGCCCCATCAAGCCTATTTATTTCATTACTTTTCTTTATCATTAGCATAACAATTGCTAGGTACATATCCTAAGAATACGGATTCATAAAAAAACTGCTGAACCATAACGTTCAGCAGTTTTTTTATCTATTCCAAACTCCATTTGATCGTATCATAATCCCCGGTCTTCTACGCAAAATGCAATACCTTTACAAGTATATATCCAAGAACAGAAAGCAGTACCGATCCAATCAATCCTGCAACAAATGCTCTTGTTCCTAGTTTACGAAATGTCTTAAATTCTACATTTAAACCAAGCCCAGCCATTGCCATAGCCATAAGCATGTAAGAAACAACGACAATATCGCTTGCAATTTTTTCAGGTACAATTCCTAATGAATGAAACGCACTAACTGCTAAGAAGCCAAAAATAAACCACGGAATCGGAACATCACGCCAAGATTTCTTTTCTCCCGTTTCTTCTCCGCGCTGAAACCATATGCCAATTAAAATTGCCACAGGTACAAGAAAGGCAACGCGCGTTAACTTCATAATTACCGCAATATCAACCGACTCGCTTCCACCAGGTGCTGCCGCTGCAATCACATGAGCAATCTCATGCAATGTTGCACCAGAAAAAACACCATATTCATACGGAGACAAATGAAGCACAGGATACAGTAGCGTATATGCTAATGTGAAAATGGTTCCTAAAATCGCAACGATTGCTGCACTAACTGCTACTTCTTCGTCCTTTGCTTTTACTTGCGGTCCAATCGCAATAACAGCTGCTGCTCCGCAAATCGCTGTTCCGCATGCTGTTAACATGCCAAGCTTCTTCTCCACTTTACAAACACGTGTTAATGCGTATACAACAATAAGTGTAAACGTAATGACAATTGCCGCCATGACCAATACCTTCGGGCCCGCCTTCACAATATCAACTAAATTTAACCGCATACCGAGTAATATAATCCCTAGACGTAGTAGTTTTTTACTCGCAAAATTCGTTCCCGCGATCGCTTGACTTGGTACACCAATTGCCGCTCTCCATACCATTCCAATTAGAATAGCAATCACTAATTGACCCATAATACTTAAAAATGGAAGCTGCGCCAAATATTTTGCAACAATAGCAATAAGTAACGTAATCCCAATGCCTTGCGCAAATCCAAAACGCTTCTCCTTTTGTAACGCTATCATTTGATCCATTTCGTACCACTCCAATATTCATATTGGAACATGCATGTTCGTTCTACTTTCATTATAAGAGAATTTTAACCATAAGTTTAATACTAATATACTATCTCAATCATCAAGAAAACTTATGATAAAATAAAAGGAAACCGAAGCCGACTACTTTATTCGCCGAAAGGGATGAGTCTTATAAACACTGACATTTTAAAAATCTTTGTAACAGTCGTAGAGCAAAAGCATTTTTCCAGAGCTGCTGAAATGTTGAATCTTTCACAGCCCGGAGTAAGCATGCACATTCGAAATTTAGAAAATGAATTTGGTACAACGCTCATTCAGCGCTCCCCAAAACATGTGCAAGTAACAGAAGCTGGGAACATTTTATACATACATGCAAAACAAATGCTTACGCTATACGAAGAAGCAAAACAAGAAATTCATACGCTGCATAATATTGTTACAGGTACATTGCGCATTGGCGCTAGTTTTACAATCGGAGAATACCTTCTTCCTAAAATATTAGCAAACTACGCGAAGGAACATCCACACGTTGAAGTTCATACATTTATTTCAAACACAGAAGAAGTGTTACAAAGGGTTCGTTCAAATCAACTTGACATCGGCTTAGTAGAAGGGCAAGTCATATACACAGATGTAGACGCAGAATCATTTATGGAGGATGAAATGAAGCTTATCGTTCCGCCAAATCACCCTCTTACAATGGCAAGTCCTCTTCAGACGAACATGCTGCAAGATCAAATATGGGTGCTTCGTGAAACAGGTTCAGGAACCAGGGCTTACAGCGATCGCTTTATTCACGACCATCATTTAAAAATGAAGCGTTACTTCACATTTAGCAGCATTCAAAGTGTGAAAGAGGCCGTTGCTGCCGGACTAGGAATTGCCATTTTATCAGACTGGACAGTGCGCAAAGAACTACAAGCAGGTGAAGTATGCCATATACCTGTCCAAAACGAAAAACTAATGCGCCCTTTCTCAATCGTACGCGGAAAATATTTTATTCCTTCCAAAGCAATTCAAGTATTTCTAGACCATGTGCAAAACTTTGCTGATAAACATAGTTGACTCTTACACTAATGTGAAGGTTTACAATAAGGAACGAAGGAGTGATGGTTTTGCGCATCGGAGAATTATCTAAACGTACAGGCGTAAGTGAACGTTCACTACGGCATTATGAGGAAAAGGGCTTGCTTATTTCAAAACGGCTTGCAAATGGCTATCGTGATTTTGATGACACGATGATTGAAAAAGTAGAGCTCATTCAAATGTATTTGCAGCTAGGTCTAAACTTAGAAGAAACACACAGAATGCTGCGCTGTTTAGAAATAGAGCCACACTTTTATGATAATCCATGCAGCAGTATCATTACGCTTTACGAAGAAAAGCTCGCTGAAGTAACAAAGCAAATTTCGTTACTTTCTCATATTCAAACGAACTTACAAAAACACGTTACGCTGTTGAAACAAAGGAAAGAAAGGAATTGATAAATATGTTCGTTTTACATGGAAGTTCACGTTCAAATGGGAACACAGAACAATTAACGCATATGATGCTTGAAGGAGTACATGCTGAGGAAGTATATTTACGCAATCATACAATCCAACCAATTACAGATCAGCGTCATGATGCAGAAGGCTTTCAATCAATCGATGATGATTACGAAGGTATAACGAAACGTATGCTTGAGCATGATACAATTGTGTTTGCAACACCACTTTATTGGTACGGTATGAGCGGACATATGAAAAATTTTATAGATCGCTGGTCACAAAGCTTGCGGGATGCATCACTTCATTTCAAAGAACGTATGCAAGGTAAGAAAATGTATGTCGTCATTGTCGGCGGCGACAATCCAAAATTAAAGGCGCTCCCGCTTATTGCACAGTTCCAATATATTTTTGACTTTGTAGGAGCTTCTTTTGAAGGTTATATGATTGGAGCTGCCAACGCACCCGGCGAAATCGTGAATGATAAAGAAACAATGGAAAAAGTAAAAGTATATAATCATACTCTCAAACAAAAATAATTAACAGAATGGTTTGACAAATACACCTCCGTACGCATACAATAAATGTAAATTTATGAAAGGAAGGTACATCGGCCAATGAAGTTCTAATTCTCTTTTTTATTCATCCATCACAAATAGTGAAACGAAATGATGAAAACTAGAAGAGGATTAGTATGCCCTTTTGTCGATAACTTTCTTTTGACAGGAACATGTAAAAATACGTGTACAGTTTTTTTGTGCATACCTTTTTACATACTATGGGTGACGTATATCCTCTCTAGTGAAACTAGGGAGGTTTTTTTATGACGATTTTAACAGCACGAAACATTGAAAAAAGCTTTGGTGACCGTACTTTATTTACATTACAAGCACTTGATATTCATGCGTATGACCGTATTGGAATCGTTGGAGTAAACGGTGCAGGAAAATCAACGCTATTACAAATATTAAGTAAAGAAATAGAACCTGATTGCGGAACAATCGACCACTACGGTTCTATCGCCATCATTCCGCAGTTCCATGAAGAAACATTAGAAACAGCTTCTTCTCTTTCAAAAGGGCAATGGGGAATTTCTCACGTCACAACAAATATGAGCGGCGGTGAACGCGGGCGTTTAAAAATCGCTCATGCTCTTGAGCAAGAAGCATCTATCTTATTTGCTGATGAACCAACAAGCCATCTCGATATGTATGGCACAGAACAACTGGAAAAAGCACTACTGTCTTATAAAGGAGCAATTCTTTTAATTTCTCATGACCGCGCCTTGTTAGACGCCATTTGCACAAAAATTATCGAAATCGAAGATGGTTCTGTTCGTGAATATAAAGGAAATTACACAAACTATCGGGAGCAAAAAGAACAGCAAAGGCAGCATCAGCAATCAGAATATGAAAAGTATACAAAAGAAAAACAGCGCCTAGAGGCAGCAATCACCAGCAGACAACAGCGGGCTTCAGGTATGACAAAAATTCCAACACGCTTTGATTCTTCAGAATCTAAGCTGTACAAATCAGGAGCAGCTTACAGTCAAGGGAATGTCCAAAAAGCCGCAAAAGCATTAGAAACAAGATTAGAGCAACTAGAAAAGAAAGAAAAGCCAAAGGAAATTGTGCATACAAAGTTTGATGCGCAGTACCACGCACCGATTCATAGTAAAACAGTTATGCAATTGAATAAGGTTACAAAAAAAGTCGGAAGCCGTACCCTCTTTCACAATATAAATGGAAGTATGGCTCCGGGTGCAAAGCTTGCTATTCTCGGAAAAAATGGGAGCGGAAAAACAACACTATTTCATATGATTCAAGCAAATGAACGAGGAATTCAGCTTTCGAAAAGCTCTAAAATTGGTTACTTTGAACAAACATTAGCAATTCTGCAAAATGACAAAACCATTTTACAAAATGTTATGGAGGAAACACGTTACGATGAATCGTTTGTACGAACGATTCTTGCACGCCTGCTGTTCCGAAGAGAAGATGTTCATAAACAAGTGAGTGTATTAAGCGGCGGCGAACGCGTGAAGGTCGCGCTGGCTAAAATCTTCTTAGGAGACTACAATACGCTCCTTCTTGACGAACCGACAAACTATCTAGACCTCGCTACTCAAGAAGAACTAGAGCAAATGCTGCAACATTATCCTGGGACTGTTTTATTCATTAGTCACGACCGTACCTTTGTTCATAAAATTGCTGATCATATTTTACATCTAGATGAAGAATCACCACGACTCTTTCCAGGGAGTTATGAACAGTATACAAAGCGAACAGAACAAACTTCTATCAATCCTGCAGAGCAGGAACTATTGCGCCTACAAACGAAACTAACAGAAGTAATCGGGCGTATTTCGATGCCGGGACGTGACGATGATGTGATTGCTCTGGAAAGTGAATATGAGCAATTGCTACATCAAATTCAGGAATGTAACATGCGCTTACTATGAAGTGAAACTTCCATCGGTGGAGAGTATTTTCATCTCCCACTGATGGAGAGCTCTCACCAATCGATCGCATGCCAGCAGTAAGACCCCCACCTATCCTGAGGTGGGGGTCTTACTGTCCCAAAATAGCTCAAAACGAAAAAAGCTGCCCTTTCAGACAGCGACACCTTTTTTCATGCTTCACTATACTTCTTTCGAATGATTTGTTTGAAAAATGATGTACTTACTTGCAAAGTAATTCACAATGATTACGATACCATTCGCAATTACCTTCGCAATTAAATCATTCCAGCCTAACCATTCAACGAGAACAATCATACTTGCTATATCTAACACATATGAAAGTCCTCGAAAAAACATAAAGGATATAAATTCCTTCAAAATAGATGCAGTACTTTTTTGTTTACTCTGAAATACATACAGCTTATTCGTTACAAAGGCGAAAAGGACTGAAACAATCCACGCAATAGTTGTTGCCCATTTATAATCTATCTGAAAGACTTTTGTCAGTAATGCATAGCAGACAATATTGACAAGTGTTGTTAATACCCCAAAAATGACATAATTTACAAACTCTTTTTTCTGCATAACTTACACCCCTCGCTTCGGTAGGGATGCTTGTTTCATTTCATTTTGTACTTTTTCATCATTATATTCATGCACAAAATATAATGGCCGCCTTTTCGTCTCATTAAAAATTCTTCCAAGATACTCACCAATAATTCCTAAAGAAATTAATTGAATACCCCCCATAAATAACATAATGGTCATGAGCGATGGATATCCTTGAACAGATTCACCAAACACTAATGTTTTTGTAATAATCCAAATCATATAAATGAATGAAAAGAATGAAATAACAAATCCAAAGAATGCTGAAATTCGTAAAGGAGCTGTTGTAAATGAAGTAATACCTTCAATTGCTAAATCAAGCAACTTCAAATAATTCCACTTCGTTTCCCCAGCTGCACGCGGATCCCTATCAAATAAAATTTCCTTTTTCTGATAACCAATCCAACTAAACATTCCTTTTGTATATCTTTGTGTCTCTCGTAATTGCTTTAAAGCTTCTACGCATCGTCTATCTAACAATCTAAAATCACCCGTATTTTGTTGAATCGGAATTCTAGTTGTTTTTTGAAGCACTTTATAAAACGTATTTGCAGTCCACTTTTTAAACCACGTTTCTCCCGCTCGGTTACGACGCTTTGCATAGATATCGTCGTATCCTTCCTCCCAGTACTTAATCATCTCTGGAATCAATTCTGGAGGGTCTTGCAAGTCTGCATCTAGAATAATAACTGCATCACCTGTTGCATAATCTAACCCTGCTATCATAGCAGTTTCTTTTCCAAAGTTTCTTGATAAGTCGACATAGGAAATGCGCTTATCAAATGCTCGTAATGATTTAATAATTTGTACTGTATTATCACGACTTCCGTCATTTACAAACAAGATTTCAAACTCATAGTTCGGAACAGTATCGATTACTTTATTTAATCTATCATAAAGCTGATCGATTACTTCTTGTTCATTATAAGCAGGAACAAGAATAGTGATCTTTTTCATCCTTATTTCTCCTTCCTGAAGTAAAATAAAATTTCATCCCCTGCACAAAACAATATTTTACACAACTAGTGTATTATAACAAATTATACCTTCAGTTAATACAGGTTCCGATACATGTTAACTTTTTATACACATCCCACTAACAAAAAGAAACACTCTTGCATTTTCGTTAACCATCCATGCTAAACATGAAACGAATTAACTTTACGCTCAAATACAGAGTGCTTACCTAACTTATATAATTAACCTTATATTTTTATTTTGGTAAATGCAAGATTTACACCAGAACCTAATTAACTTTAATCTGCACAATGCTTTCCGTTAATATAATACGCTGATTCTGTGAAAACCGTAAACACAACCTCTACTTCAGAAAGCTCAAAATCCATTATATATGTAGTAATTGCCTGAGCAAATCGATCTCGAATTTCCTGTCCACGTTCGAACCATTTAACCTCAATAAGAGGAAAAGCCTCTATTTCTTCTCCATCATATACAAATGTAGATTTTGGTAGTTCTAATGTAAAATTATCCGTACCACATTCGCAAATCTCTGCTAATTCTTCTACTAATGGTTTACTTATACTCTTTAATTGTTCAGTAGTAATTCCACGAAATACAATATGCGGCAAGTGAATCCCTCCGTTAGATGGCTTTATTCTATATTTCTCCACATCATAGCACAATTTATTTTGCTGTGCTAGAATCTATTAACACTGCTCAAATTACTATCTTTTCCGTCTTAACTCTTTTGATTTCATGTTTTTTCTAGACATTCCTTATTTTATCTATTCTTCTAAATTAAAAATGACTAAATTACATTGTATTGATAATTTCGTGCTTTTCTTTTGATTTTCTATAACCTTCGCCGTGAACAACCTCTCCTTATCCACCTTCTGGTCTGATTGAAGAAGGGGCTTCCTGTTTCATAGACCGTTGCATAGCGGGGGTGTCCCACTGCGTCTTACACAGTCTCCACAGGCGTAGATTATACTGTTCGGACATAACCTTGCCCTACAGTTTGTAGACTTTAGTTTGTGGCAAGCAATTCTTCTAATCCTTTTTGTAAGATGTTCCGGCTCGCGTTATAGTCTCTATCCAATACCGTTCCACATTTTGTACAAATGTGAGTACGAATAGAGAGAGACTTCTTCACACGATTCCCACAAAAAGAACAGTCTTGTGAAGTATACTTTGGTTCTACTTTGATGAGTACACCGCCATGATTTTCGCATTTGTAAGCAAGCATGTTTCGAAACATGCCCCATCCTGCATCAGAAATAGACTTCGATAATTTTCTGTTTCTAACCATGTTTCGAATGTTCAGATTTTCTACAACGATAACGGAATACTCTTTTGCTAGATTGTAACTGAGCTTATGAAGAAAATCTCTGCGCTGGTTCGCTACTTTTTCATGTAGCTTACGAACACGCTCGACTTGTTTTATGAAGCTAACAGAACCTTTTCTCTTCTTAGAAAGTTTTCGCTGCGCTTTCTTCAGTCGTTTTTCTTTTCCACGGAGAAATCTAGGGTTTTCAAACTCTGAACCATTAGAAAGAACGGCATACTTATGTAAACCCACGTCAATTCCTATCGAACGATTGGTATCGATATCAGATGGTGCCACTTGTCTTTCAACACAGAAAATAGCGTACCATCTTTTCCCTTGACGTTTGAGAATTAGCTGCTTGATTGTTCCTTCGAGTGGTCTGTGAAGCAAGATATCTATTTCTCCCAGCTTTGTATTGTATAATTTACCATTATTAGAAAAAGACATGGCATAGCGATGCTTTCCGTTTCTTTTTATCCCAAATTGCGGAAACGTCATACTCGTGTAGTCTTTATACTTTTTCTGTTTTGGATACTTTGCATCTTTACGAAAGAAATTTTCAAACGCTTTTTTCAGACGTGCAAAAACTTCTTGTAGCGGCTGAGAAGGCATTTCTTTTAGAAAAGGATACGTATTCTTGTCCAATGTAAGTTGTCTTTGCATATCATAACGGTCGTAATTTTCTTTGTTTTGTTTATATTTCCGTTCTTTGTCTAGCAAAGCAGAATTGTAGGTTTGACGACAATATTGTAGCCAGCGGTCTAACACTTCTTTTTGTGCTTCTGTTGGAAAGATTTCATATTTTTGATTCAACAACATTGTCATCACCTCCCATTCATTTTGTCCTTGCGTTTCGATATATTGTTTTAAAATCTCTAATGGTGCACCGCCTACTGTCAGCAAACAATCACTTTGAGACCAAAAACATTCTTTACATAAATTCTGTCTGATTTGAGAAAATTCCTTTTTCATTCCTTTGGCTTACATCAACCAAAATTCATCCCCTTCCTACTCATTGGGCTTCACCCTTATCATTCCTTGAAGAAGGGGAATTCTTTTAATGATATGTTAAAATAATTCAAAAGATTTTTTCCTGCTTTCTTACACATACTTAAAAGTAGGAGTCTTCTTTCAAATTATGTTAAAATTTTGTGAGATACTATTTAGTATAACATTAATAAAGGTGAGGTTTCCCAGTGAACAATAACAACAATACAAATTGCACTATGGTCATATTTGGAGCAACAGGCGATTTAGCGAAGAGAAAATTATTCCCTTCTATATATAGCCTATATAAAAAAGGACAGCTCTCTAAAAATTTTGCTGTTGTTGGTGTAGCAAGACGCGAATGGAGTGATGATGTATTTCGTGAAAATGTACGTTCCTCTATTCAAGAGTCAAAAATTAAACCAGGGGATGATTTAGATGAATTTTTAACTCATTTCCGATACTTAGCGTTTGATGTTACGAATACTGCTTCATACCAAGATTTGAATGCATTACTTACTAACCTAGAAGAACAATTCAATATTCCAGGAAACAGAATGTTTTATATGGCAATGGCTCCTGAATTTTTCGGAACAATCGCTTCTTACTTGAAATCAGAAGGTGTAACAGAAGCAAGCGGCTGGAACCGATTGATTATTGAAAAGCCTTTTGGGCATGACTTGCCATCCGCACAAAAGTTAAACGAGGAACTTCGTCACGCATTTGCGGAAGATGAAATTTATCGTATTGACCATTATCTAGGAAAAGAAATGGTTCAAAACATTGGCGTTATTCGTTTTGCAAACGCAATATTTGAATCATTGTGGAATAATAGATACATCTCTAATATTCAAATTACATCCAGTGAATCTTTAGGTGTAGAGGATCGTGGAGGTTACTACGACCATTCCGGCGCTTTAAGAGATATGGTACAAAATCATATGTTACAAATGGTTGCTTTACTGGCAATGGAACCGCCAATTCGTTTAACAACAGAAGAAATCCGAAGCGAAAAAATTAAAGCATTACGTGCACTTCGACCAATGGCAGTAGAAGAAGTGGATCAATATTTTGTGCGAAGTCAGTATGGTCCAGGAACAATCAACGGAAAAGAAGTTCCTGGGTACAGAAGCGAAAATAAAGTGGATCCAAACTCAAGAACGGAAACATTTGTCGCGGGTAAATTATTAATAGACAATTTCCGCTGGGCTGGTGTGCCGATCTACATTCGTACAGGTAAACGCATGCAAGAAAAATCAACAAAAATCGTTATTCAGTTTAAAGAATTGCCAATGAATTTATATTCTAAATCAGAAAACATCGTTCATCCGAACCTGCTTATTATTCATATTCAACCGGATGAGGGAATTTCTCTTGTTTTAAATGGTAAGAAAATCGGTACTTCTGACAAGACGACACCATTTAAACTTGATTACTGCAATGACTGCGTGGACGGAGTAAATACACCAGAAGCTTACGAGAAACTTCTATATGATGCAATTCAAGGCGATGCAACAAACTTCACTCACTGGGATGAAGTGGCGTTATCATGGAAATTTGTTGATGTTATTTCTAAAGCATGGAAACAGGATGTATCAACCGATTTACTTACTTACGAATCAGGATCAATGGGACCTCAAGCTTCTGATGATCTACTTGCGGAAAACGGCTTCCAATGGTGGCCTATTTCAGATGATAGTGACTACTCAATCTAATCATAGCAAAGGCGAAAGGGGAATTTTTATGAAAAAAGTATATGATATTACAGTACCTATTTACGAAGGAATGCCGGTATATAAAAATAAGCCGGAAAAACAGCCTCAACTTTCTAAAGTTACAAACGGTCATGTAACAGAATCCACATTAAAAATGGATGCTCATACAGGAACGCATATTGATGCGCCTTTGCACATGATAAATGACGGAGATACATTTGAAACGCTTGATATTGAGAAATTAGTAGGCGAAGCAAAGGTTTTTGACCTGACAAATGTTGAGGGCGGCATTACTGCTGAAGACTTGAAAGATTTCGATATTCAAAAAGGCGACTTTGTCTTATTTAAAACAAAGAACTCCTTTGATGAAGGGTTTAACTTTGACTTTATTTACTTAGCTGAAAGCGGCGCAAAGCTGCTTGCTGAAAAAGGCATTCGCGGCGTCGGTATTGATGCATTAGGTGTTGAACGTGCACAAGAAGGGCATCCAACCCATAAAACACTATTTGCACACGATATTATTGTAATCGAAGGATTAACATTTAAAGAAGTAGAAGCGGGAACATACTTTATGGTCGCAGCTCCATTAAAACTAATGGGTACAGATGCAGCACCAGCGCGCGTATTATTATTTCAATAAAATGAACTAACCGAGATTACTGCCCGCAAATAGCGGGATAAAAAAGTGGACCAAGATTGAAATCTTGGTCCACTTTTTGTTTTATATCCATTTTGTATGGAATGTACCTTCTTTATCCACGCGTTTATACGTATGTGCTCCAAAATAATCGCGCTGCGCTTGTAACAAGTTTGCAGGCAATGTTGCAGTACGATAGCTGTCATAGTAGGAAATTGCTGCTGAAAATGCAGGTACCGCTATACCTTGTTGTACAGCCAATGAAATGATTTTGCGTAATCCGCCTTGATACGATTCCACAATTTCTTTAAAGTATGGATCAAGTAAAAGGTTCGGTAAGTCAGTGTTATTCTCATAAGCCTCTTTAATGTTTTGTAAGAAGGCTGCACGAATAATACATCCGCCTCTCCAAAGCATAGAAATGCTACCGAAATCAAGATTCCAGTCATATTCTTCGGAAGCTGCCTTTAATTGAGTAAATCCTTGCGCATAAGAACAAATTTTACTCATATACAGAGCTTGACGCACTGCTTCAATTAATTCTGCTTTTTCCATTCCAAGTGCTGGTTTGTCTTTAGGGCCAGATAAAACTTTGCTTGCGTTCACACGCTCTTCTTTTAAAGCAGAAATACAACGCGCAAATACAGATTCCGTGATAATCGGAAGAGAAATACCTAAATCAAGCGCACTTTGGCTTGTCCATTTCCCTGTGCCCTTTTGTCCCGCAGTATCAAGAATAACATCCACTAATGGCTTTCCAGTTTCTTCATCTTTCTTCGTGAAAATATCTGCTGTAATCTCGATTAGGTAGCTGTTCAGTTCGCCCTTATTCCATTCAGCAAATATTTCGTGAAACTCTTCTGCAGTCAAATCAAGCGTTTGTTTCAAGAAGAAATACGCTTCACAAATTAATTGCATATCTCCATACTCGATACCATTGTGAACCATCTTTACATAGTGACCTGCACCATTAGGCCCGATATAAGAACAGCAAGGCTCGCCATTCACTTTCGCAGAGATATTTTCAAGCATATCCTTCACTTTTTCATATGCATCTTTCTGTCCGCCCGGCATAATAGACGGCCCTTTCAATGCGCCCTCTTCTCCACCTGACACACCTGCACCAATGAAATTGATTCCTTCTTCAGCAAGACGTTTGTTTCGGCGAATTGTATCACCAAAATATGTATTGCCACCGTCAATTAAAATATCACCTTTATCGAGGTGAGGAAGCAGAGAATCAATCGCCTTATCTGTAATTTCCCCTGCATTAACCATTAATAAAATCTTTCTAGGTGATTCAAGTGAGTTAACAAACTCTTCAACCATATGAGTACCAACTAAGTTTTTACCACGGTTTTCCTCAATGATTTCATTTACTTTTTCCTTTGAAATATCATATAGGGCAACAGAATACCCTTTACTCTCAAAGTTAAGTGCAAGGCTTTTTCCCATAACGCCCACACCAACAACTCCAATTTGTTGCTTTGGCATATTTCATCGTTCCTTTCTATGTATGTTACTTTGTCTATACTATAGTATATAAACCTAAAGTAAAACTTTAATCAAGTAATCCTGCTTGTTAATTTTAACATACTTCCAAAAGAATTCCCCTTCCTCAAGGAATGAGAAGGGTGAAGCCCAATGAGTAGGAAGGGGATGAATTTTGGTTGGCGTAAGCCAAAGGAATGAAAAAGGAATTTTCTCAAATGAGACAGAAATTATAGAAAGAATACTTTTGATCTCAAAGCTATTGTTTGCTGACTGTAGGCGGTGCACCATTAGAAATTCTAAAGAAAGACCGAAACACAAGGACAAAACGAATGGGAGGGGATGACAATGTTGTTGAATCAAAAATATGAAATCTTTCCAACAGAAGCACAAAAAGAAGTGTTAGACCGTTGGCTACAATATTGTCGTCAAACCTACAATTCTGCCTTGCTAGACAAAGAACGGAAATATAAGCAAAACAAAGAAAATTACAATCGTTATGATATGCAAAGACAACTTACATTGGACAAGAATATGTATTCTTTTCTAAACGAAATGCCTTCTCAGCCTTTGCAAGAAGTTTTTGCACGTCTGAAAAAAGCGTTTGATCATTTCTTTCGTAAAGATGCAAAGTATCCAAAACAGAAAAAGTATAAAGACTACACGAGTATGACATTTCCTCAATTTGGATTCAAACCGAACGGAAAGCATCGCTATGCCGTGTCTTTTTCTGATAACGGTAAGTTATACAATAAAAAATTGGGAGAGATAGATATTCTACTCCACAGACCACTCGAAGGAACAATCAAGCAACTGATTCTCAAACGTCAAGGGAAAAGATGGTACGCTATTTTCTGTGTCGAAAGACAAGTGGTACCATCTGATATCGATACCAATCGTGCGATAGGAATTGACGTGGGATTACATAAGTATGCCGTTCTTTCTAATGGTTCAGAGTTTGAAAACCCTAGATTTCTCCGCGAAAAAGAAAAACAGCTACAGAAAGCACAGCGAAAACTTTCTAAGAAGAAAAAAGGTTCTGCTAACTTCATAAAACAAGTCGAGCGTGTTCGCAAGCTACATGAAAAAGTAGCGAACCAGCGCAGAGATTTTCTTCATAAGCTCAGTTACAATCTAGCAAAAGAGTATTCCGTTATCGTTGTAGAAAATCTGAACATTCGAAACATGGTTAGAAACAGAAAATTATCGAAGTCTATTTCTGATGCAGGATGGGGAATGTTTCGAAACATGCTTGCATACAAATGCGAAAATCATGGCGGTGTACTCATCAAAGTAGAACCAAAGTATACTTCACAAGACTGTTCTTTTTGTGGGAATCGTGTGAAGAAGTCTCTCTCTATTCGTACTCACATTTGTACAAAGTGCGGAACGGTATTGGATAGAGACTATAACGCGAGCCGGAACATCTTACAAAAAGGATTAGAAGAAGTGTTTGCCACAAACTAAAGTCTACAAACTGTAGGGCAAGGTTATGTCCGAACAGTATAAACTACGCCTGTGGAGACTGTGTAAGACGCAGTGGGACACCCCACTATGCAACGGTCTATGAAACAGGAAGCCCCGGATAAGGAGGGGTTATTCACCATGGAGTTCAGCAGAGATGTGTGCAAAACCAAATTACAGGGACATGGCAACGTTTTTTTCTTTTTGGAGTATCGCTATCAAGCTAACGAACTAAGCTTCCCTCCATAAATAAAAACCTAGTTATCCAATGTTAAGAACACCTCAATGAATAACCAGGTTTTTTACGATATTTACCTTACTCCAATTAATAAGCTACCGCCACATCACCATCAAATTAAAAAATAAAAATTATACACCTGCCCAAACATCCTTTGCATATCTTCCTTCAGATTGTAAATGATCAAGCCAGTCTTTTGCTTTCTGCTCATCAACACCATGATAAGTTTGATAGCTTTCACATAAAGTTCTCTCTACATCTGGAGCCATTCGACTTCCATCTCCACATACATAAAGTTGACCACCCTCATCAAGCAAACGAATTAAATTGTTTGCATCCTGCTTCATAAGATGCTGTACGTATGTTTTCGATTGTCCTTCTAAACGAGAGAACGCTGTGTGAAGCATAACTAGTCCATCCTCCCCAGCACGTTCTAGCTCCTCACGGTAAAGATAATCCTGTTTAGGATGACGACAGCCAAAGTACAAGTGCGCCTCTCCCAATTTATGTCCTTCTTGCTTTTGAACACGACGTGCTTGCAAAAATCCTAAGAATGGAGCAACTCCTGTTCCAGGTCCAACCATAATAATTGGTTTCTCAGGATTTTCTGGCAAGTGAAACCCTGATTGTGGATCACGAATAAAACATGCGATAGCATCTCCTACTTGTCGCTCGGCCAAATAGTTTGAAGCAACTCCCAAGTATTCACCACGCCCGCTCCATGATGGTCCTCTTACGACACCCACTGTGATACTCGCACGATTCGAAACAATTTGCGGTGAACTAGAGATTGAATAGTATCGAACTTTTAGTGGCGGAAGAAGTTCTACAAACCTTTCAAATGGCAATTCACAAGCAGGATATTTCTCAAGTAAATCTAGCATAGTCGTACGTTTTTGAAGAATATTTGTTTTGTATGCCTCTTCCTCTAAAAGGGCTTCTAACTCTTGTTTATGAGGCGGACAAACGGTATATGCCGCTAATTCACGAAGTTGCGCCCGTGTCACCGGCTCTTGTAATTCAACATAATTTGCAAGCAGTTCATAAACACACACAGACTGCTCTAAAGGAAGATGTGCAATGCTGTGATCATTTCCGCTCAAAAGAAGAACATCTTTCCCATTTAATCCATATCGTTGTAAAACACGTTCTACAAGATCTTTTCTATTCTGTGGTAAGACTCCTAGATGATCACCCTCTCGGTATTGAATACCTTCAGGCAAAGTAATTTCAATATGGCGCGTACTTTGTGCGCTCTCCTCTGTTTGAAGCTCACGATTTTCTATAACGTACGCCGAAAGTGCATCATATGTTTTCGCAAGAGGAGTACTTGTCAATTCGCTAACAAATTGTAATTTCAATTTATTTTCCGAACGTTTTTCATTTTTATTAACTTCTAAATTCAAAGCTTCTGCTACATCTTCCCATAGCTGATTTTGCCACTCATCAAACTGGAACTCGAAGTCTTCATTCGCATCACCCTCGCCACGTATAGTCAGACGAGTCGCACCCTTTAAGGCCAATTGTTCGTCAATCAATCTTGGAATACGTTGATATGTGCTAGCCCAATTACGGTCGCCGCATCCAAAAACAGCATACTTCACTCCTTTAAGCGTTTCATCCTCTAACTCGCTTATCCAATGCACAAATTCCTTTGCGTTATCAGGTGGATTACCATTGTATGAAGCAGTAACAATGCACACGGCTCCATCTCTAGGAAGCTTTTCAGTATACTCATCAAGCGGCGCCACTTCACTCTCAAATCCTTGGAAGCGAGCAGTGTCAGCAAGGTTTCGTGCGAGACCTTCCGCTGTTCCAAGGTTAGATCCATAAAGTACTAATAGCGGTGTATGATGCGAATCGACAACAGTTTTAAAGTTATGTTTTACTTCCTGTTCTGTTGGTATTGTAACTTTTGAATCAGAAACAGCGAAGGGAACTTTTTTATTTCGCGGTTTGACGCACATAGTAAATCCATCTGGTTTCAAGGTTAATGTTTCCTTAACTTTTAATTGATAGTCTGTATGATTGATAATTTCAAAATGTTGAAGAATCATACCTAATACTAAAGTAGCTTCCTGAAGTGCAAATTGTTGTCCAATACAAGCTCTTTGCCCATTCCCAAATGGCTTATATGCATGCGTGGCGATTTGTTCAATGTTTTCAAATCTCTCAGGTTGGAAATCTTCAACATTATCTCCCCACACACTCGTATCACGGTGAAGCTTTGGTATGAGAACTGTAAGCTCTCTTCCCTTTTCTATATGGTACTTTCCACCAAGAAGTGTATCTTCTTTTGCACAAAGTGAAATAGCTGGCGCTGTTGGCCATAAACGTAGCGCCTCATTGAGAATCATACGAACGTATTTCAGTTTTTGAACCTGCCCATATGTAGGAATCGGCTCTGTTAAAACTCGATCTACTTCTTCATACGCCTTCTTAAGCTTATCGGGATTTTTCAAAAGGTAATATAGTGCAAATGACAATAGACCACTAGTCGTCTCATGTCCGGCAATTAAAAAGGTAATGATTTGAAAACGAATATTTTCATCGTCCAACATTTCACCTGTTTGCGGATCTTTCCCTCTCAGCATATGAGCTAGCAAGTCATCCCCATCTTGATTACCACTCTCTTTACGCTCTGCAATAATATTATCTACCAGATCAAACATAGATTGAATGTCTTGCTTAAACTGACGTTTCTTCATAACCATTAATTTATCTTGTATACCTAAGCGTTGAGATTGGTTCATTGCCTCTTCAAGCGAACGAACCATAGTAGTAATAAAAGGATGCGGAGTATCACGATAAAAGCTATTAAAACGGTAATTAAATCCACATAGTCCGATCGTATCTAGCGTAAGGCGCGTCATGTCTTCTGGTACATCAATACTTTCATTAGGGTTGAGACGTTCCCACTTTTGAACTAATTGCAGAGCAAGATCAACCATCATAGAGTGATATCCCTTCATAGCTTGTTGACTAAAACTAGGAAGAAGGATGTTATGTGCCTTATGCCAGTTTGGTTCGTTTGTCCAGCTCGTAAATAACCCGTCGCCAGTAAATGCACTAACATTTTGTAAGGCGGTTCCAATACTTTTTTCAAAGCGAGATTCATCGCATACTTCTGCCGCTAATTCATGATTAGAAACAATGGTGCGAGTCCTTCCAGGCAATTCAAGTTGAAAAATTGGTCCATACTCATACGAGAGCTTTAATATTGATTGCATGGGCTCCTCTTTCTTTAACAACGGTAAATTGCCAAGTGGACCGAAAGTTTTAGGCTGTGGAATATTGCTAGTCCCTTTCATATAAAAAATCCTTTCCTAAGTAAATTCATTCATATTTATTTCTATAAAGTGAAACTTCCAGCAGTGGGGGTTCCTTCATTCCCCACTGCTGGAAGTCCCTCCTAATCAAGCGCATGCCAGCAGTTACCCCCACAAATTTATACGTTCTATCGTGGGCGTTTCAATTATAAACAAAAAAATTAATTAAATATTCAAAAAATATTACATATATTTAATAGAAAAATCATATTTATATTTTATTATTTAAATGAAGCATATCCGTGGTCAGCCATTACTACACTACCATTAATAGCATCTGCTTCTTCTAATGAAAGAAGGTAGACTACATCAGCAAGTGCTTCTGGATTCATTAACTCATTACCCATAGCTTTCTTTTTCATAGATTCAATCATACTATCGCTATATCCACGAAGAATAGGTGTATCGACAACTCCTGGTGCTACCGCTACTACACGAATTCCGTATTCAGCTAATTCAAGCGCTGCAGATTTTGTCATCATAATAACAGCACCTTTTGTTGCGTGATATGCAAATGTACCTGGAGAAGCTAAGAAGCCATAAACAGAAGCTGTATTTATAATTACACCTTTTATATTTAATTCTTTCATCTTCTTACCTGCTGCTATAATTCCATAGGCAACACCATGTTGATTAATCCCTATTACTTTTTCGTAGCGATCCATATCTTGATTCAGCACTGGACCTGCCCCGCCAATTCCAGCATTGTTACACATAATATCAATTCGGCCATACGTTTCTACTGCGATATGAACTAGATTTTCTACCTCGTCGTACCGCGAAACATCTGTCTTAACAAAAATAGCTGTTCCACCTTCAGCTTTAATGAGTTCTACAGTTTCTTTTCCACCTGTTTCATTCACATCAGCGACTACTACTTGATCTCCTTTTCTTGCAAACTTGATACATGTTTGTTGACCAATTCCACTTCCTCCACCTGTAATTACAGCAACTCTTCTTGTCATCATAACTACTCCCCCTATTCGCTATCAGATTTCTTGCAATAATTGTAACACTTCTGTACATTAAATATTATTAAAACATACTTATCATTGCTTAAGTAAGACTTAATAAAAGAGGTCGTGTTTATATGAACATTGAACAATTAGAATACATAGTTGAGGTTACAAATGCAGGTTCTTTAACCATTGCAGCACAAAATATGCATGTCACATTATCTGCTATCAGTCAATCTATCTCAGCATTAGAAGCAGAACTAGGAATATCATTGTTTACACGTTCTCGATTAGGTACAATCCCTACCGCTGAAGGAAGAATTATTATTAAAAAGGCGGCTGAAGCACTAGAGAAAATCCAAGAGTTAAAGGATGAAGCTCACGGATTCGCAAATACCGTACGTGGCGAATTAAGAATTGCAACAATTCCTGGCCCTATGCCGTTATTGGTTCATACAGTAACAAATTTTAAAAAGGATTATCCAAATGTAAAAATAGAGATATTTGAAAAAGGTTCACAGGAAATACTAGATGATATTCGCCAACATAAGATTGACATGGGTCTAATTATTCTATTTGAAAACATTATTCATAAAAGTAATGGATTATTGTTTGAACCATTATTAAAAGGAAAAATGGTTATTGCGGTCAACCGTAATTCACCTTTAGCATTTAACAAATCAATTACTCCAGAAGAACTGTTAACCCATTCTTTAGTTTTATACAAAGATGATTACATGGAATGGTTTATGAACCAATTTACAGCTACATATGGCCCTGCTGATATTCTTTTTACCACTAATAATACAGATGCTATCCAAAAAGCTATTGGAGACGGATTAGCTATCACTATTGGTCCAGATTATTCTTTTCCTAGTGAGTCTACTTTACTAGAAAAAGACGTCGTAATGATTGAACTTGAAAGTCCTAAGCAACAAGATGTCTATTTTGCATGGGCACGTTCAGAAGGAAAACATTATTCTCAAATTTGTAAGAACTTCATTACTAGATTAAAACATGAACTTTAACGTAGAATTAGACAGGATGGATGAAGAAATGAATACATAAAGTGAAAATGGGGGTTTTTTCATCTCCCACTGATGAAAAAAACCCCCACCTATCTTCGTTGTTTATCTCTAAATTTTGAAACTGTTCCCTTTCATCATGAAAACTCACATCACACAACTTCCGTATCCCACTGATGCTCTTGTTCTACAAAAACAATCCCGAGTTCGTGATGCTCTCCTGCATAAATCGCATGTTGTACAAGACGAAGTTCACCATTCGTATCAATAACTTCCATTTTACAAAAAGCGCCTGTTGTTTTTGATTGCAGGGCATTGTAAAACTCATCCACATTGGTCGGACTGATTCCATTCACTTTTACAATCACTTCCCCTGGTTTCAAATCCATCGTTGTTCCAGCTGTACCTGGAATTGTGTCTAATACAACTAAGCCATGATCACGAGAGGCAAAATATGCAGGGCGCTTTTCATCCTCAAAACGTTCTTGCACAGCAATCGTAAGACGGCCAAGCATTGCTGCTCCCATAGCTACAATTGCTAGTGTATGCCACCAGTAACTTGCTATTCCTAATAGAAGAACAACTGCTGCTAGTCCAAACACACGACGACCTGTGAATAACAAGGCTCCTTTTGGTTCAAAACTTTTAATTGTTCTCGTAAACCCAATTAAAAATGGAATTAAGAATAAAGAAAACTTTTGTGATCCGACAGATACAACTGGCCACCAAGACACAAACTGCGTTATGGCGTCACCTGGTACAAGAACAAATAGCGGTACTAACCATAATCTTTTTGATTCATGCAATCCAATATTTAAACCACGTTTACCTTTTCGTAATTTCGGCGTCGAATAGTTCGCTGCGTTCTTAGAAATAAGCAAACCTTCCACAACTAACATAAGTCCAAGTAAAATCGCTAATGACACGACACTGCTCTCTTCTCCCTCGCGAAGCTGCAAGAAGGAGAATGGCAGTTTTGAAGATAATAACGTCGCTGCAATCGCAATTCCGAATGTGTATGCAGGAGATAAGTATCTATATTGAGCAATAAGAGCAAATAATACCGTCCAAATCGCTATCATAAATATACTTGCTTCTGAGATAACAAGCCCCATTCCAACTGTAATCAATGATAGAATGAGTCCAAAACCAATTCCTGCGAATGCAGATGTACGTATTTCATACAAAACATCATACACTTTAAAGGAAAAATCTTTCCGTTCTTGTAATACCCGTAAATACCCAACTAAAAAGCTACTTATAAAGAAAATATACAAAGCAGGATGTGCAAAAAAACGCACAATTGCCTTCACAACTTCTAACGACCAAGCCTCCACGAAACGATTCACCACCATTTATAGTATAATTCATTTCTTCCCGCATTTAATGGGCAGTGAGATTTCCTGCCTACAAGAACTTAATTGCCATTATGTAGGATATGCCCCCCAAAAATGGAAGTTTTATTTTATCTTATCACAATTAATCAAACGTTTGTTTAACACATAAAAAAATATACAGGCTAGGTAAGCCTGTATATTTTTTGCCTTTCATCAGTGAAATAAAGTGAAACTTCCATCAGTGGGGGTTTTTTCATCCCCCACTGATAGTTAAGTTGAACTTTATTTCGCCATTAATTTTAAAGCTGTTTGTAGCTGCAGGTCGTTTTCACCAGAACGGATTTTTTCAACAATTTTGTTTTGGATTGTTTCTGCTGTTTTTTTATCAAGCTGACCCGTTGCATCCATATCGCTTGCATTTTGGAATGCTTTCACAGCTGCTTCTGTTTCTTTACTAAAATAGCCATCTTCACGCCCTGGTTCATATCCAAGACTCTTTAGCATCTCTTGTGCATGCTTCACTTGGTCATCGTTATCATTGTAGGACAACGTTTTTTCAATTTGAATTGGCGTTGCATAATAGTAATCAGGCTGCTTCACTTCAACCGTCGGTTCAATTCCTTTTTTATGAATCCAATTGCCGTCCGGTGTTAACCATTTAAACATCGTTAGTTTAATGTTACTGCCATCCGTAAACGGTACAGCTTGCTGAACAGTTCCCTTACCAAATGTTTTCTCACCAATAAGAGGATAACCTTCTCCTTCTTTTAAAGCTCCTGCTAAAATTTCAGAAGCAGATGCGCTGCCTTTATCGACTAATACAGAAATAGGATATGGTTTCTTCTCTTTTAATGATGTGTAGAACTTTTGTTTTTCGCCATTACGTTGTTCTATTTGCAACATTGGCTTTTTGTCTGTCATCAACACTTTTAAAATATCTTCAACACTCGTTAAATAACCACCTGGATTTCCACGCACATCAATAACAAGCCCTTGTATATTTTTCTTTTCAAGATCTTTCAATTGATCTTTAAACTCTTTTGCTGTTTTTTCAGAGAATGATGTGATTTGCATATACCCAATATCTTTCCCATTCTCTTTCTTCACAGAGCTAAATACAGTGAAAATCGGAATTTTATCACGCTTAATTTTAAATGTTAACGGATCACTAACTCCGGAACGTTTTACCTCAAGCGTAACTGTTGTTCCTTGCTTTCCGCGAATTTTCATAACTGCTTCTTCGCGGGATAAATCTTTCACACTGTTTCCATCGACTGATAAAATTTGATCGTTCGGTTTCAGACCAGCCTTTTCTGCTGGAGAATCTTTAATCGGTGAAACAATCATTAACTTCTCATCCGTTTTGTTTACTTCAGCACCAATTCCTTCTAACTCTGGATCAAGCGATTGCTCAAATTGCGTTGCTGTTTTCTTATCCATGTATGTAGAGTATGGATCTTTCAGCGTTGCAAGCATCCCTTGAATAGCCCCTTCAACAAGCTTGTCATCTTTCACATCCTCAACATAACGTGAATCAATTAGTGCATACGCTTCGCGAATTTTATCCAAATCCGCTTGTTTTACATTGGCATCTTTCCCTGTAATTGATTGCACTGTGTAAGAGCCATTGTCAAGCCAATACATACCTGCAAACATTCCGCCGGCGCCAACTAAAAACGCAACAATCATTCCAATAATCGCAACTCTACGTTTCAATGCGGAATTCCCCTTTCCGAACACACAATGGTGTATGAAAAGGCATCACACATTGTGCGATGCCTTTACCTATTTCTACTATATGATAAGCTTGTACGAAATATGTTTGCAACTTTTTACTCTTATATTTTTAAGAAACGACGGATAGACATAACGCTTCCCCACATACCGATTAACGCACCGATTAGCATTAATAATCCAGATAGCTCGAAAACGAACGGACTATATGAAAGCAATTCAAAAATTGTTCCGCTAAATTTCTCATTAAACATAACTTGAAGCGAATTATACGAAGTTAAGATTAAAATAATTGGAATAATCGATCCTAGTACACCTAGGAATAACCCTTCTAATAAGAATGGCCAACGAATAAACCAGTTTGTCGCTCCAACAAGTTTCATAATTTCGATTTCTGTGCTTCGTGCATAAATTGTAATTTTAATTGTATTAGAGATTAAGAACATTGCTGTAAATAAAAGACCGGCAATTAATACAATACCAATATTACGACCAGCTTTTACTGTATCAAATAATTTTTCTACTTCACCTTGTCCGTATTGTACTTTATTTACAAATTGCAGTTTCCCAATTTTCTTTGCAATACTTGCTGTATCAGTTGGTTCTTTTGCTTTTACAACATATACGTCTTTTAACGGATTATCTTGCTCAAATAGCTCAAATGATTTCCCGCTATCTCCTAAACTTTTAATCAATCTTTTTAGCTCTTCATCTTTAGAAGAATATTTAATAGAATCGACTTTCGAAATCTTTGAAATCTCTTCTTTTAATTTCTTTTGATCTTCTTTTGTAGCCGCTGGATCAATGTGTACACGAATCTCTACATCTTGCTCTACGTTCGTTGCAAAATGGTTCATATTCATAATTGCTGTTAAAAAGACACCTACAAGCAGTAATGTAACTGTTACTGCACTTACAGAAGCAAATGTCATCCATCCATTACGGGATAAATTTTTGACACCTTCTCGTAAATGTCGACTAAGGGTTTTAGTCTTCATATCCGTATCCTCCCTCAATCTCGTCTCGAACAATCTTTCCATCTTCTATCGCAATTACACGATGGCGAATTGTATTTACAATATCCGCATTGTGCGTTGCCATAATAATTGTTGTACCACGATCATTAATGCGTTTGAAAATATTCATAATATCCATCGCTGTATCCATATCAAGGTTACCTGTTGGTTCATCGGCAATTACAACCTTCGGACGATTCACAATCGCTCTTGCAATTGCAATACGTTGTTGTTCACCACCAGAAAGCTCACTTGGCAATGCCTCAGCACGATCATCAAGACCTACAAGACCTAACACTTCCATAACACGTTCACGAATCACGTCTCGCTCTTCTTCAATTACTTCTAAAGCAAATGCAACATTTTCATATACAGTTAACTTCGGAAGCAATTTAAAATCTTGGAAAATCACGCCTAGCTGGCGACGGAAATACGGTACATCGCGCTCTGCTAACGATTCAATTACTAAACCATTTACATTAATAGAACCTGTAGTCGGTTTCTCTTCACGATACATCATTTTAATAAATGTAGATTTCCCGGCTCCACTCGGTCCTACTACATATACAAATTCACCTTGCTTAATTTTAACTGTGAGTCCATTAACGGCTTTCATGCCATTTGGATACTCCTTATAAACATTCGTCATTGTTATCATTATTTATCACCCAATATTAATGATTTTTTTCGACACTTTATACTCTTCGTTGTTTAGCCATAGCGATCGCAATATTCAATCTTTTACCGCGTCTCTAAACAATCACTATTTCTGCTTCTCATGTATGTAAAAATTTTTCCTCAAAATTCTACAAAAGACACTACGCCCTACATTGTACCATTATTCGGTTTCCAATTCGGATACAAGTTTGTTACAGTTGTGTTACATAGCATAGAATATATGACATGACGCAAACAAATAAGACCTTCTGTTACCAAGCAAAAAGGTCTTATTTGTTTGAATTTCATACAGCGATGGCTGGAGGCTGCCGCTTTTCTGTCCAGTTCTGTCTCCTAGGCCTAAACAGTCGGCTCCACTTTTCTTCCTTGTCCAGCTAGAATGATCGGTGGCTTCGCTTCTCCCTGCGAGGTAAAAAACACCTCTATGTCAGAAGCTCCAGCCCCATTCTGAACGAGCCGCTTCCGCTTTTCGTTCTTGTCTAGCTCTGCCTCCTAGCCCCTCATATCTAAGAACCTTGCACACGAAAAGGTAAAAAACACCTTCTGTGTGCAAGAACCTTAGCCAACAGGGCTGAACAGTCGGCTCCGCTTTTCGTTCTTATTTCTTCTCAGATAGCCATGTTGCAACTTTTTTCGCGTCGTCACCTTGGATTACACCAGCCGGCATAATACCGCGGCCTTTAGCGATAATGTTTTCAATATCTTGTTCTGAATATTTTCCGCCCACTTTTTCTAGCGATGGTCCAGATAATCCTTTTAGATCATTACCATGACATCCTGCACAGCTTTTTTGGAATATTTTTTCAGCGCTATCTGTGCTTGCTTCTTGACTAGGACTAGAAGGTTTACTTTCTTCCTTTTTTCCGCATGCTCCTAATGTAAGAGCTAGTGATGTACCTAATGCGATCATCAACCATTTCTTTTTCATCTATATCGCTCCTCGCTGTTAATTACTCCCTCAATAGCATTATAATGTTTTCCCTGCGATTTCAAAACTTACCTGCATAACCAATATTCACCTAAACGAAAGGAGACACTTACAGGCTTAATGCTTTTGAATAATTGTTTCAATTTCGTGAACAAATGATATGATGCAAAACAACGAATTTTCCTCGCATAAAAAATACGAAAATCATCCTATTTTTCTAATCAATTACTTCTAACATTTTGTTATTTTTTACTTTTTACAAAACAATATACAAGCTTGTATGCTACAACTACACCCACCAAAAAGAGAAGTTGCCTCGCAACTTCTCTCCTCTTTCTCTCCCTCTAGAAAGAAGGTATACTTCTCATTCCCTCACGTATGTGCCAACGACCTGTTGGCATTTTTTTCGTAATGATGGAAGTTTCACTCTATGAAATACGAGAACGTAAGTATGCATCAATAAATGAGTCAATCTCTCCGTCCATAACCGCTTGAACATTCCCAACTTCTGTATTTGTACGATGGTCTTTTACAAGAGAGTATGGATGGAATACGTATGAACGAATTTGGCTTCCCCATCCGATTTCTTTTTGCTCACCGCGAATTTCATCAAGCTCCGCTTGTTGTTCTTCTAATTTTTGTTGGTACAGTTTTGCTTTCAACATTTTCATTGCATGTTCACGGTTTTTAATCTGTGAACGCTCAGATTGACATGTTACCACGACGTTTGTTGGAATATGTGTAATACGTACAGCTGAGTCAGTCGTATTAATATGCTGTCCACCTGCACCGCTCGCACGGTACGTATCTATTTTTAAATCTTCTGTACGCACTTCGATTTCAATATCATCGTTAAACTCTGGTACAACTTCACAAGATACGAAAGATGTATGACGACGGCCAGATGAATCGAATGGCGAAATACGAACAAGACGATGCACGCCTTTTTCCGCTTTTAAATAACCGTAAGCATTATGTCCTTTAATTAATAACGTAACACTTTTAATTCCTGCTTCATCACCAGGAAGATAATCTACCGTTTCTACTTTAAAGCCGCGTTTTTCTGCCCAGCGCGTATACATACGAAGCAACATAGAACCCCAATCTTGTGATTCTGTTCCACCTGCGCCTGGATGTAACTCTAAAATAGCATTATTCTTATCATGTTCTTCACTTAGTAATAGTTGAAGTTCGTATTCATTCATATCTGCAGATAAAGTTTTTACTTCTTCTTCAAGCTCTGCATGCAATTCTTCATCGTACTCTTCTTTTACAAGTTCATGCGTTACTTCTAGATTTTCAAACGTTTCATTAAGCGTATTAAACTTACCAACCATATCTTTTAAAGCATTTGCTTCATTGATGACTGTTTGTGCACCTCTTTGGTCATCCCAAAAGCCTGCACCCATCATAATTTCTTCTAGTTCTGCAATTCGCTTTTCTTTTCCAGCGAGGTCAAAGAGACCCCCTAAAAGCCGCTAATCTCTTAGCCATTTTCTCTAGTTCTTGTCTAATTTCTACTAATTCCATTTTGGTCACCTCTATACAATTACTATTACTTTTCTCATTTACCTTGCTGCTTACAAGCAGTAAGACCCCGCTTCACTTTATACGAACAACAAGGCAAACTCTCTCTGCTTTTGCGAGAGAGAGTTCATCTCTTGTTATTATATGAATGATCATGAAAATTTTCCATCCATGAGGTAAAACATTCTAAGCAGGCTACTTCCGCTTTTCTTTACTGTCCAGCTCTGCCTCCTAGCCCTTCATGTCTAAGAACCTTCCACACGAGAAGGTAAAAAGCACCTTCTGTGTGAAAGAACCTTAGCCAATAGGGCTGAACAGTCGGCTCCGCTTTTCTTTATTGTCCAGCTCCAGCGGCTAGAATCTCCGGTCGTTTCGCCCCCTCGGACGAGGCAAAAAGCGCCTCTCTGTCGGTGGCTCCAACGTCCTGCGATTCTAAACGAGCCGCTTCCGCTTTTCTTTATTTCCCGATTCCACAGCAGTTTTTGTATTTTTTCCCGCTGCCACATTTACATAAGTCGTTACGGCCTGCTTGTTCGCCTTTTACAACTGGTTTCTTTTTCGCTGCTTCATCTCCATCTTTTGGATGAATCGCTTCTCCTTGCGCTACTTCTTGACGTTCTAAGTTTTGTTCGATTTCTGCTTTCATAATATAACGAGAAATCTCTTCTTCAATAGAAGCAATCATTGCTTCAAACATCGCAAAGCCTTCCATTTGATATTCACGAAGCGGATCGATTTGACCATATGCACGTAAATGAATACCCTCACGTAAGTGATCCATCGCATCAATATGATCCATCCATTTCGAGTCTACAACGCGGAATACAACTACTTTTTCAAATTCACGTATTTGTGCTTCCGGCATTTGCGCTTCCTTCTCGTCGTAGTGCCCTTTCACTTTCGCAAAAATGCTTTCGATCATTTCTTCTGGTGCTAGACGACGTAATTCTTCTTCTTTCACATCACCGTCTTGCAGAAGACTTGTATTTAAGTATTCAACAAGACCAGCAATGTTCCATTCTTCTTCTAATTCCTCTTGCGTATGAAGAGCTACAACACGTTCTACTGTAGAATGCATCATTCCTTCAATAATGCCGCGCAGGTTATCTGATTCCATTACATCTTGACGCTGCTTATAAATGACTTCACGCTGCTGACGAAGTACATCGTCGTATTGAAGAAGCTGCTTACGAGCATCGTAGTTATTACCTTCTACTCGTTTTTGTGCAGATTCAACAGCGCGAGATACCATTTTACTTTCGATTGGCTGAGAGTCATCCATACCGAGACGATCCATCATCGCTTTCATATTATCAGAACCGAAGCGGCGCATCAGTTCATCTTCCATTGATAAGTAGAACTGCGTCACACCAGGATCTCCTTGACGTCCTGAACGACCGCGCAGCTGATTATCAATGCGTCGGCTTTCATGACGTTCTGTACCGATAACAGATAAACCGCCGTTTTCACGTACGCCTTCTGCAAGTTTAATATCCGTACCACGTCCAGCCATGTTCGTTGCAATTGTCACTGCACCTGGATGACCTGCCTCAGCGATAATTTCCGCTTCGCGTGCATGGTTTTTCGCATTTAAGACATTATGACGCACACCTTTTCTCGTTAACATCTTCGAAATTAACTCGGACGTTTCAATTGCTACTGTACCAACAAGAACAGGCTGCCCTTTTTTATGACGATCAACAATATCATTTACAACCGCATTAAATTTTCCTTCCATCGTTTTGAAAATTAAATCTGCACGGTCATCACGAACAATCGGTTTATTCGTTGGAATAACAATAACTTGCATATTATAGATGTTACGGAATTCCTCTTCTTCTGTTTTCGCTGTTCCTGTCATCCCAGAAAGCTTCGCATACATACGGAAGTAGTTTTGGAATGTAATTGTCGCAAGCGTCATACTTTCATTTTGAATTTCTACGCCCTCTTTTGCCTCAATTGCTTGGTGCAATCCTTCACTGTAACGGCGCCCTTTCATAAGACGACCTGTAAATTGGTCAACAATTACAATTTCGCCTTCTTGCACAACATAATCTGTATCACGCTGCATCACAACATGAGCACGTAACGCTTGGTTAATATGGTGAAGAAGCGCTACATGTTTTAAATCAAATAAATTTTCAATGTGGAATGATTTTTCTGCTTTGTTGATCCCTTCTTCTGTCAACATAACATTTTTCGTTTTCACATCAAGTGTATATTCTTTTTCATTCGTTAATGTACGAACAAATGCATTTGCAAATAAATATAATTCCGTAGACTTTTGCGCTTGTCCAGAAATAATAAGCGGCGTACGTGCTTCATCAATTAAAATTGAGTCTACTTCATCGATAATAGCAAAGTGAAGTGGACGCTGTACGCGTTGTTCTTTATAAAGCACCATATTATCACGTAAATAGTCGAAGCCAAGTTCATTATTCGTACTGTACGTAATATCAGCAGCATACGCGGCTTGCTTCTCTTCTCGTGACATATGATTTAAATTGATACCAACTGTTAAACCAAGAAACTCATGTAATTGCCCCATCTCATTTGCGTCACGCTGCGCTAAGTATTCATTCACTGTAACAACGTGAACACCTTTTCCTGCAAGAGCATTTAAATATACTGGCAAAGTGGAAGTTAACGTTTTACCTTCCCCTGTCTTCATCTCAGAGATATTCCCTTCATGCAGGGCAATACCACCCATTAACTGAACAGGATATGGACGCATGCCAAGTACACGTGTTGCCGCTTCACGTACAACTGCAAAAGCTTCTGGCAGTAAATCGTCTACTGTTTCACCTTTTGTTAATCGCTCTTTAAACTCGACTGTTTTTCCTTTTAATTGTTCATCTGTCAGTGGTGACATTTGAGGTGCTAATGCTTCGATTTGATCCACGTTTTTTTGCATACGTTTTACGTGACGTTCGTTTCCATCAAACACCTTTTTTAAAATACCGATCATGGGAATACGCTCCTCTTTTATTAAAATAAAACTTCCATCAGTGTTATTCGTTACTGCTCTTTTCACTGATTGGTCGCTATAATACTCAATCTCATTGCTTCACTAAAAATAGGGTTCTTTTACTTAAAAAAGTGTAAACCTACTGACAATTGTAACACTTGTTTTATATCTATGACAACAATCTGCCAAACGCGTCCTCATGAAAACCCTCCCACCTATCTTCTGTAGAAAAGCGGAAGCGGCTCGTCCAGAATCGCAGGACGTTGGAGCCCCCTCGGACGAGGCGCTTGCTGCCCGCGAATAGCGTTGGCGAATGTACAATATACGACTCAAAACAACTGTCAAAACATTTCCGACAACCTGAAAAAAACGCAGCCATTACAGCTGCGTTTTCCTTATATTATTATTATTTAGTTTCAATTAAACCGTATTTTCCATCCTTACGTCCATAAACAACATTTGTTTCATTTGTTTCTGAATTTGTAAAGACGAAAAAGTTATGACCTAACATATCCATTTGTAGAATTGCTTCTTCTACATCCATTGGTTTTAAGTCAAATCGTTTTGTACGAACAAGCTCTAATTCATCTTCAAAAACCTCTTCTTGTGCAGCTGGTTGATCTGGAATAATCAACATTGTTTTTGTAGAGCCTTTTTCACGTAACTTACGATTTACCTTTGTTTTATGCTTACGGATTTGTCGTTCGAGTTTATCTACGACTAAATCAATAGCTGCATACATATCGTTATTTGTTTCTTCAGCGCGAAGTAATAAATCCGGAAACGGAATTGTTACTTCCACTCTTTGCTTGTCAGAGTACACTTTTAAGTTTACCTTAATTTCTGGAAAAGTATCAAAATAGCGCTCTAATTTACTTAGCTTTTTCTCTACATATTCCTTTAATGCTGGAGTTACTTCAATATTTTCACCGCGAATGTTAAATTTCATAAGATGAACTCCTCCTTTCAAGCCTATGTATAGGTTTTCGACAAAGGTATCAAAAACCCTTCTTACATTTTTAAATTTTTTGACAAAATCGATATTTTTTTATCGATTTTTGTAGAAAAAGAAATGTAATCTCTTTTTCTATTCTTATTTTATCCTATTTATATCGTAGTTATCATATATAAGTGTGAAAAATCAGTTACAAAAATGCTACAACTTTTTGACAACTCTTTCTTCATCCCCCACTGATGGAAGTTTCACCTTATGATAAAGCCTCCGTTACCTATGTAACGGAGGCTCCCCTATGTGAAACGCTGGTCTTTGAGGCTGCACCATATTTCAATTATATAATTATAACTTCACAACATTTGCTGCCTGTGGACCACGCGCACCTTCTACAATATCAAATTCAACTTTTTGTCCTTCTTCTAATGTTTTATATCCGTCATGCTGAATCGCAGAAAAATGAACAAAAACATCGTCACCGCCATCGCGCTCAATAAATCCAAAACCTTTTTCTGCATTAAACCATTTTACTTTTCCTTGCATGTTCTTTCCATTCCCTTCAATCTTAAAATAACGGTACCTACCCCGTACTTTGAATATAACGAATGGAAAAGTACAAAGTCAAAGAAGACTTGTCGCCTTTTTATTTTACCTTTCGACATATCTTATTTCTCAATATACACAGAACGCACAATCGTCCGATTATACGCTTTTCCTTCTTTATTCTTCCCTTTAATATCAATCGTCATATTATACACACCGGATTTTGCGACATCCGGCAAATTTCCCGTGAATGTGATTGTATCTGTCTTTTGCAGCTTATTGGAGTGCGATACTAAATTCCCATCCCGATCTACAACGCGTACATCAAAGGAAATATTATCCTGCCGTTGGGAGTGTTTTGCAGATTGCTTTAACTTAAATTCCGCTTTGTTTTTCTTAACTTTACCTGGCATATCTAACGTAAACGGTGCATCCTGTTTGTAATTAGCCAGCATGAGATATGCATCTTTTCGCGCTTGCGACATCATTTTTAAGCGCCACTCTCCTACTTCCATTTGATCAACCTGGAATGTTCGAATTGTCGCTCCGTTAAAATACGCATATTCTTCTCCCATCGTCGCTTTGCTGCTTTGATTTGTGTACACCTTCCCAGAGGGAGCGATAAGCTGTATCTGTACATCTGGAGAGGCCGTCAACACAGAAATGTTTCCATCTGTTACAGTATCAATCGCAAAGGTTTGTTCCACCCAATTGTTTGGTGTGAGCGATCCTCCTAACACCGTTTGATTCGCATTAACAGCCAGATTTTTTTGTGACTCTTCAAATATATTTTCGTTTGCAATAGAAGCAATCGCAGAAGTATTACGCAAATAAGGCTCAATCCGTGAAAATACAGCTGATCCTTTTCGAATGCTGTCGTGATCCAAGCTTGAATCCGTGAACAGATGTGTTCCATACGGAAGCTTCGCGCTCCATTCATTGACTAGCCCATCGTTAGGTCCATACCAAGAGAGGTAAAATCCGCCCATAGACAGCGCGGAGAAGGCAGGTCCCCAACTTGTTCCAGCAACCGTATAATAATGGTTCAACTTAGCATTTGGATTACTATCCGTTATATTACGAAACTGCGCCATTTCTCCTGTCTGCAAAGAGTGCGTGCCGTCATCCCGTTGCCCTAACAGGGAAGCAAGCCATCCCGCCCACCAACTGTACGCCAAATCTGCTAAGTTAGAGCCATAATGCGGGGAAGCAAGCGTCACTACGTTTCCAACAAAGCGACTTGCACCGTAGTGGATGAGCGCCGCTTGCGTATCAGGTCCGCCTTTGCTGTGTGCGACAATATTGACCTTCTTACCAAAACGATTATAGATTTGCTCTAGCATAGAAGCTAACAAACGCCCATTATCCCACTCACTTGCCGAACCCTTCCCAGCCGCATCATACAACTGAATGAAAACCGTTTGATACCCTGCATTGTAAGCGTAGTTATACATATCGTTCATACCGTGATAAACGGTTTCACCGTACCAGTCCTTAGCAGTTCCATTCTTACCTTGAACGAAAACGATAGGTGGTTTATTCTCAGCATGCTCAGGAGTCGCTCCCAAAAACCAACTCCCAGGAGTAAACGATTCTGATGGTGGAAAAATCCCTCCAGATATTTGCACAGAACTAGCGAAAACGGATGAAATATGAAAAGAACAAAAAGCAAAAATAAAAACAGTCAGTAACGCGAGAGAACGTTTGAACTTATGCAACACAGCAGCCCCCCTTGTTTATTTTTCATTTACCATCTTCATGCAAATACATTGTTCTTCAATTCATCCTATAATTTATAGTTGATGGAATGATAAGCGTGTAATAGAAAATGTTTCTCTGAATTTAATTTGAATATTCTGACTAATTTACTTTTTATTTTTCTACCTCCATTGCACTTAATGGTGATGAACCTATTCTTTCTTAATTTCTTAAAAACCTTCTAAAAAATTAACACTACACGTTGAGAAAATACCTATGAAATGAAGCTTCTATCAATGTGAAGTCTTACTGCCCAAAAACTCTGAAACACTTCAAAAACGCATTTACACTAAACTATATTAACAAAGTAGACACCCATCAACGACAAAGCGTCAAAGATGAAACGTTCTTTGCGCCTCTTTCATAAAAACATTGCGCTGCTTGACGCACCGTAATCCCAGTTGTATATACGTCATCAATTATAAGAATATCCTTTCCTTGAAAAGATTCTTCCTCTGTAAAATAAAAGGGCCGAGGGCGCTGCAAACGCTCTGTTCTTGTTTTCTTACTTTGCTTTTCTGCATCACTTCGCATAAGTGATGTTTTCACAATTGGAATGGATAAGCATGCCGCTAACAATTCTGCTTGATTAAACCCTCGTTCATATTTTCGCTGTAAGCTAAGCGGAATCGGGACAATGCAATCACAATGGGGGAAATACTGCCGAAAAGCATTCATAAAAGAAGAAGCAAACACTTGAACAAGAGCTGCATCACCGCGAAATTTAAAGCGCGTTAGCACTTCTTTCATCCAATCATTATATATATAGACAGATCGATTTTTTACATACACATGCCGAAAATACGGATCTTGCTTCCAGCGTAAACAGTCCTTGCAATATTTGCCTTGCTTATATTCATCTGATAGATACTGAAAGGATCTTCCGCAATCCGCACAAATGTCTCCTATAATGTAAGAAAATTTTTGTTCACAGTATGTGCATATGTATCCCTTTTCTTGTTCAACAAAAAAAGAATACCAGCTCGGCAAAACAGAGATAACATCATCACAAAGAAGGCAATGCATTAGTTCACCAACCCTTCTTGCTTTGCTCGTTTGTTCATGGATTGAATTTGTTTTTTTGCCGCAACCATCGCCTCTGTCTTTCCATAATGAAAATAGACTACATCACCATAAGGAGCATGACTACTACGCCCCGCTCGTCCTGCAATTTGAACGAGTGCACTTTCTGAAAAAACATGCTCTTCTGCTCCTAACACCGCCACCTGTAAATTCGAAACGGTAACGCCTCTTTCTAAAATTGTCGTCGTTACTAATAACGGAATCTCTCCCTTTCGAAATGAAGCCACCTTTTCTTTTCGTTTCGGATCTTCCGCATGCACACCTTCTATACGATTATCAATACGTTTTAAAATAGAAACAATTTCTTCTACATAACAAACATGAGGAACAAATAAAAACATAGGATATTGTTTTTGAAGATATATATGAAGCCACTGCAGAATAATTGGAGGTAAGTTTTTCTTTTGAATGGATTTTCGCCAATTCCCACACCAGCGAAAAATAGGAACAGGTAGAGGATAACGATGGTAGCGCGCAGGAATAATCACTCCTTTTTGTTTTCCATTACGAAGCTTTCGCTGCCAATCTTTAGATGGAGTGGCTGTTAAATAAATAAACGCAGCATGTTCTTTACTAGCAGAGATGACCGCGTATTGCAGCGTTTCATCCATCGAATAAGGAAAAGCATCAATCTCATCAACAATCATGACATCAAACGCTCTGTAATAACGAAGAAGTTGATGAGTTGTCGAAATAACGAGCTGCCCTTCTTTATATAAGTCGTCACTTCCACCATATAAAGCGCAAATTGAAACAGACGGGAACACTTCCTGTAAACGGGGATAAAGTTCGAGGGCAACATCCGTTCGCGGCGTCGCAATACAAACGCGTTCTCCTTTACTTAAGGCTTCTTGTATACCATGAAATAACATTTCTGTTTTCCCCGCACCGCATACCGCCCATATAAAAAAGGATTCTTTCCTTTGCACTGCATCTACAATTCCGTTCGCCGCCATTTGTTGTCCTTGTGATAACTGACCTTCCCATTCTAGACAACCGGCCCTTATCTCATTTTGTATCGGACCAATCCAGCGAACAAGCTGCGTACATTCACTCACTCTCCCCATCATGATACACTTGCGGCAATACGTACACATCCGATTACACCGATAGCACAAAAACGAAAAGAATAGTCGCTGCTTTTTATTCCCGCAACGCTGGCACATATACCGCGCGTTTTTCTTTACAATTCCGTACTCATAACGAATGTAACCTTCTCGCTCTAGCTGATGAAGCTCTTTCCCCGAAACTAATACTTCCTCTAACAGTAATTGCCGGCCTTCTAGCATCCTGCTCTCCCCTTTCTATTTTTTACTATAAAAACTTTGAAAGAGTTTGTAAAAAATCAAAAAAGCCGATAACCTACTCTTAAAATAGTAAGCTATCGACTTTATTCACGTATTTTATATAATTAAAATTCTAGAATCGGCCATAACCTAAGAAATGGTCTTGATTGTATTTGCTGCTTAGACTACCATAGCTAATTCCTTTATCAGCAGCATGAATCATTTGTCCGTTACCAACATAAATACCGATATGAGATGGACCTGCTTTATACGTACCTTGGAAGAATACTAAATCACCAGGTTGTGGATCGCTAATATGTTGAACAGAATTCCAGTATCCAGCTACATCTTGACGACCTACGCCGTAAATATAAGAAATGAAACCACTGCAGTCAAATCCACCGTTAGATGGAGATGCACTACCCCAAACATATGGCATACCAAGGTATTGTTGTGCCTTTCCAATTACACCCGAAGCAGGCGCTGAATTACCTCCGCCACCTTGTGCAGGTGCTGGTGCTGGTGTCGGAGCTTTAGCTTGTCCGCCGCCATTGTTTGCTGGTTGTTGTGCTGGTTGTGCTGGTTGCGTTGTTTGTTTTGCTTCTTGCTCAGCTAAGCTTTGTAAGTATAGAGCTTGTTTTTCTAGATCTTTTAATTGACCTTCTGTGCTAGTCATTCCGTTTACAACTGTTTGCATTTTCGCACTTAACTCATCTACTGCTGCTTGCTTTTTCACTTTTTCAGCGTCAAGTTCTTGTTTCGCAGTTTCAATTTTCGCTTGTGCATCTTTTAATTCTTTTTGTTTTGCTTTTACAGTTTCTACATCTTTTTTCACTTTATCTTGGTCTGCTTGTTGCGTTTTCATAATATCTTGGTCAGAGTCAAGAATTTGTGAAACAGAAGTTAAACGATCGATTAAATCAGCAAGGCTCTTAGAATTTACAACTACTTCCGTTACAACGTTCGTGTTTGGTTTCTCTTGAAGAGCAACTAAACGCTTCTTCAACACTTCTTCACGCTGTGCAATTTTCGTTTGTAAGTCTGCAATCTCTGTGTTTTTTTTGTCAATTAATTTTTGCGTATCATCTACTTGCTTCACCGTTTCAGCAAGTTTAGCTTCGTTCTCTTGAACAGACTTGTCCAATTCTTGAATTGTCTTCTTTAATTCATCCATTTGTTGTTGGATTGCATCACGTTCTTGTTGTTGTTTATGTAAAGTGTCTTTTTGTTGTTGAATTTGTGTATTTACATCTTCAGCAAATGCGCTTGGTGTTACTACTGAAAACATCATAAATCCTGCTGCTAATGCGCAAGATGCGATTTTTAATTTTTTCATTCTGTTTTACACCGCTTTCTTTTTCTTGGTTTTCCGAATTTATCTAATAAAATTTATACCATAATTACCAATGTTTTTTAGCAATGTTACGCTTTTGTAAAATAAATGTAATATTGCGTTTGTAATTTCTTGGCACTTATATTCTAATATTGTACTTTTTTGTAGAGAAATAGGGAATGGGAACGATATTTTTCCCTCTATTGTCGTACGCTTTCATTTACTTTACAATTATGTGATGTATAACAAAAACCAATTATTTAATCTGTTATAATATAACAAAACTCTCTTGCTATCACACAAGAGAGTTTACTAATCTAGTAAGCTTTTACTTCCCCTAACCAAACACCATCTTCATTGAACTTATTCCATTTTCCATTAATTTGATAATCGCCTTTTACCATATAGCCCGCTTCAGCAAGATAATACCATTTATTGTTATATTGCAGCCAACCTACTCTTGCTTTACCATCTGGATTGAAATAATACCATTTCCCGCCATCTTGTACCCAACCTACTTGCATCGTCCCATCTGCGCCAAGGTAATACTCACCGTGTTGCATAGAAGTTAGCATTAATCCTCTATGGATGTAATACCATTTATTATTATACTGTAACCAACCTGTATATATTGCTCCATCTGCATTTAAGTAATACCAACGGCTCTTGTCATCTGTATCCTGCGCCCAGCCTGTTCGCATTACACCATCATTTCCAAAATAGTAGTGTTTCCCACCAACAGTAACCCAATCTGTTTGTGCTTTACCACCTACAAAGTAATACCAACTTCCTTTATAGTTTAACCAGCCGTTATATGTACTGCCATCTGCATTAAAATAACACCAAACATTATCAATAAAATTCCAGCCTATCGCCATTGATCCATCTGGATGAAAATAAAAGCCTCGCGTATCTTCTCCTATCCAGCCTGTTATCATTTTTCCGTTCGGTCCGAACCAATACTGTTTACCCTTATATTCGAGTCCATCATAGTGTACTTTTCCACCTGCATCGATATAATACCAGCTGTTATCATACTGAACCCAACCTTCATTGCTATACATCGTACCGTCTTTTCCTAATAAGTAGGCTGCATCTTTATCTTCAATATAGCCCGTTTGCATTTTTCCATCTGCGTTAAAGTAATACCATTTCCCGCCATCATATAACCAACCTGTCTTCTTCACACCATGTTGGTCATAGTAATACCATGTACTTCCTTCTTTTACCCAACCCGTTTGTTTTATAACTTGCTCTGCATTGTTCGTATCATTTTTTGAAACGACTGTTTCTTCAGCATGAGAAATTGCAGGAACTATGAACATTGCAGACATTAAAACTGGTAAAATAACTTTCTTCATTTTATGTATCTCCTAAATTATGTTTAATTTTAGTTTTTATTTCCATAAAAAGATTATATTACACCCAAAATGTATACACAATATTTTTGTAATATTTTTGTAATTTTTTTTATCGAAAAGTAATATTTTTATCATATTTTTCCTTTTTTTATAAAATGAAACCTCCATCAGTGTTTTTTTCTTACCCCCGCTCCTCGCTTTTCTCTCAATCTTGAGGTGGGATAGCGGGATAAAATAAAAAAAGTGCAGGAATATCTCCCTGCACTTTTTATCCCACTATTCTCGGACAGTATAAGCCCAATTAGTGAACCCACTTCTCTGCCCATTTTTGTACTTCATCCATTACACTCTCTAACGCTTTTCCTTTATCTGTCAAACCATATTCAATACGAACTGGCACTTCCGGATAAACGTCACGCACAACAATTCCTTCACTTTCTAATTCCTTTAAGCGCTCTGATAGCATACGATCGCTCATATTTGGAATAATATCAGCAATTTCTCGAAATCGTTTCGGTTCTTCTAACAGTGATTTAATAATTAACCCTGTCCACTTTTTACTAAGAAGTGTAAAAGCAGACTCGAACTTCGGACATAAACACGGATTATGTTCCATATGTTTCACCTCTCCTCTATTATAAAATAGTTTCTTATAAAAAGTAAGTAATCAAGCTGATTTTATTATTTATATTTTTACCAAAAAAGCTCTCTACATGAAAGAGAGCTTTTTTCATCATCCCGCTCTAACAGACAGTAAGTTGCTATTCATTGGTGCAAAATCAAACTGCCTGTTAGAGCCCGATTGGTGAGAGCTTTCCATCAGTGAAAAAATCGTTCACTGATGGAAGTTTCACTTTATTTCGTATACCATCCTAACCCAAGAGCACCTTCTCCTAAGTGTGTACCAATTACTGCTCCGAAATAACTGATTCGAATTTCTACATGCGGGTATGCTTCTTTCAATTCTTGTTGCCATTCTTTTGCTTCTTCTTCTCGATTGGCGTGAATGATAACTACTTCCATTGGCATACCTTTGCTTGCTTGTTCATCAAAAATTTCAACAATACGCTTTAATGCTTTTTTACGCGTACGAATTTTTTCAAATGGAATAATAACTTTATCGCGGAAATATAGTACCGGTTTTACTTGTAATAAACTCCCAATGAATGCTTGAGCGCTATTTAACCGACCCCCACGCTGCAAATGATGTAAATCATCTACAACGAAATACGCATCCACTGTTTTCTTCATTTCATCAAAACGAGCGATAATCTCTTCCGGTGTTTTCCCTTCACTCGCCATTCTTGCGCCTTCACGTGCATAAAATCCTTGCACTTCACAGCTAATTTCTGAGTCATATGTATATACCTTTACTCCGTCTACCATTTGACCAGCTGTCGTTGCTGTCTGGTATGTACCACTAATACCGCTAGAAAGGTGAACGCTAATCACTGCATCATATTCTTTGCCTAGCTCTTCAAATAACGTAATAAACTTTCCGATAGCTGGTTGAGATGTCTTTGGCAGCTCTTCCTGTTCACGAACTTTCACATAAAAATCTTCAGCTGTAATCTCAATCTCTTCTTGATAAGAATCATTCCCAAAAATAACATTCAACGGGATTATATGTATATTTAACTCTTCACGAACATGTTTTGGTAAATATGCCGTACTATCGGTTACAATAGCTGTTTTCATTTTCGTACCTACCTTATAAACAAATTTATTATTTATTGTACATGAAAATGGAAAAAGGTGCATTAACTGATCAAAAACGAGAGTTTAAAATTATAAACACTATTTCAACAATTTACAACAAAAAAATTCAAATTATAATAGAAAGAGCTAAATTTCTGCAAAAAAATATTTGAAACTCCACCCCAGCCCTTTTAGAATAAAAAGTATTGATAATTTATCGCTCTAACGGGCAGTAGAATGTAGTACATCGGTGTAAAATCAAACTGCCTGTAAGAGCTCGATTGGTTCAGCTAACCATCCGTGAAAAAATTGCTCACTGATGGAAGTTTCACTTTACAAAGATAGGGGCGTATATCATTGCTACTACAATATTTCACCGTAAAAGAAGACGGCGAACATGAAATAGTCATTCAAAAATCTCGCTTTATTTGTCATGTAAGCCGCGCGACAACAGAAGAAGAAGCGCAGGAATTTATCCAAAAGATAAAAAAACAACATTGGAATGCAACCCATAACTGCTCTGCCTACTTAATTGGCGAACGTGACCAAATTCAAAAAGCAAACGACGACGGAGAACCTAGCGGTACAGCTGGTGTCCCGATCCTAGAAGTATTAAAGAAGCGCCACTTAAAAGATACTGTCGTTGTTGTAACACGTTATTTCGGTGGCATTAAACTAGGAGCAGGCGGTTTAATTCGTGCATACGGGAAATGTACAAGTGAAGGTCTAAATTATGTCGGCATCGTGGAACGAAAGCTGATGCGCGTCATGAAAACCGAAATTGATTATACATTACTCGGAAAAGTTGAAAATGAACTGCGCAATTCCATATATGTGATTAAAGATATACACTACTTAGATCATGTCACGGTTGACACATATGTAGAGGAAAGTCAAAAACAATCATTCACAGAATGGATGATTGAAATCACAAATGGGAAATGTACAATTAATGAAGATGAGATACTATATCTAGAACAAGATATAGTACAACACTAATTTATACTTAAAGGAGATTATTTATGGAAGATCGTTATCATCATCTCCAAAATAGAAGAACGAAAAAGAAAAGAAGACGTAAATCGCTTATATTCCTTATTTTTGCTCTCCTTATCGGAGGCGGAGCAGTTTATGCGTATACTTCTTACTCGTCTTTAATGGGAGTTTACAGCGGCTTGAAGCATGATAAATCTAAACTCCGCGCAGAGGACGTAGAAATTACGAAAAAGCCATTTAGTGTTTTAATTATGGGAATTGAAGATTATGCCACAGACGGCAAAAACGGACGAACGGATTCCTTAATGTTTGCAACCATTGATCCAAAATCCAAAAAAGTATCTTTAATGAGTATCCCACGTGATTCACGCGTGACAATTGTTGGGCGTGACAAAAAAGATAAGATAAATGCAGCTCATGCCTATGGCGGAGAAAAAATGACAATAGATACAGTGGAAAACTTTTTAAAAGTACCTGTCGATCATTATATTAAATTAGATTTTAAAGGATTTAAAGGCATAGTCGATGCAGTTGGCGGCGTTACAGTTGATGTTCCATTCGATTTCTGGGAACGCTCTGATGTTAACTATTACAAAAAGATTGAGTTTAAAAAAGGACCACAGCATTTAAATGGGGAAGAAGCCTTAGCTTATGTTCGGATGAGAAAGCAAGACCCGAATGGGGACTTTGGCCGTGCCGCGCGTCAACGTCAAGTACTTGAGGCGGTGTTAAAGGAATTAAACTCACCTTCTACTGTATTTAAAATTAATGACATTGCAAAAGCAATCGGAACGTATATCAAAACAGATATACCTGTATCAGATGGTCTTGCACTCTATAAAGAATTCTCTGGCTTTGATACATCTAGCATTCAAACAGTAAAAATGGAAGGCAAGGATGCAAAAATAGATGGAATTTACTATTTCGTTCCAGACGAAGCAAATGTCCAACAAATTCGCCATACCTTTATGCAAAACTTACAACTTGAAGATTCAGCTCCTGCGTCGGATACACAACAGCAATCTGAAACACAAGAACCAGATACACAACAGCAGTCTGAAACACAGGAACCGGCTAAACCATCTAGCTCGAATATACAACATCAACCTGAAAAGCAAGAGCCGGCTAAGCCATCTCATAACTCAAATATACAGCATCATACCGGGAAACAAGAACAATCTACACCATCATCTAAATCGAATGAACACAAAACAAATTCAACCAATCATCAATCAGATACAGAATGGCAAATGTCTTCACATTAAAAACAGCTATCTCCTAATGGAGATAGCTGTTTTTTTATCCTGCTCTAACGGACAGTAGCATGTTTATTCATTGCTGTAAAATCAAACTGCCCGTAAGAACTCGATTGGTGAGAGCTTTCCATTAGTGAAAAAATCATTCACTGATGGAGGTTTCACTTTATTATTTATTAAAATACTCCACAATCGCTTTCACGATACGCTCTGACGCATGCCCGTCACCATATGGATTCGATGCTTTTGCCATTGTACTGTGTGCTTCTTTATCTGATAATAGCTCATTCGCTAAAGTGAAGATTGTTTCTTCATCTGTACCAGCAAGCTTTAATGTACCCGCTTCAATACCTTCTGGACGCTCTGTTGTATCACGAAGAACAAGAACTGGCACACCAAGTGATGGCGCTTCTTCCTGTACCCCGCCAGAATCCGTTAACATTAAGTATGAACGTGATGCAAAGTTATGGAAATCAATTACATCAAGCGGCTCAATTAAATGAATACGATTATGATCTCCTAAAATTTCTCCTGCAATTTCACGAACAACAGGATTCATATGTACTGGATATACAACTTGCACATCTTCGTGTGTTTCTACAAGACGTTTAATTGCACGGAACATATTGCGCATCGGTTCACCTAAATTTTCACGACGATGTGCTGTCATAAGGATCAGACGGTCATCTCCAACCTTTTCTAAAACAGGATGCGTATATGATTCTTTTACTGTCGTTTTTAACGCGTCAATTGCTGTATTTCCTGTAATAAAAATGTTTGCTTCTTTTTTGTTCTCTTGTTGTAAGTTTGTTGCAGATTTTGCTGTCGGTGCGAAATGAAGATCTGCCATAACGCCTGTTAATTGTCGGTTCATTTCTTCTGGGTATGGAGAATATTTATCCCACGTACGAAGACCAGCTTCTACATGACCGATTGGAATTTGATTATAAAATGCAGCAAGGCTTGCGATAAATGTTGTCGTTGTATCACCATGTACAAGAACGATATCCGGTTTTGCTTCTTTCATGACTTTATCTAAACCTTCTAGGCCGCGTGTTGTAATATCAATTAACGTTTGACGGTCTTTCATGATATTTAAATCATAATTTGGCGTAATACCAAAGATATCTAACACTTGATCCAGCATTTGACGGTGTTGTGCCGTTACTGTCACAATGGATTCAATTTGTTCTGAATGTTTTTGTAACTCTAACACAAGAGGGGCCATTTTAATAGCTTCGGGACGCGTTCCAAAAATCGTCATTACTTTAATGCGTTCTGTCATATTCAGTTCCTCTTTTCTTTCAGTGTTTCAATTCATCATACGAGATAACACTTGTTATTATATATGAGAATCCTAAATGGCAAAAGGAAATATTTCCTAAAAGGCATGTGAAACATCACGCTTTCGAACTGCTCTTCTGCCAATAGAATAGTAATCAATGGCATGTTGATCCATCTCTTCTAAACCATAACAATTTCTTCCATCAAATAAAATTGGTTTATTCATAAGCTGTACATACTTCGCAATAGGATACATTCGAATACTTTCCCACTCCGTTACAATAAAGGCTGCATCTGCTTTCATAAGAGCTGCATCTATATCTGTCGTATATTGTACTCGATTTGCCAATATACGCTTCGCATGTAAAATTGCCTTTGGATCATACACGATAATATTAGCTCCTAAAACTAGTAACTGTTCAATAATCATAAGAGACGGCGCTTCCCTTATATCATCTGTATTAGGCTTAAACGAAAGACCAAGAACTGCGACTCGTTTTCCTCGCAAACTCATCATCTTTTCTGCCTTCTCCACAAGTGAAGCTTGCTGCTTATTATTCACTTCAATGACTGCTTTTAACAATCTAAAATCATGCGCCACATTCCCCGCAATTTGCACAAGTGCGTTGGTATCTTTCGGAAAACACGAACCGCCGTATCCAATACCTGCTTGCAGAAAATGCGGACCAATTCGTTTATCGATTCCCATACCAGCTGCCACTTCTATCACATCGGCTTGTACTTTTTCACATATATTCGAAATTTCATTGATAAAGCTAATTTTCGTCGCTAAAAAAGCATTCGATGCGTACTTAATCATTTCCGCACTGCGCACATCCGTTGTAAATATTTTAATTGGGAGCGACTCGTACAGCTCAGCAACTCTCTTTGCAATCGCTGTTGTTTCTGCTCCAATGATAATACGATCACCATGAAAGAAATCATGCACACCGCAGCCTTCTCGTAAAAACTCCGGATTTGAGACAAGATGTATACTTATATCTGTTTGCAATGATTCTCGAATCCATTCTTTCATAGCATCATTTGTCCCAACCGGAACCGTACTTTTCGTCACAACGATAACATCTCGCTCTGCATACATGCCAATATCACGGCACACATTTACAATATGTGTTAAATTTGCAGACCCGTCTAAGTAGGAAGGTGTACCAACCGCCACAAAAATAAAATCAGCTGCTCCGTAAGCCTCTTCTTTTTTCGAAGTAAATGATAATCTCTGTTCCAAAACAGCCTCTTCCAATAATTCTTGTAAGCCCGGTTCATAAATCGGCAGTTCATTTTTCTCTAACAGCCTTATTTTTTGTTCATCAATATCAAAACAAGTCACAGAGTGCCCGAGTGTCGCTAAGCCAACACCTGCCACCAATCCGACATACCCAGTACCTACCACTGTAATTTTCATGAACACACCCCCTACTTATGGTTCGTTTCACTCTAACTTTATTATATGAGACATCTTTCATTTCATTTTTTAAGCTTTTGTAAAGAAAAGCGCTGGAGCTAGTCATCTTCGAATTTTATAAAGTGAAACTTTAATCAGTAGGGATTTTACTGCCCAAAAATAGCGGGATACATTTTTATCTTGTAAAAAAACAAGTCAGCTGCTTTATCAGCAGCTGACTTGTTTTTACTTACTATATCCGTTTGGATGAGCTGTATGCCATTCCCAAGCTGTTTGAATCATTTCCTCAAGTGAATATTTTGCCTTCCAGCCTAATTCTTCATAAATCTTTTCAGAAGAAGCGATTAGTTGTGCTGGGTCTCCAGCGCGGCGTTCCGTGTGAATAACATTCGCCTTCTTCCCAGTTACATGCTCACATGTTTCAATCACTTCTTTTACGGAAAAGCCTTTTCCATTTCCTAAGTTATACACTTCATTTGATTTTTGTTCATTTTGTAAGCTTTGCAGTGCTAAAATGTGCGCCTCCGCTAAGTCTGTTACATGAATATAATCACGAATACAAGTGCCATCATTTGTATCGTAATCTGTACCAAATACAGAAATTGATTCACGTTTTCCTAATAAGTGCTGTAGCACAAGCGGAATTAAATGTGTCTCTGGTGTATGATCTTCTCCAATTGTTCCTGATACGTGCGCACCTGCTGCGTTAAAGTAGCGAAGTACAACATATTTCATCCCATATGCTGCATGAAAATCTTGTAAAATATGTTCAATCATTAATTTAGAGCGTCCGTATGGATTGATTGGATTTGTTAAAGTGCCTTCTGTAATGATATCTGTATCTGGAATTCCATACGTTGCTGCTGTTGAAGAGAAAATAAACGATTTCACACCATGCTCCATCATTTTCTCAAGCAACGTGATCGTTGCCGTTACATTGTTTTTATAATATTTCAATGGATTCGAAACAGATTCACCGACAAGGCTATTTGCCGCAAAATGCATAACAGCATCAATAGAATATTTGCCAAATACACGATCTAAATCCGCTGCATTACTTAAATCTCCTATTTCTAGAAGCGCTCTTTCATCAACACTCTCACGATGACCTGTTGATAAATTATCTAATACGACCACTTCAAAATTTTGGTCTAACAATTGTTTTACTGTATGACTTCCAATATATCCGGCTCCGCCAACTACTAAAATCATTCTTTCTCCCCCTACAAAAATTTATCATCATATAATTTCAGTCTTTATAAAAGTAGTTCGATGTTGCAAAATTAAACTGTCCGTAACAGCCCGATTGGTGAGAACTTCCCACCAGTGACACGAATGGTTATTTTTCTCAGCTTTTCTATTTGACAACACATAATCAAAATCCATGTCTCAACGAATGTTTTTTTAAAAGGCAGAACTCTATCATCGCTTTCCTCTAACATTTACCATAGTTCGCAATAGGATGCATACATATTTTGCTGAAAAACACTCATATTAAAACTAATTTGCATCTATAATTCGTTGCAGAGTTGTCATATATTTCAGTTATCACCAACCAAAGTAAAAAGAAAAAAAGATTGAATTCTACTCTTTTTATGATACCATATGTTATGAGTCAAAAAACACATATTGGAATTTTAAGTAGAAGAGAGATTAATTTACGTTAAAATATAAAAGGTGGGGTATTAATGGACTCACGAATTATTTATGCAGTTTTGGCATCTTTCATTACCGTACTGATTGCTACCCCTTTCGTGATTAAATTAGCCTTTAAGATTGGGGCAACAGATAAGCCAAATGCTCGTAAAGTACACCAACGAATTATGCCTCGTCTTGGCGGACTGGCAATTTTTATCGGAGTTGTTGTGGGGTGCTTGATTAGCGGCTTGTATGAACAGCGTATCATATCAATTAGTGTAGGTGCTGTCATCATCATCATCATCGGTGTATTAGATGATATATATGAATTATCTGCAAAAGTAAAATTTGGTGGACAACTTGTAGTCGCATTGTTAGTCGTGAAAAACTTACAAATACCGATTCTTTTCATTCCATTTTTAGGAAATATTGATCTTGGATGGTTCTCTTATCCAATTACAGTATTTTGGATTGTCGGTATTACAAATGCCATTAATTTAATTGATGGACTTGACGGGTTATCAGCTGGGATTTCATCCATTGTTCTTGCAACGTTAGCTTACATGGCTGCTACTAGTGTTACTGGTGCTGGGAGTGCTCTCATTTTACCGCTTGCGCTAATCGCACTGGCAAGTACAATTGGATTTCTGTTCTATAACTTCCATCCAGCGAAAATCTTTATGGGGGATACAGGGGCACTATTCTTAGGATACTGTATTGCTGTACTATCGCTACTTGGACTGTACAAAAGCGTAACACTGTTTAGCTTTATCGTTCCAATCATTATTTTAGGGGTACCAATATTCGATACAACATTTGCAATCATTCGTCGGATTGTAAATAAAAAACCAATTTCAGCGCCAGATAAATCGCATTTACATCACCGTTTACTTGCACTGGGATTCTCTCATCGAACAACAGTGCTTATCATTTATGCGTTCGGGATTTTCTTTAGTGTCAACGCGATTATTTTCTCAAGCGCAACATTATGGTTATCCATTGTTCTTCTATTTGTTCTTATTTTAGTCACTGAAATTGTCGCAGAGATTATTGGTCTTGTACACGATCGTTATAAACCAATTATTTCAGTCTTTAAAAAAGCAAAAAAACGTGAAGAATAACAATAGTATAACCAATACAATATAAAAATATACAAACAGGATGGTTTCTTTAAAGAAATTATCCTGTTTTTTGTTTTCCAAAATATAGTTCGTTTGAGAATACCACTATTGGAGCAAGATAAATGTACAATCTTCAAATTAGGGTGAGCATCATGATCAAGCGAACGCTTCTACTGATCTGTTTGTTTTATACTATCATCTCATGTTTTCTATCACCTAAGCAGGCTGCAGTTGTATCTTCACATGAGAATCGCTCTATCGCTCATCTTGAAACACAACTGCCACAGCAACCTACAGCTACTCAGCAAAGAAAAGTGGCTTATTTAACATTCGATGATGGACCAAACAAATATACATCACAAATTTTAAATATCTTAAAGCAGAAAAATGAAAAAGCAACCTTCTTCGTTATTGGCGGACGTGTCTCACGTTATCCTCAAACAACAAAGCGATTAATTCAAGAAGGTCATTATCTAGGATTACATAGTATGTCTCATAATGCAAAACACCTTTATAATGGTGATCCCTCCATTTTAGTTTCTGAAATGGAACAAGCTCGGACAATTGTTCAAATCATCACCGGACTTGATACGCATCTCGTTCGCGTTCCTTACGGCAGTATGCCCTATTTAAAGAAAAATTATCGCGATGCTCTTGTTGCAGCTCACTATAAAATGTGGGATTGGACAGTCGACACATATGACTGGAAAAGTGAAAATAATCCCTCTGCTGTATTGGAACGGGTAATGAGTCAAAGTGATAAACCCGTTGAAGTCATTTTAATGCATGACTCAAGCGTCACTGTGCAAGTTTTACCAAAAGTAATTGACTATCTTCGTTCAAAAGGATATACACTTCTTCCTTACAATCCTTCTTCTCATGTAGAAGTGAATTTTTGGAAGGATACGAGATTGTAACAGCTTTAGTTTCTGCTAAAGCTGTTTTCTCTTTCCTCAATTCCTATTTTTGTATACCTTGAAATAGTGATGAAATGAAACTTCCATCAATGGACCCCACTAATAGACAGCAATTTTTTACGGATAATAAGACAAAAGGAACCTCAATTACGAGGTTCCTTTGTTGTTTCCAATAGCAAGTAATAATACACACAATTATCCGTTAAACAAAAGATAGTTAGGAGGCTATCTTTCCCCCTCACTGTAACACGAAAAGATGCTCCTGGCGTATGCAATTTTACATATTCATTACATTCTATCCATGTTCTTATTGATATATATTCGATATGATAGAAGAAAAAACTGTATGTATGAAAAAGGAGACTCGTATTACTGTGAATCCTAAAGAAAAACGAATCATTCCAAATTACTTACAAGTATTAATAGAAATCTTTCTCGTTTCCACGAAACTTGGACTCACTTCCTTCGGGGGACCTGTTGCACACCTTGGCTATTTTCACTACGAGTACGTCCAAAAGCGAAAGTGGATGGATGAAAGAAGCTATGCTGATTTAGTAGCACTTTGTCAATTTCTTCCTGGCCCTGCTAGTAGCCAAGTTGGCATGGGGATTGGATTATCTCGGGGCGGCATACTTGGGGCGATTGTTTCTTGGCTTGGTTTTACGTTACCTTCTGTTCTTGCGCTCGTATTGTTTGCTTCAGTATTACAGCAAATAGACATCACCCATGCTGGATGGATTCATGGCTTAAAACTAGTAGCAGTAGCGATAGTCGCTCATGCATTATGGGGAATGGCGCAGAAGCTAACACCAGATAGAGGCCGCGCAACGATCGCAGTCATTGCAGCGGCTGCCGTTCTATCATTCCAAGCAGCTTGGATACAAATCATAGTTATTCTATTCGCCGGTATAATTGGATGGTTCTTATACAAAGAGCACGCAGTAACAACTGAATCAGAAATATCCATTCCAGTCTCACGCAAAGTCGCAGCGTTATGCTTATCTCTGTTCTTTCTCTTATTGGTACTATTACCAATATTACGCCCTCTCTCGCACTGGATTGCCATGTTTGATAGCTTCTATCGATCCGGCTCTCTCGTCTTTGGCGGTGGTCATGTCGTTCTTCCGCTCTTAGAAAATGAGTTTGTGTCAAACGGCAGTATAACGAAAGAACAGTTTCTCGCTGGCTATGGGATAACGCAAGCTGCTCCTGGGCCATTATTTACATTTGCTGCTTATATCGGTGCAATTATGAATGGAATTTCCGGGGCAGCCATTGCGACGATCGCCATTTTCCTTCCCGCCTTCTTACTCGTTGTAGGGGTACTGCCTTTTTGGGATGCACTGCGCCGCAGACCGTACGTACAAGGTGCTCTGCTTGGTATAAATGCAGCTGTTGTCGGTATTTTACTTGCCGCCTTCTATCAGCCGATTTGGACAAGCTCAGTTGGGAATCCTGCTGATTTCGTTATTGCATTGCTCTTATTCGCAATGCTTGCCTTTTGGAAGCTGCCGCCGTGGGTAATTGTTGTAGTGGGTGCAATAGGCGGAATGATTTTGTCAGCACTATGAGAAAGACGGCTATTCCTAAAAATAGCCGTCTTTCTTATCAATTAAAACTTCACAAGCTCTATCCCGCTCGGAAGCTTGCTCCCTGTTAAAATCCGTAGTTCTTCAACACGCTTCATCACATACGACGAACGCTTCACTAGTTCCGCATCTACATAAGCTGGATGCACCATAATTTCAACTGTTACCCCGTCCTCTACACGCTCTTGTAAATTTGTAAAGTAATCGTCTGTTACACCATCTCCGTAAAAATCATCGAAAAACACATCAGAAAATGAGCTAACTGCACGGTCTTGCTCACAGCGGCGTACTGGGACACGATACTTCTCTGCTAATCTCTCTAATACATCATGTAAAATCGGCAGTGCATGTACATGATGATGGCTATCAAAATGAGTCGGTGTTAAACCATAGGATAGAAACTTTTCAATTTGTGCAGTCCATTCCCGCTCGGCGTCATGCGGATCTATATTCCCTTCCCAAACGGTACTTTGTGAATGAAACGAACCATCTTCTTTTACAAGCGAAGGCACGTCAGGAAGAAGTGGTTTTCCTGCGGTTAATACGAGATGCACACCAACTCCTAACGTCTTATATTCCTTCGCTAATTGCACTGCATGTTCTACTCCCGGCATATTCATCATCATCGTTGTAGAATTTACAAGTCCGTTAACATGCGCGTCAATAATACCGTAGTTTACACCTCGCGTTAAGCCAAAGTCATCTGCGTTTACGATTAATCGAATCATTCTGTCCCCTCCTATTACTTAACAAGAAAAAAGCGGGCTCATATAGCGCCGCCTTTAGTTCTCCACCTTTTTGAAGAATTGCGGAAGATATTCTTTATGAGCTTCCAGCATTTCATCTAAAATTTGTTTTGCCACTTTATCGGATGGTACAAGTGGGTTAATTGTCATCGCAAGCAGCGCCTTATGATAATCACCTGTTACAGCCGCTTCAATTGTTACATGTTCAAACGATTTAATTTGCTGTACTAAACCGCGAACCGCTACCGGTAAGTCCCCGACTGCAATCGGTTTTGGACCATCCTTTGTAATAACGCAGTTCACTTCAACAGCAGAATCAGCCGGCAGACTTGCAATTGTACCATTATTTCTTGTATTTACAGGTTGGATGTCACCTTTATTGTTATAGATAGAAGTAATTAAGCTACATGCAGCATCGCTATAATATGCCCCGCCGCGTTTTTCTAATTGCGGTGGCTTAATGTCTAGATTTGGATCTTTATAAAGTTCAAACAGATCACCTTCTAGCTTTTTCACGACTTCTGCGCGTGTACCATTTTCCATAGATGCTTGTTTTTCTTCTTCTAACATCTCGCGTGTTTTGTAGTAGTAACGATGATATGGACATGGAATCGCACGAAGCGCACGAATGAAATCAGGCTCCCAATCAAGCCCTGCAATATTTTGCATCGTAATTTGCTTTTCCGGGTCTGTCACTAATTCCAGCACACGGTCCATGACGCTCACACCATCTAAATACACATCCAATCCGTACACCATATGGTTTAAACCCGCAAAATCAACATGTACACGGCTTGGATCTACATCGAGAATCTTTGCTAATCCCATACGAATCCCAATCGGAACGTTACATAACCCAACAACCTTTTGAATGTTTGTATAGCGAAGAACAGCTTCTGTTACCATACCTGCTGGATTTGTAAAATTGATTAACCATGCATTTGGACAAATCTCCTCTATGTCTTTACAAATATCTAAAATAACAGGAATTGTTCTTAAAGCTTTAAATAAACCGCCCGGACCATTTGTTTCCTGACCAATCACATTATATTTCAATGGAATTGCTTCATCTTTTCCGCGCGCTGCTAATAACCCAACGCGAAATTGTGTTGTAACAAAGTCCGCATCTTTTAATCCTTCACGGCGATCTAGTGTAAGATGAATATCGATTGGTACTCCTGCTTTTTTCACCATACGCTTCGCTAAGTTACCAACGATCTCTAACTTTTCTTTTCCTGCTTCCACGTCAACTAACCAAATTTCACGAACAGGAAGTTCATGATAGCGCTTAATAAAACCTTCAATTAATTCTGGCGTATAACTAGAGCCGCCGCCAATTGTTGTAATTTTTATTCCACGCATGCTGCATGTTCTCCTTTCGCATTGATTTTTTTATACAAATTGGTGAATTTTACTGTAATAGAGTGTATTGGGTGTAGTACTGTAATTTCTGTTTTTTCTCCTCTTGCTTCTGATTGTATGAGCTCATGTTGGAAATGATGCGCTTCATTCATCGTTTCCCGGACTCCTTCAGCTAAAGTAATACAGAAGTACGCCATGTGGTTTTCACACTTAGCGTACTTCTATACTCCTTTCTATTTAAGCTGATTATTTAAATTCTCAATTTTTTTCTTCCAATACATTGTCATCGCAAACCATATAATGAAGTAGACGATAATAAAGCTTCCTACACATATGAAAATTGAATCTGCATGATTCGGAACCCATCCCATCCATACTGCCACCGGAAGAAATGTTCCTAGTAAAATGATGAAATGAATAATTGTTTGCTTTAAAAGACTCCATTCCTCCCTCTCAAACACAAAGGAAGCAACTGAAAAGATAATCCCCATCACATTCGCTACAACAAGGTTGATTAACAATGTCCGTGTTTCTAATACTTCCATCCCATTTGCATAACCAATCCCTAAAAACAATAAACTATAAAACATCGCCATTCCCATACCCGTTATCAACTTTGCACCAATTCTATCAAATTGTGCACTCATCTCACTACCCCCCTATATTCAAAGCTTCTTTAATAAGCGGAACATATTTTCTCGAAACATACTCTTTCATTCCATTCGAAAAATGGGCACACATGCTGCCACTAAACGACATCTCAAAACTTTTTACATGCTTTATATTTGCAAGTGTCGATTTTGAAAACCTAACAAACCCTTCTCGCTGTAAGGAAGTCTCTAATTCATACAATCGGTATTTCACCTCAATGTTTCCTTTTGTAGTTTGAGCAAATACCTTTCTTCCTCCCGAATAAAACCAATATATTTCCTTAAAATCTAATAAGTAAAACTGCTGATCTGCTATCCCAACAATTTGTTTTATCGGTCCTCCTTCTAATATTTTCAAAATGTGCTGAACCTCTTCTGTCATTTCTTTCGTTCTTATAATAATTTCTAGTTCTTCATGTGATGGGTCTAAATCAATCTGAATCTTCATGACATCCCCCCTTTACTATTTCATTTTTACATAAATCTGGAAAAATGAAATGGATATGTACATAAGTAGTCTCGTTATTTGTTTAACTTGCCGTTTTCTATGCATGAAAAAAGACCTTGCACACGCAAGGCCTATTTTCCATCTAGCATCTTCCTATATAAATCAACAAACTCACTCGCTAAATCCTTTATTGTTATAGCATTCATCAGATGATCCTGGGCGTGAATGAACAGTAAGCTGAGTTCGACCTTTTCGCCGCCTGCTTCTTGTTGAATTAATGTTGTTTGCAAGCGATGTGCTTCTTTTAACTCGCTGGCTGCCTCTTGCAGCTTTTCGTCCGCTTCGGAAATCTTCCCTTGTTTCGCAAATTGAATTGCCTCCATCGCCGAGCTTCTCGCATTTCCCCCGTGTAAAATTAAATGAAAGGCTGTTGTCTCTAATGTATCCATGTTTCTTTATTACTCCCCCTTTTCTTCTGCTACCTTTTGCTTATCCCACATTTTTAGAAATGGGAAGTAGATAAGAAGCGCTAAGCAAAAGTTCACTAACTGCATAACAACACCTGAAATCTTGCCGCCTGTTGCTAGATAGCCACTAAAAATAATGGGTGTTGTCCATGGTACCGCTGCTCCGCTTGGCCGTGCGACAAGGCCCGATTCCATCGCAAAGTACGTCACAAACGTTAAGACAACAGGAACAAGAATAAATGGAATGAGAAGAAGTGGATTTAATACAATTGGCATCCCAAAAGTCACCATTTCATTAATATTAAAAATACCTGGTGCGATTGATAACCTGCCTAAACTTTTTAATTGCTGACTTCGTGCAAATAATAACATCGCTACAACAAGTGCCAGCGTTGCACCTGACCCTCCCATATAAATCCAAAGATCAAAAAATTGCTGCGTAATCGTATTTGGTAAAATATGCTCAGCTTGAAAGGCAACGCGATTTTGATCCATTAACGATAGCCAAATTGGACTCATAACTCCACCAACAATTGCCGCTCCGTGAATTCCGCATGCCCATAATACATGAACAAGAATAACAGCGACTACAGCACCAAACAAACTAGCGCCAAGCGCACTAAGCGGTGCTTGTAATAATTGCCCAACAATATTATGAATACTTCCAAATGAAGTATGTTCCATCATTAATCGTAAAATCCAAACAACTGTTACGACAATAAAACCAGGAATAAGTGCAGTAAACGAACGAGACACAGCCGGCGGTACTGTTTCCGGCATTTTAATCACAATATTCTTCTGTATAATCAAACGGTATATTTCTGTAGATATAAGTGCTAAAATCATCGCTACAAACAAACCTTGACTCCCCATAAGTACAGCTGGAATAACGCCTTCTACTATAATACTTTCCTTTGTTCCTTCTATAATATAAGAAACTTGAAATGGCGTTGCCAGCAAGAAAGACACAAGCGATAACGCCCCTGCAGCTAATGCGTCGACTTTATACCGCTCCGCTAATCTGTAAGCGATTCCAAAAGCAGCAATTAAAGACATGATACTAAATGTTGCACTAACTGGATACCCTAACGCTTTTTGCCAACCATCACCAAACAAATTTGCCATAAATTCATTATATCCAGGGATTGGCAAAGCACTAATAATTAAGAAGAATGATCCAATAATTAAAAAAGGCATCGTTAAAATAATTCCGTCCCGAATAGCTTGTAAGTGTCGCTGCTCTGCAATTCTTCCCGCTACAGGCATAACGTATCTCTCTAAAAACCCCATCATCTTCTCCACTCTCCTTATGACTTCATTGACAATGCTGCTTGTAAAACTGCTTCCCCGTTACAAAGTCCGTAGTGTACAGATTGAATGACATCAACAGGTATTCCTTTCTCTTTACATAGTTCTTTCATTTTTGGCAGCAAATAGCGCACTTGCGGACCGAGTAATAATACATCAGCTTCATCGATATGATTACGCACTTCTGATCCAGGAACAGCCCAAATTTTCGCCTCTATACCTTGTGCCTGTGCCACCTTTTCCATCTTCGTAACAAGCAAGCTCGTTGACATTCCGGCAGCACAGCAAAGTAAAATATTCATACAATGCCTCCTTTCTTAGGTGCTCTTTACAACTACCCATCCATAATCATTTGGGCGCATGCCAACAGTTATCCCACACCTATCTTCTGTAGAAAAGCGAAAGCGGCTCGCCCAGAATTTCAGGACGCCCAAGGCAGAGAGGCGCTTTTTGCCTCGTACGCGGGGGCGAAACGACCGGAGATTCTAGCCGCTAGAGCTTGACAACGATTCTCTCTCAATCCTAGGGTGTGGGATCTTACTGTCCGCAAATAGCGGGATAAATCTAAGTTAACCTATGTATATGTCTATGGTAATTTTCGTATGACGAGCATACCAACAAAAATCCCCCTCTTCACGCTTCTCTCTCTATCAACGAGCGAGTCAATCTAATCCATCAATTGAAGGATCTTCAAATTCCCTTGCTTTCTACTAAACTTTAAGGCCGGAATTGAACACGCATCTCTTTCATATAGAAGCGATTCTCGTGATTTTCGCTAGAAGGATTCTTCCTATTATATCTATGTTGTATGCGCTGTCACTAAATTGTTACATTTTTCACAAAGTAATCATATTACACTCCTCCCTCCTGTACTATAATCATGTATGGAATAGGAGATGATCACAATGACACAAAATGCCCCTGAGTTTAAAGTACTGCAAAGTATCACCTTTCTAGCTGTTGTTTTGCAAAGCTCATTACTATATACAATGAATCAAGGGAATTTAGTAATTGAGCAATCTATTATTATCGGCATGCTATTTAATCTAGCAAAATTTTCTGCTCCAGCATTTATTTTTATTGTCGGCTTTCATCTTATTAGTCAATATACAAAACAAATGTTATATACACAGTACATTTATGAAAAAACAACAAGCTTGCTTACACCATATTTCTTTTGGTCCATTGTCTACTTATTTATGACAAAGCATATTCCATCCCTATGGGAGGTTGTTCATAGTCTTCTGCTTGGAACAGCGGCACCTCACCTTTGGTATGTTGTTATGATGTTCCAAATTCATTTATTGTTCCCGCTTCTTTGTTTCGTCTTTCATTGGTTTCATAGACGCATTCATAACAAGCAGGATGCATATCGGTACACATTTGCCTTTGCTCTTATTTATTTTCTATTAATGTGGTTCTCTTCTCACTATATTTTTAACGGGGAGAAACTAACGAAATTTACTACATTACATTATACAGATCGCTCTTTCTTGTTCTATTCTTTCTACTTTGTCATGGGAGGAATTGCAGCAGTTGCTCTACGTGCTTGGCGTATATTTGTGTTTAAACACATACCGCTTTTTACAGCTTTATTTTTCGCTTTATTTCTATTCATTAATTATCAACTCTTTAATTTTTACGGCGCAAATACGATTCGCCTTACAGTTGTAACGTACTTAAAACCATCCATGTTTATATACATCGTCTGTGAAATTATGATTTTGTATGCGTTATCTGTAACAATTGCACAGTATCGTACCTTCTTGTATAAAGCGCTTCGATTTATCGGGAATTTTACATACGGAGCTTATTTAGCCCACTTTTTCTTTTTAAATATAAGTGTGAAACTACTATCTTTCTTTGCATTGCCAGCTAACTCTATTCTTTATAGCATATGCTTATTTAGCTGCACAGCAATTTTATCTTTAGGAACAATCATTCTATTTAGCTATATGCCATTTCACAAGTGGATCACAGGTCCGACTCCTTCACTGTCAATAAAGTGGACGTATCCTTCACTTTCTTTATTAAAAGTGAAAAAGTAAAACAGCAAGTAATCATTACTTGCTGTTTTTTAACGCCGTTTCTGCTAAAAGCGGCAATAGATTATCAAAAATATGTGTATTCTTATCTGCTCCTGTTACATAGCCGCCGTAATAGCGGCTAAACGGACTTTTATTACGGAACGTTGCTGCTTCCTCATACATTTCTTCAGCTAACTTCCTCTCTCCAGCCTCTAATAAATATAAAATCGTTATCCCATACGCAGCCGGCGATTCAAAAGAAACAGCTGGTTCTCCTGTTTCTAAATGATATCTTCCATACAGCTTGCCGTTTTTCTTAAATGTTTTCTTAAGGAAATCCAAATATGCTGCAGAAGGAAGGCCTACTAAACTTCGGTAATACGCAACATACGACTGATCAATAATATTTACTTCTTTATCATATGTAAAGGTACCATCTTTCTCATACGTTTTTGGAAAAGCCCATCCATTTCGCGGGTAATCCGCTAGAAATTGAACAACTTTTTGATACTCAGCATCGGTAATTTTTCCATACTTTTTCATATAAGAAAATGCTTTCGGATTCACATAAGATGTTGTTAACGTATCATTTGATACATGCTCATCAGCATCGTAATAATCAACGTAAAAAGATCCTTTCTTATTATAATGTAATATGGCATCACTAATTTGATCAGCAAGATGCTTATATCGCTCTTCTTCATATTTCTCATATGCCCGGTACAATTGCTGTACAATCCGTAAATCATCAATAAGTGCATTCGTTCTTGCCTGTCTTTTTCCCGATTCAGCAATTTTCCATAGTACAATATGAGATGAGTCCAAAAAATAATTTTGTATAACTTTCATATGCGCATCAAGCATCTCTTGATTATCAGTATCTAGCGCATATCGAAGCCATAATCCCGCTGACTCAGACAACGCTTCACGTCCGGTTGCAACATCTGTTCCTTGTTTGTCACTTTTAAGCCGATATGTTGCCAACGTTCCATTTTCATTTGTCATATGGCGTATAATAAATTGCTCTGTACCGCTCCCTTGTAACACCTTCCACATCTCCGCTCCACATAAAATAATCAAAACGGTCATTGCAATGAATAGATAAAAACGTTTCCGCACAATATCACCTCGTTAAGATGCTAACCATTATAAGAAAAAAACATACAAAAAAGGCAACCTTTTTCAGATTGCCTCTTTTATCCCGCTATTCGCGAGCAGTAAGACCCCCACTGATGGAAGTTTCACTATTATAAGATTCAGTTACCCATTCACCATAAATGGATATTTACACACTTTCTTTTGCTGGTCGATATAGTGCTTGTACGAGACGATCATATTCACGCCTTGTAATTTCCTTATTGTATAGCTTCAATAATAAATCTTTATGCTCTTTCGAAAATGCCATTTTTTTTATGACTTCTGGATACATGAAAACTTCCCCTCCGTTTCATGAATACGACTAAATCCAGTGCACATCCGCATTTTTTCCTTACAGTTTGTAAAGGAATTCCGCAAAACAGAACTCGCGTTCGCATAAAGCATTATAAAATATTTTCCCTCAAAGCACAATTCTAAAATAAAAATTTTTATTTTCAGAAGATTTCAACATTATAATATCATAATCTCTCTTAAAATACATATATATTTTTTGTCATTTTTTTGAATAAAATTTCCATTTCAGTAAGAAAATAATGGCAAAAACGAAGAGGAGTATAAACATGGATACTGTTACACTATCGCGCGCTTTCTTTGGATCATCGTTAGCCTTCCATATTATTTTTGCAACACTCGGAATCGGACTTTCCTTAATGATTTTTATAAGCGAAGTGTTATATCACTGGAAAAAGGACTCTGATTACTCTGTTATGGCAAAAAGATGGACGAAAGCATTTGCGATTCTTCTTGGTGTTGCCATTCCAACAGGAACAATTGTAGGCGTCCAAATTTCCTTGCTTTGGCCTGGCTTTGCGAAAATTGTTGGACAAGTCATTTCCGTTCCATTTCAAATTGAAATTTTCGCCTTTTTCCTAGAAGCATTGTTCATGTCCATTTACGTCTATGCTGCGGACAAATTACCACCATTCATGCGATTAGTATCGCTCTTTTTTGTTATGCTCGGCGCGACTGCATCCGCTGTACTTATTACATCAGCAAATACGTGGATGAATACACCAGCCGGATTTTCAATGGCACCAGACGGATCGGTCTATAATGTTAATCCATGGAAAGCCTTTTTTAATCCAAGCTTTTTCACAAGTTCTGTTCATGTTGTCATTACCGCTTATGCAACAGGAGCTGCTGTCATTGCTTCTATCGCTGGTTTTAAATTATTAAAGCGAAATAAAAGTGCACAGGAGATTGCTTATCATAAAAAAGGATTATACTTAGGTCTTATGGTCACATTCATTACAGGCGCGATTATGTGGGTTTCTGGACATGAATCTGCGATTGGACTTCATGAGCACTCACCAGAGAAATTGGCAGCAGCCGAAGCATTATATCATACACAGTCACATGCACCACTAGCAGTTGGAGGCGTTCTCGATCCAGAAACACACGAATTAAAATACGCCATTGAATTTCCAAACATGTTAAGCATGTTAGTTGGTTTTTCTCCAAATACGGTTGTAAAAGGATTAAATGAATTTCCATCAGAAACGTGGCCTCCTTTTTACACCCATTTATTCTTTGACTTAATGGTTGGAGCAGCCACATTTTCATTCGCCGTCGCTGCAATTTCACTTGGATATTGGTACTTCATTTACCGAAAAAAAGGCGGGAAATTGCCAAAATGGATGCTAGGGGCAATCGCTGCGGGCGGTCCGATTATGCTTCTTGGCATTGAATGTGGCTGGATTTTCAGCTGTAGCGGACGACAGCCTTGGACGATTTACGGTTTTCAACGTACAACAGATGCTGCAACACGTGCTGACTTTGTTGGACCATTATTCGTCGTATTTGTCATACTTTACATTGCACTTGGCATCTTAACTGTCTACGTATTACGAACATTCTTTAGACGCCATCCATTGAAGCAAGACTTACAACCGAACGGAGGGGACTCACATGCCTGAAGCAAGCATTGCCATTATCATTCTCTGGGCTGTCGTCTTTGTATACAGTATTTTAGGCTCAATTGATTTCGGTGCCGGCTTTTGGGGGATGGTGTATGCAAATCACCCGACACTTGCCGGAAAACTCGCGAATCGCTACTTATCACCAACATGGGAAGTTACAAATACCTTTCTAGTCTTTGTCGTTGTTGCGTTTCTTGGCTTCTTTCCAAAAGCTGCATTTACACTCGCAACCGCAATGTTTTTACCTGTTACCTTAATTCTCATACTCGTTACAATTCGCAGTTCTTTTATGGTGTTCGCTTATTCCTTGCCCAAATATCAGCGTATAATGCGCATTATTTCGGGCATTACAGGTCTATTAATCCCAGCTCTCTTAATTACAGTTCTTCCTGTAACAGAAGGAGCCTTCATTACCACTGCTGGCGGCAAAGAAACGTTATTATATGGAAAGTTATTATCAAGTCCAGTTGTATACTGGTACATGCTCTTCGGTTTAACATCCGAACTCTTTTTATCAGCACTCTTTCTCGCTGATTTCGCTAGAGAACAAGGCTCTGAAGATACATATCGTGTCTATCGAAGAAACGCCATCGTGCTCGGTCCTGCAACGCTTGTCACCGCCATCGTCGCACTTGTCGTAATGGATCCCGAAACACATTGGCTCATGGAAGGATTAATTAAACAATTCAAATGGTTTACAGTTTCTCTCATCTTTTTTATTATTGGCTATTCCTCCCTTTGGTGGACAAACCAAAAATACAAAACACTCGGCTGGCCACGCATTGCTGTTCTTTCTGTCGTTGCCCAATATGGATTTGCAAGCTACGCTTACGGCGTTGCACACCTTCCGTATATTATTTATCCAGAAGTAACTGTGTTCACAAGTTTCACAACGAAAGAAACATTTTATGCACTGCTCATTCTCTACGCAATCGGTATCGCAATACTATTACCAGGCTTCATCTTCTTCTGGAATTTATTCTTGAAAGATCGAACTTTTTTAAAGTAAAGTGAAACTTCCTATCGTGAGACGCTTTTCCTCACGATAGGTTAGTTAAACCAATCGGGCCCTTACAGACAGCATTACAAATACCCATACGGATAACAAAATTTCTAGTCAAATATCATCTACCATGAAATAAGTAGCATATTTTCATCCACATATACCTACCAAAAGAAAACTAGGTATATGCACGTAGCAATTTTTCTATTATAAATACCTAATAGGCACATACTGGATATGTGCCTATTTCCATTCAAATTCCCCTATATACTATGTCTTTTCCCCAAAGTACCAAACGCACATATTTACAATAGCTAGTGTAATCCCCATACCTTCTTTTAAGAGTTTGAATATGATTAAATATAAGCTTCGGACAAGTCGAAATACGCTTATTTAAACTAAAGAATTAAGAAGGGTAGGCTAGCAATGGGTATTGAAATTTGGATTACGGTTGTTGTTTTTCTTATTACAATGACCATCATATTTTGGCGGCCAGGTGGAATAAATGAAGCATGGCCAGCTGCAATCGGAGCCGGTATTATCATTATTACTGGACTTGTATCCCGCAGTGATATTTCAGATATCATTGGTAAAATCGGCGGCGCTTCTATTACCATCATTGCCACAATCGTTATGGCAATTGTATTAGAGAGTTTCGGTTTCTTCCACTGGGCAGCGGCCCGGCTCGCAAACTTAGCAAAAGGCTCCGGGCGTCGTCTATATTGGTACATTCAATTACTCTGTTTTCTCATGACACTGTTGTTTAATAACGATGGTAGTATTTTAATTACAACTCCAATTTTAATTTTACTTTTGAAAAACCTTCAATTAAAACCGCAGCAACAAATTCCCTATTTATTAAGCGGTGCATTGATTGCAACTGCTTCTAGTGCTCCAATTGGCGTTAGTAATATCGTAAATTTAATTGCATTAAATATCGTTCATATGACACTCTATATGCATACGGCAATGATGTTTGTGCCGGCGACAACAGGACTTCTCTTTATGTCATGGATCATGTATCTAGTTGTGAAAAAGAAATTACCGGAAAAACTACCAACATCCGCTTATGACATTGAAGAAGTCTTTTTCACAAAACACTTTCACCCATTAAAGGGGAAAGATTCTGTTGATACAAAAAGCAAACGCACAAAATTTATGTTAAAAGTGTTACTGTTTGTCTTCCTTATGCGTTGTCTCCTTTTCGTTGCCTCATTCTTAGCAATTCCGATTGAAATTGTTGCCGTAATTGGCTCTCTCGTTCTACTCATCTGGAGATGGTATTATTTACGAACAAATCCAGTCGATATATTAAAGAAGACACCGTGGCACATTCTCATTTTTGCTTTTTCCATGTACGTTATTATTTATGGACTTCATAACGCTGGGCTAACAGCTTGGCTTGTGAAAGCATGTGAACCGATCGTCAACCAGAGTTTATTATATGCAAGCTTTACCATGGGGGGACTCGTTTCACTTCTATCAAACCTCTTTAATAACCACCCTGCCTTAATGATTGGAACCATTACCTTAACAGAAATGGGATTAGATCCTATTACCCTCAAAACAATCTACCTCGCAAATATTATTGGTAGCGATATGGGATCATTGTTATTACCAATCGGGACACTTGCTTCTCTTATTTGGATGTATATCCTAAAACAAAATAAAATCAAAGTAAAATGGAAAGATTACTTGAGCGTCTCCTTAATTGTCATTCCACTCACAACAATCGTAACACTCTTCCTCCTATACAACTGGGTACAGCTCGTCTTCGCTCGTTAAGTAAAACACCTTCTTTTCAAACGTAATAGGGATCCTCCAAAGATCCCTATTTCTCTGTATACTAACGCTCCGTAAATCGGCTGCAGAGGTAAGGTGGAATCCCTGCCTCAGGGAGAATGAACGCCAAGATAAAATAAGCAAGCTGCATACACGATGTGATGATAAGTAAAAATGATAATTTCGGGTACCATTTCTTCGCAAATGAGTATACAGAAAAACCAAAACTACTAAATACAAAAAACAATGTACCAACAGCTGTTAGAATAATATCCATTTGTTTCTCATAATTTGGTGACAATAAAAAAATAAATGTAACGACAAAAAGAATCTGTAATATACATGCAGTAATAGGAACAATCTTCTGCTTCATTTTTCCCCCTCCGATTCGTCTTACTTTTTATGTAAAGTATAACAAAATCCCCCTACTCTCGCGCAGCAGGGGGACTATTATCTATATTAGGTTAGGTACACATGATCATAGATTAAGAGGTATTCAGAATGATACTTTCTAATTATCGATATAATTGACTGCCTGTGTCTTTAAACTCTTCTGCTTTTTCTTTCATACCTTGTGAGATTGCTTCTGTTGTTTCTAAATCATTCTCCTTTGCATACTCACGAATATCATGCGAAATTCTCATACTGCAAAACTTCGGACCACACATTGAGCAGAAATGCGCTGTCTTCGCTCCTTCTGCTGGTAATGTTTCATCGTGATACTCCATTGCACGCTCAGGGTCTAATGATAAATTAAATTGATCACGCCAGCGGAATTCAAAACGCGCTTTCGAAAGGGCGTCATCACGCTGATGTGCTGTTTTATGACCTTTTGCAAGGTCAGCAGCATGCGCGGCAATTTTGTACGTAATAACACCTTCACGAACATCATCTTTGTTTGGTAAGCCAAGATGCTCTTTTGGTGTTACGTAGCAAAGCATTGCAGTACCGAACCAACCAATCATTGCTGCTCCAATCGCAGAAGTAATATGGTCATAACCCGGCGCAATGTCTGTCGTTAACGGTCCAAGTGTATAGAACGGTGCACCATGACAAATGTCGAGCTCTTTATCCATATTCTCTTTAATAAGGTGCATCGGTACATGTCCTGGGCCTTCAATCATCACTTGCACATCATGCTTCCAAGCAATTTGCGTAAGTTCTCCTAATGTTTCCAGCTCAGAAAATTGAGCTTCGTCGTTTGCATCCGCAATTGAACCAGGGCGTAACCCATCTCCAAGAGAGAAGGAAACATCGTACTTCTTCATAATTTCACAAATCTCTTCAAAATGTGTATATAAGAAGTTCTCTTGATGGTGATATAAACACCACTGGGCCATAATCGAACCGCCGCGTGATACAATTCCTGTTACACGCTTTGCTGTAAGCGGAATGTAACGAAGCAGCACACCAGCATGAATTGTAAAGTAATCTACTCCTTGCTCCGCTTGCTCAATTAGCGTATCACGGTATACTTCCCACGTTAAATCTTCCGCGATCCCGTTTACTTTTTCAAGTGCTTGGTAAATCGGTACTGTTCCAACTGGTACAGGCGCATTACGAATAATCCATTCACGCGTCGTATGAATGTTTTTCCCAGTAGAAAGGTCCATAATTGTATCTGCACCCCAGCGTGTTGCCCACGTCATCTTCTCTACTTCTTCCGCAATCGACGATGACACAGCTGAGTTCCCGATATTCGCATTTACTTTCACGTGGAAGTTACGTCCGATAATCATTGGTTCTGCTTCCGGATGATTAATATTTGCTGGTAAAATAGCACGGCCTTCAGCAATTTCTTGACGCACAAATTCTGGTTCCACACCTTCACGAATCGCCACATATTCCATCTCTGATGTGATGATACCTTTACGCGCATAATGCATTTGCGTAACATTTTTCCCAGCTTTTGCACGAAGCGGCTTACGTCCCATTTGCGGGAATATAGGCGTATGCTTAGCTGCTGTTTTCACACCATCATCTTCCGGTTTCACTTCACGGCCTTCATACTCTTCTACATCTCCATGTTCCACAATCCAGCAGCGGCGCGGCGTTGGAATCCCCTTTTCTAATTCCACTTTGTAATCAGGATCAGTATAAGGACCACTCGTATCGTACACACGAATAGATTGATTTGGTACACCATTTGTATCGCTTTGTGCAATCTCGCGCATCGGTACTTTCATATCTTCACGTGTACCTTCTACATATACCTTCTTACTTCCCGGTAAACTTGACTTCAACTCAATTTGCTCAGCTGAAACAGATTGTTTCATAATTATGTTTCCTCCCCTGTGTCTTAGCGAAGTAACCTCCGCTTTTCTTTAGATCCAGCTTCGCCTCCTAAACCTCTAAGAACCCTCCGCACGAGAAAACAAAAAGCGCTTTCTGTGCGAAAGAACCTTAGCCAACGGGTCTAAACAGTCGGCTCCGCCTTTCTTGTGACCAGGACGAGAACTAGCGGCCAGTGTATGCTCAAATAAAAAAGCCAGGTCCATAATAAAGAATAGGACCTGGCAACATAAGGCATTGTTATGTAAAGCCGTTAACTTCCCTCCGCTGGTACGAACCAGATCAGGTCCAAAGAGTCAAGAAGTTTCAACGCACTTCTCTCTCAGCCCAGCTCTCTTGGGCACCCCTAGTTTATCACTGATTAAATTTTTACTACGCTCCTATCATACATCATTGTCTGAAAAATGCAAAGGTATTTATATTATTTCTTTTCCTTATTCAAAAAATGGGTATTTCACTTAATACAGGCTGCTTCCCCACTACATACATATAGAATATAAGCCAGTGAGGACGTATGTCTTATGCAAACTTTTCACTATAAGAACAGGGGTGAAAGAGTTGATAAACCTACAATCTACAATAACCATACTCGCTTTTCTCGGAACCACGCTCATCATCTTTTGGCGTCCCAAAGGGATGAATGAAGCAATTCCAGCAACAGTTGGTGCAGTGATTGTCATTTTAAGCGGTGCCGTTTCTCTTACCGACTTGGGTGATATTAGCTCAAAGATTATTGGCGCCGCCATAACAATTATGGCTACCATTGTTATGGCAATCGTACTAGAGAGTTTCGGCTTTTTTTATTGGTGCGCCGTTCAACTTGCTAAAAAAGCAAAAAGCTCTGGTATTCGCCTCTTTTGGTATACAAATCTTCTTTGTTTTCTCATGACATTATTCTTCAATAACGATGGTAGCATCTTAATTACAACTCCCATTTTACTGCTTTTGTTACATCATTTACGACTCAAACATGATCAAAAAATACCTTACTTACTAAGTGGTGCACTCATCGCTACTGCATCAAGTGCGCCAATTGGTGTAAGCAATATTGTAAATTTAATCGCCTTGAAAATTATTGATATGGACTTATACATGCACACAGCCATGATGTTTGTTCCCGCTACGTTAGGTCTCCTTTTTATGTCATTTCTGTTACTCCTTGTTTTTCGGAAAAAAATCCCTGAAAAACTCCCGGTCTTATCGACATACTTAGATGAAAATTTCGTTAAAAAACCCTTTCACCCACTGCAACCACGTCCCGCAATTGATGAAAATCGTAAGCGAACAAGGTTTATGCTTGGCATTCTATTATTTGTTTTATGCGTTCGTCTCAGCTTATTTATCGCATCTTTCTTCCAATTTCCTATCGCCATTGTAGCAGTCATTGGCTCCATTATTTTACTCGGATGGAGATGGTACAAACTGCGCATCCCACCTTATGATATGATTAAAAAAACCCCTTGGTATGTCTTGATTTTCGCATTTTCTATGTACGTGATTGTGTATGGGCTTAATAACATCGGTTTAACCAAACTACTCATAGCTACATTTCAACCACTCATCACTGATAGTTTATTTCATGCTACTTTTGTTATGGGCAGCTTAATCTCTCTCCTTTCTAATCTTTTTAATAACCATCCTGCCTTAATGATTGGCACAATTGAACTCACCGAGATGGGACTAGATCCTATTACATTGAAAACCATTTATCTTGCAAACATCGTCGGCAGTGACATAGGCTCGTTATTACTCCCGATTGGTACATTAGCAAGCTTAATGTGGATGTATATTGTGAAAAAAGGAAAAGTAAATATCGGCTGGGATACCTATATAAAAACTACATTTCTTGTCATTCCGCCAACCGTCATTTTTACGCTAGTATGTTTATATTATTGGGTTAAATTAATCTTTGCATCCTAAAACATCTCCCTCCTTCCGCCATGTTAGAAGGAGGAGATTATGTAATTACAAGAAAGGTGATTATTATGCTTCATTTACAAAAATATATTAATCAGCCCATACAAGTGACGCTATCTGGGGAGCTTCTCCCATTTGAAGGAATTATGATTGATAAAGGCTCAGATATTATTGTATTGTATGATGGAGAAAAATACATGTATATCTCTAGTTTACACATTCAACATTTAACCCCAAGCATTGATCCTTCATTATTTGATAACCTGACAATTCCAGAATCTTTACTACCGCAAGACATCATATCAAGTGAATCCACTATTTCACTGCGAAAAACATTACAAGTGGCAAAAGGACAATTTATTGAACTTGTGCTATCATCTGAACACTCCTTACATGGATATGTTACCCACATTATGAATGACTATTTTGTTTTCCTCTCACCTGTCTATCAAATGTTATACATCCCATTCCATCACGTGAAATATATCGTTCCGTATAAGGAAGCAGAAACGCCTTACGGACTCGAAAATGAAAGACTCTTATCGCCAGCCTCAAAACTTACACTTGCACGTACATTTTCTGAGCAAATGAAAAAACTAAAACAACGTATCGTTTTACTTGATTTAGGCATACAAAGTTATAAAATTGGCAAATTAACTGAAGTAACCGACAACCAAATTGAACTCATTACAGCACGTAATCAGCATTTTCATTTTAATTTACATCACGTTAAAACCGTACATCTTCCATCCTAAATTCAAAAATAACAAAAAGGGGTATCTCATCATAAGAGACACCCCTTTTTTATTAAGGAATCATCCAAGTTAAATAATAAGCTTGAATATATGTGATAATACCAACGATTGTTACGAAGAATAAACTATGTTTCACTGTGAAACGGAATAAGTCAGATTCTTTTCCAGCAAGTCCAACTGCCGCACATGCAATTGCAATGGACTGCGGTGAAATCATTTTACCAGTTACACCGCCCGTTGTATTCGCCGCAACAAGCAATACTTCCTTCACGCCTACTTGATGCGCTGTAATTGCTTGTAGATTTGAGAATAATGCATTTGCAGATGTATCTGATCCTGTTAAGAATACCCCGAGCCATCCAAGGAATGGCGAGAAGAACGGGAAGAACTTCCCAGTTCCCGCTAATGCTAATGCCAATGTTGATGAAAGCCCTGAGTAATTTGCGATAAACGCAAAGCCAAGTACTAAGCCAATTGACAGAATTGGCATTTTCAATTCTTGTAATGTTTCTTTAAATGTAACCACCGCTTGTTTTGGACTCATTTTCAAAACAAACATTGTGATAATGCATGCAATCAAAATCGCTGTTCCTGTTGCCGATAAAATATCAAGCTTTAATATAGCTTCATATGGCGTTGGTTTATTAACAATTGGCTCTGCCTTCATTACTAAATTATGCAGACCCGGAACTTGAAATTTAAACACTAAGCTTTCAAGCGCACCGCCTGGAGCAAATAGATCTTTAAAGAATTTTTGGCTCCAGATTACAACCATTATCGTTAAGATAATAAACGGTGACCACGCTTTCAAAACTTTTCCTGCTGTTAAATTTATTGTAGAACCAGCATTTACCGTTGCTGCTGCCTCTACTTGTCCTTCTCCAGAACGATAAATTTCTTTTGGCTGCCATACTTTTAAGAATAGTGCTAAACTCACTAAGCTCACTAGTGCCGATGTAATATCTGGGAGTTCAGGTCCAAGATATGTTGCTGTAATAAACTGCGTAATCCCGAATGAACCACCTGCTACAAATAATGCAGGCCACGTTTGTTTTATACCTTTTAATCCATCCATTAAGAATACAATAAAGAATGGAACAAATAACGATAGAAGTGGTAATTGATGACCAGCCATTTGTCCTACTTTATGAGGATCAATACCTGTTACTTGACCAGCTACTAAAATTGGAATCCCCATAGCTCCAAATGCTACCGGCGCTGTATTTGCGATTAAGCAAAGTCCCGCTGCGTATAATGGGTTTAAACCAAGTCCTGCAAGAAGTGCTGCTGTAATTGCTACCGGTGCTCCAAATCCTGCTGCTCCCTCTAAAAATGCACCAAATGAGAAGCCAATTAAAATTACAAGTAGCCGATGATCATTTGTAATAGAAAGAACAGATGCACGAATAATATCGAACTGTCCTGTTTTCACTGAGATTTTGTATAAAAATACCGACATGATGATAATCCAAGCAATTGGCCATAATCCATAAGCAAAGCCATAACCCGTTGCTGCCATCGCCATCTTAAATGGCATTTTATAAACGAAAAGTGCAATTATAACTGTTAATACAACTGTAATAAATCCTGCAACATAGCCTTTCATACGAAAAACTGTTAACGCTAAAAAGAAAAATATAATTGGAATCATTGCAACTGCTGCTGAAAGCCAAATATTACCTAGCGGATCATAAACTTGTGTCCATGTGCTCATAGTTTCCCTTCCCTTCTAATGTCCCTTTTTCATACACCTATAATCCTATAAATAGACAACCAGGTCATCAGACCTTTAGGTCTAAAAAATAAAACGTTCGAAGAAAACGTTTTCATAAATATTTGATAATTCTACTTTATCATATTTCCCTATATTTACAATCCTATTTTCGAATTTTCTTCACATTTTCTTTGTTCATCCCTTCACAAAATGTGATATGATTACAGGTTTTTAAGATAAAGTGAAACTTCCTTCTGAGAGCGTTTTTTTCTCAGAAGGTTAGTTGAACCAATCGGGCTCTTACAAGCAGTTTCTCTTCTTGTACTCCCATCTTTGCTTACTGCTTGTTAGAGCGGGATAAAATGAAACTTCCTTCTGGGAGCCTTTTTTCCCAGAAGGTTAGTTGAACTAATCGGGCCCTTACAGACGGTTTGCCTCTCTCTTCCTTGCCTAACTTCTTACCGACTGTTAGAGCGGGGCAAAATGAAACTTCCATCAGTGGCGTTTTTCCTTATTCCCCCTCCTATGTTCTTCGTTTCTCTCTAATCTTGAGATGGGGTCTTACTACCCGCGAATAGCAGGATAAAACTTTTTTCCTTTGTCGTATCAATTTATTTTTAGGAATGTAGAATTTCTCCAGACGCTACATTCCTAAAACGTTCAAAAAATTTTAATGTTTAGTTTATTGAAATCGCTTCCAATTAATGTTATGTTTTTCATGTTATTAAAAATTAATGCAATCGATTGCTCTAATCAATGAAGGGGAAATCCATTACATTCATTAAGATGTAAAATGCATTTTAGATGCAATAATTCAAATTATTTTAAACCATTATATGTGTATTTATGTTGTTCTATATTTCAATTCCCGTCAATTAGTGCAAACGATTGCAAACGAAAAGGAGATAGAAGTATGAAGAAGAAAAAATGGACTGCGTTAGCACTATCTTTACCACTAGTTGTGAGTTTATCAACAAACATACAGGCGGAAACATTACATAATAATAAGGGACAAAAGGCACAAACAGGAAATAAGGACGGCGTTTTTTATGAACTGTATGTTAATTCTTTTTATGATACTGATAACAATGGACATGGTGACTTAAAAGGCGTCACAAAGAAACTTGATTATTTAAATGATGGAGATCCAAAAACAAATAATGATCTTCAAATAAACGGTATCTGGATGATGCCTATTAACACCTCTCCTAGTTATCACAAATATGATGTAACAGATTACTATAATATCGACCCTCAGTATGGAAGTTTACAAGATTTCCGTGAACTAACAACAGAAGCACATAAACGCAACGTAAAGATAGTAATGGATCTTGTTATCAATCATACAAGCAGTGAGCATCCTTGGTTTGTCGATGCGTTAAAAAATAAAAACAGTAAATATCGCGATTACTATATTTGGGCTGATAAAAATACAGACTTAAACGAAAAAGGCCCATGGGGTCAACAAGTATGGCACAAAGCGTCGAACGGAGAGTATTTCTACGCAACGTTCTGGGAAGGGATGCCGGACTTAAACTATGACAATCCTAAAGTAAGAGAAGAAATGATTAAAATCGGGAAATTTTGGCTCAAACAAGGAGCTGATGGTTTTCGTCTAGATGCAGCTATGCACATCTTTAAAGGGCAAACATCTGAAGGAGCAAAGAAAAATATTGAATGGTGGAATGAATTCCGCGACGCGATGAGAGAAACGAATCCAAATACGTATCTAGTTGGTGAAGTATGGGATCAACCTGAAGTAGTTGCTCCGTATTATCAATCGTTAGATTCTACATTTAACTTCGACTTAGCATATAAAATCGTTAATTCCGTTAAGAATGGTACTGATCAAGGGGTAGCCGCAGCAGCTGTTGCAACAGATGAGTTATATAAAACATATAATCCAAATAAAATTGATGGAACGTTTTTAACGAATCATGACCAAAATCGTGTAATGAGTGAGTTAAATGGTGATGTGAATAAAGCAAAATCAGCAGCCTCTATTCTGTTGACACTCCCTGGTAATCCGTTTATTTATTATGGTGAAGAAATCGGCATGACAGGCCAAAAACCAGATGAGTTGATTCGTGAGCCGTTCCGTTGGTATGAAGATGATAAAAAAGGTCAAACGAGCTGGGAGACTCCAGTATATAACATTGGTCATAATGGTATTTCAGTTGAAGCACAAGATAAACAAAAAGCTTCTCTTCTAAGCCATTATCGTAAAATGATTCGTGTTCGCCAGCAACACGATGAACTTGTCAAAGGTAATTTAGAATCTATTTCTGTCAATAACTCACAGGTTGTTGCCTATAATCGTACGTACAAAAATAAATCAATTCAAGTGTATCATAATATTTCAGACAAGCCGGTTACATTAACTGTTTCAGACAAAGGAAAACTGATTTTCTCTAGTGAATTAGGAGCAAAAAAAGAAAAATCAACATTAGTAATTCCAGCGAATACGACAGTGCTAGTAAAGTAAAAGAGTAAAAATATGAAGTACTATTTATGTTTTTCTGTATATACATCAACCCCAAAGTTTAGGCTGATTCTTTCTAAAAGAAAGTAAATTCTTATACGAGAAATACGCTATCCTTTTCGTAGAATTATTAAAAGGATGGCGTTTTTTAATGATTAAAAATTATGATAATCGAACAACTTTTCATTTTAATATCTCATAGTCATTTTTATTATCGTACTGATTTTCTATTGATAAAGTGAAACTTCCTTCTGGGAACAGTTTTTTCCCAGAAGGTTAGTTGAACCAATCGGGCCCTTACAGACGGTTTGCCTCTCTTCCTTACCTAACTTGTTCTGACATAATTTTTTGCTCATATAACTCGGACCATTGGAAATTTCTCTACTATATGAATAGTAAAATGACATTTTCTTATACTAAGGTCGAAAAACAAATTCAGGAGGGATAACAAATGACTGAGCAAAGTCGAACTCAATCTGCCATTGATGCAGGGCGTAATAACACAAAACGTGGGATTGAAGCGGCAAGCGATGCAGTACAAAATGCAGTTGATGCTGTTGAAGATGCTGGAAAAGCAACAGTTGACCGTATTTCTGAAGCAGTTAAAGATGTCACAGCTCGTTAATACGAGATAATTGGGTTAAGAATTTGTTGGAATCATTAATCAAAAAATAAGAAGCAAGACCGTCAAAGGACGGTCTTGCTTTCATTCCATTACAATTCACCCGATTTAAGCCTAATTCATAAAATAGCAGGATGAATGATTATTCCTTCTGTTTGTATTTGTCCTTTTATGCATATTAATTTTATCCTCTAATTTAACAATCCTTACATTATACACCAAGACATTTGGAATATTATTCTTTTTAGGACGTAGTTACGTTTTAAGTTTAGCCCGTTATCCTGGAATTGAAAAATACCTTAAATCAAACAGGCAAAAATTCAAACAAACTATGCATTATAATTCATCAAAGGTTTCTTAGGAAGAGCTTTTGATTGTATCTTTTATATAAGAAAAAAGTACTCGCACGCTGCGAGTACTTTTATTTTATCATCTTCTTTTTCTTCGTTTGCGGCGCATCATCTTTTTACGCCTTGTATTCACAACGTCCGCGATAATATGTAATGCACTAGCAGCAATAACGCCCAGTACAAACATAACAATTGCCACTTCATGCGCCTTTGCAATCTCTATGAGTTTTCCCTCTAGCACCGTCTTATTTAAAATATATAAAAACGGTGAGAAAACGAGCAACATATAAAGAAGACGAATCAAATCACCAATAATAATCGTATGCGTAAGCGGTGACCGGTGCGGCATCACAACTTGATATGGATACCAAAAGATGCGAAATAAGCCCCATTTGCGGTAGGCAGAACTATGAATATCCAGATCCGGTGTTAAAAAGTACGTCCCAATAATAAATCCAATGGTAAACGTAAGAAGAAAATCAAAATTCGTTAACCCGTAAGAGCCGAGCATAAATAATACAATGGGAAGAGAAACTAAGTTTATCTTCGTATGCGTTTTTCCTGATGGCATATCCAATTCCTTCCGTTCGATCCTAACTCGTTCGACTGCCCATTTAATGAAGAAACACCAATAGACGTCTCACTACATTAATCTAATTTTTGATCGATAAGTGACGTATCCACATCAGAACCAAACCATTCTCCCAGCTTTGTACGCGCTTGTTCTTTCACTTCTTCATCTACATACATAGCAGTTTGTACGAGTGCAGCTGTTAATGCGCCTAAGTCATCTGTATAACCGAGCCCAGCTACAAAATCCGGAATAGCATCAATCGGTGAAATAAAATACGCAAGAGCACCAATAATCGTAAGCTTCACTCGTTTTGGAACACCTGGTTTCTGCAATACATAAAACAGTAACAAACTAGCATAAATAACCGAATGTCCCGCCTTAATCGCTGCATGTTTTACTTTATTCCAAAACGCTTCGACTGAAAATTTCTCCTTCATCATGAAATCTCCCCTCGTTATTCTTTTATCCCGCTATTCGCGGGCTGTAAGACCCCCTACTGATGGAAGTTTCACTTTATTTCTATTATGCCGAATTTATTTACAACATAAGCAAACTTCACATACATACAATATTAATGTAGGTTCCGGCTTGGCAACGTTACTTATCATGTACTTTCATTATAACAAACAAACCCAAAAAGAACAAGTGTTCGGTATTGGTTTTTAAATTTTTCTCAATATAAAAAGGTCCCTTTTCTACATCCACTTTCCCACATTTGTCATATTTTTTAGTTGACGAGCATATAAACCAATGTTAAAGTTTTCACTGTCAGCTATTATGAAAAAATACAAAAAATGTAAGAAACGAGTGTGTTCCTAATAACCAAATTTTGTTGTATAATACAAAATGGCTTTGTTCTTATGGAACAATACAAAATGGCAGGAAAACAAAAGGGTATGCATAGTTTAAGTCATAAATAGATGTATAAAGAAAAACTCTATCCATGGCAAAGAAAACTATGTATTTTTTATTTTAGCATGTTTCTCTCGAAAATCGACCAAGCCTGATAGAGAAAGGGTGAAAATGGATGAAGGAATCTTTGAAATCACAATTTCAAAACGTACGATTTACATTATTCGTTGCCATCACATTGTGGCTAAAAACGTACATTATTACACGTACTAGCTTTGACTTAAAACTAGAATCTTTCATGCAAGAATTCATTTTATTTATTAGCCCATTAGCCTCATCATTACTTTTAGTGGGCCTTGCATTATTTGCAAAAGGGAAAAAACGAAACTATATTGCACTTGGAATTGACGTTGTCCTTACCATTGTTCTTGTTGGTAACGTAATGTTCTACGGTTTCTACAACGACTTTATAACATTACCTGTACTTGGACAAACGTCAAACTTCGGTAGTCTTGGCTCTAGTGTGAAAGAGCTATTTAACTACAAAATTATTGTAGCTTTTGCTGATATTATCTTCTTCACAGTCCTTCTAAAGAAAAAGAAAGACTATGCAAAAACAGAGCGTGTTTCACGTCCAATGCGATCACTATATTTCATATCAACAATTGCTATTTTCTTTGCAAACTTAGGACTTGCTGAAGCGGAGCGTCCTGAATTATTAACACGCTCATTCGACCGTGTAATGCTTGTCAAAAACTTAGGTTTATACGTACATCAAGTGTACGACCTTGGCTTACAAGCAAAATCAAGTTCACAAAAAGCATTTGCAGATGGCAGTAAGCTGCAAGAAGCAGAAAACTATGTGAAAACAGTGCAAGAAAAGCCAGATCCAAATATGTTCGGCTCAGCAAAAGGGAAAAACGTAATTGTTGTATCTCTTGAATCTATGCAGCAATTCTTAATTGGCGCAAAAGTAAACGGACAAGAAGTAACACCATTCTTAAACCAGTTCGCGAAAGAAAGCTATTACTTTGAAAACTTCTATCACCAAACAGGTCAAGGTAAAACATCTGATGCAGAGTTTCTTGTAGATAACTCTTTATACCCATTAGATCGCGGCGCTGTATTCTTTACTCATGGTAATAATGAATTTGTTGCAACACCAGAAATCTTGCATGAGCAAGGCTATTACACAGCTGTATTCCATGCAAACAACGCAACATTCTGGAACCGTAACATTGTGTATCCAGCACTTGGTTACGATCGTTACTTTAATGAATTAGATTATAAGATTACCCCTGAAACAAAACTAGGTTGGGGTTTAAAAGATATTGAGTACTTTGATCAATCAGTGGATATGTTAAAAAATATTAAGCAACCGTTCTATACACGTTTCCTTACGTTAACAAACCACTATCCATTTGACTATGATGAAGGAACAAAATTAATTGAGCCATATAACTCAGGTGATGGTGTATTTGACCGTTACGTAGTAACAGCTCGTTATTTAGATGAAGCGTTAAAACACTTTATTGAACGTTTAAAAGCAGAGGGAATTTACGATAACTCTATTATTGTATTCTATGGTGACCATTACGGCATTTCTGAAAACCATAACCGTGCAATGGCACAATTCTTAGGAAAACAAGAAATTACAACATTTGATCAAATGAACTTACAACGTACACCGTTCTTCATTCACGTTCCTGGTCAAAAAGAAGGAAAAACAATTACAGCACCTGCTGGTGAAATTGATGTAAAACCAACAATCCTTCATTTATTAGGCGTTGATACAACGAACGACATTCACTTCGGTCACGACTTATTCGCACCAGAGCGAAAACCATTTGTCGTATTACGTGATGGAAGCTTCGTTACAGATCAATACATTCACACAAATAATACATTCTATAACCGCACGACAGGTGAAGTTGTAGAAGTACCAAAAGCTGAAGCACAAGCGATGGTTGATCGCGCACAAAATGAGCTACGCATGTCTGATAAAATCATTGAAGGTGACTTACTTCGTTTCTATGAAGGTAACAAAGTAAAAACAGGTACAATTAAAACAACCATTAAAGAAAACAATAAAGAAAAGGCCGCTGAATAATCAGCGGCTTTTTTCTAGTTGTAACATCCATTCTCCAAAATACGCCATGGCGACTAATCATTACACAACCTTCACTAAATTTTTACATAAAATTCATGAAACATCTCTATAATAAAACATGTAAGCTTTGTCCCTATTTATTATACAAGCTACCCTCCTTTGCAACGTTCTGTAATAGAGCGTTGTTTTTTTATTGTAAAGCAGGATTCTTTCTTCCAGCCTTCGAATTTGTATGTGCAGACAATACTTGGGGAAGGACGGAGAAAACATGAAATATGAACGCTTTATATTATGGAATGGAAAAATGCTTGATACAACAAACGAACAACCTCATATTGACTTAGAAGAGCGCGGTCTACAGTTTGGTGATGGTGTATATGAAGTCATTCGTGTTTATAAAGGGACCTTACATTTATTAGATCCACATATAACAAGACTATATCGCTCAATGGAAGAAATGGAACTCACCCTTTCTCTCTCAAAAGCAGAGCTTATCGCATCTCTATATGAACTGCTAGCAAAAAATCAATTCCAAGAAGACGGCATCATTTATCTCCAAATTTCACGAGGTGTTCAGCCACGTGTTCATACCTTTTCCTTTGATGCAACTCCAACTATTTATGCATACATTCGTAAAAAAGAACGCCCTGCTTTATGGATTGAATATGGAATTCGCGCGATAACAGAGCCTGATGTCCGCTGGCTGCGCTGCGATATTAAGTCACTGAATTTAATACCAAATGTATTAGCTAGTACAAAAGCTGAGCGAAAAGGCTGCAAAGAGGCTCTTCTCGTTCGTAACGGCATCGTCACTGAAGGAAGCCACTCTAACTTCTTTCTTGTGAAAAATGGAACACTATATACACACCCGGCCAATCATCTCATTCTAAACGGTATTGTCCGCCAATATATTATATCGCTTGCCCATACATTACATATTCCCCTGCAGGAAGAATCGTTTCGTGTTCATGATGTATATAAAGCAGATGAATGCTTCTTTACGGGAACAACCTTTGAAGTAATGCCACTGACACATCTCGATGGAACTGCTATTCAAAATGGACAAGTTGGGCCTATCACAAAATTGTTACAAAAAACATTTATGCAAAGTTTTTCTACTTCTAGCGTCTTTTGGTCTTAAAAACGGATAATTATCTCTCAAAAAACTCCGAATATATGGTTATAAATCCAAAATAAGGTGCATATTTGCATCTTTCTTTTTTTTGTTAACCTTTTTTATGATATTCGGATTTCTTCATAAGCATTGACATCAATCGACAACCATTTTAGAATTTTTATAGTTGGTAAATTTTTCATCACCTTAAAATACAGACAGAAAGGAATCGACAAACTATGAAAAAATATCTTGCCGGTCTTGCGGCAGTGTCTGTAGCAGGTGCAGCAGCACCGACAATGGATACGGTTCAGGCAGCTACTGAACAAACCGCACAACAACTTGCAGCTCAAACAGCTCAAACAACATCACAAAACACAACAAAGTACACAGTAAACGCGGACGTATTACGCGTTCGTACGGGTCCTGGCACTTCTTATGAAATCATGTCTCGCGTACACGAAGGAGACACGCTAAAGGTAATTGGACAAGAAAATGGCTGGTACAAAATTAACCACCATGGAAAAGTCGGCTACGTTAGCGGTGAGTTTGTAAATGCGGGATCTACTAGTACCACTTCTAAACCAGACAATAACACAACTGTTCAAGCAGCAAGTGGAAACTATACAGTAAATGTATCTTCCCTTCGCGTTCGTACAGGCCCTAGCACATCACATACGCAGTTAGGTTCTCTACATAAAGGACAAGTTGTCCAAATCACTGGCGAAGTACAAGATTGGTTCAAAATTAACTACAGCGGGCAACCAGCTTACATTAGCAAAGACTATGTAACAAAAGGCGGCTCTATTGCAGATGCGCCGCAGGATAACCAACAGCAAAATAACAACAACAATAATAATGTTACAGTTCAAACTGGCGGTACTTACGTTGTAAACGCAACATCTTTACGCGTTCGTACAGGTCCTGCTGCATACCACAGTGTAATTGGCGGCGTATTAAATGGACAAACATTAAACGTAATTGGCGCTGAAAATGGTTGGTTCAAAGTCAAACATAATGGAACAACAGGTTATGTTAGCAGCGAATTTGTGAAATTTGTAAAAGGTGGTACTACTCCATCTAATCCTTCTACATCCAATCCGCCAGCAACAAGTAACGAAACTCCATCACAAGGAAGCGGAGAATATTATGTTAATGCAAGCGCACTCAATGTACGCAGCGGTGCTGGCACAAACTACGGTGTAATCGGAGCCTTACCACAAGGGCAAAAAGTACAAGTACTTGCAGACGAATACGGCTGGAGCAAAATAAACTATAATGGTCGTACTGGATATGTAGGCACTCGCTACTTATCTAAAACACCTGTAAGCAGCGGACAAGAAAATAAGCCAGCTGAAAAACCGAATAATGGAAACAATAACAATAGCAATAGCAATAACAACAATACAAGCAATAACTCTGGTGATATGTCGTCACTACTTTCATACGCAAAATCAATGGAAGGTGTTCCATACGTATGGGGCGGTACTTCTGCAAGCGGCGTTGACTGCAGTGGTTACATTTATCACGTTTACAAGAAATTCGGTTATTCCATTGGTCGTCAAAGTGTAGCTGGATATTGGAGCAGCTTCCAACATACATCTAGCCCACAACCAGGTGACTTGATTTATTTCCAAAATACATATAAATCTGGTCCATCCCATATGGGTATTTACCTTGGCGGCGGTACATTTATTCAAGCCGGTGACAATGGTGTTAAAGTAGCTTCATTAAACAACTCATATTGGAGCAGTCACTTCTTAGGATATTCTAAGCCTTATTAATTGATAGTTTTAGAGCCTTCTAGATTACTAGAAGGCTCTTTTTATTATGTAAGTTTCTCAGTTTTTTATGCTATAAAACATCATTATAAAATTATCCATTTTGCATCTCATATATGTTTACTTCACTCATTTTTTTCCTATTCTGACTTTTCCATAGACGTTTGACCTCTGATGTCTGGTGTGATAAGTTACATAAGATAATATTTTCAGAGAAACATAGCAATTCTACTATTTGCAATGTTTCGTCAATTTAGAGAGGAGATTTTACAAGCATGAATGTTTTATGGGGAATTGGCGGCGTGCTTGGAGTTTTGGCAATTGCAGTTTTACTGTCTTCCAACCGCAAAGCTATTAAATGGCGCACAATTTTAATTGCGCTTGCACTTCAAATTACTTTCTCCTTCATCGTATTAAGATGGGACGCTGGAAAAGCTGGTTTAAAACATGCTGCTGACGGCGTACAAACTCTTATTAATTTCTCGTATGAAGGAATTAAATTCGTTGTTGGTGGTTTAGCTGACTCAAAAGGGCCTTGGGGCTTTGTCTTTGTTATTCAAGCATTACTTCCAATTGTATTTATTAGCGCACTCGTAGCCGTATTATATTATTTTGGTATCATGCAATGGTTTATTACGATTATTGGCGGCGGGTTAAGCAAACTTCTTGGAACTTCAAAAACAGAAAGCTTAAATGCTGTTACAACTGTTTTCTTAGGACAATCGGAAGCACCGATTTTAATTAAACCTTATCTAGATCGTGTAACAAATAGTGAATTCTTCGCTATTATGGTAAGCGGAATGACGTCTGTTGCTGGTTCCGTTCTTGTCGGTTATGCGGCAATGGGAATTCCACTTGAACACCTACTTGCAGCTGCGATTATGGCTGCACCTTCAAGTTTATTAATTGCAAAATTAATGATGCCTGAAACAGAACAAGTAAATAACGATGTACAGCTTTCTACAGAGCGTACAGATGCAAACGTTATTGATGCAGCAGCACGCGGTGCATCTGAAGGGATGCAGCTTGTTATTAACGTTGCAGCAATGCTTATGGCATTTATTGCGTTAATTGCTGTATTAAACGGTCTACTAGGATGGGTTGGTTCTTGGTTCCACATCAAACTAAGTCTAGATTTAATTTTTGGTTACATTCTTTCTCCATTCGCTGTATTAATTGGCGTTCCACCACATGAAGCGATTCAAGCAGCTGGTTATATCGGACAAAAACTTGCCGTAAATGAATTCGTTGCATACGGAAACTTAGCTAAGCATATGGGAGACCTTTCCGAAAAAACAAACATTATTTTAGCATTTGCAATTTGCGGCTTCGCAAACTTCTCATCTATTGCAATTCAATTAGGTGTGACAGGTACACTTGCTCCTTCACGCCGCCAACAAATTGCACAATTGGGAATTAAAGCAGTAATTGCTGGTACATTAGCTAACTTCTTAAACGCTGCCGTAGCAGGCATGATGTTTTAATATATAAAAACCCCTTTTAAGTTTTTCACTTAAGAGGGTTTTTTTATATACAATTCCCCATTATCCCTCACTCATCATATAACAAGCTTTTCATCATAATGAAAAGTCGAACCTTACATTTCGGACATACAGTGTGATTAAATCGCTTGACTCATCTTCCTTCTAATTACACATATTACAAATAACCTGTGATATTTACATTAGGGGGCGTTTATCATGAAAAGTACATCCCATAAAGTATTATTCGTATGGATTGTACAAATTCTTTTTTATTTCGTTACAGTACAGATGACCGAATACAAATATGCCCTTATCTTTACAATTATGTATGTGGCTATTCATTTGTTATTCCTATTTATTCCCGATAAACAAGCTTTTGTACTCTTTATTATCGGAACCATTCTTTCTGTTTTCTATTTATTTAATGAGGCATGGTTATACTCATGGACCACATCAGAACAACTCAGCTATATTATATTTCATTTTCTCTTAGCTTCTAACTTCTTCTTTATTTACATTTCAACTTATTTATTCAAACAAGTTGTTCACGAAAATAAACGCTTAACAGAACAGCTTACAAAATTAGAACAATATATAGCTGGTACAAAGTTATTAACAAAACAAGAATTTGAAAACCGCGGCATATTACTTGAAGCTGCGATGAAGCGCCGAGATGAAACAGGAGTTATCATCTACTTTGACTTTTCATCTATCAGTAAATATACGCGCAGGAGCGTGATGGATCGCGTTGCCTCTCTTCTATTAGAAACAGTACGCAATAATTTTGACCTTGTGGGGAAATACAATGACGAAATACTTGTCATTCTCTTGCAAAACACAAATGCAGCAGGAGCAGAGATTGTCATGAACCGATTACAAGAAAAGATGAAAGCATGGCTGACCGACGATGCAATCAAACAAATTCACATGAAACAAGAACAAATTGGAAAGCAGGAGTCAACTTCACTATGATGGCGCTCATTCTTCTTATTTTATTTATTCTATTTTGTATACTTGTTTTTTGGATTAGCATCGTCTTTTCGATTAAATATGTTCTTATTTTTACAGCATTTTTATTTTCCGGTTTACTTGCTTATTACTCCTTCTTAACCATCGCCGGGCTAGTTCATCGCAATCAGAAGAAAAAAAACCGCACACTTTCACACTATCCTAGCGTTGATATTTTAATTCCAGCCCATAATGAAGGTGTCGTAATAAAAGATACGTTAGAAGCAATGGCAAACATTGAATATCCAGGTAAACTAACGATTTACTTATTAAATGATAACTCACATGATGAAACAGGAGAAATTGGCGATAGCTTTGAACAAGCTTATGCACATATTCGGCATATTCGTGTTCCGCCTGGAGAACCGAAAGGGAAATCACGCGTTCTAAACTACGGACTAAGCATTTCAGATGGTGAATACTTCTGCGTGTACGATGCAGATAACCAACCGGAACCACATGCCCTTCGCATGCTTGTGGAATATGCAGAAACAGTCGAAGATGCCGTTGGAGCAGTCGGGCATGTACGAACAATGAATGAAACACGTAACTGGCTTACCCGCATGATTTCACTCGAGTTTCAAGTTTTCCAACTGCTTATGCAATCCGGGCGTTGGCTCTTATTCCGAACAGGTTCTTTAACGGGGACAAATATGCTTCTTCGGCGCTCTGTTTTAGAAGAGCTCGGCGGATATGATCCTTATGCAATTGCAGAAGATGCCGAACTCACACTTCGAATTACACGCAAAGGTTATCTCTTACCGATTGTGCCTGAGTCTATTACATGGGAACAAGAGCCAGAACATTTGAAAGTACTGATTAAACAGCGCACACGATGGCTACAAGGAAATTTATATATTTTAGAGAACATACTCTCTTCCCTTGATTTCTTCAAAGGAAAACTTCTTGTCCACTCCTTACAGCAAGTATTAGTCTATGTCGTCTTTTGGCTGTTTCTCATCATTTCAAACGTTTGGTTTATCATCGGTTTACTCGGTATCTTTCATATTCAATACACGATTCCGCTCTTATTTATGTGGTATGTCGCATACGTGACATATACATCTCAACTATTCAGTGCACAAAGCGTCGAAAAAACATTCACACCAATAAACATATTTATAAGTGTCATTATGTATTTCACATATGCCCAGCTCTTCACCTACTTATTTATTCGAAGTCTCATCCTATATTTACGTGCAAAAAGCAAAAAACAAATCATCGGCTGGGACAAAACAGTGAGATTTAAAAAAGATAAATGAAAAAGCGCAAGCGGCTTGCTTAGAATCGCAGGACGTTGGAGCTCTCGACCAAGAGGCGCTTTTTGCCTCGCCCGAGAGAGCGAAACGACCGGAGGTTCTAGCCGCTGGAGCTGGGTTAAATAAAAAAAGCGGTGCCGCTCAAGCATGCCCAGCGACGATTCAAACGAGTTTCTACTATTATAAAGAAAAAAATAAGCGCAGAGCTGCCGTATGCTCTGCGCTTATTCTAGCCATAAACTTATATATCGAACTAATACCCCTTAGTTGAAAGTTACTTTACGCCCATCCCCCAACGAACGTAATACTTTCTATATATACGACAAAAGTGGATTCTACTTTTGCGAAACCAATTGCTTTTCTGGTTCCTTTGTAGGTTTTTCTATCTTTCGCTCTTCGTTTTCATGTACCGCTCTGTGCGTAGCACGCTTTAAACAAATATGCTTCCACTTTCGTTCGTAACGTTTCATTACTCTGGATGTCCTCCCTTAGTTGCCGTAAAACCTAAATTGAAATCGCTTACAGGAAATAATATAACACATTCAAGTAGAAGTGACAACACATTTTCGACAATTTTTTGTCAATATCACACAAAATGAAAAATCCCCTAACTAGATGGTTTCATTTTTCCCTCTTGCTTCATTAAAGTGAAACTTCCTTCTGGGAGTGTTTTTTTCCCAGAAGGTTAGTTGAACCAATCGGGCGCATGCCAGCAGTTATCCCCCACCTATCCTCTGTAGAAAAGCGGAAGCGGCTCGCCTAGAATCGCAGGACGTTGGAGCTCCCGACAGAGAGGCGCTTTTTGCCTCATCTGAGGGGGCGAAACGACCGGAGATTCTAGCCGCTAGAGCTGGACACCGTTTCTCTCTGAGTCTTTAGGTAAAAGTCTTACTGTCCAAAAATAGGGGCTATAAGATACGTATTTCATTCATTGTGATATGTTACAGAGATGAAAAAGACCGAATTTGTTCTATGACACCCTCTTCTTTTTGTAACAATTATGTGGTGATTTTCCGTAAAATAGGACTATAATTTGTGAAAAATACCGCAAACTGATTATGTTTTAATAACTATTTTGGAAATAAATTAATAAAATACCCCAGGAAAGTAATACTTTCATAACACGTTCGTAACGATACTGAAATACGATTAACCCTCTTAAAATATTTACTCCCCTCTCCTAAATCCTGTAACATGCAACAATATCCCTTAAATCTCAATAAAACAGCGGTTTCTTCATGTAGTTTTTTATATTACAAAGTATTAATGAACTGTTACGAATGGTTTGTAATTGTGTGATTTCCCATTTCCGCTAAAAATCTGTTGCTATAATGAGGACACGAAAACAAAAGCATTGGAGGCTATTCATGAAAAAGTTACTTGGTATAGCAACAGCAGCAGTTTTTGGTCTTGGGATTTTCACTTCTTCTGCACAAGCAGAAACAGTTGTTACAGCTGACGTATTAAACGTACGAGAAAACCCTTCTATTGAATCAAAAGTTGTAGGTAAAGTATTAAATGGTCATACATTAGATGTTAAAAATACAGAAAACGGTTGGCTAAAAGTGAACCTAAATGGCAAGGAAGCATTCGTAAGCTCCGAGTTTACGAAAAACATCTATTATGTAACAGCAAACGTATTAAACGTACGTGCTGATGCAAACACAAACTCAGAAATTCTGGGTACATTAAAGAAAGATGATGTCATTGAAACGACACATCAAGTTCAAAACGACTGGTTACAATTTGAATATAACGGAAAAACAGCTTATGTGAATGTTCCTTATTTAACAGGTAATGCACCTGTTGTGAAAGCACAAGAACAAGCACCTGCTCCTGCAAAAGCACAACCAGCACAAGCTCAAGCAACGCAGACTGCTACACAAACAAAAGCTGCACCAGCTAGCGGCCGTGAACTAACAGTTGAAGCAACTGCTTACACAGCTGATCCAAGCGAAAATGGCGGCACACATGGCGGCCATGTATTAACTGCAATGGGTCATGACCTAACAGCAAATCCAAACATGAAAATGGTTGCTGTTGACCCGAAAGTAATTCCACTTGGATCAAAGATCTGGGTAGAAGGATACGGAGAAGCAGTTGCTGGTGATACTGGCGGTGCAATTAAAGGACACCGTATCGACGTCCTAGTCGGCTCTGATTCAGCTGCAAACAAATGGGGACGCAAATCTGTAAAAGTGAAAATTTTAGACTAACTGCTATTGCTATAAAAAAGACAAAGCCAGCTCTCATTAGTTGAGAGCTGGCTTTTATTTTTCTTATAATAGATCAGCGGGGGGATTATTGCCCGCAAATAGCGGGATAGAAAAAAAGGAGGCACTTGTATGAATATAAACGCAAAAGTTGACTGGATTGGCACACCAACTCCGTATATATATAAAGACACTTTCACATACGATGCGACTGCAATTGATTTTTCATTAGAGCATGACGATAACCGTTATAGACTCATCGTATTACAACAAGGTGAGAACGTGCAGTATAAAATCATGCAATATGGCATCAAACCTGGCGGACAAAAGCCGTTTCCAATTGATACTGGCCACCACTTCAAAAATAAAACCATTCCTTTAATCGAAAAAATTTTGCAAGATCCTTATGTACAAAGCGTGCTACAACAAAGGACTACCTCGTAAAAGAGATAGTCTTTTTTCTGTTAATTTTGTGTTGGTACTAATATTTGTTCACTCTTTAGCGTATTATTTGCGCTTAAAGAATGATAATTCTACCATAATTTTCAAATATCTTTGATATAAAACTTGATTTTTTCTACTTTTATACTCATTGTGTTTATAATGTATAAGAAGGAAATCTTTTGCGCGGAGGAACGTTATGCTGCAACATTCAATTACGAAAGATGAAATCATGGAAATCGCCAATGAATTTTTGAAAGGACTGGACCCACAGCAAGCATCTGATAAAGAACAAGTATCAAGTGCGCTTCAGCTCTACCGTAGCGGCCTCGTGTATAACGTTGATTTTGATGGATACACATTATCGGGGACAGTCGAAACCGATGGGGATATTTATAGTGTAAACATTCCTATTCGAAACGTGTCGGACAGTTATTGCGATTGCTTTTCACCGACACAATGTAAACATATGCTCGCTGTATTACTCTATGCAGCCGCAAGCTTTGGGCAAGTGGGGGACATTCTAACTTTATTTAAAAATAAAAGTAAACCTACTCTCCCGCCTATTCGCACAGCACGGCAAATGTTGCAAACGACAACTTTTAAAGATACAGATGATAAAAGCTGGCTTGCTTATTTTGAATCCGAGTACGATACTTTCGCAAAAGAACATAAGCGCCTATCATACAAACAAATGTATTTTCTGATGAACATTTTTGCAGAGTTTTATGTGAAAATTGAACGAAAAGCACCGCGCATTGTTGCGGTTCACGAACTATTTAAACTGAGTGCAGCGCTCTTTTCTTTCCAAAAGCTGCTTGAGGAAATACAAGTATTTGAAGAGGATAAACTCTATTCCTATCATCAGCCCATCAATATTGTGAGGCTCTTTGTTGATAAAATCGAAAGCATTGTACGGGATTTAAAAACTGAACCGCTCCCAGATGCGCTTAAGCCGCTTTTGCATAGCGCAGCGGAAATGTTACATACAATTTTCTTTTCGTCCCCTTCCTATACACAGGAGCGATTCTTTATTTATCGTCACATATGGGGAGAGCTGTTCGCAGAACAATCTAGAATAGAAGAGGAACAAGAGCGGATTGATACAAAAATTCATCCCTTATCAAAAGCACTTGCATCCGCTCACCTTCTCTTTCTACAACAAAAAGATGCAGAAGCAATGGATGTACTAAGAACACAGCCACCGCAAGTTGTTGGACTTTACTTCGACTGGCTTGAAGATTTATTAAATTCCATGCAATGGGAACGAGCAGAACAGTGGCTATCATTCACTTACAAGCGAGTAAAAGAAACGATAACCGCCGAGCACGATTCATACTTTGTGAAAGATGTTGTCCGTTTATTTATGATGATGTATGAAACATATGCCACGCATACGAACGAACAAGCTGGCTATGAAATGATTCTTCAAGAATTATTGCCGTATAGTCTCGTAAGCTACGAGCAATATGTGCTTGCTAAAAAGCAATATCACACATGGACAGAGCTTCATTTACTATATGGATTTGAAGCGATTGAATTGTTAAAAGAACCGTTAAAAGAAGTTGAAAAAGAAGCGCCAGAAGCTGCTCTTCCTCTCTATCATTATGCAGCAATGCAAGCCATTGAAGAAAAGAACCGAAAATCATATCGCAGAGCGATTCGCTACTTAAAAAAATTGAGAACACTTTACAAAAGGCTCAAAAGAACAGACGAATGGGATTACTTCATTATAATGATCGCCTCTTCTCACTCACGGCTACGGGCATTGCAAGAAGAACTGCGGAAAGGAAAGTTAATCCATGACGACACAAATTGACATTACCATTCGGCTCGAACGAATGAAAGAAAACTGGTTTCTTTGGGCAGAGGATGAAACAGGAAGCATCTTGCCCCTAAGCAGTTGGAAACAACATGCGTTCACATGGCACTCCACTTCTTTCTACGGAACATTTTTGCAAGAAGGAACATATGAACAGCGAAGCGGTATCATTTTGAGTGCTGCCCAAGCATTTGAATATATCGCCAAAAGGCCGGTAAATTCATTTACGAAGTTGCAAACAAGCGCAAGCATTACCGAACTCAAACCAGTCGCTCAGCAAGCTTGGGAAGCTTATACAACAGGAAACTTCCTTCCAGACATAAAACACTGGAATCAATATCCATCCTGGAAGACCGCTCATGAAGAAGAAATGGATGAAACAGTGCAAAAGCTGTTTTCGGAAGCAATTAATGAAACACTTCGGCATCATACTCGTTCTGGCGATGCATGGGAGGATGCCAAGCGCCTATATGAGCATTATGATTTTACGAAACGACAACTTGAAACGGCTATTCACGAAAACGATTGGCTGCGTAAAATTGGCTATATTGAGGATGATCTACCATTTGCAATTGGGATTCGATTACAAGAACCAGAGAATGATTTTGAAATGTGGAAGCTTGAAACGATACTAACACCAAAACGCGGTACGCAGCGAATATCCGTATATACAGGTACCGATTCGCTGCCAAAAAGGTGGATAAACCATGAAGAACGTATTATCGAAACGCAAGAAGGTTTCGGTAAACTTGTACCTTGGCTAATGGAAGAAGATGTATTTCGGAGTGAGCTATACGAAACAGAAGCATGGAGCTTTTTAACAGAAGCCAGCAATGAATTATTGGCAGCTGGCGTTGATATTTTACTGCCATCATGGTGGCAAAACTTAAAAGCAAATAAACCAAAGCTGCGTATCCAAGTGAAACATAATGCAAAAACAGGGCAGGCATTCTTTGGAATGAATACGCTCGTAGATTTTGACTGGCGCATTTCCACAAATGGCATCAATCTATCAGAGGCCGAGTTTCTTGCGCTCATTGAACAAAACAGGCGTCTTATTCATATAAACGGGCAATGGATGAGACTTGATCCAGCATTTATCGAAGAAGTGAAGAAGCTGATGAAGAAAGCAGACAAGTACGGCCTTGAAATGAAAGATGTCGTGCAGCAGCGGCTACTTCGAAGTGCAGACACAGAAGTAATCGAAGAAGAAAATCCATTTGCAGATATGGAATTTGAATTCGATGATTATTACGACAAACTATTTGAAAGATTGCTGCACATCGGAGAGATTCCATCTACCAATGTGCCGGCTTCCTTACAAGCAACATTAAGACCATACCAGCAGCAAGGTGTCGAGTGGCTCCTCTACTTACGAGAGCTAGGATTCGGTGCGTTGCTAGCCGATGATATGGGACTTGGAAAAAGTATTCAAACAATTACCTACTTACTATATACAAAAGAACACAACCTAAAAACAGGCCCAGCACTCATCGTGGCGCCTACATCAGTCCTCGGTAACTGGCAAAAGGAATTCGAGCGCTTTGCACCAAGCTTACAAGTAAAGCTCCATTACGGCAGCAACCGGGCAAAGGGAGAAGACTTGCCTGTCTTCTTGCAAGATGCCGATGTGATTCTTACATCCTATGCGCTTGCACAGCTTGATGAAGAAGAGCTGAACACACAGCTATGGGATGCGATTATTCTCGACGAAGCGCAAAATATAAAAAACCCGCACACAAAACAATCGCGTGCGGTTCGGAATTTACGAGCAAATCATAAAATCGCGTTAACAGGAACACCGATGGAAAACCGTTTATCAGAGCTATGGTCTATTTTTGATTTTCTAAACCACGGTTATCTTGGCAGTTTGCCGCAGTTTCAGCGCCGCTTCGTGACACCAATTGAAAAAGATCGCGATGAGATGAAGATTCAGCAAGTGCAGCGTTTAATCGCACCATTCTTACTGCGCCGCACGAAGCAAGATAAGGCAGTTGCCTTGAACTTACCGGATAAACAGGAGCAAAAAGCGTACTGCTCGTTAACAGCAGAGCAAGCATCACTCTATGAACAACTCGTTCAAGATACATTAAAGAACGTAGAAGGATTAACTGGTATTGAGCGCCGCGGGTTTATTTTGCTCATGTTAAATAAACTCAAACAAATTTGCAATCATCCGGCTCTCTATTTAAAAGAAGACACGCCAGCAAACTTAATTGAGCGTTCTATGAAAACAGAAACATTATTACAACTCGTGGAAAACATACGTGACCAGCATGAAAGCTGTTTAATTTTCACGCAATATATTCGAATGGGGAATATGCTGCAAACATTGTTAGAAGAACATTTTGGAGAGCGCGTCATCTTCTTAAACGGCAGTGTGCCGAAGAAAGAACGCGATAAAATGATTGAGCAGTTCCAAAACGGACAACACGGCATTTTCCTGCTTTCTTTAAAGGCAGGCGGAACAGGTCTGAACTTAACCGCAGCCAACCATGTTATTCATTACGACCGCTGGTGGAACCCTGCCGTTGAAAACCAAGCAACAGACCGTGCTTATCGAATCGGTCAAAAACGATTTGTTCATGTGCATAAGCTCATTACAACAGGAACACTTGAGGAAAAAATTGATGAAATGCTAGAGCGGAAACAATCGCTTAATAACGCAATTATTACAAGCGAAAATTGGATTACAGAGCTATCAACAAATGAGTTGAAAGAATTACTAGGTGTATCCGTCAATTAGACAATAACAAAAAAAGTATGTATGCCACGGCCTCTCCCAATATTCTACCTGGGAGAGGCCGTGAAGTTTTTCTTGGAATCGCTCCTGATTATACAATGTAACATAGCGTAATACATACGTTGTCAAAACAGTTTCCTCGCCTAGAATGACTCCTTTTTATATCTAATAGTTCTAGTTGTTTCAAATAACTTTTAGATATCCATTGGAACCCTTGTTCAGAATGTAAACGGGTTTGCGATGATTGTTTCATTCCCTTTAATTGTTCTAATATAGAAATCATAAGATTTAAATCATTTTATAACTTATTTGGTATGCTCCCTATTTCATTCAACCCTTGATTTTGAACGTTAGATAACATTCTTCTCTTCATCTATAGAACTATGAGCAGTTTTACATTTAGATACAAAATAAGAAATAATAACCAGAATAGTAATCATCATGGTTAAGAAAAACTGTGAACGCATAGAATCAATGAATGCCATGGCAATCAGAATAACGACCATAGCAATAATCGTTACGTATGTTAAGTAAGGAAATAGCCACATTTTTAGCTTCATTGCTTCTGGATTTTCTTTTTCCAACTTTCTTCGCATACGTAAATGCGAAACAGCAATAACAAGATAAACAAGTAGCGCAATAGCTCCAGACGCATTCACTAAAAAGAGAAATAATTTATCCGGAGACACAAAATTAAAAATAGAACAGATGTAGGCAAAAAATGTACTTGCTAAAACAGCTCTTACGGGTACACCATTCTTACTTACCTTTAAAAGTGCACGTGGCGCATGCCCATTTTGAGCAAGAGAAAACAGCATACGAGAGTTCGTATATAGAGCTGAATTTAAACAAGAAAGAACTGCGACTAGAACGACGACATTCATAATTTGGGCGGCAGCTGGAATACCAATCATATTAAGCATTGTTACATACGGACTTTCAAGCGACTCAGCGGAATTCCAAGGGAGAAGAATAACCAGTACACTCACTGAACCAATAAAAAAGAGTAGAATACGCCAAACAACACTATTGATTGCTACAACTACTGATTTTTCCGGATTAGATGATTCTCCGGCTGCAATTGCTGCGATCTCCGCACCAAAAAATGAGAAAATAACAGTGATAATACCAACAAAAACGGAAGCAAATCCCTTCGGCATAAATCCTCCGTGTTCTGTAAGATTAGACAGCCCTGGTGATTCAACTCCTGGGATAAAGCCAAAGATAATCGCTACCCCTATACATATGAATGCAATTATTGCCACAATTTTAATCATCGAAAACCAATATTCAAATTCACCAAACGATTTAACGGAGTAAACGTTTGTGAGCGTTAACAAAAGGGTTAAAATTAAACTTACTAACCAAATCGGCATGGAAGGAATCCACCCATGAACAATCGCTCCTCCTGCTGTTGCCTCGATAGCAATAACAATCACCCAGAAAAACCAATATAACCATCCAATGGTATAACCCGCCCATGGTCCAATCGCTTGTCGTGCGTAGGTGGAAAAAGAACCACTGTCTGGATTCACGACCGCCATCTCCCCAAGCATACGCATGAGTAAAACGATAAGCAAACCTGCTATTGCATAAGAGAGAATAGCACCAGGGCCCGTTTCGTGTATAACCGCCCCACTACCTACAAATAAACCTGCTCCGATAATTCCGCCAAGAGAAATCATTGTTACATGCCTTGATTTTAACTGTTTCTGTAATTTGTTCTGCTGTTGCTCCATTATTTTTATCTCCCCCAAATACTTATTTAACCTACTTTATGCAATTTTTATGCAAATTTTCAATAAATTCAGAATATATTACAACTACTGCATCCTATCATTATTATTTCGATATATTTCGTATTTTCGCAGTGTAAAATTAAGTCTAATTAGCATTAACTAAGTCGATTATGACTTATATTCTTTTGGGTACCGGACCTTAATCCTATTTGGACAGATTACTATCTTCAGCTGGCCAAAATATTAGCTTGAAAGGCATACAGCGGAGTCCCTATTAGTTGTCTTTTTTGTTGTGTATTTTTTAAATTGGAAATAAAAAATCCCCCTAGATAAACAATAAAAAAGAGCCCATCATACGAGATGGACTCTTTTTTATTGTCTACCTAAAGGGGAAGGATTTAGCTCCTTTTTCTTTTCCAAATCAGACTGCTTATTAAGATCCCCGTGAAACCACCGCACGTATCTAATACAGAATCCTGCCACATCGGTGTACGGTCGCCTGTAAAGGCTTGATGAATTTCATCCATGCTCGCATAGGAAGCGACGAGAAGCAGCGCTAACCCAAAAGCTTGTTTTCGCTTGAAACCACACTGCAGTAAAGCTAGATACGACAGCGCACCAAGAATACCAAACACAGTAAAATGAGCACCTTTACGAATAAAAAATTCGATAAAACCGCCTACCCCTTTGTTGGCAATGCTAACAGGTGTACCGCCTCCATAATCAATAGATACCCATGAAAAATGTTCTTTCACAAACTCTACATTCACATATTTTGTGATATCCGAACGCATATCTTGCTTCTTATACGGCTGAGAAGAAGAATAAAAAATGACTCCCATCCATAATAAAACGGGAATCCAGAATAACCACTTACGATTCATATTTGAAACTCCTTGTCCTATTTGTCCCGCTATTCGCGGGCAGTAAGACCCCCACTGCTGGAAGTTTCACTTTATCCCGCACTAACGGGCAGTAAGACTCCCACCTCAAGATTCAGAGAAAGCAAAGAAGATAGGCGGGAGATAACTGCCCGTAAGAGCCCGATTGGTTCAACTAACCATCAGTGGAGGGGAACCCCCCCACCGATGGAAGTTTCACTTTATTTTAAGCGTACCAAAAAATAGAAAAAAATTCACGCCAAAAATATGACTTTACCTCCTATATATAAGACGAAAAGGAGGTGATAAACATGGCGATTCAAACAATTGTATCTGATATGAGCTTACGTCTTGTCCTAAACGGCGGCACAGACAAAAACGGTAAAGCCATCATGAAAAACAAACAATTTAAAAATGTAAAAACAAATGCAGACTTAAACAAGGTGCACGAAGTCGCAGCTGCAATTGCATCTTTACAGCAGCATAAGCTTGATGCAGTTCAGCTTGTAAGCACAACTGACGTATCCAACCAATAAAGTGAAACTTCCTTCTGGGAACGTTTTTTCCCCAAAAGATTAGTTGAACCAATCGGGTTTTTACGGGCAGTTTGCTTCCCCCCGCATCTCCAGCTTTTACTGCCCGCAAATAGCGGAATAACAAAAGGAGGTTATAGCAGATGGAAGTACTAGAGCTCATTTTCTTAAAAGAAGACGGTAAAACGACAACTTTTTCTATCGAGAATCCAATTACACCTGTAAACGAACAAACTGTAAATAGTGTCATGGATACAATCGTATCCTCTGATATCTTTCTCACACTTGGACAATCTGCTCGTAAAAAAGGAGCAAGGCTTGTCGAAAAGACCGTTTCTGAAGTAAAAATCAACGCATAGTTAAAAAGAAAGAGGAGTTCAGCTTTTAGGCTACTCCTCTTTCTTTTTTGGCATTTCAATTGGTATAAAGATATGTGAAATACCAACTGAGACGTATTTATAGTTTTCTTTCCCTATCGTAAACTCTGTTGTATATGTCGAAAAGAAAATATAGTCATTACGCTTCGTATAATGATCGATGAGTAAACCAACTTGCGGCTCTACATATTTCTTCGCTAGTTTCTTTCCAAGTGTAGCTAACTCACCAAAAAGCCCTTCTCCGTTTTCTTTCTCTACTTCCGTCAATTTCTTATGAATATCATTGCGCGTCATAAGCTGCTTCGCTGCCCAGTCCGTATATTCTCCTTTATTCGGATTACTATTAGCTAAATATACGAGAAGCACTGCAGCCAAAGCGAGGAGTACATATTTCCATTTCATATTTCTTCACCGCCTATCTCTTCTATTTTCATTTATATGAGATTTCATTGCAAATTAGACAACCTGAATGCTAGAAAGTGAGACTTCCATCAGTGGGTGTTTTTTCATCCTCCACCTAGCTTCTTTATTTCCTTAGAATCTTGAAGTGGGGGCCTACTGTCCACAAATAGCGAGATGATGAAATTCATAATCCAATATTTAACATAAATTTACAAATATTTTAATTTATCTTTATATTTTAGTTTTATAATTGGCAATGTAATCCATTATAACGATATATGAGGAGGCATTTACATTGGAATTAGTTGATCGGTATGAAATTTCAGCACATACAATGGCACTGGAACCATATGCTCATCCATTTTATCAGACAAGAATTTCGGACACACGAGGAACCTTCTTCTCAGCAAAAACACCACTACAGCTCATTCAAGAAAGTTGCCTTATGAGAAACTACTCTACTTATGAAGGAAAACGACTAGCCATTCGAAACTGTTGTCAGTTTAAACAGAACATCCCAATCCCTATCGATCATCAGCACTATATTTGTGCGATTCCTACAAGGTCACCTTCATCTTGGTCATGCTCCTGGTTATTCTACGCTCATATTGAAAAACTTGAACGTCATGATTCTCAGCACACAAACGTCTATTTCCGTAACGGCACGACACAAATATTCCCGATCAGTTTCCACCAAATGAAGCTTCAATGGATAAAAGCTGGTCATATTTTAGCGAAGCTCAACCTTCTAGATAAGATGAAATTTTCATCAACAGAAAATTTCTCCCCCCTTCATTGATGGTTATGAGTATGTCTTACTGTCCGTTAATACAAATAAACACGATGACAAAAGTTAAGACATATAGCAAAAGGAGACAACCTTATATGTTGCCTCCTTTTTATTTTATTCTTTTGCCGCATACGCTCGCATTTTTTTCAGCGCTTGCCGATATATCCAGCGTGCTTGGTGATAAGTCATGCCTAGCTCAGTTGCAATCTCATGCATCTTCTTTCCCCCGTAGAAATGCTCCATCAAAACAAATCTTTCCTTCGCCCCTAGCATACTCATATATTCAAACACTTCCGTCTGCCTCTCTTCACCGCCTATATTTTCTAATATATTTTGCTCCGTGCAAGTTTCCCGGTCTTGAAAACGGCGCTCCTTCTTTAACCGTTCTAGCAAATAACCACGCACCGTTACAAGCGCATATGCCGGAAAACGTCCCTTCTCTTCATCATATTTGTCATACGCTCGCCAAAGCGCAATAAGCCCGCATTGGTAATACTCTTCATAATCCCGGTAAATACAAAGCTTCTTCATTTGATTTTTAATCATCTTCTCATACAATGCTACTGCCTCTGTAAAGGTAACTGGCTTCATGTTCAGCCCATTTCTAAAAGGCATGCCTCTTTGTTATTCCGCGGTACCCTTACCTTATAAAAAAACATGACAACCTTCACCGCATTGCATTTCATGATAGACAAACAGAATTTCAAATTTACCTAAGCAGTATTTAAAATTCTGCTTAGGTAAATTTGAAATTCATAGTAATTTTATCTTCGGCACCAATATACGACAAAAAAACGGCTCTAGATGAGCCGTTTCCGCTAATATTACCTATTTATCCCGCATTAACGGGCAGTAAGATCCCCCACAAGATTGAGAAAGAAACGAAGAAGATAGGTGAGGGATAACTGCCCGTAAAAGCCCGATTGGTTCAACTAACCATCAGTGGGGATGAAAAGAATCCCACTGATGGAAGTTTCACTTTACTTCATCGTTGGAAATAAACCGCCAAGCGCTCCAAATCCCAATGATAGAATAAAGAAAATAACAACAAGAATCGTAGCTTGTTTCTTGCTTAAACCAGCTGTAATCTGTAATCCTAAGCCTGTTACAACCAATCCCCAAATTGTGAAGACTTCAAATGATTTTGCAATACCGTGCACAACACCGCCGGTAGAAGAAAATATTGGTCCTAAACCTGTATACATTTCTTTACCCGTTCCGCCAAGCACCATAGCTAAAATATAATTTACAAGTAAACCTAGCAATGTAATAAAGCTTGTATACACAACAATTGTTAATAATTTTTTATAAGATGTATCATTGCCCATAAACATCATCAATACTTTATACACAGCTGCACTAATAAAGAATCCAATTATCATACCAATTAAACCAAAAACAAGTCCCACACCTAAACTTACAGCTAATGGTGGAGCTGCAGCACCGAGCTTTGCATTCGCTTGAATTCCCTCTGGCGATTGAGAATAAACATACACACCAAGTACAGCAACAATCCCAGCTAATACAGCTAATAGCCAAAATGCACCCCAAACCGCATTACTGTTCTTCATTCTTTCAAACTGCAGTGCTGGTGATGTAATGATTCCAAATAATGATGGCTTCTCACCGCTTGCCTTTTGCGTATTTACATTTGGTTCCATAAAAAAAACCTCCTTTATTTTCATACCCGTTCTAACGGGTGGGTAATCCCTACTTTTATAAATAGGAATTAACCACCCACCAGAACTGGGTGTTATAAAGAAATATCCAAGAGTCTTCTATTATTCATAACGCAGCGCTTCGATTGGATCGAGTTTTGCTGCTTTGTTTGCCGGAATTAATCCGAAAATAATACCGAGCGTCATCGAGAATAGGACGCCACCAAGCACAACTTCCCATGAAACAAGCGGTGGCCATTTTGCAAAGGTAGAAACGATATAAGCGCCTCCGTATCCAAGACCAATTCCAATCAAACCGCCAAGAAGTGTTAACATCACAGCCTCGATTAAGAATTGAAGCAAGATTTTCCCGCGCGTTGCACCGAGCGCTTTACGAACACCAATTTCACGCGTACGCTCTGTAACAGATACGAGCATAATATTCATAACACCAATGCCGCCAACGACAAGGGAAATACCCGCAATACCGCCGATAATCATCGTCATAATACTTGTTACTTTCGAGATGCTTGCTTTCATTTTCTCAAGATCAACTACTTCATATTTACCTGGAATATCATTTGGTTTTCGGTCGTTTAAAACGCCAATTGCTTTTTTCCCCGCTTCTTCTAATTGATCAACATTTTTTGCTTGCACCGCAATATTTTGAATTTCACTTTTTCCATATAACGTTGGCCAAAGAGAAATCGGAAGCAACATTTCTGACATTCCCATCCCCATAAATTCATTATCAGATTTATACACTCCGATAATTTGCAGCGGCTGTCCCTTTACTTCAATAATTTTCCCAACAGGATTTTCTTTCGGATAAAACGTATCCTTTGCTTTCGTACTAATCATTGCAACGTTATTACCATGTTCAACATCTGATTCATTTAAAGAGCGGCCTTCAGTCAATTTGATTTTATTCACCGCAAAATATTCACTATCAAGTCCAATAATACTAGTCATGTCTTTTTTATCATTAATATCAAGTGGTTCCATACCCGTATTCGTCGTAACAACATGAGCAATCTCTGGCAATTGTTTCAGTTCAAGAATATCTTCTTCTGTTAATTCAGGACGTTGTCCCATTCCCGCTGCAAATGGATCATCGATATCCGTATGAAATTGAAGCGGAATGACATTATTACCTATACCGGCAAATTGAGACTTCAGCATTGCTTCCCCGCCTTGTCCGATGGCAACGACAGTAATAATAGAACCAACGCCGATAATAATCCCAAGCATCGTCAGTGCCGAGCGTAACTTATGAGCTAGAATAGAAGAAAGTGCAATTTTTATACTATCTAGTAAACTCATACGGCCCACCTTCTATCTTCTGTAATTCTTCCATCTCTAAGCACAATGCGGCGAGACGAATACGCAGCAACTTCCTCTTCATGTGTAACCATAACAATTGTTGTACCTTCTTTATTAAGCTGAGTGAAAATATTCATAACTTGCTCACCGGATGTTGTGTCGAGCGCACCTGTTGGTTCATCGGCCATAATAAACGTTGGGTTGTTCGCAATTGCGCGCGCAATTGCCACACGCTGCTTTTGTCCACCTGACAATTCATTTGGCAAGTGATGCACGCGATCTGCTAATCCAACCTTTCCTAATGCCTCTAATGCTCTTTCACGGCGCTCTGCTTTCTTCACACCGCCATATATAAGAGGCAGCTCCACATTTTCCACCGCCGAAAGACGAGGCAATAAATTAAAATGCTGAAACACAAAGCCGATGTATTCATTTCGAATGAGTGCCAACTTTGACTCATCTGCTGTTAAAATATTCACGTCATTCAGGATATATTCGCCTTCTGTTGGACGATCGAGACAACCGATAATATTCATAAGCGTTGATTTCCCCGATCCAGACGGCCCCATAATAGAAACGAACTCACCGCTATCAATCTTCAAACTAATATCATGTAAAATAGGTACAGCTAAGCTCCCCTGATAATACGTTTTAGAAATATTGTTTAAGGTAATCACTTTTTCTTCACTTCCATTCCGTCAAACACTTTATCGGAAGGATTTTCAACCACCTTTTGTCCTACTGTTACGCCTTCAAGCACTTCCACCCAATTTCCGTCGCTTGAACCTTTCTTCACCATTTGCTTGCGAAGCTTTCCTTTATCTTCTACATATACAAATGCATCATCTTTTTCTTCTACGATACTTTTGCTAGGAACTGCAACCATTTTCTTATTCTCTAAATTTACTTGCAGCGATACATGATATCCTGGTGATAATCCATCTTGTGAATCGAGTGTTGCTTTATATGTATAATAAGACATATTTTGTCCTGCTTCTGCGCCTGCCATAGCTTGTGCATTGACGTCAGCACTTGTTGGATATTCACTTACTTCAGTAATTTTTCCAGTCCATTTTTTCTTTGGAGCTGCTTTTGCTGTCACTGTAACAGTTTGATCTTTTTGAATTTGTGATTTTTGCAGTTCAGTTAATGTTCCTTGGACTTGGAACGGATCTTTAGAGGCGATTTGTAAAAATGGCTTTCCTTGGCCACCCATTGATTGCGCGGAACCTTGCGTTGCATCTTTATCAAGCTTTTGCACAACACCTGCAAAATTACTGTAAATCGTAAGTTCACCTTGTTTTTTCTTCAGCTCATCCATGTGGAGGCTTCCTTTTTCTTTTTCAAGGTCTGCTGTTTTTTGCGTCATTTCAAGTTCACTTAATTGCGATTCTAACGGCTCAAGTACTGCTTTCTCTGCTCCGCTATCCTTCGCTTTTTTAATATCTTGTTTCAATGAATCTATTTTTTTCTTTCCTTGATCAGAGCGCATAGAAGCCATTTTTTGGTCAATTTCTGCTTGTTGCATTTGCAGGTTAATTTCTTCATTATCATAAGAGAATAACTTATCCCCTTTTTTCACTTCTTGCCCTTCTTTTACAGCAATATCTTTCACTTTTCCTTTTGCCATATCAGCATAGAAGCTTTCAATATTCCCTGGTTTCACTTGACCAGAAACTAACTTTGTATTGTTCAGCTGACGTTCTGATACTTTTGCAAACTTAATATCTTCTGCACTGCCTTTTTTCTTACTCTGCATAATAAAAATATTTACAGCAGCAACAATTACAATAAGAGCAATAATTCCTATCACAATCCACTTTTTCTTTTTATTCGGGGTATGAACGGTATCTGGTAACATATCTCTTCTCCTTTAATTTAATTTATTTATATAATAAAATTATATAAATTTTTCCAAAAACTATCAACAGACATCTGACGTTTCGCAAATTTCTATTACATAGTTTGACATTTCCATTATAATTGTAACAAATACTTTAATTTTTTGAAATTTTTATTTTACCATATTCTTGCATAAGACCAACCTTCCATCAAAGTTTCTTACATTCCCTCTCCTATTTTCTTAAACAAACGTTTGATTAAAGACAAAATAACACAAAAATCTGCAATTTCTTCTTTCTATTGCACAAGAATTTACATTTGCGTTACACTTCTTATAGATATAAACTAGATTTTTGTCGAAACATATAGAGAGAGAGCTTTCGGATAATGGAGGGACATAGGTTGAATACAGTTGAAAAAGATCCGCTGAAACAAGCTCAAGGTCTCATGCTTGAGATGATGGTCGCGCTTCACGATATTTGCGAAGCACATCAAATTCCGTACTGGCTGACAGACGGTACGCTGCTTGGATCAGCAAGACATAAAGGATTTATCCCTTGGGACGATGATGCAGATATCGCTATGCTGCGCGAAGACTATGAACGCTTTGTGAACGTTGTTGCTGCAAACTTGCCTGAGCCGTTCAAAGTAGAAACCGTAGAAGAAAACACGCAAGGAAAGCATAACTGGCTGAAACTTATTTATTTAGATGGATTTGAATGGATTGATTGGGACGGCGTGAAGCGAAAAGGACTTTCCATTGATATTTTCCCGTTTGATTACGTACATGAAACGAGTAAAGTTCAAAAGCTTGTTCATCGCTTAGCGCGACTTGAATATCCAATGAAAATAAACGGCGTCAAAGACTTCATCTGCCGCACAATTAACAACATGCAAGTTCAAAAAATATATGCGAAATTCACTAAGAAATCCAACATCGTCACATACGGCGTAGAAACACCATTCTTTGGCTGGGCCTATTTTGAAGTGGATAAAATCTTCCCGCTTCAAAAAGGAATCTTTGAAGAAAAATGGTTCCAAGTACCAAGCGATACGCATCAGTACTTAACACTGTTGTATGGTGATTATATGAAGCCGCCAGCAGAAAGCGAGCGCCGCATTCATATGGGGAACTTACAATTTACAGAAGAAAACACAAAATAAGCCGATTTCTCCTTGTGAGAAACCGGCTTTTCTTTCCTATACTAAACAAGCAATCGCTTCTTCTACCTTCTCTAAATCCTGCACAGAATCAATTTCAAAGCTGTCGTTGCTGCCAATTTTGTATAAATGAACATTTAAGCTTTGAATATTATCTTTCACGATATTATCCCAGTACAGCTCGCTGAAATCACCGTGCGTAACTACTTCCTCTAATTTCTTCACAATATATGCACCGTCTTCTTCTGACCAATAGGAAATACCACATAAGATGTAATCATTATCACCATCGCCAATTTCAATGTCATATACTTTGCGATCTTTATCGTGCTTAATAATCCATTCATTATGGAAGTCACTCTTCTTCGCACTAAAGTATAAAGATGACTCTGGGTTTTCAATAAAGATATTGCGATGTAAATACACATCTGCATCCATCACATATGCATCCGCTAAATAGTCACGTACTAAGTACATCGTATAAATGTTATTGTACACATCGTACTTATCATTATGCACAAGCTTGACGTTATATTTCTCCACAAGATAATCGAACTTCTCTGCTAAATAACCTGTTACAACAATAATTTCTTCTACGCCTTTTTCTTGTAAATACTCAATTTGTCTCTCTAGCATCGGTTTTCCGTTCACCTCTACTAGCGACTTTGGCGTTGTTAATGTTAATGGACGCAGGCGCGTCCCCATGCCAGCAGCTAAAAGAATCGCTCTCATGCTGTTTCACCTCGATATTTCTTTGATTTAATAAATTCATCTGGATTTGCTACCGTTAAGATTGATCCGATCAAAATCGCCACGCAGCAAATAATAAGCTTCCACGAAAACGGTGATCCAAGCGCTACCATTGAAATGACAACTGCCCAGGCAGAATACGTAATATTTAGCGCCATCGCTCTTGTTGGACCAATTTCATGAATCGCTTTGTAATAGCACACGTATGATGCTGTTCCGACTAATGCAATGAACAGAATTAAAATAAACTCTGCACTCATGATGACTCCCTTTGTTAAGAAATGACCGCCAAATGCCGGTAAAATGACAAGACCGTACGTCGTTGCTGACACAAGCTGACGAATTTGCAGCGCTTCTTCTGGTGATACTTCTTCATCTTTCATACCGTATGCACAAATGACACACTCAAGGCCCCAGCCAACGGTACAAATTAATGCAAAGATAAATCCTAACATATAATTATCTGACGTAAATCCATCACCAGTAAACCCAAGAATAATAATAAATACGATACTAATTAACAATCCAAACCAGTTCGATAAACGAAGGCGATCCTTCAAGAAAATAAACGCTAAAAATGCACCAATAGCTGGATATACAGCCGAAATCGCTGCTGTATATGAAGCACCGATATATTTAACAGCTAATACATAAAACGTCATCCCAATCGGTCCGCCCATAAGCGCGCCAAGTATAACGAAGCGGCCGCTTCTCGTTTTCAATTTCGAAAGGGCTGTCTTCAATTGTCCTTTCATCGCCATATACAGCATCATCCAAAGGCTGGACATAAAATCATGTAAAAACGTACTGACTAGCGGTGCAAGAAAGACCACTTGCTCCGTTGCCATCATCAATTGTGATGATAACACAATTCCAATTAAAACTGTATCCAAAGCCCAAGCGAACCCAGAAAACAATCCATAAAATGCGCCTTTACTTCGCTTTATCCCCATGATGTTCCCCCTCCATTATGCTCCATAAAAGATTTGTATATGTTTCTTCGCACGGTTATAGCGGTCGATACCATACGTACCGAAATCGCTACCCTTCGCTTCTTTAATATTCGTCCAAATGCTCCATAAGAAATCTTGGAAGATTTTATTCATTAAAATACGCGTCTTATGCTCTTCTTCTACATTTCCATTAAAATAGTAATCTAAAAATAACTCTTCCTCTTCTTGTGAGAAATCGCACTCTAAACTATGCGCTGCTAAATCCCACATTGGATCGTTCATACCGCCGTATTCCCAGTCAATTAAATAAATCTTCTCTTCCCCGCTCTTCACGAAGTTCTCAGGAACCGTATCATTATGACAAGCTGTTAATGTAACATTCATCTCTTCATACATAGCTTTTAGCTTCATCACAGCGTGCTTTACTTCTTCATAATCATCGAAATTACGACCATTTACTTTCTGTAATAAACCTTCATAATGTGCCATCTTCTCAAATACATTAAACGTATTGTGCATCACAGCACCAGATGTATGTAGCTGTTTTAGCACAGCCGCTGTTAACTGCATATTATCACTGCGCTTCGCTGTTTTCGGATTTAACGTTTCCGCATTAGGAATTAACTCTGCTACTTTTACGCCTGTTTCTTCATTAAAGTAAAGAAGCGCCGCATCAATGCCAAGTTCGCTTGCTACATTCGAGTTCACCATCTCATCATGGCGACTAATCATCTCTTCCGTGCCGCTTCCTGGAATACGAAGTACATACTCCTTCTCCAATGCCCGCACTTTAAAGTTTGTATTTGTCATCCCGCCAAATGGCTGAATATCCGTCACCTCTTCTGGTGAAATTTGAAGCGCTTCTGCAACGTGACGTTTAATTTGCTTCTCTTTAAACTCCGCTTCCTTTCGCTTCAACTGATGGTACACTTTATTTTGCACATGTTCATATTGCTCATTCGTATCAATTTCTGCCCATACAACACTTTGCAGCTTCACATATCCGATATCATACGTTCTCGCAACATCAAGAAGTAAATACTCATAGTTCACATACGAGTTTTTATTATGACGAAATGTCTCTAACATCTTCGAGAACACATCATAAGAAATTTTCGAAACACCAATCATCTCGCCATCAATACGGTTTAACTGATGGATATCCTTTGAAATCTTATACAAATGTCCGTTCTGAATCTCAACGAACGCCTCATCACCAGAGCCGCTCTCGCTTGTAATTAATACGCAATCACGTTCTGGGTATTGCAGCACTTGTGAAATCGCGCGCTCTTCAATGACAATATCATCTTCAATTAATAAGAAATCGTCTGTAATCAATTCACTCACACAAGCAAGCGACGCCATCGATCCCGTCCACTTATACTTATGGTTCTCTGTGAAATGCACACCGCTATGATTCACCCAGTTCTCAAATGCTTCTGGCTGATACCCTGTCACAATAACAACCTTTTCAATTCCGTTATTTTGCAGGACATCTAAATGACGATCAAGAAGTATTTGCTCCCCAACCTCTAACAAACAAGATGGCTTCCCGATTTCTTTTCGATTCCCAGCTGCCAAAATAACCGCTTGCGTCACTTTCTTATGACCTTGCTGCTGATGCATGCGAATCTTCTTTCCTTGAAACGCTGCAAGCTCCTTCTGCAGGAGCGCAATCCCTTTCTCATGCAAATAATAGCTCATACGCTTACCAGACTTCTTGCTATAAATCATCTCTTTGTCCGTTAAATCATTCATAATATAATTCACTTTACCAACCGAAATATCACAACGCTCCGCGATCTTCTTCTGACTCATCTGCGGCTCTTTATTAATAATCTCTAATATATTTAACACATGTTGCATACCGATAGCCTCCAACATTAAAAATGCGTTCAATTTTTGAATACATTAATTATATTATCATCGATGGGATACTATGTAAATCTTTTGTAAAGGAAATATTAGGATTGTAAAAACCATCATAAAAGCTTAATATAAAGATTTTATGTATACCTGCCAATGAAAAAATTGTATGATGAGTGAGGGATAATTTATATACCATAAGGAGGAACAGCATGAACAATACATATTGGAAGAAACTAATGCGAAAAACGTTTATGGGGATAACGATTTTTCTGTTAGGTTTCACAACATTTCTTGCTCAAGCGGGAAATGTTTTTGCGGCTGCGGATGTGACGAAGCCGGTTTTAAAAGGAATCTCCATTAATAAAAAGGAAGTTACTGCTGGGGATACCGTTGAAGTAAGTGTAGAAGCAGAAGATACAGAATCCGGGATAAAATGGATCGACCTTCGTTACATGTCGCCAATTACACAAAAAGAACAATCCGTGCACTTATCTTACAATCCTGAAACTAACAAATATGTAGGATATATCAAAGTAGATAGCAATTCCCATCCTGGTACTTGGGAAATAAGTATTATTAATATATTTGATAACGCTGATAATTCTGTATCCATCTTTAATAGCAATCTTTATCACGGTATGTCCGGGAGCATGGACTTATCTAGTGGTAATTTCACAGTAAGTGGTACTTCTCCTGATACAACTAAACCTACTTTTAAAAGCGTAACAGTCAATAAAAATGCAGCAATAGCTGGGGATACTATTGAAGTGAGTATAGAAGCAGAAGATACAGAATCTGGGGTGGGGAGTGTAAAAGTTTATTACAAATCACCAATTACACAAAAAGGACAGTCCGCAGACTTATCTTACAACCCTGAAATTAACAAATATATAGGATATATCAAAATAGATAAAGATTTCGGTTCTGGTGTCTGGAAAATAGATAATATTTTTATAACTGATACAGCTGGTAATAGTTTATTTGTCGCAAATAGCGATCTTTATCATGACACAGCTGTAGGCAAGGACTTATCTGGTGGTAATTTCGCAGTAAGTGGCACTTCTCCTGATACAACCAAACCTACTTTTAAAAGCGTAACAGTCAATAAAAATGCAGCATTGGTTGGGGATAGCGTTGAAGTCAGTATAGAAGCGGAAGATACAGAATCTGGGGTGCAAAGTATATATCTTTATTACCAATCACCAATTGCACAAAAATTACAGTACGTTTCCTTATCTTACAACTCTGGAACTAACAAATATGTAGGATACATCAAAACCAATGAATATTTCGAGTCTGGCGTTTGGAAAATAAATAGTATTTATATAACTGATGCAGCTGATAATACTTTATCTATCTATAATAAAGATTTCCGTCCCGAGTCTGGGGGCATAGACTTATCTAATGCCGACCTTTTAATCACAAAACCGGGGGAAGATTTGATTGCCCCAGCAGCACCAAAAGTAAACACTGTCACAGATCAAACAACTGAAGTAACAGGAACAACTGAGGCAAAAGCAAACGTTGCAATCACAGCAAATGGTAAAACGATTGCTTCCGCAACTGCTGACACAAACGGAACATTTACAATCAAAATTCCAAAACAAACAGCTGGTACTGAATTACTTGTAACAGCAACAGACAAAGCTAATAATGTAAGTAAGCAAACAAAAGTAATTGTACAAGACGTTACAGCTCCAAATAAACCCGAAGTAAACACCGTTTCTTACGAAGCAACAGAAGTAACGGGAATAGCTGAAGCCGGGGCTACTGTAACAATCTATGCGGATGGAAAACTGCTTTCCTCTACAACTGCAGACTCAAACGGGGCATTTACAATTTCAATTCCTGTTCAAAAGGCAGAAACAGAATTAGTTATAACAGCAACAGATCAAGCAGGCAATACAAGTGAAGAAACGAAAGTAACTGTAAAAGACATGACGGCTCCAAGCAAACCAGAGGTACATGCTGTTACAGACAAAACAACAGAAGTAACTGGGAAAACAGAGCCAAATGCAGTGGTAAGTATTTTTGTAAATACAACACAAATTGGATCAGCAGCTGCGGACAAAGACGGAAACTTTACCGTACAAATTCCAGCGCAAAAAGGCGAAACAGAACTCACTGTTATCGCGACGGACAAAGCGGGGAACAAAAGCGAGCCTGTCAAAGTAACCGTAAAGCAAAGTTACATTGGATGGACAAAAATCAACAACAATTGGCATTACTACAAGCCAGAAACCGGAACACCGCAAACAGATTGGAGTTTCATCGATAACCAATGGTACTTCTTCAATAAAGAAGGAATCATGCAAACGAACTGGCAACAAATAAACGGTACTTGGTATTTCTTAAACCAAAGCGGCGCTATGCAAACTGGTTGGGCGCAAATTGGCGGCGCTTGGTATTTCTTAAACCAAAGCGGAGCCATGCAAACTGGTTGGGCGCAAATTGGCGGCACTTGGTATTTCTTAAACCAAAGCGGCACTATGCAAACTGGTTGGGCGCAAATTGGCAGCACTTGGTATCTCTTTAATACAAGCGGTACAATGCAGACAGGATGGACATTTAACAATGGTACTTGGTACTTCTTAAACCAAAATGGTGCCATGCAAACCAGTTGGCAGCAAATCAATGGTACATGGTTCTATTTCTACACTAATGGACGTATGGCTGCAAACACAACAATTGGCGGCTACAAACTTAGTGCAAATGGCGCATTAATATAATAGATTTATAGAGGAAAGGGTGCTTCTTTAATAGAAACACCCTTTTCTGTTACATTTCATTTGCTTACAGAAAAAAGCCACTTTAGCTCTACTAAAATGACTTTCTCTACTTTCTATTATTTTGCAACAAAATAATTCGTCACATACTGCGCCCAAAGCTCTTGGCCTTTCGCATTTGCGAAACCAAATTCATCTTGTAAATATGGTAAGATGTCCTTTGTCGTTGGATCAGGCCATACTTCCCAATGATTGATATATGTATAACCGTTTTGCTCTGCAAACTGTTTTAAAGCAGTAATAAATTTCGGATAATTCTTCGCATTATACACTGGATTTGGCGGTTGAATCATAATCGTTGCATCCTTCGCACTTTCTTGTAGCGTTGCTACAAACTTTTGTGTATTCGCTACCGAATTAGCATTACCAATCCTCTTATTATCTGTAATAAAAGGCGGCTCAAATAGTATAACATCTGGCTTTACATCCGCAATTTCTTTCGCTCGGTTCTTTGCAATAAGATCTTCTGTACTTTCCCCTTTATACTCTTGAACCGTTACATTCCAAAGACCTTCACCATAAGCCGCATTTAAGCTTGCTTTAAACGCTTCTGGCCAAGCACCAGTCGCCGATGATGCTTCATCACCAACAATCACAAGATTCACTGCCTTCTTCTCACTAGCAGCTTTCTTCAACTTTTCTTTCACCGCATCCGGTAAATTCTTCGCATACGCTTCATTAAAAGATACCTTCGTCTCCGGCTTCTTCTCTTCCTTCTTCGTAGCTTCCTCTTTCGTACTTGCTTCCTTCACTTGCGTCTCTTGCAGCGTTGCCTTCGCAACCTTCTTATTCCAATACATCTTACCACTCACAACAGAAGCAACAAATAATACGAAAATCAAAAGCACGAACCAAACTTTCTTATTCATGCATTCACCTCATTATTCATCTCATACTACATAATATTAGTATAAAAGCATAGAAAAATAAACCCAACTACTGTGTGAGTAGTTGGGTTTATGAAAAATTATTTCTTACCTATTTCAAGGTGTTCCTTTAATTTATTAGATAAATTTTGACGGTCTTGATCTGATACGAAATAGTACCAAATTTTATCTTGCAAATGACCATCTCCAGGAATTTGAATATCTTCTTGATTTTGCAGACAATCTTTATAGTTCTTTTGCATATCAAACATTTGATCTTGCGTTAAATTTGTTTTTACGTTCTTTTGAATTGCTGTTAACACGTCACCATAGTTTGCTAAAGATGATACATGTGCACCTTTTTTGATTACAGCTTGCATTACTTGACGTTGACGCATTTGACGCCCGAAATCACCGCGAGGATCTTGCTTACGCATACGGGTAAATGCTAAAGCTTCATCACCATTTAAATGAATATCACCTTTCGCAAAATGATGACCGCCTTCTGTAAACTCTAAATCGTTATTTACATCTACACCACCGACAGCATCAACAATATCTTTAAAGCCTTCCATATTCACTTCAATATAATAATTAATTGGTACATCTAAAAATTTCTCTACTGTCGCAACAGACATATCCACGCCGCCAAACGCATATGCATGGTTAATTTTATCTTTTGTACCTTTACCAACAATCTCTGTATACGTATCACGAGGAATACTTACTGTCTTCATTGATTTTGTTTTTGGATTCAGTGTAATCACCATTAATGAATCGGAACGCCCTTTATCATCCTGACGCTCATCTGCGCCTAATAGTAAGATTGAAACCGGCTGCGATTGATTAATCTTTGTTGTTTCCGTTCCTTTTTCTTTATCCCGCTGTAATGGTTTATGAACTTCATTTAATGTTTTAGAAACTGAAGAATATACATTATACGCATAAACTCCTGCGCCTATTACAAGTACCCCTACAATTCCTAAAATCCAAAATAGGATTTTCTTCTTCATCTCTTTAACCCTCTTTCTACTTATACACTAATTCTGTATGCTCATATCCGCTCGGGAATCGATTATGCCATAGCCAAGCAGAATGAATAGCCTCTTCAATAGAGCATAACGCTTTCCATCCTAATTCTCGATAGATTTTATTTGTTGATGATACTACTATAGATAAATCAGTTGAACTAGAACTATTATACGATATATTCAGCTTTTTACCAGTTATAATTTCGCATTTTTCTATTAATTGCATGACAGAAAACCCAATTTCACTACTTATATTATACCGTTCATTTGTCTTATCATGCTGCAAAAGACTATGTAAAGCTGCTACATGCGCTCTCGCAACATCCATAACATGAAGATACTCTCTTACGAACGTTCCGTCTTCGGTATCATAACTACGATTCACGAGAAAGGGCTGCTCTTCTTGGTCTCGTAAATGTAGCAACATTCTCGGTAGAAGATGTGTCTCCGGCTGATGATCTTCACCAATACCTTCTGATACATCAGCTCCCACTGCATTATAATAACGTAGCGATATATAACGTAAATCATATGCCTTATAAAAATCTTCTAACACTTGCTCGATAATCAGGCTAGAATTTCCTTGATAAACAAAAGGATACGGCGCATATACTTCCTGTATTTGATCTTTATAAGACATACCGGACACAGGTAACTCAGATGAAAAAATAAAATTGTACACTTGGTGTACCAGCATTTTTTTTAATAGTAACTGCACCCCAATTACGTCGTACGTCGCAGCATGTATAACAGCTTCAATACTATAACGTGAAAACACACGATCTAAATCATCTGAATTTCGAAAATCACCCTTTTCAAAAATTGCTCGTTTATTTACACTCACTCGATGACCTGTCGATAAATTGTCTAATACAACAACACGGTGTTGCTGTGAGAGTAATTCTTTCACAACGTGACTACCTACATACCCTGCACCGCCTATTATTAGTATCATGTTTATCACCTCGATTCTAACTGTTCACATTTTATATACTTAAACATTCAATACACAACATGAATACCCCTATTATTTAAAAGAAGAGCAACCCATTAGGCTATACTTCACCTAACAAGTTGTTCTTCTTTATAACCATTCTTATTATTAGTCTGCCATCTCCATGAATCTGCACACATTTCTTCAAGTCCGCGTTTTGCTTTCCACCCTAATTCTCTTTCTGCTTTAGATGGATCTGCGAAACATACTGCAACATCTCCAGGCCTTCGCTCTGTAACTTTATAAGGAATTGTTTTCCCAGACACCTTTTCAAACGCTTGTACCATTTCTAACACACTATAGCCATTACCTGTACCAAGATTATATGCCTCTGTTCCAGTTGTCTGTAATACCTTTTCAAGAGCCTTCACATGTCCATTTGCAAGGTCAACAACATGAATATAGTCACGTACACCTGTACCGTCTTTTGTTGGATAATCAATACCAAACACTTTTAATTCCGTTAACTTCCCAACTGCTACTTGTGTTACATATGGCATTAAGTTGTTTGGAATTCCATTAGGGTCTTCTCCAATACGACCACTTTCGTGTGCACCAAATGGATTGAAGTAACGAAGCAACACAATGCTCCACTCTGAATCTGCTATAACAACATCGCGCAAGATCTGTTCAATCATTAATTTCGTTTGACCATATGGATTTGTAGCACTTAAAGGAAAGTCCTCTGTAATTGGTGATGTTTCAGGAACACCGTATACCGTTGCTGATGAACTGAAAATCATTTTCTTCACATTATGTTTCTGCATCACATCACATAAAACTAATGTACTTGTTACGTTGTTATGATAATATGTAAGCGGAATTGTTACTGATTCCCCTACAGCTTTTAGGCCAGCAAAATGGATAACTGCATCAATATCATTCTCTGCAAAAATCACTTCAATTGCAGGACGATTGAGAAGGTCTTCTTCATAAAATTTAAATTGTTTTCCTGTTATCTCTTTTACCCTATTTAATGACTCTACTGAACTATTAGAAAGGTTATCGACCACTATAATCTCATAGCCACTATTTAATAATTCTATGCATGTGTGGCTACCTATATATCCTGCTCCACCTGTTACGAGTATTGCCATAATCAATCACTTCCCCCTTATTAAACTAACCGAGTAGATAATCACTCCTAAAATTAAAAACTTTCTTATTAAAATTGCTCCAAGTTAATCTGAAGATTAAAAGAATACTAATTAAAAAATAAAAAAGCTAACCCCTACATTTATAGTAGAAAATTAGCTTCTTTTTCTCTCCAAATAGATTTCCCAGTTTTTTCAAATCATACATCCTTCACTTCTAATTGGATTTTCATTTAAAACCGCTGAAATAATTCGTGACCTCTGATTCTTTTATTTATAATATGAAGTCATATAACATTATTTACTCGCTTTATATTTCTAAATTCATTTAAAAACAATTGCTTTTCATAATTATTCATTCCAAATAACCACATAATAAGCAAATATATTATGCCATATAATACACATTGTATAACCAATATTATCCACGAGCTACTTGGAATTAATAATAGCACCGCTCCTACAGCAATTGAACTAATCAATGATATTAGCAAGCCGCTTAATAACTCCTTATAAAACCTCGGAATGTTTAGCCCTACCTTAACATGATAATAAATATTCATTGCTACTATATTACCAAAAATCAATGATAATGTTGTACCTACTGCAGCTCCGACGGAACCATATAATTTTGCTAAATAGATACTTATAAATAGATTAACAATTGAAATACAAAGATATGCTATCGCTCTGAACCCATGCATATTTTTACTTTGCAATATAGAGATTCCAATAGTTTGAGTTAGAACCACTAAAAGAGGTATCATAACTAACAGCGCTATTATCCAAGAGTATCCATAACCAGGACCAGCCCATAATAAAATAAATTTCCTTCCAAACAATATAAAGCCACCTAGAACAAGTCCTAATATTACGAACTGTAAACGACCTGTTTTAATTAGCAAATCTGTCAATTCTTCACTCGAGGCTTTATTAACCACCATTTTTGTTATTTTAGGAAGAAACACCCCTGAAATTGCTGTTGAAAAAGTTATAAAATATTGCGCAACTACCATACCGATTGCAAAGATTGCTACTTCACTTGTACTAGATATGACTCCAAGAACTAAATGACCAATTTTCCAATAAAATTGATCAACAATGACACTAATAAATATTAAAAAAGAATATGAGAAGATTTCTTTAAAAATAGATTTATCAATACCATGAAACCGAATTCGGACATTCAATTTCAAAAAAACATACGCTATACTTATTAACATCATCAAAAGATTAAGAATTGCATCTACTGTTACAATTGCTATTGCTTTATATCCTAATGACAATAATATTAAAATAACAATTGTTCTTACCAACATCCTGGAGATAGTTAGTACACGAGGGAAAACAAACTTTTCATATGCTGTTATAATTCCTGTAAATAAGTTCATTGGTAATGTCAATGCAAGATTAATAACCAAAATAATGAACATTACCTTTGCTATCTGAATCTCTCCTAATGTCAGAGAATTTCTAAAGATATTATCCAGGTTAATAAACATTACAAAACCTACTACCAGAACTATTAACGATATAATTGAATACAAAATAAAAGTCGAAAATAGAAAGTTTTCTTCTCCTTTTTTATCATTTTCTACACGATATTTTGCTACAAATCTAATAGTAGTATTGCTTAATCCAAAATCAAGAACAGCTATATATCCTACAAATGCACCTATAAGCATGTATAATCCATATTCTGACTGTCCTAGATTTCGTATAATGAAAGGGGTGAGAATTAAATTCGTGATATTAGTAACAAAAAGTGATATATATGACAAGTAAATTCCGAATTTCAATTGATTTATTTTCATAGTTAACTCCAGTGATAAACATTTAAACTGCATGATATCAAAAATTTTTTTACTAGCTTGTTTTTAAATGTTTCCCTTTCATATTATAACAAGTATTCATCCAACTTTTCAAAATGCCTTTTGGCATTATCTATTTGATTAGAAACATCTATTAAATTCGTTTCCATACTCTTAAAAACTTCTTCTGGATTCAGAGAATCGATATTATTAAACTCTGTATATGCCCCTTTAAAATCGACATCCCTCATAACATTGGTCATTTTTTCACTATAAACAATAGGAAATACAGGTTTATTATATACCCATCCTAGAATCATAGAATGGAATCTAGTCGCTACAACGAAGCTTGACTTTTCTATAATGCTTAAGGCTTCTCTAATATTTAATTCATATAAATACGTAGTTACATTACTTAAATATTCCTTAGGAATTCGGTTCATTATTTTTTCAACAGCTTCTAAATCTCCTTCAGATTCGCAAAAAGACATAAGGGTAATCTCATACCCTTTTTCAATAAAATATGTTGCAATATCCTTAATTTTTTCATAATAAATCTCATCATAGTTTTTCAGATGCTTTCTAATTGATGGCTTTATAACTGAAATTACAATGCTATTTTTGGGTTGTTGGGACCCTTCTCTTTCCAACTGAAATATAATGTCATCTGCCATCCTAACGTTATTTAAGTCATTAAACATATCATATGAATATTTCTCTCTAAAACATACATCCGTATATCCTTTAAAAATTTCCTTATATGCTAGATAAAATTCTTTTTCTTTAAAAGGCCCAAAATTTGCTCCCAAAAGAAAAAAGGGTTTACTTTTAATCTGCATACTTTTTACATTCTCTATTCCTTCTTTCCAATCTTCTCCTTGAATAAATAAAGAACCTCCGATATAAACCATTGCATCACATTTATTTGCTATAAGTTCACGAACAAAAAAACGATTAACTTTCAATTTCCTAAAAATGTAATTAATACCTCTAAAAATTAATAAATCACTAGGAATAATACTTATGTTTTTTATATTTTTAAAACAAGATTTATATCTGTTTGGAGCATATAGAATAAATTTTACCTTTGGATACCTTTCACAAAGTATCTTAATAAACAAATCATCGCCTAAATTATGGTGTGTATAGGCGTAAACCATTACTTTTTTCATCCTTTTAGCCCTTTCTCTAGCTCTTTACAGTTACATATAGAGGAATTCATAATTTAATGTCATTATGACACTTTTAAGTTATCCTCTCTGAATTAAAATACTCTTTGCTAAAATTATACATATCCTCAGAATAACCGCAAATTACTTTGTTTCTATTGCAAAAGCAATTAGATAACCTACCTCCCGAATTTTCATACGTAAATTTCAATAACTTCTTGCACAATGAGCTCACGATAGGCTGTGCTCTCCCTACAAGGTAAATGTTAGTCTTCTCATCTCATAGACAAAGCCATTTGTTTAATCTATTTTCTAGCTATACCTTGCTCAACTGGCATTTCAGAGATCAATACTCTTTCTATTTCTGTATTCCTTCCAACTGTTTCACTTCAATAAATGACGAAAAATATCCTGATGATATTACGTTGGGATTCTCTTTATATCCTTCACATTTCTAATTACAAAAATCCACATAAACTCATATTTTTTCCACGCCATCTTCTACTTATCAATTTCTTTAGATACATGTTGCTGTTCATAAAAAATATCCCAGCACTTGTTACTCTAAATATAAGGAATTACTCCTTAAGGTAACAAGTCATTTTGGGATTAAAAGGAGGTCATCGTTAATTAAAAAATCCAATATTTTCATAAAATCATTGTACAATTTAAATACTTTTCAGCGTTATAGATTGGTACTATCAAAATAATAAGCTTATGTATTTTCTATAACTAATAATTTTCTGCGTAATGCTAACAAAAAGTTATTTAGTTTCCAATCTTATTTATCTTTTTGAGCAGCTTAAATATTAGTCCTACTTTACTCCTCAACACAGTTTTTATTTTAAAAAATAGATAAATACCTTCAATTGATTTAAGATAAACCCACAATCCAATAAACCTTTGTTGGATATTACCATTTCTAAAATAACTAATATTTTCTCTCGTAAAATTATCATTAATAATATTACTTATCTGTTCTTTTTTAAGTGCCGATGAAAGGTTACTATTCATATGAAACAGGTGCTCTAAACAATTAATACAGCTTTCTGCATAACCAATTTTAACTAACTCTTTGTTCTTCCCATCATAATAATTGCTTTCTATTAGAAATTCTTTTATCCTATTAAACAACATTTGTTCGATTTCAAATAGGTTTTCTTTGAAACTAACTGTAAGTGAACTATTACTAATTATTAAATAATTATAAAGATATTTATCCGTACTGCTGATATAATTACATTCCTTTATATATTCAAGATTAAACAATAAATCTTCACCCATATTCAAATTTTCTTTAAACCTTAAATTATTATTTTTTATTAATTCAGTAACATATAACTTATTCCAAAGTTGATTAATAAAGGTATTTCTAAATAATTCTCCAAAGCATTGCATAAATTCGGAGTAACTGTACTTCCCATTTATAGGGCATGTATGATTTCGTATATTATTATTTCCTTCTAACAAAAAAAACGATCTATATGAACAGATAACTAGTTCAACCTGCTCATTCATATTGTTAACCATCTCTTCAGTCATATTAGGTTCTATATAATCATCAGAATCAACAAACTGAATATATACTCCATTCGCAGCATCAATCCCAACATTCCTTGTAATTGATGGGCCTGAATTTTTTTGATGTATCACTTTTACTTTTTCATTTTCCAAAGCATATTCATCACATATTTTACCACTATTATCAGTTGAGCCGTCATTAACGAGAATAATTTCAATATTTTTGTAACTTTGATTTAGAAGGCTATTTATGCATTTACGTAAATACTGTTCTGCGTTATACACAGGAACAATTATACTGACCAGCTTATCATACACTTTGTTTTTCACCTCCAAAATCTCTCTTGTTTATTTTTCTACTGAAATAATTATATAAAATTAAAATAGCCACTGATATCCATACAAATTCCCTAACCATGTCAACAAAATAACCTCTTATCCACCATAATAAATCAGGAAATAATACTAAATATATTGCTAATGCTACATAATGATGTTGAGTAATATGTTTCTTTATTTTATTAGAAATAAATGCGACCAGCATACCTATCAATATAGCAAAAATAAAGCTATATTTTCCAAAGCTATAATAAAGTTCTCCTAAATATGATCCTCCTAAAAATTGCCTAGCGTATGACGGCATGTTATACACATAAATCGTTTTATCAATTAAAGGATCAAGAATACCACCTATATTTGGAAAAACAGTAAGTAAAGATGCCAAATAATTAGTTCCAAGTTGAAATGGACTTACAGTTGGAAAAAGAACTAGCGAATGTCCTAAAGTTATAATAGTGGTTCCGAACTCAGCCAATAATTTAAAAATAGAAAATTCGGTAAATCCTTTTTTAAACAGTTCCACGTACGTGCCAATATCATTAATAGACAACATGCGAAGTTGCCCAATAAATGTTAATAAATAACCTAAAATATAGCCTATAATAGATGTACTAATAAATTGTTTGAGCCCTATCTTTTTTATAAACTTAGAATATACAAAAAATATCGTTATTAGATACATAATAGGTCTACCACGATTACCCGTAAAAATAATCATAGCTTGATACATTACAATTATTAACAAAATCAAATATGCTCTTTTTTTATTTTCCCGATTACCAATTAATAGCATTATTGCCCCTATTTCAGTAAATCTACTCATAGTAACAACAAACCCACTTACACCCACTTTATAAGTATCAAGGTAGTTCCCATTGACATATAAAATAACACGGCTAATATCAATATACAGCATGGGTAATATTCCTATAAGAATAAGTATACTCCCTATAATTCTTGATAAATACAGTTGTCGATGCTGCTCCTTACTAGAGTTTACTTCACATTTAGGCGAATTATAAGTTTTTCTTCTATATAGAACAATACACATTCCAAAAGTTAAAAATGAGTGACAAAGAACCGTAAAGTAACAAGCTTCTTTAAAAGTATCTTCTGTTATCGATAATAATGGATTCCAAGGTAACTCTATATCAATTCCAAAACCAAATATCACAACAATCCCTAAATGAGTAATATAAGAAAAAATTAGAAATAAGGTAGTTAGAGAAAAAAAGCTTTTTTCTAACTTGCTTACAGTTATTAAATTCATACATAACTGAATTAAAGACAAAACAGCAAAAGGAAAAAGCCAATGTTCAAATGTCATGTACTTTATAGACACTGCTAAGAACAACATCACGGTATTTAAAATAACATTAGATAAAATCAAAACAATATTTATATAGGGGTTCTTTTTAGAATATATAAAGTTATTTTTTATTGCTTCTTTCATATAAAAACTCCTCAGCTTAAAATTCCTTAGTATATTTTTACTCTAAAATACAATCATGACCTTTATTACTTAAGTTTATGTAAATTTTTATGCACTCAAACAAAGATTTTACCCGTATTAACTAATTATGAGAGAACTTTTGGCTCTTATTTTTTATAAATAAACATTTTCTCATTCCCTTTATTTCTCTCTAATTATTTTTTTAAAATCTTTCTTTTAATACATAATAAATAGTTAAGGTAATATTTGGTAATTATGTTTCTTCTTTGTCACTCTATTAACAAATAAAAGTAGGGATTAATTGGATTAGATCTACCAAATTCCATTGTACTACATCATTATTTTTCCTATATTATTAGTTTGTAAATACCCTCCTTTCTTAATTTTATTTGATAAATTTCAAATACTTTAGAATATTTAAATTAACAACTAACAAAATTCCACTAATAACTCTTCAAACTACACGTTAACGTCTTCTCAGAAAAAACATTGTGTTTCACTAATAAAATGAAAATAATTAGTAATAATACTGGAACTATTTCAATTAGACTAACCTACATGTAAGGTACATATCTAAGGATGTGATGACACCCTAATTACTAATAAAAAAATTTTCCTAAGGTAAAAATTCTTATTAACCCACGCGTTCACACAAAAAAGGTCTTTAAAACAAAATTATAAATCATAATCTTGTCTTCATAATTCACACATGCAACATTTCAAATCCCCTACAAATTTCAATTTTTATATACCTAAATATACTTTTCTAATTCACTAAAATATTTTTCGAAAGAAAATTCTTTTATTCTACGCTTCTGTTCAATCTTCATTTTCATTAATAAAGAATTATCATTTTTTAGAATTTCCTTCATGCCATAAATAATACCATTGATGTTATTTGATGCAATTAAACCACATTTATTATCTAACAATATTTCATCCATGCCGCCACAATCTGTTGTTACTATAGGTTTATTTATAATCATTGCTTCTATAACTGATGAACTTAATCCCTCTGATAATGAAGAACAAATGTAAGAATCACATAAATTAATATACTTATAAGGATTCTCTCTATATCCCAACAGCTCTATATTATTTTCAAGTTTAAATTCTCTGATTTGTTTACTTAAATTGTCTTTTTCACTTCCTTCTCCTATAATTAATAACTTAATTTTAGGATAAGTTTTATATACTTCATTAAAAGCCTCTATTAACCTATTAAACCCCTTCACTTTTTCTAGCCTTCCAACTGAAATAAATAAAAACCCCTCTTCTTGTTTATAATCTGTTACCTCTTCTTGGGATTTTTTAATTATATGGTTTATATCAAAAGGATTATGAATTACCACTGTTTTATTTTCATCTATATTAAATTTATTTACAAAGTTTTTTTTGGTATTTTTTGATACAAAAATCAATTTATCAAAACTATTATAACTATCTTCTTCTTGCTTAAAATTTTTATATCTTCCTGATGGCCATGCTATATTCTCAGAATCTGCATGTATTATTGATATTTTTTTGGTTTCCATACTATTGTTTCCACTTATAATTTTCGATGGAATTCCCTCTAAAGCTGATATTTCAATATCATACTTTTCTTTTATAAACAATGAATGTAGAAATTGTGGTGTTGCTGATTTCATAAGCTTGAAGAATAATCTATCGCACTTTAAAAAATCTTTAAAAATATATCTATACTTTATTTCATCATGAAGAAGATGTTTATCTTTTGTGCAGTCAATAACAGTCATTACTGTAATATCATACTGGGTTTTATCCATATGGTTAACAATGTCAACCATTACCTTTTCCGCACCTCCCCCAACTAATTGATAAATTAAAAACAGTACTTTTTTCATAATATAGTACCTCATTCTATAATGTTTTTATATAAACTTGCACATACTCATTAAATCTATCTTTTTTATCATACAAGTTCTTTGCACGTTGGATACATTGTTGTGAGTAACTTAATTTCCCTTTCTTTTTTACTTTTTCTATTGTATTTATTAATTCGTTTAAATTTCCTTTTTCAACAATAAGTCCACAACTCTTGTCAATGCATTCTATACTACCACCCGTATTAAATGTAATAATTGGGGTACCACATGCTAATGCCTCCAAATTTGTGGTCGGAAAATTATCCTCTAAGGTAGGGTTTACAAAAGCATCTGCTGTTGAATAAATCTCTGCCAATTCTCTTACACTATTTGTTCTACTTATCCCTATGATATTATTGGGTAGATTTTTTATTTGTTTATCTGTTAATCCTACCAAAACTATTGCCTCATCTATTTTTATGTTTTTAGATAATTCGATAAAATATTCATAACCCTTTCTTTCTTCCCAAATACTTGCCACCCCTAATATAATAAACTTGTTTTTCAGATTATACTTCTCTCTAAATTTGCTTTCCGTAGGTTTAAAGACTTCCAAATCTATACCATTATTTATTACTTTAGTAGGATATTCGCTCAAAAAAGATTTTTTTACTAATCTTGCAAGCCATTTTGAAGGAGTCACAATAGTCATATTTTTAACTCCCATAAATATATCTTTTTTCTTCAGGTAATTATTATCTGAGTTGTCAATAAAGATACTTGATGGATAATTTTTCTTTTGCGAGCAACTATAACAACCTGTTTCCCACCTACTACAATTAACATAATCGAAATGCGAACAATGTCCTGTAAAAGCCCAACAATCATGTAGAGTCCAAACAACAGGCTTATTTACCTTCTTTAGATATTCAAATAATAATTCCACATTTATATAATATCCATGAATATTATGTAAATGTATAATATCAGGATTTAACACTTCGATTTTATTGATAAACTCTTGGGTAGATTTTTTTGAGCCAAAGCCATGTTTATCTAACAATCTAGTTTTAGCAACATGCATATAATTATCAATTTGGTTTCCAATTTTTATTGTCGTATCACAATCCCTTGCATTCCCTCTTCCGAAAGCTATATAACTTTCATGACCTTGACTTTTGAGAATTTTATCAATGTCAGTAGCAATTCGTCCAGTACTACCAATACCACAAACAGAATTAATTTGTAATACTTTCATTACTTACTCCACACTACTCTATTAACATAATCTGTATATGATAATATAATTCTAAGTACTTTATCTGAAACATTAGGCATGCTATAATCTCCAACAAGTCTTAACGTGTTTTTATCCTGTGTTTCTAATATTTCAAGTCCTTGCAAAATTCTTTCCTTCTTCAAGCCCACCATCATCACTGATGCTTCTTCCATTGCTTCTGGTCTTTCATGAGCTTGTCTGATATTAAGTGCCCTAAGCCCAAGAATAGAAGATTCTTCACTAATCGTTCCACTATCACTAAGAACTGCTTTAGATTTAATTTGAAGTTTTACATAATCATTAAATCCTAGAGGTTTCAGCGTTTTTACTAATGGATTAAACTCTATCCCTTTAGCATCAATCATATTTTTAGTTCTAGGGTGTGTACTTACAATTACAGGCATATTGTATTTTTCTGCAATCGCGTTTAAGCTATCTACTAAATCTAGAAAATTAACTTCTGAATTAATGTTTTCTTCTCGGTGGGCTGACACTACAAAATATTTTTCTTCTTCAAGCCCCAATCTTTCTAATACATCTGATTCCTCAATATCATTTTTTCTTGAGTTGAGAACTTCAAACATCGGGCTTCCTGTTTTAATAATTCTATCTGCTGGGAAACCTTCTCTGAGGAGATATTCCCTTGCGATATCACTGTAAGTTAAATTAATATCAGCTGTATGGTCAACAATTTTTCTATTAGTTTCTTCAGGCACCCTTTGATCAAAGCATCTATTTCCTGCTTCCATATGGAAAATCGGAATATGTCTTCTCTTTGCAGCAATAGCACACAAACAACTATTCGTATCTCCCAGTACTAAAAATGCATCTGGTTTTACTTCTTCCATAATAGGATCTATTTTAACTAAAATGTTACCAATAGTCTCTACTGCAGTTCCGGTAGCTGCATTAAGAAAGTAATCTGGTTTTTTTAAATTAAAGTCTTTAAAAAATACTTCATTTAATTCATAATCATAATTTTGACCCGTATGAACAAGTATATGTTCTATTGCGCTTGATTCTTCTAATTTATTAATTACAGCCGACAATCTTATAATCTCCGGTCTAGTACCAACGACTGTCATTACTTTTAATTTCTTCATAAGCTAAACCTCCAAGAAATAAGTATCCGGCTTTTCAGGATCAAAACATTCATTTGCCCACATTACCGTTACTAAATCATTTTCTCCTATATTTACAATTGAGTGAGTATATCCAGTAGGTATATCTACAACCTGTAACTTTTCCCCACTTACTCTATATTCAATAATATCGTCTGAGTCTATTTTTCTAAATCGAATTAAACCCTCGCCACTCACTACTAGAAACTTTTCATTTTTAGTATGATGCCAATGATTTCCTTTTGTAATCCCCGGCTTTGATACATTTATAGAAACTTGCCCTCTTTCAGATGTTCTAATAAACTCTGTAAATGCTCCTCTATGATCGCTATTCATTTTAAGGTCATAAGAGAATTGATCTTCCGGTAAAAAGCTTAAATAAGTACTATAAAGTTTCTTAGTTAGAGCATTTTCCATATTTGGAATACTTAAATTTGCCCTGCTTTCTTTAAAGCTTTTTATAAGATTAGCTAATTCTCCAAGTTTAATTGTATGTGTCACAGGCACAACACAGTAATCATCCTGCATAGTCGGTTTATGCTCTAAAGCCCTTAAAAACTCCTCCAGCACATCATCTATATAACAAAGATTAAGTTCTGCATCTGGATTATTTATTTGGATATCCAAGCCCCTGGCTATATTGTGACAAAATGTAGCCACCACAGTATTATAGTTAGGTTTACTCCATTTCCCAAATAGGTTTGAAAGTCTATATACATAAACTTTTACATCAGTTTCTTTGTAATAATTGAATAATAACTCCTCCCCTTCCTTTTTACTTCTTCCATAAGGATTATCCTTTTCTGCCTGAATAGATGAAGTAATAAGTACGGGAGCTTTATTATCATGCTTTTTTAATAATGCTAGTAACTGAGATGTAAATCCAACATTGCCTTCCATAAATTCCTTTTCATCCTTTGGTCTGTTTACACCAGCTAAATGAAAGACAAAATCACATTCTTTTGTATATTTATCAAGCAATGTAGGATCACTTTCTTTAGTAAACTCAAATATATTGTTATATCCTCTATTTCTAAGTTCCGCGACAAGGTTTTTCCCCAGAAAACCTTTTGCACCTGTAACAAGAATATTCATGAATTATTACCATCCTTTAATTCGTTACATAAATATTTTTATTCCATTCCTCAAGTTCTTTTCGAACATAATCCAATTCTAGTAATCTCTCTTTAATTTGTTCTATATTAAGGATTTGTGTGTTATCCGAATTATATTCTTCTACAGTAGTGAGCTTTTCATCCCCCTCTGCAAAATACTTATCATAGTTAAGATCTCTTTGATCAGCAGGAACCCTAAAGAAGCCGCCTAAATCTTCTGCAACTACATATTCCTCTTTAGTAAGAAGTGTTTCATAGCGTTTTTCTCCGTGACGCGTTCCAATTACTTTAATTTCATTCTCAGTATTAAACAGTTCCTTTATAGCTTGGGCAAGATCACCAATTGTACTTGCTGGAGATTTTTGAACCATAATATCTCCTGCCTCAGCATTTTGAAAAGCAAACACAACTAATTCCACTGCCTCTTCTAAACTCATAAGAAATCTTGTCATATTAGGATCTGTTACCGTCAAAGGCTGTCCAGTTTTAATTTGTTCAATAAATAATGGGATAACTGATCCACGTGAGGCCATTACATTGCCATATCTTGTACCACAAATAAGAGTTCTTTCTGGAGATACTGTTTTTGCTTTTGCAACAAAAACTTTTTCCATCATTGCTTTTGAAATTCCCATTGCATTAATTGGGTAAGCTGCTTTATCCGTGGATAAACAAATTACTTTTTTAACACTATATTCGATAGCAGCAGTAAGTACATTATCCGTTCCTAAAATATTAGTCTTTACGGCTTCAAGAGGAAAAAATTCACATGACGGAACTTGTTTCAATGCAGCAGCATGGAAGATATAATCAACACCATGCATAGCATTTTTAACACTTGCTAGGTCCCTTACATCCCCAAGATAAAATTTCAGTTTATTATTTTTATAAAGTTTTCTCATATCATCTTGCTTTTTTTCATCGCGTGAGAAAATACGAATTTCTTTTATATCAGTATCTAGGAATCTTTTCATAACTGCATTACCGAAAGAACCTGTTCCACCAGTGATTAGTAAAGTTTTATCCTTGAACATATTTAACATCCCCATCTGAAATAATTTTTGTTAGCAAATTATTCAATCTCTCCATATATATCTGTTTAGAGAAGTTACTATCATAGTAATTTCTTGCATTTTGACCATATAAAGAATGTTTTTCTTTTTCCTTAGCAAACTTCCTTATATTATCAGCGAGTTCTTTATAATTTTCCGCTGAAGTACATAATCCACAATTTGCATCATTTATAACAATTTGAGTTTCACCATCTATTGACCCTATAATTGGCTTCCCTGCTGCCATATAGGATTGAACTTTATTAGGTAATGTATATGATATGACTTTATTTGCTTTTAACGTAATTAAAAAAGCATCTGCCATTTCATAGAACCTTGGCATTTCTGTGATAGGGTGTTGCCCGTGGAATATAACATTATCAAGTTTCAACTGATTGGTTAATTCTTCACACTTTTCACGTGAAGAGCCGTCTCCTACAATATGAAACTTTATATATTGATCTTTTTTAAGCTCATTTGCAGCGTAGATGATTGTCTCTACACTTTGCATTTCTCCTATATTTCCAGCAAACACTAAGTTTATAACATCATTACTCTTATCAATAGGTTTAATATTTTCAAATAATGCTTCTGCGTAAACTGGAAGATGAGTAATGTTATCATGAATATCTAATGTGTTTTTAAAATATTCTTCAAATAGCTTAGAACTTGTAAATATTTCATCTGCACTCTTATAAATCCATTTGCTTATTTTTAATAAAATGCTATATATTTTACTATCTGATGAAATGCCGGCAGAAGCAATACTCTCAGGCCATAAATCATGACAGTATAATACCAGAGGTTTTTTTGTTAATTTTTTCAATAAAATACCTGGCAAAGCCATTGTTACAGGTGAAAGTTGATATACTAAAATGAGATCAAAATCTTTCTTTATAAACATAGCTTTTAATGTAGAAGATACTGCAAAACTAACATAATTTAAAGCTAACCTTTTAGTCCCTTCCCCTCTTCCAAGGAGCCAGGAGCGTATTACTGTAACTCCATTTATTTCTTCTCTTCTATTTTTAAATGCTTTATATTTTTCATCTACAATTCCACTAGGATAGTTAGGAAGCCCCGTTAGAACAGTTACTTCATGTCCTTCTTTTACTAGCTCAGAACATATATCATTAACTCTAAACTGTTCAGGGAAGAAATATTGACAAACTACAAGTATTTTCATTATTATTCTACTCCTAAACTCTCAATCTCACTAAATTAGGAGATTTTTTTTTGATTTTTTCCCTCTTTAACCCCTTCACTTCTAGCTACACTGAATATTGTCTTAAAAAACACCTGAACATCAAAAATAAAGCTCATTCTCTTAACATATTCTCCATCAAGGTTTGCTTTTATATCAATTGGTAACTCATCTCGACCATTGATTTGTGCCCATCCTGTAAGACCTGGTGAAACATCATTTGCACCATACTTGTCACGTTCTTCTATCAAATCATATTGATTCCAAAGTGCAGGCCTCGGACCAATTATGCTCATTTCGCCTTTAACAATATTGATAATTTGCGGAAGTTCATCTAAACTTGTCTTACGTAAAAGCTTACCGACCTTCGTAATATAGGCTTCTGGATTTTCCAAAAGATGTGTAGGTGTGTCTTTTGGTGTATCAATTCTCATTGTCCTAAACTTTAAAATATAAAATTCCTCTTTACCTCTGCCGATACGGCGTTGTTTAAATAATACAGGACCTCTTGAATCGAACTTTATACATAAAATTAATAGCAAAAACACTGGCGATAACAATACTAATCCTACTATTGACAAAATAAAATCTATTCCTTGTTTCACATACGTTTTATACAACACTTTTATTACCACCCCAATTTTACTAACATAGGTTACTAGGTTATTTTTAACACCTGATTAGTTTTTAATTAAAACTTTATTATTTGCAATCTCTAATAATCGTTCCCTTATACCCTCTTTACTCATTTGTCCAAAATCATTCATAAACTGCTGCAAAATATCATGATCCATTAAGACAGCTTTCCCCACATGAATCTTAGGGAATATCTGTTCCGGATGAATTTCTTCTTCATTTAGTAATTCTTCATACATCTTTTCGCCTGGTCTTAAACCAGTAAATTCAATTCCAATTTCTTCAATGGAATACCCTGAAAGGGTAATAAGATTCTTTGCTAAATCAACAATCTTTACCGGTTCTCCCATATCAAGTACAAATAATTCTCCACCCTTAGCTAAAGTACCAGCTTGAATAACTAGCCTTGAAGCTTCCGGTATCGTCATAAAATAACGAATCATATCAGGATGAGTCACCGTCACAGGCCCGCCTTTTTGAATTTGCTTCTTAAATAACGGTATTACACTTCCTCTACTTCCAAGGACATTACCAAACCTAACAGCAACAAAGCGTGTGCTACTAACCGCTGCCATGTGCTGTATAATCATTTCCGCAAAACGTTTTGTTGCCCCCATTACATTCGTAGGATTTACTGCTTTATCGCTAGAAACCATAACAAACGTATTTACTTTAAATGTATCAGCTGCTTCTGCAACATTTTTCGTACCAAAAATATTATTTTTCACAGCCTCTTCGGGATTTCGTTCCATTAAAGGTACATGCTTATGCGCTGCTGCATGATACACAATATAAGGTTTATGTTTTTTCATCACTTCAAACATTTTATTCCGATCTTGTACATCAGCAATTTCTGTTGTAATTTCAACTACGTCTTTATACTGTGCTCTTAGTTCCATTTCAATTGTATAAATGCTATTTTCACCATGTCCTAAGAGAACAATTTTTTCTGGTTTGTATTTCATCACTTGACGACAAATTTCAGAACCGATAGATCCACCAGCACCAGTTACTAAGATGGTCTTACCCGTAATCTTTTCTCCGATTCCTGCATCGTCTAGTTGAACTGGTTCTCTCCCTAACAAATCCTCTACTTGTACATCACGTAATTCGTTTACAGAAACTTTACCGTCTAAAATATCTTCTAGCATCGGCACAATTTGTGTTTTTACTTTTGTTTTTGTGCAGATTTCAAAAATCTCATTTACTTGTTTTCTATTTAAAGAAGGGATAGCGATAATGATGTGTTCAATTTCATATTGCTCGACAACTCTTTCAATATTTTTTGTTGAACCTACAACCGGCACGTTATAAATTTCTAATCGCTGTTTATTTCTATCGTCATCTACAAATACGACTGGGTATAAATCAGCTTCTTTATTTTGTAGTAACTGTCTTACAACCATTGTTCCTGCTGCACCTGCTCCAACAATAAGTGTTGGTGTTTTATTTATATTGTTTGTATTCTTTGCCATATATGTATCACGGAACATCCGCCAAACAAAGCGGGAACCACCAATTAATAATATGTGTAACATCCAAGTAATTGCCATAATGCGTACGTAAATATCTTGATTAATAATTTCTTGTACAACTGCTGTTACTATAATCGAAAAGGTAACTGCTTTAAATATGTTTTTTAATTCTCCTATACTCGCATACTCCCAAGCCTTACTATATAACTTATAAATAGATGCAAAAACATGATGGCTGCAAAGTAATGTAATCGAACTAATGATTAATGTTATCGGAACATCATTTAATGCATTCGGGTGTATAAACCAATAACTTAAGTACACGGCAGTTAACACAATAAATGAATCTAAGAAAATTAATAATGAGAGCCGTTTTGGATAACTCAATATACATGTTCCTTTCTTTATATTATTTTTAAATAAAATTTTTTCCCTTCATTTTAAAGGAACTGCAGCTAAATTATTTATTTTCCCCTATGTTATACACATATATTGACAGTAAAAAATACCTTCCCTTCTATATATGCACATTCTCTTTCTTGACCAATTCATTCATATACTTCATCAACTCTTCTTTTAGCTCTTCATGCTGCAATGCCATTTCAATCGTCGTCTTAATAAACCCAAACTTCTCTCCAACATCATAGCGTGTTCCTTCAAAGTCATACGCAAACACTCGTTGAATTTCATTTAAACGTTGAATTGCATCTGTTAATTGAATTTCTCCGCCCGCACCTGTTTGCTGGTTTTCTAAGAACATGAAGATTTCTGGTGTTAAGACGTAACGACCCATAATTGCTAAATTTGATGGCGCTGTTCCTTGTGCTGGTTTTTCTACGAAGTTACGCACCTGGTAACGGCGTCCGTTTTGTTCGATTGGATCGATAATGCCGTAGCGATGTGTTTCGTTTTCTGGTACTGTTTGCACGCCGATGACGGAAGCCTTTGTTGCTTCATATTCATTCATTAATTGACGTAAGCACGGTGTTTCCGCTTGGACAATATCATCTCCAAGTAATACGGCAAATGGTTCATTTCCAATGAATTTTCGTGCACACCATACTGCGTGTCCAAGTCCCTTTGGTTCTTTTTGTCTTATGTAGTGAATGTTAATTTTGGAAGATGCTTGTACTTTTTCAAGCATGTCATACTTCCCTTTTTCTAATAAGTTTTGTTCCAGTTCAAAGGAGTGATCGAAGTGATCTTCAATGGCACGTTTTCCTTTTCCTGTTACGATAATAATATCTTCAATTCCTGATTCTATTGCTTCTTCTACGATGTACTGAATTGTCGGTTTGTCGACAATCGGTAGCATTTCCTTTGGCATTGCCTTCGTTGCTGGTAAAAATCTTGTCCCAAGTCCAGCTGCTGGGATAATTGCTTTTTTTACTTGTTTCATTGTTAGTCCCCCTAACTGTGTTTTTATCTGCGCTTTTATCTCTCTATGTTTATGTATATCGGTATTTAAATAATAAAAACCCTAGCTATAGTGTTCTTAAACACAACCCTATAGCTAGAGTTTTTAAAATAATTTTGGGCATCTAACCCATCCTCACGCCATGCTCCTGACGACACGCGTCTAAGGTAGGTAAAATATTGTTCTACCCACAGCAAGGCCGAGTGCCTCCGTTGATAACGGTTAGGAGGCATCACCGTATATATGCAATATTAAAAGATACCAAATATTTTCTTACGACGAATTTGTTCTGGATCTTCTTTATAAATACTTTTCCCACTTATAAACAAATATGGATTTTCCTTGAAGTGCATGAGCGTATTTGTACCAAATTCTTTTTTAATAACATCATAGCCGGCCTGTAAGTGAAAGCCGCGCGTTGTTGTGTTATGTGCGTCGGATGCAATCATATGCGTTAAGTTATGTTCGATGAGTTGCAGTGAGAATTTTTTTATTTTTTTGCCGAAGTTACCAAGTAAGCTTCCTGCTGTTACTTGAGTAAGTACTCCTTTGCTGACCAAGTTGTATAGCTTATCTGGGTGTTCAATTAATTCTGCGTTGCGCTCTGGGTGAACGATGATTGGGATGATTCCTTTTACTCGTAGTTCGTATAACATTTGTTCTGCATAGCGTGGTACGTGATTAGACGGGAATTCGATGAGTATGTATTTGTTTGTTTCATTTAATGTGACGATTTTGTTATTTTCGTAGTCTTTTAGCATTTCGCCATATAACCGAACTTCTTGACCTGGTAAAACCGTCAAATTTATATCTTTTTCTTGTAATAAACCATTTAATTGTTTTACCTGATGAAGAATATGCATGCGCTCATTGACATACTTTCCATTTTGATGGTGAGGTGTTGCCACAATTGTATGTATTCCTTCTGCCACTGCTGCTTTGGCCATTTCTACGCTGTCTGCTGCAGTTTTTGCTCCGTCATCAACGCCGGGCAAGATATGGCAATGCAAGTCAATCATAGTTTCCATCCTTTCTATACTTATATATTTAATAAGAGAAGGGAAGATGTGTGCGGAGCACACATCTCTTTAATTTGCACCGTAGTAATAATATAGGCTCTGTTCACGTTCACGGTCGTTTAGAACAACCCCTAATAATTTACCTTTTGCTGATTCTAATAGCGTTTTTGCTTTTAATGCTGCTTCTTTTTCCGTTTGCGCACTTCGTACCACAAGAAGTGAAGCATCGCATTGACTTGCCATAATTTGCGCATCTGATACTGGCAAAATCGGCGGTAAGTCAAAGATGACTAAATCATACATGTTGGAAACTTGTCCGAGAAATTCTGTCATGACCCTAGAACCAAGTAGCTCTGCTGGGTTTGGCGGAATCGGTCCGCACGGAAGAAAGTATAAATTCTCAACATTTGTTGTTTGCACACATTTTTCAAGTATTTCACTATGTGTCAAAATGTTTGTTAAGCCGAAAATATTATCAACCTGAAACATTTGATGCAATGCAGGTTTACGTAAGTCTGCATCAACAAGTAGTACACGCTTTCCTTGCTGAGCAAAGACAACGGCAATGTTCCCTGTCGTTGTTGTTTTTCCTTCACTTGGATTTGCAGATGTCACCATTAAAGACTGAATATTTGTATCCACTGCCGCAAATTCAATATTCGTACGAATGTTTCGAAATTGTTCTGCTACCGGAGACTTCGGCTGATTATGTGCGATTAATTGACGACGTTGACGATGATTGTTGTTTTTCTGAAACAAACCTTTAAGAGCCAATTGTATGTCCCCCTACTCTCTGCGCTGATGCTGCATGGTTTCTCGATCCTTTTTCTTCTTCATCCATACGCGCTACAATTCCTAATACAGGTAAGCCAAGTAACGCTTCGATATCTTCTTCTTTTTTCACTGTGTTGTCTAAGTATTCCAGTAAGAATGCGAGTCCGATAGAAGCCATTAATCCAATAACAAATGCAATTGCAATGTTTAATACCGGTTGTGGTTTAATTGGTGATTGATGCTCGACTACTTCTGCTTTTGAAAGAACAGTTACGTTATCTACACTCATAATCTTTGCAACTTCGCCTTTAAACACTTCTGCAGTCGTGTTTGCAATATCACGCGCTAACTTTGGATCTTTATCTTTGACAGTTACCGAGATAACTTGTGAATCTTTCTCATTAGCAACGTCAATCTTCTGCGTTAAAGCTTGCGTTGTCATGTCTAACTTTAGTTTTTCTTTCACTTGATCTAAAATAACTGGGCTTTTAACAATGACTTTATATGTATTCGTTAATTGAATGTTGGTTTGAACTTCACCAGCTTGAAATGCTGCTCCTTCTTGTTTCTTTTGGTTAACAAGAATTTGCGTAGAAGTTTGATAGATTGGCGTTATAAAGAAAAAACTTACAACTGCACTAATGATAGCGGCACCAAATGTAATTGAAAGGATCATTGCTAGACGTTTTCGTAAAATGTGAAATAACTCTTTTAAACTAATCGTTTCCTCCATAACTTCCTCCAGCTTTCGGTTTTTTGCATACAAAAAAATTTTAACATGACTACATATCATTTTAATATAGAAATATCACTTTTTATGTTCTTATAATAAGACGAACACCTACAATCTTACATAAAATCATTAAATTTTACAACATTCTACACAAATCTTTCCATAAAACCCCTTTTTCACAATAAACTGTCAATTATAAGGCGTTGAAAAGCTAGAAAAAGCCTATGTTTTTCTCTCATAGGCTTATCCTATTTTAATAGTATCCGTATTGACCCTTTTGTTGTTTTTTGTCGTTTAAAACGACTCCGAGTAATTTACCAGAAGTATTGTCTAGCAACTGTTTCGCTTTCACGATTTTGTTTTTCTCTGTCATTTCGCTACGTACAACTAAAATAATGCCATCGCATCGATTCGCTACAATTAGTGCGTCCGCTACAACGAGAACAGGCGGTGTGTCAATTAACACAATATCGAATGCTGCTTCTGCCTTCTCTAGCACTTCTTCCATCGTACGAAAACTTAATAATTCTGCCGGGTTTGGAGGAATAGGACCCGACGGCAAAAATGATACGTTCTCTAGTTCCGTTTTATGTATACATTGCTCAAACGAAGCTTGTCCAGATAAGACTTTCGTTAAGCCGAATTGATTGTCAATACGAAACATCTCATGCAGTTTTGGCTTTCTCATATCTGCATCAATGACTAATACTTGTTTCCCTTGCTGTCCGAATACAGCCGCTAGGTTGCTTATTGTTGTTGTTTTCCCTTCTCCTGCACTAGAAGAAGTCACAACGATTGAACGCACGTCACTATCCACTGATGTAAATTGGATATTTGTACGAATATTGCGGTACTGCTCAGCAATTTGTGATTTTGGCTCATAATGCGCTATTAATTTTCGGTTTGATTCTCTTTTTTTACCGAACATAATGAATCTCCTCTTTCTTATGAAATACGACACATATGTATATATCATCCCTAAACAGATTCTTTTTCAAGAACAAGTCCTTTTTTCATTTATTTCCATATCTCATTTTCTCTATATATTAATGGAAGAAACGCAAAGGGAAGGATGTTTATCAATAAAAAACCTGTTCACTATACAGAATACAAAGTAACCATTTTAGTTACTTCTAACCAAAAAATCAATATATAAAAAATGAATTTTTAATAAATGCAGTAAAACGCTATATAATATTCCTATAATTACAGGTTTTTCTAAATTTATTTCAATACACTCCCTAAATATCCTTATATACTTAGATACAACATACCTAATGTTCTTATATACGAACATTAGGTTATAAAATTCCTTTTTAGCGATGATTCCTAAAAAATAAATTTGTTTTTTCTTTTTTACACAAATATATTGTTCTTTATAATGAATCATATATACAAATTATACATAAAATAAATACACTTTAAAATATTTTTTATTTAATATATTCAGTATATTCTGTATAATGTTGAGAAAACGAATTCAGATGTTGTTCACAGCAAGTTGTATTGCATAAATTATTTCCATTCCAAAATATACATATGGTGAAATTTCCTCATCTCATAAAAAAAGAACACTCCAATGAGTGTCCTTTTAACAATTATTCCTTTTTATCTCCAAGCGCAAATGTAATTTCCGCTTCGCAAGCAATCTCGCCATTTACTGTTGCGACTGCTTTTCCTTTTCCAATCGGGCCGCGTACGCGCGTCATTTCTACTTCTAGGCGAAGCTGATCGCCTGGACGTACTTGTCTTTTGAAGCGGCAGTTGTCAATGCCAGCAAAGAAAGCAAGACGCCCGCGGTTTTCTTCTTTCTTTAAAACAGCAATTGCTCCGACTTGTGCTAGTGCCTCAACGATTAATACTCCCGGCATTACCGCATAATCAGGAAAATGGCCGTTAAAGTATTCTTCATTTGCAGATACGTTTTTAATACCAACCGCACGTTTTCCTTCTTCTACTTCAAGAACTTGATCAACAAGTAGAAATGGATAACGATGCGGGATAATTTCTTTAATTTGCTCTATGTTCAACATACTATCTCGCTCCTTTTTTAGAAATTAGTCTTAGTACTTGGTTATATATTATTATCCCACTTTATTCATTATTTGTCATTACGAAAAAAAAACGAAGCAGTCCTTCCTGCTTCGTGTCGCTTTAAAAAAATGCATATACTCTTTCTTTCCTACAAATTTTAGTATAACAGAAATAAATCCGGTTGACATGGAGGCAGAAAAGAGCATATGCCCAAGTTAGGGGAAGGTAATATGCCGGGAGGCATATTACCTCATGTGTCGTATTCGGCTTTATTATAGTATAAGCGCTTCCAATATGGAAAATAGCAAATTTGCCAAAATATATCTGTAAAGGCTTATTTTTCTCCAATTTCCTTTATATTTCTACATTTTTCGCAAAAACCATATATTTTTAGAGATAGATATATAGTAAAACTTCCATCAGTGGTTTTTTCTTCACCTATCTTCTGTAGAAAAGCGGAAGCGGCTCGCCCAGAATCGCAGGACGTTGGAGCTCAAGGCAGAGAGGCGCTTTTTTGCCTCGCCCGAGGGGGCGAAACGACCGGAGATTCTAGCCGCTAGAGCTGGACAACACTTCTCTCGGAGTCCTGAGGCGGAGGGCCTTACCGCTCACAAATAGCGAAATAAAAAAAACGTTAGGCATATTGCCTAACGTTCGTTGTTACTTATAGTAAAGCGCGGCGTGGTAACTTGTCGATGTTCTCAAGCATGATACCCGTTCCAACTGCTACACAGTGCATTGGATTTTCCGCGATCAATACAGGTACTTTTAATTCTTCTGCAAGAAGCATGTCAATGCCGTGCAGTAGTGCTCCGCCGCCCGTTAAAATAACGCCGCGGTCGATAATATCAGCAGATAATTCAGGCGGTGTACGTTCTAATACACCTTTTGCAGCTTGTACAATAACAGCTGCGTTTTCTTTCAATGCCTCTGTAATTTCTTCAGAGCATACTGTAATTGTGCGAGGCAGACCTGTTACCATGTCACGGCCACGAATTTCAAGCTCTTCACTGCGTGCACCTGGGAACACTGTACCCACTTTAATTTTAATATCTTCTGCTGTACGTTCTCCAATTAATAGCTTATACTTACGTTTAATATAGTTTAGGATCTCCATATCAAACTTATCGCCCGCCATTTTAATGGAAGAGGAGGTAACGATATCGCCCATAGAAAGTACCGCAATATCCGTTGTACCTCCGCCAATATCCACAACCATATTTCCGCTTGGTTGGAAGATTTCCATACCAGCACCAACAGCAGCTACTTTTGGTTCTTCTTCTAAGTATACTTTCTTACCGCCCGATCTCTCAGCAGCTTCACGAATGGCTTTTTGTTCTACAGATGTGATGTTTGTTGGACAACAAATTAAAATGCGAGGTTTGGATAAGAAGCCTTTTACGTCTAGTTTGTTAATGAAATGTTTTAACATCGCTTCTGTAATTTCGAAATCAGCAATTACACCATCTTTTAGCGGACGAATCGCTACAATGTTTCCAGGTGTACGCCCTACCATGCGTCTTGCTTCTTCACCTACCGCTAATACTTTTCCCGTATTGCGGTCAATTGCCACAACAGACGGTTCATTTAATACAATTCCTTTACCTTTTACATGAATCAATACGTTGGCCGTGCCAAGGTCAATTCCGATATCTCTCGCAAACATTCCTGTGTTTTCCTCCTCAATATATAAATCAGGCTAAACCCGAATACTTTACACCTAATTTCTAATTTTAGCATACTCTTTGTAGAAACGTAATATTGAAGAAATGAATTCTACCGAATTTTTTCACCTTTTATTAGGAATGTTTGCTGATTGTCAGATTATTGACGCACGATTTTTTCTGTATCCTCTTTTTGATACTTTTGTTTCGTTGCTTCGCCGCCGCGGAGGTGACGAATTGACTTATGATAATCAAGAATTTCCTTCACTTCATTTGCGAGCTCTGGATTAATTTCTGGTAAGCGTTCTGTTAAATCTTTATGCACAGTACTTTTTGATACACCAAATTCCTTTGCAATCACACGAACTGTTTTTCTTGTCTCCACGATATACTTTCCAATCTTGATTGTTCTCTCTTTGATGTAATCGTGCACACCACTCGCCTCCCTAAATTGGATGTGAGAAGGGTGAAATGAGACTCGCTGCATATGACTAGGCTGTACGTTCGAATGCTGTTTGTAAGCGTTATACTTCCTGGGATTTATAATAAAATGATCCACGATTTCTCACCTCAAACACTCTCTTTGCTTTGGTTTATACCATTCTATTGCCCGCATTGTATTTATATGCTACAAGTTCTGTATTTTTGCGGACTATAGTGACAAAAATTACATTTTTTTATGAGAAATCTGTGAAAATGAAAGTTTTCCTTCCTATATAGGCGCTTTAAGGGGCAAAAAAAATGACGCCTTATGAAAGCGTCATTCTTCTCGATCTATATTTTCTTCCCAAAGGCTTTGACGGGGGACTTCTCTTTTGCTCGTAATTAAATAATATAATGAAAATAAAACAAACAATAAAATAAGTGCAATCGACAGAACAAATAGCAATGACACAGTAATCCCCTCCTTTTAGTAATATATATTCGAGAATTCTGTCCAATTTCCTTGCTGTTACAGGTTTTTTAAAGATATTAATTATTTTTATATAAAAATAAAACCATCAATCCTCGTATAGAGGGCTGATGGTTTCGTATATTACTCGCCTTGGTCAGCAGAAGAGCTATCATCTTGACCTGTTGAGCTATTTGTAGACTTCTCGTCTTTTTGCTTATCATCAGCTGAGCCGTTTGTTGATTTTTCTTCTTTTTGCTTATCATTTGTTGCGCCGTTTGTTGACTTCTCGTCTTTTTGCTTATCGTTAGTTGCGCCGTTTGTTGATTTCTCTTCTTTTTGCTTGTCATCAGTTGCGCCGTTTGTTGATTTTTCTTCTTTTTGTTTCTCATTCGTTGCGCCATTTGTTGATTTTTCTTCTTTTTGCTTTTCTTGCTTTTCAACTTTAATATCTGCAACAGACTTGTCGAAGTAATTCTCTGGGTTTACTGCAACGTTGTCTTTACGAACTTCGAAATGAACGTGATAGCCTGCTTCTTTGTTCATTTCACTTTGCCCTGCTTTTCCTAACACTTCACCTTGATTGATTTTCGCGCCTTTTTCCACTTTTGCACTGCCTAAGCTTTGATAAAACGTTGTAACGCCATTGCCGCTGTCAACTGTTACAACATACCCAAGAAGTGGATCTTTTTCCGCTTTTGTAACCGTACCGCTTAATGCCGCTATGACATCAAACTCTTTCCCATTTTTTGCTGCGATATCAATTCCTTTATTCGCAGAGTATGTGTTGTTATAAAAGACAAGTGCTTGTTCTTGCTCCTGAGCTGCTGCTTTATCTTCGTAAAATTTCTTCTTTACAACAACGTCTGCTGCATTTGCAATTGGCATCTTCACAACTTCTGAAGATTTTGTAACTGGCATTGTCGGAATTTCGCTTACGTTTTGCGGCGTTGCTTGATTTTTCTCAGGCGTCTTTTTCGTATTCGTTGCCTGATACCATAATGCAACTGTTAAAATTACCGCTGCACACACAATGTATAGTGTCGGGAATACCCAACGCTTTTGAAATAAATGTACTACTTTTCGAGAAGACTTCTTGTTTTCCCTCTCTCTCATTCTATCATCACCTCAGCAATCATTTTGAACAAGATTCATCCATCCTATACAATCTATAACTGATTACTTTTCGACAAAATTTGTAAAAATATGCATCCGAATTACAAAATTTCCGAGGAAATGATAAAAAAAAAGAAAAAACTGAGCCAAAATGCCCAGTTTTTTAGTCTAGTTGTTTCTTTTTGTAGACGAAGAAGCAAATCACCATCAGCGCTGCCATCCAAATGGCGTTATTAATTAAATGCTCTTGAATAGCGAAGAATTCCTTTCCACGCATTGCTTTATCGAGCCCCTCCGTAATATGATTTGTCGGAAGAAGCCTAACCGTTTTTATTACAACTTCATTTTTTACAAACCCTTGTAACATCGGTCCCATCATAAACAATAAGAATACCGGCAGACCTATAATGGATGTCTGTGCAATATTTTGTGATAATAACCCAACAATTGTACCTAATACAATACATAACAATGTACCAAATAGAATAATTAGAACTAACATTCCAATGTTTCCTTTTAAAGTTCCTAAAATTAATAAACTAACAAAGCTTGCTGCTATGACGAATACTATCGTTAATATACTTTTCCCTAAAATAACTTCCAATGGATTTGCCGGTGATAACATCAAGACACGTAATGTATGCTTTTCTTTTTCTTCAGCAATAATAATAGCTTGCACATAACATCCTACCATTGTAAGCGTCATTGAAATCGTAAAACTAGCTAAAAACTCTTTCTGTGAACCCATATTGCTATAGAAAAGAGAGAGTAGAATTGGCAGCAGCGCCATAATTAAAACTTGTGAATTCTTTCCTGCATCATACATTTCCTTCCGAACAATCGCCGAAAACCTCTTCATAGAAAATGTCATCATAATCCCCTCCCAGTTACTTCAATAAAAATGTCCCCTAACGTCGGCTCATAAGAATGAATTGATAAGAGTTCCCCTTGTTTCATCCACTCCGAAATGCGTTTTGCTCCTAATTCATCTTTTTGCACTGTTTCTTTTTTCTTATCTTTTAACACAACTTCAATTTTATCTTTTGCATATTTGAGTCTTAAATTTTCCGGTGTATCAAGCGCGACAATTTCCCCGCCGCATAAGAACGCGATGCGGCCGCAAAGTGTTTCTGCTTCATCCATATTGTGAGTCGTTAAGAAGATTGTCGTTCCTTCTTTATTTAAATCCCTTAAGATATTATGAATGTTTTGAACATTCACCGGATCAAGCGCTGATGTTGGTTCATCTAAGAAAAGAATATCCGGTTTATGCAAAATGGCCCTCGCTAGCGTCACGCGCTGCTTCATTCCTTTTGAGAGTTTTTTCACTTGCGTCTTTTTATCATCTAATAAGTTCACTTGTGCTAACACTTCATCGATTCGTTCTTTTTTACAATCGTATAAGTCACAAAATAATAGTAAGTTATCATAAATGCTAAGTCTTTCATATAAACCGCTGTTATCTGTTAAAATACCAATTCGTTTATAATCAATGCTGCCTGGCCCTGTAATATCTTGTCCTAGCACTTTTACCGTTCCTACACTATGAAGTAACTGCGCAGTTAAGATTTTCACAGTTGTTGTTTTCCCCGATCCGCTCGGTCCGAGGAACCCGAAGATTTCCCCTTTCTTCACTTCAATATTTACATTGCGAAGCGCTGTTTTGCTATCGAAGTTTTTCATCACATCTTTCATTTCAATTGCCAACGTCATTTCGTCATCCCCTTTGCTTTTCATTTATAGATAAAATGCGCTTTGGCGACTGGCTGGCCGCCTCGGCTTGTTTGTTTACGCTTTTCTTGAGTCAATCATATGAAAAGCAAAAGGGCTTTGCAGTAAAATACCGGTAAAAGGAGTATTTTTACCGGTGAATGGAGCGTAGTTTTAGCTCATTGAAACACCATAAGAGGCGAGTGAAGTAATATCGGGGTTAACATAACATACATTTACAGTCCAATTACATCTTTCAATTCATCCATTCTTCCTTTTGACAGCGGAATCGATGTTTTTCGTTCATCATCTAGGATTAAACTATAACTATTTCGTGTCCACGTAATCACTTCCCGCACCCGTTGTAAATTGACGAGGTAAGAACGGTGACACCTGAAGAATCCGAATCCTTTTAGACGTTCTTCTAATTCACTTAACGTAAGCGCACAAATAAAATCCCCTTCATGCACATGAATATGTGTAATTCCATTTTGTGTTTCAATAAATTGAATTTCCATTGGATCTAATAAAATAATTTTATCGTTTACTTTTGCCGGGATGCGTTCTAATTTCATTTGCGGAATCATTTCGATTACCTTTTCGTCTTCAGCCTCTATTTGTTCTTCTTGTTCAATTTCCACTTTTTTCACACCATCTTGATGTAATACATACACGTCCTCCGTTAAAGATAAAGCATCCGAAAGAAAAGCAGAAGTAATAAAAACAGTTTTTCCCTGTTCTTTTAACTTCGTAATGACATTTCGAATAATAATTGTACTTTCAATATCTACGTTTTGTTCCGGTTCTTCCAAAATAACAAGCTCCGGATTATGTATCATACTTCTCCCAATATGAAGGCGGCGTTTTTCAGAAAAGGTTAACTCCCTTATTCTTACCTCTTTTTTATCCAAAAGACCCACAAACTGGACAACTTCATCTACCGATAATCCATTACCATACAATTCTCGCAAAAAAGTAAAGTAATCTTTTACCGTTAGTCGTTCGTACGCCTCATCATCTAAAAAGCAAAAACCAATTCGAGAAAAAGAATGTTTCCCAAGCGGCTGTCCATCAAATAATACTGTCCCCGTCGACGCTTCTTCTTCTCCCATAATAATGCGGTGCAACGTTTTACCAATATGATTATTGCATTGCAGCACAACACACTGTCCATTCTCAATTTCTAACTGAATAGATGGCAAAACATTCGTCTTTGCCAATTGGTTCAGTTCTAATAACGCCATCCTCTCACCCCTACGTTGGTTTTTTATTCCATTATATCAGACATCATTTGGAAAATTATGATTCTTTTATGCGGATTTTACATCACTTATCAGCGCTTCGACACCATTTAAAGACCGTTCAACAAAATCAGAAACCCTCAGTCACACACGAAAAAAAAGCATAACGCCTCTGCGCTATGCTTTTACTTCTTCGCTGTTATTTTTCCTTCATACTGATTCAATGCTGAAATTGCCACGCCTTTATAATAATGTTCGACAATATCTGTATACGTCTTACCTTCCTTCGCCATTCCATTGGCACCATATTGGCTCATCCCAACGCCGTGACCATAACCTTTCGTTGTGACAACTACTTGATCTCCTTGTTGCTTCCACGTAAAGTCAGAAGAACGTAAACCTAACTTATCTCGTACGTCTCTTCCCGTTAACGTTTTCCCTTGAAATTCAACTTCCTTTACGCGCTTTCCTTCTGTACGCTCTTTAATGTTGCCAACATTACCACTTGCTAACACTTTCACGCCAAGGCGCTTTTGAAAGTCAGCAACAGTAAAGGTTTGTTCTTTTGGTTCTTGTTGATCCCACGGACTACTTACACTTTTTAAGTATGGATAGTCGCTGCCCCAATAATCTGCAGCATTTTCTGTATAGCCATTACTTGTCGAGAAAAATGACGCTGTAATGGGACTCCCTTCGTACGTTAAAACTTGTCCGGCTGTTTTCGATACCGCTTCTTCAATACGCTGCATTTTGCCTTCATACTCTTTTCCCCATTGTTCTTTTAGCTCTTCTTTATTTCTGTACACTTGATTGTCTACTGTATCTGTTACGTCTGCTTTATTTTGAAGCTTTTGCCCGCTTAACATCCGCTTCACAACGAATGTACGTGCCGCTAATGCCTGTGCTTTTAATGCTTCTATTTCAAAACTTGCTGGCATTTCTGCAGCGACAACTCCGGCAACATAGTCTTCAATTCCAACAGTTTCAACCTTCTTTTGTTTGCTGCGATACACAGATACTTGCACATTTGTTTTTGTAGGAGAAGGAGCTTGCGCACTTTGCGCTGCTGGAGGAGCAGAAGGCGTATTATGTTTTTCCTCTTTCGCTTTTGCAAACGGAAAAACAAGCATGCTTGGTACGATAATCACTAACGCCACTAATAGCGTTACGATGACCATAATTGGTTTCGTAGTTTTCATTGCTTTCCTCCACTATGAAATTAGACTCATTTCATTCTTATGGAGTAAGACAAGCATTTAGAACAAGTTCTTTTCTTCTTCCTAACACGACATGAAATTAAATTTTTAGAATATTTGTAATGAAACAGGCATAAATATTTTGTTTCCTGACTATAACAGTAACAATACATAAAAAAATAGCTTCCATGCCAAAGCATAGAAGCTATCCCTATTAAGCGTGAAGATCAGATACTTGTTGTTCTGCTACTTCTTGCACTTGTTCAGTTACACGTTCAATATCTGCACCTAATGCAGCCAACTTGCCATGGAAATTTACATATCCGCGGTCAAGATGTTTTAATTCTGTTACGCGCGTATGACCTTCAGATACTAAACCAGCTAAGATTAATGCCGCTCCAGCACGTAAATCTGTTGCCGCTACTTCAGCACCTTGCAGGTTACCTGGTCCGTTCATAATTACAGAACGGCCTTCAATTTTAATATCTGCATTCATACGACGGAACTCTTCCACATGCATGAAACGGTTTTCGAATACTGTTTCTGTAATCATGCTTGTGCCGTTTGCTTTTAATAATAATGCCATCATTTGTGATTGCATATCTGTTGGGAATCCTGGGTGTGGCATCGTTTTAATATCAGCCGCTTTTAACTCGTCCGGGCCAATAACGCGTACACCTTCGTTTTCCTCAATAATGGTAACGCCCATTTCTTCCATTTTCGCTGTAATAGAGCGCAAATGTTCTGGTACAGCATTTTCAATTAACACGTTTCCACCTGTAATTGCTGCTGCAACCATAAATGTCCCTGCTTCCACGCGGTCAGGAATAATCGAATGGTTTGCACCATATAATTTATCGACACCTTCAATACGAATTGTGCCAGTTCCAGCACCGCGTACTTTTGCGCCCATTGCGTTTAAGAAGTTCGCTAAGTCTACGATTTCTGGCTCTTTTGCTACGTTTTCAAGCACTGTTGTCCCTTCTGCTAATACAGCAGCAGACATAATGTTTTCTGTTGCTCCTACGCTCGGGAAATCTAAGTAAATTTTCGCACCTGTTAATTTACCGTCTACATACGCTTCAACAAATCCGTTACCAACTTTTACTTTTGCTCCCATTGCTTCAAAGCCTTTTAAATGTTGGTCAATTGGACGTGAACCGATTGCACAACCACCAGGAAGCGCAATGCGTGCACGACCATTACGTGCTAAAAGCGGTCCCATTACAAGAATGGAAGCGCGCATTTTACGTACATATTCAAATGGTGCCTCGATGTTTAATTCTTTGGATGCGTCAATTGTTACCTGATTGTTTGCAAAAGATACCTCTGCATTCAGATGACGTAATACTTCATTAATTGTGTATACATCTGAAAGTTCTGGTACTTCAGATAGTACATTCTTTCCATCACTCGCTAATAGGGCTGCAGCGATTATAGGTAATACAGCGTTTTTTGCGCCCTCTACGCGCACTGTGCCGTTCAACCGCTTTCCGCCACGGACGATGATCTTTTCCAAGTTATTCCCCTCCGTGTCCTTTTTTCACATATATTCAATACTCAGAAGTTATGATCGGTGTGCCAACCACAATTGTATTCTTGTTGTTCGTAGAACGTATTGCTATTTGCACATTGATTTTCTCTTTATTTGTTGAAAGAGCGTCATTCCATTTTTTATTATATGCGGAGACTGACACAAATGCTCTTTCTTCTACTTTTTCAATCGTTCTTGCTGAAAAATCTTTCAAAACTTCATTGGCTTTATCTTGCAAAACACCTTCAATCTTATCACTGAGCGCACCTTGAATACAAGTATAAATTTTTGGTTTTGTATCAAAAATTTCATTCGTTTTATCTATATATTTAGGGTCCCAATTCGCCCCGCTCACTTCATATATAATGAAAGTGTTTTCTTTAGTATTTTCCATTGTCCACGTAACTACTAGCCTTTCTTCATGAGAAGAAAAACTTTTTTGTGCTGTTGCTTTATAACCGTCCCTAGAGTGTTCAATTTTCCATTCTTCTACATTTGCACGTTTCTTAATTTGACTAAGTAACTTTTCAAACGTATGTATATTTGAAATTGTCTTTGTTTCCCGCGCTAACCAAGACCAATGCTCAACATCAGCACCATGTTTCTCTAAAGCAGCAATCATACTTTCCATTTTTTCCTGATCGCTAACAGGTTTCATTTCTCTATACCCGACTAAAAATATAACAGCACTCACAACAATCAAAAGCATGGCTTGCATCTTTTTCACGTTCATCCCCTCCTAGTCCCCATTGTTGACGGAGAAGGATGGTTCTATACGTTGTACTTTTTACTTTACAAGGTACGTTAAGCTCTTTGAATACCCTAAATAATCAAGGAAAAAGTTACTCACAGATGCACCGATGGCAATCGTTACAAGGATCATGAATACTCTCATTTGCAGTACTTTCCCTGATTTCATCAGGCGTTCTACGTGAAGGCCCTGCAGCGCCCACCACGTAATGGTAATAAACAGTAAATGCGACACAATCGCAATGAGTGCTTGTTGCCCTAAAATTTGCGCCATAAAAAATCGACCCCTTCATCCCGCTCTAACAGGCAGTAACTTTCGTATATCCTGATGCATAACTGCCCGTATGAACTCGATTGGTTCCATCCACTTACTACTTGTATAGTAAACAAAAAATAACCAAAATAAAAAGTGTAGAGTACATGCTCTACACTTTCAATTTTTACTATTGTACCACGTTCCCAACAAAGAAGAAATCCTTCATAAGCGGAAAATATTCGTAAAAGAAATTGTATCCGATTGCTGGTAATATACCGAGCACGACTGTTGCAATTGCGCAAAGGCTTACAACTATTTTCAAGTTAACCGGAAGAACGATACGCTCTTCATTTTCTGCGCGGCGGAAAAATATTTGCTGCAAAATGCGGAAATAGTAGACGAATGAGATTACCGTTGTCCCCATCATAATTGATGCTAATACGTAATGAGCCGGCTGGACGATAAATGCTCCTAAAAAGATGTTAATCTTCCCGATAAATCCCGCTGTCCCCGGAATACCAGCAAGTGACAACATAAAAATTGTCATCATGACTGCTGCAAACGGTGATCGTTTATATAAACCTGCAAAAGCAGATATATTTTCTTTCCCCGTTTGTAAGATTATTCCGTGAATAATCGCAAATGATCCGATATTCATCAATACATAAGCAAGCATGTAAAACCACATGCTATCCATAAGGAATGGTGAAAACGCTACGAACGGTACAAGTAAATAACCAGCATGTGCCACTCCTGAATATGCAAGCATTCGCTTTATATTGTGCTGCTTTAAGGCAACGCTATTTCCAACAATCATTGTTATACCAGCAAGAACTGCAATATAGATACTCATATTCCTTAACAGTGATGTTGTTTCATTTTGAACAGGAATTGCTGCGAAAATAACTAAGAAAATGCGAATAATCATCACAAATCCAGCAATTTTCGATACTGTTCCTAACAACGCTGTAACAGGCGTTGCCGCTCCTTCATACACGTCAGGTGCCCACATATGAAATGGAACAGTCGCAATTTTAAAAGACAAACCGACAAAGAGCAGGATAAACGCAAGTGCCAATAAAAGTTCTATATCACCGCTCACTCCTTGTATAAACAAGCCCTGCATATCCAAAATATTCGTTGAACCCGTCAGTCCGTACAAATAACTCATTCCAAACAACGTGATTGCTGTAGAAATTCCACCATTAATTACGTACTTCATTGCCGCCTCATTCGAAGCTTTATTGTTCTTACGAATACCGACTAAAATGTACGAAGACAATGATAATAATTCAAGACCGATGAACAATGTAATAAGATCGCTGCTAGACGCCATAACCATCGCACCAAGAAGCGCCGTTAAAAATAAGTAATAATATTCTCCCAGGTCTTCAATCGGCTGCTTGGCATCGTCGCTCATTGCAATGAATAAAACGAGAAGACCACCAAGCAATAAAAGTGTTTTAAATGCTTTGGAAAATCCGTCTAATATAAATGATCCATCTAAAATCTCCCCAGCTGGTGCACCGTACAATGTAACGAGCGCGACAAGTGCGAGTATGACAGTTCCAATTGCCCCGTATGATAAATTCCGGCGATGAAATGTTTGTTTCGCGAACAGATCAAGAAGAGATAGAAGAATAGCGCCGCCAATGAGGATGAACTCCGGCGTCATTAAATACCATGATAAGCCTAGTAATGTTTTCATATCCATCTTCTATCTCCCCCCTAAAGATTGTAGTGTGTCACGAAGCGGTTCACCAAGTACATCTGGCACGATACCGATAATTAGAATACACGCCAGCAAGATTAAGACGGGAATGTATTCCAATCCGTGCATATCGCTTTTCGCTTCGCATTCCCTTTGTCCAAATGTAACTTGCATAACTGCCCGAAGTACATACACCGCTGTTAAAATAATGCCGATTGCTCCGGCCGCCGCTAAAATTGGGTGCGCTTGAAACAAGCCAAGAAATGCTAGAAATTCGCTCACAAACCCAGACATTCCAGGAAGTCCGAGCGAAGCCATGCTTCCTGCTAATAAGAAACCGCTAAGGATTGGTACTCGCTTCGCTAAGCCGCCGAGTTTTGTAATGTCAGAAGTACCAAAGCGCTGCTCGATGATGCCAAGCAAGAAAAAGAGAAGCGCCGCGATTAAACCGTGGGAAACGACTTGAAACAATGCACCTTTCATCCCCGCCGCGTTTAGCGCAGCTAAACCGATCAGCACAATTCCCATATGTGAAATACTTGAATATGCAAGCACTTTTCGGAAATCTGTTTGAACAAGCGCCAGCAATGCACCGTACAGTAGGTTGATAACCCCTAAAATCCCTAAGACAAACGCAAACTTTTCAAACTGCTCTGGGAAAAGACCCATTCCAAAGCGGACAATCCCGTATGCCCCAATCTTTAAAAGAACACCTGCATGCAGCATAACAATTGCCGGGTGCGCTTGAACGTGAACGTTTACCATCCAGCGGTGAAGCGGAAAAACCGGAAGCTTAATCATAAATGCAACCATAATGGCTAGAAATAACCCAAGCTGCAAGGAATCTGGCAACAATTCACCGAATGCTGTCAGTTTTCCTCTTACTAAAACTGCTTGCAGCTCTGTTATATTCGTTGTACCTGCCTTTGCAAATAAAATTGAAAAGGCAATGAGTAAAATCGCAGAACCAATGCCGTTATAAATCAAATAACTGTACGCTGCTTTTTCACTGCTGAATTTGCCCCATTTGCCAACGAGTAAAAACATAGCTGGCAGTGTAATTTCAAAGAAAACGAAGAACAGCAGCAAGTTTTCAGCAGCGAAGACACCAAGCATCCCGATTTCAAGCATAAGCAGCAGCATATAGAAACCTTTTACATGCTTTGTAATAGAAAACGCCGTAATTGCTGCTAATGTTGCTAACAATGCTGTCAAAAGCATCATAACGAGCGAGAAGCCATCAATGCCTAGTTCATAATAAATCGTAAACAATTCTTTCTCTACACCTGGAAAGTTCCCAAACTGAATCCACTTTACCTTTTCAGCAAACATCGTTAAGCTTTTTCCCGATGCATATGTACTCGCAATAAAGAGCGCGGAACCGAGGGGAAGTAATGTGCCAAGCAGACCGACAATCCTTGCCGCTCTCTCCTTCGTCTTCGGTACAAATGCCAACAGGACGATACCTAACAGCGGGGAGAAAATGAAGAAAGATAATAGAAAGGAACTCATTGTCCATGCCCCCCTGTCAATAGCAGAATCATTACTAATGCAGCTAAACAAATAGCTGTAACTGTGCCGTACATTTGTACTTGCCCGTTTTGCAATTTCGAGAGGGCCGCGCTCACACCTCTTACAACACCAGCGATTAGCTTCGCAATCCCTTCGACAATGTACGTTTCAAAGAAGTGTAGAACATAGGCAATTCCTTTCACGAGCGGAAGCACTGTTACGCTATACAATTCATCAATATAATATTTCTCCTTCAGCAAGCTGTACACTGCAGTCTTCTCGCCGCCAATCCAATCACGAGAAATTGTGCGTTTTCCATATATCAAATACGCTAAGACAATCCCTGCTAATGAAACGAGCGTTGCTACAATCATGATCCAGGCCGGGCCATGAACTTCTCTCACCTGAAACGCTACGTCTTTTGTAAGCCAATCCCCAAGAAATGTTCCGAACCAAGGTGTATTCACATAACCTGCCACAACCGCCAAGACGCCAAGAACCATCATCGGCACTGTCATGACACCCGGAGATTCATGCACATTTTTCTGCTCCCCGCGCGCCTCTCCCGTAAAGACAAGGAAGTAAAGACGGAACATATAGAAGGCAGTGAAGAAAGCTGCGATCACCGCAAGGACGAATAAACCGTAATTGCCGTGTTCCCACGTCGCCGCTAAAATTTCATCCTTACTAAAGAATCCAGAAAATAGCGGGACACCGCTAATTGCAAGCGTACCAATTAAAAATAATGAGCCGGTTATTTTCATCTTCTTAAACAAGCCGCCCATTTCTTCGATGTTTTGCGTATGTACAGCATGAATGACACTTCCGGCTGCTAAGAATAATAATGCCTTAAAAAATGCGTGCGTCGTTAAATGAAAAACACCAGCCACGTATCCTGCTGAACCTAGTGCAAGCATCATATAACCAAGCTGACTCACCGTGGAATATGCTAACACACGCTTAATATCTGTTTGTACTAAACCAATGGATGCCGCAAAGATTGCCGTAACGCCGCCAATGATTGCCACAGTTTGCATCGCTGCTTCGCTCGCTGAGAAAAGCGGAAACATGGTAGCAACTAAATATACCCCGGCTGCAACCATCGTTGCTGCGTGGATAAGCGCTGATACAGGCGTTGGTCCTTCCATCGCATCCGGAAGCCACGAATGCAGCGGAAACTGACCGGACTTTCCCATTGCGCCGACAAAGATTAAAATCGCCGTTAGTGTAATCATCGTTCCTGAAATCTCTCCAGCTTGTACCGCCTTGAAAATTGCATCGTAGTCAAAGCTGCCAACTTGCCAGAATAATAGAATCATCCCGATAAACAAGCCGACATCCCCAATACGCGTCATAATAAACGCCTTTTTCGCAGCTGCCTTTGCTTCTTCTTTAAAGAAATAGAACCCAATTAGCAAGAAGGATCCGAGCCCTACTAACTCCCAGAATATATAAAGCTGTAATAAGTTAGTTGAAATCACAAGCCCAAGCATCGCAAACGTAAATAACCCTAAGTATGCATAAAAAATATGGAACCTTTCATCGCCGTGCATATACCCTTTCGAATACACATGAACGAGCAAGCTCACAAGTGTGACAATAAAGAGCATCAATGCATTTAACGCATTTACTTCAAAGCCGAAGGAAATATTCACATCTCCTATTTGCAGCCACGTCCATTGCTGTTTTACTGTTTCTGCTGATAGCCGTTCTATTAATACAAGTACCGCGCCCGCAAATGAAAGAAAAACGAGAAAGGTGCCAAGTAAGCTGCTTCCTTCTTTCAGCTTCTTGCCAAACATCACGAGTAAAACGAAAGATACAAGCGGGAAAAGCGGTATTATCCATGCATAATCCATCATTAGTTTCTCCCCCCTTTTCGGTCACAACATTAATGCTTTAACGAATCCATTTCGTCTGTATTTACCGTTGCGCGGTTTCTATATAAAGCGATTAAAATTGCCAAACCAACCGCAGCTTCTGCTGCAGCGACGGACATCGTAAACAGTGAGAAAATTTGTCCCTTTAAATTTGGAAACATCCCTAATTTACTAAAGGCAACTAAATTTAAATTCGCCGCGTTCAACATCAGTTCAATACAAACCAATACAATTACTGTATTACGCTTCGTTAATGCTCCAAATAAACCGATGCAAAACAGTATAATTGCAAGCGTCAGGTACGCAGAAGCTGGAATGCTACTCATGCGAATCCCCCTCTTTCTCATCCTTCTTCGCAAGTACAATGGCGCCAACTAGAGCAACAAGTAACAAAATAGATGTTAGTTCGAACGGTATTATATATTTCGAATACAATAATTTCCCAATCTGAAGTGTATTTTGCTCATGAAGTGCGATCCCATCTTGCACACGCCCATTCTCAAAATCCACATTATTCACTGCAAAATACATCACGGCACCGAATACCACAACTGCAAGAAAGACAAACAATTTCCGCCATCCAAAACGCGTTTCTTCTTCATCATTATGCTTCGTTAACATAATGCCAAAAATCATAATGATCGTAATCGCACCGGAGTAAATTAAAATTTGGACAACCCCGACAAATTCTGCTGATAGCATAAAATAAAGCCCAGCAATACTTAGGAACGTAAACACTAGAGCGAGCATCATATGCATCACTTTCGTTAAGTTCAGCATAAGTACACCGCCCATAATCGCAAGCAGGGCCAATGCTAAAAATGCTACTAACTCGCCACTCATGCTTTATTCTCCCTTCTCACATTTTGATCATTTTCATCCAGCCACTGTAAATTTTTAAATAAATCATCCCGCGAATATTCCGCCAGCTCAAAGTTATTCGTCATAACAATTGCTTCTGTCGGACAAACTTCTGTACAAAGATCGCAAAGAATACAAATTTCAAAGTTAATATCATACGTATCTATGATCTTCCCTTTCTTCTCTGGATCCGGATGCTTTTTCCCTGTTAGCTGAATACAGTCTGTGGGGCAAATATTTGCGCATTGATTGCAAACAATACATTTTTCTGGGTAAAACTTTTGAATACCGCGAAAGCGATCTGGAAGTGGTAGTGGCTGATTTGGATAGTCATACGTTACTTTCTTCTTACTTAAGTTACTAAGCGTATACTTTAAACCTTTAAATAATCCTTTCATTGTACTCCTACCCCCCTTTTTAGATTAGAAGAACAATTCTTTTATAAATGCAGCTAAGAAAATATTTGCAAGCGCTACTGGCAATAGCACTTTCCAGCCAAACTCCATTAATTGATCGCCTCGTATACGCGGAAACGTCACGCGGAACCAAATTAATAGAAACACAACAGCGCTAAATTTCAGCGCAAACCAAACGGCACCTGGAATAAACGATAGAAACGGAATTGGCTGCCAGCCCCCTAAGAATAGTACCGTCATAAGCGATGCCATCCCAAAGAAATACACGTACTCAGAAAGCATGAAGAACGCCCAGCGGAATCCTGAATATTCCGTATGATATCCAGAGACAAGCTCCGATTCAGCTTCCGGTAAGTCAAACGGCGTCCGGTTCAATTCAGCAACAGCTGCGATTAAGAATACGACAAAACCAACTGGCTGCACGAAAATGTACCAAACCCCTTTTTGCGCCTCAACAATTTCATTTAAATTCAAGCTGCCGGTTAGAAGAACTACTCCAATTACGCTCATAACAAGTGGAATTTCATAGGAAATCATTTGCGCTGCGGCGCGCATTCCTCCTAGTAAGGAGTATTTATTGTTAGACGCCCAACCCCCAGTTACAACACCAATTGTGGTAATACCGGAGATGGCAATGTAGTACAGTAAGCCAACGCCAATATCAGCAAACTGCAATTTATCTGTGAACGGAATGACCGCTAGTACCATAAATGCCGGTGCAAACGCAATGACAGGTGCTAATATGAAGAGTGGTTTATCGGCAGCTTTCGGAATCGTATCTTCTTTTAACAGAAGCTTTAACACGTCCGCTACTGTTTGCAGGAGCCCAAAACGGCCGCCTACCTGGTTTGGCCCTATGCGCCCTTGCATAAATCCCATTACTTTTCGCTCTGCTAAAATCCCATATGTAACAAAGCCAAGAACGACAAACAATAACAACGTTGCTAATCCGAAAAAAATAAGAAAGTTGGTCCAGCTTGCGGGTGACGCTAAGAGGTTTTGTATCATCATCCATCAACCTCCCCAAGTACAATATCAACGCCGCCTAAGATTGTAATTAAATTTGCGATATTCTCGCCTTTCAAAAGCTTCGGTAAGATTTGTAGATTATAGAAGGATGGACGGCGGAACTTTAAGCGGTACGGCTCTTTCTTTCCATCGCTCGCAATGTAACAGCCAATCTCTCCGCGCGGTGATTCAATTCGAACGAACGCCTCACCTTTTGGTGCCTTAATAATCTTCGGTACCTTTGCTAAAATAGCTCCTTCTTTCGGAAACTGCTCTGCCGCTTGCTCAATGATTTTCAGCGACTCTTCAATTTCCTCCATCCGGCAAATGTAACGATCCCAAGCATCGCCTACTTTACCGACCGGAACATCAAAGTCAAAGCGGTCATAAATCGAATACGGTTCATCTTTGCGAAGATCCCATTTGACCCCAGTGCAGCGCAGGTTCGCTCCGCTTAATGAATATTGCAGCGCATCCTCTGCCGAATAAGTACCCACTCCTTTTACGCGGTTTAAGAAAATTTCATTGCCGCTCACAAGGTCGTGATATCCCTTTAGCTGCTCTCTCATATATGGAACAAACTCGCGCACTTTTTCAATCCAGCCATCCGGGGCATCCCACTTCACCCCGCCAACACGCATATAGTTAAATGTTAAACGAGCTCCGCATAATTCGTTCAGTAGGTTAATAATCATCTCGCGTTCTCGGAATGCATATAAGAACGGACTCACTGCTCCAATATCAAGTAAATTCGTACCCCACCAAACGAGGTGACTTGCCACGCGCCCGAGCTCCATTGCAAGTACGCGTAAATATTCAGCGCGCTCCGGTATTTCTAACCCCATCATCGTCTCAACCGCGTGACAAATGACGTAGTTATTTGTCATCGCTGATAAATAATCCATTCGGTCTGTGTACGGAATAATTTGCGTATACTGCAAGCTTTCCGCAATTTTCTCTGTGCCGCGGTGCAAATATCCAATGACAGGCGTAGCTTCTTTAATTATCTCCCCGTCAATTTTAATAACGAGCCGAAATACACCGTGCGTACTCGGATGCTGCGGCCCTACATTTAAAAGCATTTCTTCTGTACGAATCATATTTGCTACACCTCCACATCAAAAGGCTCATAATCTTTTCGCAGCGGATAGCCAATCCAATCGTCCGGCATCAAAATACGCTTTAAATTGGGATGCCCTTCAAACACAACACCAAGTAAATCATACGCCTCGCGCTCCGGCCAATCAGCCCCGCTCCATAACGGTACAATAGAAGACACTTTCGGCTCGTCCCGGTCCAGCTTTACTTTTACCGCTACAGATTGCTTCTTACCATAAGAATATAAATGCACATATACTTCCATATGCACCGTAAAATCTGTCGCATGCAATTCTGACATATAATCGAATGCAAATTCGGGATCCATCTTTAAAAATTCCATCATCTCATAATAATGTTTCGGCTTCACAATAAGCGTTGGCACATCCTTGGACAATGTATTAATATAAAAATCTTCTAACACATCTTCACCAAATTTCGTTGTAATTGCCTGAACGCACGCATCTAAATATGGTTGATTTCGTGATGGCTCTTCTACTTTCGGTTCTTCTTCCTCTTTCTTTCCTCCAGCCGCTCGGGCCTTTGCCGCGGCCGCTGCTTTCGCCTTCGCTGCTGCAATTGCTTTGGCCTTCTCATCACCTTCCGGAACTTCTTCTTGTCCCTTTTGCTTCGCTAACGCTGCCGCCTTCGCTTTTGCTGCTGCCACTGCCTTTGCCTTCGCTGCTGCAATTGCTTTGGCCTTCTCATCGTCTCCCGAAGCTTCTTCTTTTTCCTTTTGCTTTGCTAGCGCTGCTGCCGCTGCTTTTGCCTTCGCCTCTGCGATTGCTTTTGCTTTCTCGTCACCTTCTAGCGGTTCCTCTTCCTTTTCTTTTTGCTTCGCTAGTGCCGCCGCTTTCGCTTTTGCTGCTGCCGCTGCTTTTGCCTTCGCCTCTGCGATTGCTTTTGCTTTCTCGTCACCTTCTGGCGGTTCCTCTTCCTTTTCTTTTTGCTTCGCTAGTGCCGCCGCTTTCGCTTTTGCTGCTGCCGCTGCTTTTGCCTTCGCCTCTGCGATTGCTTTTGCTTTCTCGTCACCTTCTGGCGGTTCCTCTTCCTTTTCTTTTTGCTTCGCTAACGCTGCTGCTTTCGCTTTTGCTGTTGCTTTTTCATCATCACCAGATGCTTGTCTTTCCGCAGCCTTTTGCGCCGCTATTTCCTTCGCCTTTTCTTTCGCTTCCTCTGCTGCGCGGCGCTTTGCTTCTGCTGCATCTATTTCACTCTCATTTGATAGCGCTTTCTCTTTTTCTTCTACAATAGGAATCTCATTTTCCTGACGTGCCGCCAATCGCTTCTGCGCCTCTTCCTTTGCACGTCTTGCCGCTTCTTTTTTCGCATCATCTATATCTTTATTTTGGTCGCTCATTTATTCGTCACCTGCTTCCCTGTCTTTGCTTCGTAACGAATCTTCTCTTTTAATTTATTAATACCGTAAATTAAAGCTGCTGGATTTGGCGGACAGCCAGGAATGTATACATCCACTGGTACGATTTGATCCACCCCTTTTACAACAGCATACGAATTCACATACGGTCCTCCCGCCGTTGCACAGGATCCCATCGCAATGACCCACTTCGGTTCCGGCATTTGATCATATAAACGACGAACGATTGGTGCCATTTTCTTCGTTACTGTTCCAGATACAATCATGACATCTGATTGACGCGGTGATGTACGAAAGAAAGAGCCAAATCGATCTAAATCATAATGCGAAGAGCCGACTCCCATCATCTCAATCGCACAGCATGCCAGTCCAAATGTCATTGGCCATAGCGAATTACTGCGAGCCCAGCCCTTTACTTGCTCAAGCGTCGTAAAAAATATATTTCTTTCTAACTCAGCGCGTTCTTGTGGATGAATATCTTCAAAATTTATAGCCATTGTAACACCTTCTTTTTCCAAGCATATGCAAGACCAATGAGTAACATAATAACAAAAATGAGCATCTCCACTAATGCAAATAACCCCAGCTTGTCATACGCTACCGCCCACGGATATAAAAATACAGTTTCTACATCAAAAATGACAAAAAGCAATGCAAAAATATAATAACGGGCATGGAAGCGGACGTTTGCATCATGAAACGGTTCTATTCCACTTTCATATGTTGTTTCCTTCGCCGCACTCGGTTTATGTGGACGCAGCAACTTCCCCAATGTGAGTGCTACAATCGGCAGTAATATACCCAATAGCAAAAAAATGACGACAATCATATAACTATTTTCATATACATTTGCCATTGTGAAACTCTCTCCCCCCTCACAAATACAAGTTCACTTAGTAAACGTTATGATTGATTTGCACTATTTATTATTTTTTAATTTTTCTAAATAATGCGATTATAATTATTATATCAAATTTCAAATTCTTATGTCGATATATTGGAAAAAGGTAGAAAAGAAATACGGAAAAAGCCTGTTTCAGCACCCTGTGAACAGACTTTTTCCGTATTCATCCATATTATAGCGATTACGCTAACTGATAAGGTTAAAATAAAATAAATTGATTTGTTTTTTGAACAAGCTCTTTTACATCCCGATCAATAACATTCACTTCGGTTACAAATTCATTGATTTTTTCAGCTGTTGTTTGAATAATTTCATTTACTTGTTCTGTCGCCACAGCAGTTTCTTCACTAGCAGACATTACAGATAATGTTTCATTTTGAATAGATGTTTGTTGCTGTTGAATGGAATGAACACGATTTGTTACATTTTGGAGCGCTTCATTCAATTCATTCGTTACATTCTTTAATCCCTGCATTTGATTTTTTACTTCCTTGACCTGGTTATTTTGTTCGGCATATTTCTTTAAAGCAACAGTCAGTTCTAGATTAGCCTCTTCTGTTTCAGTCCGGATATCTTGCGTTATTTTCTGGATACGGTCAGTGTGCTCTGCTGTTTTTTCAGCCAACTTGCGAACTTCTTCTGCTACAACCGCAAATCCTCGTCCGCTTTCCCCCGCACGTGCTGCTTCAATGGAGGCATTTAAAGCAAGCAAGTTTGTTTGTATTGCAATATCGTCAATGGTTTGCACAATTTCTTCGGTCCCCTTAACACGCTCTAACAAGATATTCATTGTATTCCAGAATGCCTCAAAGCTCTTTCCGGTCACTTCACTCCGGTTCAGTGACTCTTGCAGAGATTGCTCCCCCTCATGGCCGGCTTTTTTCACAACTCCTGAAATAACATCCATCTGTTCAACAGCTTCTGCGACTCCCTTGACTTCTTGTTCAAAACTTTGAATATTTTCAGTCGTACGTTCCATAGACTGAACCGTATGGGTATTACTAGATGCTATTTCATCACTTGCAGCCAATATCATATTATTCTGCTCTTGAAGATAGCGAGAAGAAGATACAAGATTACCGGATGCTTGTTTTACTGTCTGCGCCGTTGTCTGCACGTCATTGACTAAAGATCGCAAATAGACCGTCATATGTTGAAATGCTCCTACAATACGTCCTATTTCATCATCTCTTGTATATGCAATGTTTGTATCCCGTAAATCCCCCTGTGCTATACGTGCGGCTGCTTGTTCTACTGCGCCGAGCGGCTTTAAGATACGACGAATAAATACAGTTAAGATAATAAGAGAGAAAACAAAAATCACTACGATAAATAAAAGTAATTTGGGAACATGTTCCTTGGCAACCTCCCCTGCAATATCTTTAACTTTAGACGCATCTATATCCATCCCAAGGGCACCAAATACTTTGCCGCTTTTATCCTTAATAGGTACAATGACAGTCATATAATCTCCATACTTTTGGTCTTTAATAATACCAGTATGAATTGCTGTGTTGGACAATACTTGGTCTATATCGGGATAGTTCATGCTTGTCGCTTCTCCAATGGCAACTTGTATCTTTGAATCCTTTGGTTGTCCATCAATAATCATATATGTCTTGCCATTCTTAATTTCTAATGTATAAAGGTATAAAGCTCCATTGTTTTCACGAATCGTATTTAAACTATCGCGAAGCTTCCAGTAAGTGTCGTCTTTCTTTGGATTCTGCAGCCATTCTTTATAAGAATCTACGTCAAAATTCTTGGCAATTGCTTGTTCAATATTTATCCCAAATGTAGCAATACTGCTTTCAACACCACTTCTCAATATCACATTCGTAAAAATTCCAAATCCAATTACAAGAGATAACATAAGAACAACAGCTAAACTTATAATGCGACCTCGAATACTCATTTTTTGAAACATATTGTTCCCCCTTTTTCTGTTGACCGTGGATATTCATGAATTTTAGTCTAAATAAATCTCATTATCATTATTTTACTATTTGTATATATAAAAATATACAATATAAAGGACAGAAAAGTATTAGCAATTTACTAAAAAAGCTTCACAGGTATGAGTCCTGTGAAGCTTTACTGCCTCTTCAAAGGTTGCTTATCTTTCATTTCACATCACAACCTCTAATTGAATGTATGTCTTAAAAAGACTATTCCTTTTAAAAGAAAATGGCATACTATAAATAAGAGAAAAAATGTTGTATGTTTATAACAAAAGCATGACATCTAACATCGCAGGTGACTGATTATGACAAAAAATGAAAAAACCCATTTGTTTTTTCTTTTGGGTTCTTTATTGATTTATATAACTTCGCATTATATAGCTTTACAAATATGGGACGAGTCCTCATTTCTTTTTCAAATGGAAACAAATATAACTACTCTCATCATTGATCTAGTGATATGTAGTTCTTTATTTTATTCTACTTCCCGTAAAAAAGGACACGCCTACACGTTTTGGATGCTATTAGCAACCGGTTCGTTTTTTTACTTTATTGGCGATACAATTGTGACGTATCAACGTTTAATTTTGCACGAATACAAAACATTTGCAGATCCATCAGATGCATTCTATTTATTATTTTTACTCTTCTATACGCTAGCTTTTTTCTATAAATGTATGTATGACCGCAAAAATTGGAAAAGAATATTTATTTTATGTGATATCTGCATCCTCATTACAGCAATATTTACTTTAAACTATTATCTGTTCATCAAAAACGCTGTGAACCAAAATAAAATCTCTTTCATTTCTGAATTTGTTCAACTTGCGTATCCAGTTGCGAATTTACTATTTTTATTGATTGGAATTTGTTTATTATTTCGACCCGTAGCAATTACTTCCAAGCTAGTTATTTCATTGCTAAGTTGTTCGTTCATCTTATATGCATTAGTTGACTCTACCTATGCGTACATTAAATATTTTTTGCCACATGGTTCTATGTTTACCGTAGCACCTCTTTATCAAGTTATATTAGGGATAGTTGCAATCGCCTGTCTACTTCATACAAACGAACAAAGCAAATATATGCAAGCTCTTTTAACTACCCAAATGGGCGAGATAATTCGGTTATCAATTCCTTATTTATCAGTTGCTGCATTAATTCTATTTACTTTATATGAAAACACCTTTTCACCCATTTTAGTGAAAGGAGTTTTCTTAATGTTTTTCTTCGTACTCATTCGCCACCTGTTAGTACGAAATCAAAATGCACAACTATTACAAAAAGAGCAGCAGTTTAATCTGGAGTTAGAAAAACAAATTGAACTGCGGACAGAGGACTTAGTAAACAAAACAAACGCATTATTTCAAAGCCAACAAATGTTTAAATCATTATACGAACATCATCCTGATCCGATTTTTACATTAGATTTACAAGGGAAATTTTTAAATATAAATAATGCTGGAATCACATTGCTTGGCTATCAAGCAGATGAAATTTTGCACAAACCCTACCACTCTCTTGTGTATGAAAAAGATTTGGAAACTATTGTGGACGTTTTTCGTTATGTGAAAAAGGGACATTCCGCAGCTTTAGATATACGCGCATATCATCAAAATAGAGATATTTATTATTTACATGTAACAGTGGTACCAATCATATTTAAAGAACAAATTATGGGCATTTATGTAATGGTAAAAGATATTACCGAGAGCAAAAAGCAGCAAGAGCAAATTAACTTTTTAGCGTATCATGATACGTTAACACAGCTTGCTAACCGCCGTGCATTTGAAGAGCAGCTGGACAATGCAATCATTCAGGCTGACAAAGAAAAAACTCAATTCGCAATTATGTTTCTTGATTTAGATCGATTCAAAATGATTAACGATACACTGGGCCATAAAATTGGAGATCTTCTCTTAGTCGAAGTTGCAAAGCGATTGCAATATGCTGCTGGACAAAATAGCAAAGTGGCTCGGCTTGCCGGAGACGAATTTACTGTTCTAATCGAAAACTACGACAGTTTCTCAGAAGTTAAGACAATCGCAAATAACATTTTACGAGTCATAAATGAACCAATTCAAATAGAAAATCACACATTGCAAATTACTACAAGCATTGGAATTGCCGCTTATCCAGACGCCGGAGATGACGCTATATCACTTCTGCAGCATGCTGATATGGCGATGTATGAAGCAAAAAATAAAGGAAAAAACGGTATTTCAGTTTATCGGTAAATTGGCAAGAAAAACCCACTGATGGGAGGCTTTCTCCACTAAGGTTCTTACTGCTAATAACTACAAAAAAGCCGCAAAGGTTTACTCCTTTACGGCTTTTTGCATTACTTCATATTTGAAACGTTCAAACGGTTCACTGCACGTTGTAGTGCCATTTCTGCACGTTTGAAGTCAACATGTGCTTGTTTATCTTGCAGACGTTGCTCAGCACGACGCTTCGCTTCATTTGCACGATGAACGTCGATATGATTTGCTGTTTCAGCAGATGGTGCTAATACTGTTACTTTCTCAGGGCGAACTTCAATAAAGCCACCGCTAACTGCTATGTAATCTGTATGTCCACCATTTTTCAAGCGAATTGCACTAACCTTAAGTGGTGCAACAGTTGGAATGTGACCTGGCAAGATCCCCATTTCCCCGCTCTCTGCTTTTACGCTTACCATTTCAACTTCGTTTTCATAAACCGGTCCATCAGGAGTTACAATACTGACTGGAAATGTCTTCATAATTCGTCCCTCCTAAGGCCTTATGCCATCATTTTCTTCGCGTTTTCAACAACTTCTTCAATACCACCAACAAGACGGAATGCGTCCTCTGGAAGGTCATCATATTTTCCTTCTAGAATTTCTTTGAATCCACGAACTGTATCTTTTACAGGTACATAAGATCCTTTTTGACCTGTAAACTGTTCTGCTACGTGGAAGTTCTGTGATAAGAAGAACTGAACGCGACGAGCACGATGCACAACTAATTTATCTTCTTCAGATAACTCGTCCATACCTAAGATAGCGATGATATCTTGAAGCTCTTTATAACGTTGTAATGTTTGCTGAATTTGACGAGCAACTGCATAATGCTCTTCTCCAACGATTTCTGGAGAAAGTGCACGAGATGTAGATGCTAATGGATCTACCGCTGGGTAGATACCCATTTGTGTTAAACGACGCTCTAAGTTTGTTGTTGCATCTAAGTGAGCGAACGTTGTTGCTGGCGCTGGGTCAGTGTAGTCATCGGCTGGTACATATACCGCTTGGATAGACGTGATAGACCCTTTATTTGTTGATGTAATACGCTCTTGTAATTGACCCATTTCTGTTGCAAGTGTTGGCTGGTAACCTACCGCAGATGGCATACGACCAAGAAGGGCAGATACTTCAGAACCCGCTTGCGTGAAACGGAAGATGTTATCGATGAACAATAGTACGTCTTGTCCTTGCTCATCACGGAAATGTTCAGCCATTGTTAAACCTGTTAATGCAACACGTTGACGTGCTCCAGGCGGCTCGTTCATTTGTCCGAATACCATCGCTGTTTTCTTGATTACGCCAGAATCACTCATTTCATGGTATAAGTCGTTACCTTCACGAGTACGCTCACCTACACCAGCGAATACAGAGATACCACCGTGCTCTTGTGCGATGTTGTTAATTAATTCTTGGATTAATACTGTTTTACCTACACCGGCACCACCGAATAGACCGATTTTACCACCTTTAATATAAGGAGCTAATAAGTCTACTACTTTAATACCAGTTTCAAGAATTTCTACTTTTGTAGATAACTCTTCAAATGCAGGTGCTTGACGGTGAATTGGATCACGGCGTACATCCGCTGCTACTTCTTCACCTAAGTCAATTGCATCACCTAATACGTTAAATACACGGCCAAGTGTTGCATCACCAACTGGAACAGCAATTGGTTTACCAGTATCTTCTACTTCTGTACCACGAACAAGTCCGTCTGTAGAAGACATTGCTACTGTACGAACTGTATTATCACCAAGATGAATCGCAACTTCTAAAGTTAAGTTAATTGCATCTTGTTTAATTCTAAGGGCATTGTAGATTTCAGGTAGCTTTCCGCCGTCAAACTTAACGTCTACAACCGGACCCATGATTTGCGTAACGCGCCCTTTGTTCATCGGGTTCCCTCCTAGCTTTCTTTAAATTAGCCAGCTTTTCTACGAGCAGCCGGCTTTAAATTTTTTTATATTTCATTTCGCCTTGAGATTATCGGCTCCGCTTTTTATTCCTATTCTAACGCTGCTGCACCGCCGACGATTTCCGTAATTTCTTGCGTAATCGCTGCTTGACGAGCTCGGTTGAAAGAAAGTGTAAGTGTGTCGATAACTTCCATTGCGTTGTCTGTAGCACTTTTCATTGCTGTCATACGCGCTGCGTGCTCGCTTGCTTTACCGTCTAGCAATGCACCGTACACTAAGCTTTCTGCGTATTGAGGCAATAATACTTTTAAAATATCTTCTTCAGACGGTTCAAACTCATATGAAGTTTTTGCTTTTTCAGATGTCACATCAGTAAGCGGTAAAATTTTCTTCTCCGTTACTTCTTGTGAAATCTTACTTACATAATGATTGTAATAAATATACAATTCATCATAAGCACCATCTGTAAACATAGAAATTGCTCTTGAAGCAATGTCTTTAATATCAGCAAATGACGGTTGATCAGATAATCCAATTACTTCATCAATGATATTAAAGCCACGACGTTTTAAATAATCACGGCCTAGACGTCCTAGTACAATAATCGCGTACTGGTTTGCATCCATGTTGTGACGCTCTTTCACTACGTTGCTTACTGCACGTAAAACGTTACTGTTATATCCACCTGCTAGTCCGCGATCCGATGTAATAACAATATATCCTGTTCGCTTCACAGGACGCGCTTTTAGCATTGGGTGATTTACCCCGCTACCTTGCGCTATATCCGCTACTACTTCTTGAATCTTATTCATATACGGAACGAAAGATTTAGCATTTTGCTCTGCACGGCTTAATTTCGATGCAGATACCATCTCCATCGCTTTCGTAATTTGACTCGTTTTCTTTGTCGAGTTAATTTTTGCTTTTATATCGCGTAAAGATGCCACAGGTTTTCACCACCTTTTTTCCGGAAGTTGGCATGATTAGAAAGGCTCTCCGTTTGTTCATCTTTCTAATCTAATTAACAAGCTATACTTGTTCATGATTGAAGGAAAAGAATAGGTGCACCTACCCCTTTCCTCTACATATCCGTTAGCACTCTATGTAAGAGTTACCTGTTTATATAGAAGTGGAGCGGCTAGAAAGGTCGGTGGCTTCGCTTTTTCCTGCGAGGCAAAGAACGCCTCTACGTCAAAAGCTCCATCCCCCTCCCTTTCTAAACGAGCCGCTTCCGCTTTTTATTATTATTCAGATGCTACGAAAACTTTTTTGAAGCCGTTAATAGCTGCTGCCATTTTTTCGTCTTCAGCAAGTTTTGTTGTTGTACGAATTTCAGTTAATAATTCAGCAGCATTTGTATCTAACCAAGCATGGAACTCGTCTTCGAAACGAGTGATATCTGCTACTGGGATATCATCTAAGAATCCGCGTGTTAATGCGTAAAGAATCATAACTTGCTTCTCTACTTTTAATGGCTTATGCAAGCCTTGTTTTAATACTTCTACTGTACGTGCACCACGGTTTAATTTCGCTTGTGTTGCTTTATCAAGGTCAGAACCGAACTGAGCGAACGCTTCTAATTCACGATAAGATGCAAGGTCAAGACGAAGTGTACCAGATACTTTGCTCATCGCTTTGATCTGAGCCGCACCACCAACACGAGATACAGAAGTACCTGCATCAATCGCTGGACGTACACCAGAGAAGAATAGATCAGATTGTAAGAAAATCTGTCCATCTGTGATAGAGATTACGTTTGTTGGGATGTAAGCTGATACGTCCCCTGCTTGTGTTTCGATGAAAGGTAATGCTGTTAAAGAACCAGCGCCTTTTGCATCACTTAATTTTGCCGCACGCTCTAGTAAGCGGGAGTGTAGGTAGAATACATCCCCTGGATATGCTTCACGACCTGGAGGACGACGTAATAGTAATGACAGCTCACGGTATGCAGCTGCTTGTTTAGATAAGTCATCATATACAACTAATACGTGTTTGCCGTTGTACATGAACTCTTCACCCATTGTTACACCAGCATATGCAGCTAAGTATAATAATGGAGCAGGTTGAGAAGCAGATGCAGTTACAACGATTGTGTACTCTAATGCACCGTGCTTACGTAATGTTTCAACTACGTTACGAACTGTAGATTCTTTTTGTCCGATCGCTACATAGATACAAACCATATCTTGATCTTTTTGGTTCAAGATTGTATCAAGTGCAACAGCTGTTTTACCAGTTTGGCGGTCACCGATGATTAACTCACGTTGTCCGCGGCCAATTGGTACAAGAGCGTCAATCGCTTTAATACCAGTTTGAAGTGGCTCATGAACAGATTTACGGTCCATTACACCTGGTGCTGGGCTTTCGATTGGACGAGTTTTTGTTGTATTAATTGGGCCTAAACCGTCTACTGGTTGACCTAATGGGTTTACAACACGGCCGATTAATTCTGCCCCTACTGGTACTTGCATGATGCGACCTGTACGACGTACTTCGTCACCTTCACGAATTTCAGTATAAGGTCCTAAAATAATGATACCTACGTTATTTTCCTCTAAGTTTTGTGCTAGTCCCATAACGCCGTTAGCGAACTCAACAAGCTCACCAGCCATAACGTTATCAAGACCATGAGCACGTGCAATACCGTCACCAACTTGAATAACTGTACCAACATCGCTTACTTCGATCTCAGATTGATAGTTTTCAATTTGTTGCTTTATCAGTGCGCTAATTTCTTCAGCTCTGATGCTCATGCGCTTCACCCCTATCTATTCTTCATAAGTTCACGCTGAATACGTGCTAATTTTCCTTGTAAACTGCCATCGTAAATGCGGTTTCCAATGCGTACTTTAATACCGCCTAGTAAATCTTCATCTACAACATTTTGAACGCGAATTGCATCTTTTCCTGTTTTCTTTGCAAATACTTCTGCAATGCTTAGCTTCTCATCTTCTGACAAAGAACGAGTAGAGTAAACAATTGCATCAGCTACGTTACGCTCTTCATTTGCAAGTGCAACATACGTATCTACAATTTCAGGTACTAATGTTTCGCGATGATTATCGATTAAAATATATAACGTGTTTAAAATTGGCTGAGAAACAGTAGAAAACACGTTAGAAAGGAATTGTTTTTTCTCTTCTTTTGAAATGCTTGGTTGTCCTAAAAAAGTATGTAGTTCGTTACTACTTACAAAAATACTTTGTACAAGGCGCAGTTCTTCCTCAAACATTTCTAGTACGTGTTTATCTTTTGCGATTTGAAAAAGAGCGACAGCATAACGTTTAGCTACAATCTCATTGCTCATCGCGCTTCTCCTACCTCTTTAATATAATCGCGAATTAATTGAACTTGGTCTTCTTCTTTTAGTTCTTTTTGCATTACTTTAGAAGCAATTTGTACAGATAAAGAAGCAACCTGTTCTTGTAGAGCAGCAATCGCGTGCTCTTTTTCGCGTTGAATTTCTTGTACAGCAGATTCTTTAATAGATACTGCTTCTTCTTTTGCAGCAGCAACGATACTTTCTTTTTGATCCTCTGCTTGCTTTTTCGCTCTCTCAATTAATTCTTGCGCTTCAACACGTGATTGTTTTAACATTTCACGTTGTTCTTCTACTAACTTTTTCGTCTCTGCATTGTTCTTCTCTGCAGCGTCGATTTCGCTAGAAATATGATTTTCACGTTCCTTCATAATTCCCATTAAAGGTCCAAATGCATATTTACGAAGCAGTGCTAATAGAATTAGGAAAACGACTAATGTATAAAGTACCGTTCCGTATGGAACAGCAGCAGCTCCTAATAATAGAGTTGGCACAAGGAGTCACTCCCTTCAAAAATCTAAATTAAATAAATGAACAGACAAGTAATGTTTCATTCATACAGCAATGGCGAAGAAGGTCCCAAAACGATCTTCGCCACTTATTGTAAGGGGAGCTATCCCTTATTTGTTTAATACGATAAACGCGATTACTACACCGATGATTGGAAGCGCCTCAACTAACGCTACCCCGATGAACATGATTGTTTGAAGAGTACCACGTAATTCTGGTTGACGAGCAACACCCTCAACTGTACGAGATACGATAAGACCGTTACCAATACCAGCACCTAATGCAGATAAACCAATTGCGATTGCAGCTGCGATTACACCTAAACTCATTTTAAAAGTCCTCCTTTTTATCATTAAAAAATAAATTTTGTACTTACTTTAAATATATTAATGGTCGTGGCTTATTTTATGAGCCATGTACACCATCGTTAACATTGTAAAGATATATGCCTGGATAGCACCTACGAAAATACTGAAGCCCATCCATGCTAACATCGGCAGAACAGCACCTAATGCGCCAAACACACCGCTTGCTCCTAACTGAGCAAGTAATGTTAATAAAATCTCACCAGCATAGATGTTACCAAATAAACGAAGACCTAACGTCAATGTATTAGCAAATTCCTCAATCAACTTTAATGGGAGTAAGAATTTCATTGGCTGAATATAGCCTTTTAAATATTCTTTCGTACCCTTCATCTTAATTCCATAATAATGGGTGAGGGTAACTACCATCACGGCTAATGTTAGAGTAACTGCTGGGTCAGACGTTGGAGATCTCCAACCTGCAAGGTGCTCACCACCCTCAGCTACCGTAAGCATGAGCGGCAAACCGAGCATGTTTGCTACAAATATGTACATAATGAGTGTAACTCCAAGCGTTAAAAATCGTCCGCCTGTTTGCCAGTCCATCGTACTATTGATCATACCCTTCACGAAGTCCATAACCCATTCAAGGAAGTTTTGCATTCCTGTTGGACGCAAGGCTAAGCGACGTGTACACATCATAGCGATGATAAATACGATTACTGCCGCAACAGTCGTCATCATAACAGCGGACAAGTCGAACGTTAAACCTAGAAATTCAACTAATTTACCGTGTTCCACTAGTAATTCACCTCTCTTCCCTGCTCTTATACTGTAAATAAAGAAAATCTATGATCATGACAAGATACCCTGTCAGCAATCCTACTCCTAAGCTCCACATCGCCATTAAATGTTGATATTTCGCTGCAAATAAAATTAATAGCCCTATCGCGGCTAATCTCGAATATGTACTCACTGCGGTCGCTTTATACTTTACATTCTCTCCTTGTGTAACGCGATCTAACAGCCTGTCCGTCTTGTGTGCAACAATGCGCAAACTAAGAAAACCGAAAATCGTTCCGATAATCAGCCCCAGAAAGACATCTTTGTATGAGGTAAAGCCCCATCCTAATACAAAGAGTGCGAGAAGGTTGTACATATATTTCTTTTGTCTTCGGACAAGTTCATGTACTTCTATCATCATTGCTCTCCTGAATAAAAGTGTCGAATGAGTCGAATCATAGCATAAACCCCTGTTCCAAGACCTAATAACAAACCGATTACTAGGAATAAAGGAAACGTTCCAAGCTTACCATCAATCCACTGTCCGCCAAAAATGCCAACTAAAATAGCACCAACGAGCTGAGAAAGAATTCCAGTCATTAAAGCATATGCCTTAAATGGACTACGCTTGTTTTCTTCCAAGGATTCATCCCTCCATATGTAAAGCCTCATTCACTATGCGTTAATAATAACTCATTTTTTTGTATAAATTCTACTCAAATAAGAAACTTAACTTTTTTGTCAAAGAATAGACGAAAAATTGTCAATGAAAACCCTACCATCTATCCCCGTTGTTAGCATACAATAGGGTATTAAACAGTGTCAACGTCAAATCGAAAAAAATCAAAAAATTTGAGTATTAGTCATTTATTGGCAGAAATGAAAACGTTCCCCTTCAAAATACTGTTAATAAATATCTAATTTCTAAACCCTTTCTCTTTATAATGGAAGAAAAAAGTTCACATTTTTGTCACCATTGTTTTTTCCTAATATAACGTTTAACTTTCGTAACATAACTTTCTCAAGCAGGGAGTTTCTATATTATATGCAATCTAACTGTATGTTATGTCGTATAAAAAAACAGACGAGAAGGCTTTCTTCTCGTCTGTTGTCTTACTTCGTTCCGAATAAACGGTCACCAGCATCTCCAAGACCTGGCACAACATATCCATGATCGTTTAATTTTTCATCTAATGCAGCAACGTAAATATCCACATCAGGATGGTCTTCTTGTATAACTTTTACCCCTTCTGGAGCACCAACGATACACATTAATTTAATATGCTTCGCACCGCGTTTCTTTAAAGAAGTAATCGCTTCTGATGCAGATCCGCCTGTCGCTAACATTGGATCAAGTACAATAAAATCACGTTCTTCTACATCAGTTGGAAGTTTCACATAGTATTCTACAGGTTGTAATGTTTCTGGGTCGCGATATAAACCGATATGACCTACTTTCGCTGCTGGAATTAATTTTAAAATTCCATCTACCATCCCTAAGCCCGCACGTAAAATAGGGATTAAACCAAGTTTCTTACCTGCAATCACTTTTGTTTTCGCCTTACTTACAGGTGTTTCAATTTCAATTTCTTCAAGCGGAAGATCGCGTGTAATTTCAAACGCCATCAAGCTTGCCACTTCATCTACTAGTTCACGAAATTCTTTCGTACCTGTATTCTTATCGCGAATATATGTAATCTTATGCTGAATTAAAGGGTGATCAAAAACATACAGTTTTCCCATGTGAATCTCTCCTTCAGATGATATTAATGCGTGAGGACACGCCGTTTTTTACACTATGTACGATTGTAAAGAAAACGCTACTAATATTCAAGGGTCAATTTGGTAAAATTTTAAATGCTTCTTCCTTATACAAGAATAGCTTTACCAATTATGGAAATGACATCCTTCATTATATTTTTAAAATGTATTCATGACTTGTATACATACATAGGACGATTTATATGTTCTTTTTTCTCATATGTAATTCTTTTCAAATTCTTATTCCACTAAAGTATTAGTTATTTCAATAAAAACATGATAAATATAAGAAACAAACGAGCCGTTAATTAAACACACATGAAAAGTTTACCTTGTAAACGATGTTGTTCTCCTGAATTCAGATTTTTAATCTCTTCTATTAATTCTTTCAACGTCATTTCAAATCCTCTAAGCAATTGTATTACCTTATTAAGATTACAAAACGTTTGTTTCTATATAAATATCAACAAAGTAATTTAACATAACCTAAAAAAAAGCTGCTGAAACAATACGTTTCAACAGCTTTTTTCTATTATAGCTCTGTATACATTGGGAATTTATCTGTTAAAGCATTTACACGCACGCGTGCTTCTTCTAGTGCCGCTTCATTGTCATGATTTTTTAATGTGTAAGCGATAATGGATGCAATTTCATCCATTTCAGCAAGTCCAAATCCTCTTGATGTTACAGCTGCAGTTCCAATACGAACTCCGCTTGTTACAAATGGGCTAGCTGGGTCAAATGGAATTGTATTTTTGTTTGCTGTAATACCAACTTCATCTAATACATGCTCTGCAACTTTTCCAGTGATGTTTAAATTGCGAACATCAATTAAAATTAAGTGGTTATCCGTTCCAGCAGAAACAAGTGTAATACCTTCTTTTTGCAGACCTTCTGCTAAGCGACTTGCGTTGTTGATAATGTTTTGTGCATATGTTTTGAAGTCATCCTGCAATGCTTCTCCAAATGCAACTGCCTTTGCAGCGATTACGTGCATAAGCGGTCCGCCTTGAATACCCGGGAAGATTGATTTATCAATTTGTTTTGCAAATTGTTCTTTACATAAAATCATACCACCGCGTGGTCCGCGTAATGTTTTATGAGTTGTTGTTGTTACAAAATCAGCGTACGGTACTGGATTTGGATGTAAGCCAGCTGCTACAAGCCCCGCGATATGTGCCATATCTACCATTAAATATGCGCCAACTTCATCAGCGATCTCACGGAATTTTTTGAAATCAATCACACGAGGATATGCGCTAGCACCCGCAACGATTAATTTCGGCTTATGCTCTTTCGCTTTTTCTAATACATCTTCATAATTGATACGATGTGTATCAGGATCTACACCGTATTCGATGAAGTTGTATTGTACACCACTAAAGTTAACAGGGCTTCCGTGTGTTAAGTGACCGCCGTGAGATAAGTTCATACCAAGCACTGTGTCACCTTGCTCTAGAATTGTGAAGTATACAGCCATATTTGCCTGTGCACCAGAATGTGGTTGAACGTTTACGTGCTCTGCACCAAAAATTTCTTTTGCGCGGTCACGTGCGATATCTTCTACGATATCTACATGCTCACAACCACCGTAATAACGTTTCCCTGGATAGCCTTCTGCATACTTGTTCGTTAATACAGAACCTTGTGCTTCCATTACAGCTTGGCTTACGAAGTTTTCAGATGCAATAAGTTCGATTTTTGAACGCTGTCTTCCTAATTCTAATTCAATTGCAGCAAACACCTTTTCATCTTGACGTTTTAAATGCTCCATCAAAATCCCCCTTTTCTGAACGAATTACATCTATTCTCGACATTTTCTCTTCATTTTCAAAGAAAAAACGAAAATTCCAGTTGCAATTCTTCTAAACCTTCATGTTTTCAACTACATTCTAACACGACTCTACACATGATAAAAGAAAAAAAAGACCGAATTTGGTCTTTTTTTTATTTGTAAATTTATGACTTAACTACAAGTAAACGTTTCCTCTTTTACCGCATATACTGCACGTGCCCCGCCAATTAATTTTGGACGCGTCTTTGCCATCGTTACATGCGCATGCCCAATTTCTTTTACACGTGTACGTACAGGAACAGCTACATGTTTTAAATGCATACCAATGAACGTATCCCCAATATCAATACCTGCATCTGCTTTTACGAACTCTACGATAACAGGATCTTCCATATTATGATATGCATATGTTCCAAGAGCCCCACCTGCTGATCTGACAGGCGTAACATTTACAATTTCGAACTGGCGTTTCTCTGCGACTTCTCTTTCGATAACTAACGCACGGTTTAAATGTTCACAGCATTGAAACGCTAGTGTAATACCACACTGCTCTTGAAATTGTTTTAACGCAGAAAAAATCGCTTCCGCTACTTCCATCGTTCCCGATGTTCCAATTCTTTCGCCTAGCACTTCACTTGTACTGCAGCCCACAACAAAAATGTTCCCATTTCGCAGTGAAGCTTGCTCTTGAAACTCAGAAAGTGCTGTTTGCAGCTGCTCTTTCAATTGTAATATTTCATTCATTACGCTCTTCCTTTCGCAGGTAGGTTCAACAAATTATATTAACTCTTACTAGAAGTTAGAATACGATTACTTCGCTTCGTATGTTTTAATTTTCCCTACACGGTTCTCGTGACGGCCACCTTCATACTCCGTTGTTAACCAAATTTTCGCGATGTCACGCGCTAACCCAGCTCCGATTACACGCTCACCCATTGCTAACATGTTCGTATCGTTATGTTCTCTCGTTGCTTTTGCACTAAATGTATCATGTACTAATGCACAACGAATGCCATGTACTTTATTTGCTGCAATTGACATACCGATACCTGTTCCGCAAATTAAAATACCACGGTCCACTTCACCATTTGCAACCATTTCTGCCGCCGGGAATGCAAAATCAGGGTAATCTACAGAACCAGCTTCGCACTCACAACCTAAATCAATATATTCAATATTTAACTCTTCTAATAGACTTACGATTTCTTTTCGAATATTCATTCCGCCATGATCAGATGCTACTACTACTTTCATTCTAAACCCCTCCAAATATAAAGTGAAACTTCCATCAGTGAGTTTTTCCATCCCCCACTGACAATGAACCGAACAGTTGACCCCATCTCAAGCCTTTGAGATATAAGATCCGTTAAATCGAGATAATCTCCAATATCGTATTATACACGAAACATTAACTTTCTGAATGGTTTTTCAGCAAAGTTTGGACAAGTTGTTCCATTTCTTCCAGCGTTGCTTTATAAACAGCAAGCGAACCGCCAAAAGGATCAGAAATGTCCTTATTTGTACCTTCTACAAATTCATATAATGTATGCACTTTTCCGTTTACTTCTGGATGATGTGCTAGTAAAAGCTGCTTATGTCCCGTTGTCATTGTTAATACAAAATCAGACCACTCTAACAACTCTTCCGTTACTTGCTGAGAAGCATGTGCAATTGAAATTCCTTTTTCTCCCAACGCACTTTTAGCATGCACAGATGCATCGCTGCCTACCGCGGCAAATACACCCGCAGATTGCACTTCAAAATGTCTTTCCCCGTAATGCCGTAATAACGCCTCTGCCATCGGACTGCGGCATGTATTACCTGTACAAACGAATAATACTCTCTCCACCAAACACCAACTCCTTATGATGAATATCTATTTTCATCATAACTCACAATGATAACGAAAAAAAGAAATGTATATATAGAAAAGCGCATTTCTTCTAGGAGAAATGCGCTTTCATTATGTATGTGAAACCCTATTTTCAAGTGACTACAATATAGTAACATAGAGCAGGAAAAAATCTACTGTTATTCTTTCATTTTAATACCAGCCATTCCATCAGTAGAGGATGTAAAAAAGAATCCACTTCAAATATGAAATGGATTCCTTATGAATCAAAACGATTATTTCATTGTTACTTTCATTACTGATGTTGAACCTTTTGTAGCTGTTACGCCGATAGTTGTTTCAATAGATTCTGTTGCATCTGTGTTTGTAATAACGATTGGTGTAATTGTGCTTTTTGCTTTTTCACGAATTAATTCTAAGTCGAAAGAGATTAATTTATCGCCAGCTTTAACAGCTTGTCCTTCAGCTACATGTGCTTCGAAGCCTTCGCCTGCCATTGTTACAGTTTCTAATCCAACGTGGATTAAGATCTCTACACCGTTTTTCGATTTAATACCTACAGCATGTTTTGTATGGAATAATTGTACGATTTCACCGTCTACTGGAGATACTACTACACCTTCAGTTGGATCAATTGCAACACCATTTCCCATCATACGTCCAGCGAATACTGGATCTGGTACTTCTTCAATATTTTTCACTTCTCCAGTTAATGGAGCTACGATTGTTTCTGCATTTGTTTTAGAACCAAGGCCAAATAATTTTTTAAACATAGGATAATCCTCCTTATAATCCTTACTTATAATACATTTCATAGAGCTCATTAGTTACAACTCAAATCTTTACTAGCGTAAGAACACTTTCGTTGGCAATCAGAACCCCATTGTATCGCCTTGCAAAATTCCAGTCAATTCAGACAATCTGAATTTAAAAGGAAAGAAGTTAACTTCTTCATTTCTATTTAAGCTTTTTTTCCTCCGGTTGTCTAGAGGTCTTAATAACATAATTATTTTTTACTTATCATTTGTAAAATTTTTTGTTGTTTTTTATTAAAGTTACTTGACTAAAGTAAGTAACTGTTTTATTATAACTTACATAAGATAAGTAAATAACTTTTCAGGAGGTATTATAAAATGATGAACATTGGTCTTCTTATTATTCGTCTTATTATCGGAGTTACATTCATGGGGCATGGTACTCAAAAATTATTCGGCTGGTTTGGCGGCTATGGTTTAAAAGGCACTGGCGGCTGGATGGAATCAATTGGCTTACGACCAGGAGTGTTTATGGCGTTTATGGCCGGAGCAACTGAATTACTAGGTGGTTTCTTATTTGCTGCTGGTATTTTCACTTGGGTAGGTGCTCTATTTATTGTTGGTACAATGTTAGTAGCTATCTTCACAGTTCATGGTAAAAATGGTTACTGGGTTACACAAAACGGTTTTGAATATAACCTTATCTTAATCGCAGTTGCAGTTGGCGTTGCTCTTATTGGACCTGGCGCTTACACTTTAATTTAACTAAATATCTCGAATTCAAGATATTTATCAATTCAATCCCTCACAAATCATTGTGAGGGATTTTTTTCATGACCTTTACAAAAATCGGCAAAAAAATATTTTTTCAGCAGGAGTTTTCCTCCTTTATCTTGTAAACAAACAAAGAAGCGTTACAGATATTAGAAGGGAGATTACATACATGCTGTCTATTAACCCAAATGAACAAACTGAAAGAGACAATTACAAATTACTAACAGGAAGCATCATTCCGCGCCCAGTTGCCTTCGTCACAACTGTTACAAATGATGGGGTATTAAACGGAGCGCCATTTAGCTACTTTAATATCGTTGCTGCTAATCCGCCTCTTATCTCAGTTTCTGTGCAGCGAAAAAATGGAGAGCCAAAAGATACAGCAAGAAACGCAATGGAAAAAGAAGAATTTGTTGTGCACATTTCTGATGAATCGTACGCGGAGGCTATCAATGAAACAGCAGCTAACCTCCCGCCTAATGAAAGTGAAATTGAACTTGCAAAACTAACACCAATTGACAGCGATGTCATTTCTGTACCAGGAGTAAAAGAAGCAAGTATCCGTATGGAATGCGTACTAGAGCGCGCTATTCAGCTAGGCGGAACAGAAGATTCCCCAGCATGCGATCTATTAATCGGACGCATCGTACGTTTCCATATCGCTGAGCAATTATATGAAAATGGACGCATTCATGCTGAAGGTTTAAAACCAATAAGCCGGCTGGCTGGACATAACTATGCAAAACTTGGAGAGCAATTTGAACTTGTAAGGCCTTAATTAAAAGCGGAAGCGGCTCGCTCAGAACAGGAGGGGGATGGAGCTTCTGACATAGAGGCGCTATTTGCCTCGGCGGAAGACGCGAAGCCACCGACTGTTCTAGCCGCTGGAGCTGGATAAAATTAAAAGCGGAGCCGACTCTTTAGCCCCGTTGGATAAGGTTCTTTCGTACAAAAGGTGTTCTTTACCTTTTCGTACGGAAGGTTCTTAGACGGAAGGGGCTAGGAGGCGGAGCTGGATAGAACTAACAGCGGAAGCGCCAATATATTGATGTAACATCGACAAGTTTATTTATAATGTAAGGAAGCCCAGCCACAATAAATGGCTGGGCTTCCTTACATTATTAGCTTCATCTCATACCGAAAATAATAATTTGATTCCAAATCCAACAAGTATAATCCCGCCAAGCACTTCCCCATACGTTCCAAGAACGCCTTGTGCTCTGCGGCCAATTAACAATCCGCTCCAAGTGAGCAGCATACTCACAACGCCGAATATAAGGATGGTTACAAACGTACGTGCTCCGTAAATACCAAGGCTTAAACCGACAGAAAAACTATCCACACTCACACTAAAAGCAAATAACAGTAAACTCCCGCCGGCAGGAACGCTCCTATACTCATCATCATGAGAAATTGAGCTATATACAATGTGAAATCCTAATCCCATTAATAAAATACTACCTATAATTGTAGTAATAGAGCCAAATTGCTCTGATAAAAAGCGGCCGAGCATGATGCCGATAAAAGGCATGATTATATGAAATATACCAATTATAATGCCTATATAAAATATTTGACGCGGCTTAAGCGTAATCATCCCCATACCGAGGCTAACAGAAAACGCATCAAGCCCTAGCGCAAATGCCATAATAAAAAGCGGCAACAACTCGCTTAGAATATGTTCAATCGTCATAATGTCCCTCCTCGGACTTGCTACTTCAAAATATGCACGTCCGAGGAGAGATAGAATTTATTTTTCGAAGATGATTTGATGACCTGCAGCTTTCGTTAAACGGTTCATGATTGCACTACCAATTCCATTGCTTGGGAACGACTCGCTAAAAATAATATCAACACCGCTCGCATCAAATGTACGCAATACGTCATAAAGCTTTGTCGCAACTGTCGCTAAATCACTGCGCTTTCCACAAGCGAGAACAACCTCTGCTTTATACACATGCTGATATTCCTCTGTTGTTAATACACCTACTTTATAACCCTCTTGCTCTTTGTTATCCACAAGTTGTTGAATAAATGCGCGCGAACCTTCAACAATGCTAAGCGGCGCTTTCGGTGCATAATGTGTATATTTCATTCCTGGAGATTTTGGTTTTTCCGTTTCATCCTTTAATGCTGGATCTAACAAAACAGGTCCAATCACTTCTTCTAATTGCTCTTTCGTAATACCGCCTGGGCGCAAAATCGTCGGTATTTCACTCGTACAATCTACTACAGTAGATTCAACACCAACACCAGTTGCCCCGCCATCAACAATACCCGCAATTTTTCCATTTAAATCTTCATATACATGAGAAGCGAGCGTCGGACTAGGGCGGCCGGAACGATTCGCACTTGGAGCTGCTACCGGGACATTCGCCGCTTCAATAAGCGCCAATGCTACCGGATGATCCGGCATTCGAACTGCCACTGTATGTAATCCAGCTGTTACCTTTTCAGAAATGCCTTCTTTTTTCGGAAAAATAAGTGTTAATGGCCCTGGCCAGAAGTGTTCCATCAATACATTCGCCACTGGCGGAATATGAGCCACAATGCCATCTAATTGTTCTTCCGTACCAATATGTACAATAAGTGGATTATCGCTTGGTCTTCCTTTTGCTTCAAAAATTTTCGCAACAGCTTCGTCATTTAATGCATTCGCACCAAGTCCGTATACTGTTTCAGTCGGGAACGCTACTGCTTCATTTTCTCGTAATAAATGCGCTGCTTCTTGCAACTGTGGATAATCTTTTTTTATTTCCACAACATTATCCACAACCCACATTTTTGTATTCATTTCTTTCCACGTCCTTTTCTACCATGAAATACTTGTTATTTGTAGTTTACTATGAGATTTATCCAAAAGACAAATAAGATTTATCCACAAAATGTGGATAAATCAATTTAATCAGTGGATAACTTTGTGAATAGCTGACAATTTAGTATAATTACATTCGGTTGTTTTATATTTTCACAAAAATGTTCTAAAGTCTGAATTCCCTCTGATACAGCATCCCTTTCCACAGCTTCAAATTGAAAAAACTGAAATATTGCAACTGACAGTGGACTGTTTGTGAGCAAATATAATTGCTCAATACTTTTCTCTTTAATATACTGCAAAAGCGTTTCGAAAAAATGTAAGAATGTTACGTTATCCACAGCGGGTGTGAACAAACAAGAACGAAGAAGTGCATCGTTTCCAATTTGCTCATATCCAATAGCTGCTTGAATTTGTCCTTCTTCTTCTAACATCATAAAATTCCCATATAATTGATCTAATCGTTCTTCCTTCATATGAGCTTGTCCAAAAAAGGCCTGCAGTCTTTCTACATCTGTTTTTGTAGCAAAATGTATTTGCTTCATAGATAATCCCTCCCCATACTTTTATATATGAGGAGGGATTATCTTTTAGAACTTATTTGGAAAATAAAGATGCAAATGCTTCAACGATAAACAATTTTACCTTTGGTTTTTCTTCCGTTTCTTCCACTACCTTCACGTGCTCTTCTTTTTGAACTGTATGCGGTTCATCTTGCTTTACTTCTTCTTGTTCCTGTAATTCTTTCTCAACGCTGTTTTCGCGCACAGGTTTTGCTTTCACCTTTTGTTTAGGTGCAAGATTCGTCTCTTTCTTAGCTTTAAGAGATTGCTTTACTTCTTCTCTTACAACTTCCTTTTGCACATAATTTTCTTCTATATCGTCCTCATCAATTGTTTCTGCCTTTACAACCTTCTCTTCTTTCTTCACAGCTGTACCACTAGAGAAATCTAAGAAACACATTGGAGGAAATAACACGCACCACCAATTTGCACCTTCACCTTTACCAATTGTCACAAGTACCGCTTCATACTCTCCGGCTGGATAAATAAAGTTCCCATACAATTTCGTTGGAAATTTTATATGTTTATTAAACTGAACTGTAAAAGTTTCCTTACTGCCTTCTCGTTTCAACGTGTTCGCCACTGTTTTTTCAAGTTCTGGAATACGGCTTCGGATGATACGACGCGCGTCTTCAAACGATTTTAAATCTGCCACCCAGCTATCGATTTGTGCTTTCACTTCATCGCGCACTTTACGTTTCAACTCTTGATCTTCCTTCGAATCACTATTAGCCAAAATACGTAATCGAATCGCTTCTTTAGGAATCACGACAGGTTCCTTTGCATCAACTTTCATATATCCAAAGTGCGCAACCATTTGTGCACCGATTAATAATAAAAGAAGATAAGCAATCGCTTGTTTTTTCATCCTATCTCCACCGCCCCTTCAGTAAAACAGTGTAGACAAGTTTTTTTCTTTCTAAACTACTAAATTCAGAATCTATTTGTTTTTTAGGTGATTATACAAATGCTTTTCTTTTTAAGGTTATGTCCACTGATATATCGGCGCTTCGACACAATATAATTCGACATGCTAGATGCACTAGAAGGAGCTGATTTTTCATGTCAGCCCCCCTGTTAAAATTACATTTCCGCAAAAACCATACGATCTTTTCCATTAATATCAAAGACAACCTCGACATGTGCATGCGGGAATGTTTCTTGCAACAAGGCACGCACATCTTCTCCTTGCCCTACACCTACTTCAAAGGCAACAATCGCTTCTTCTTGTAGAACTTTTGGCAGCTCTTCCATAAAGCGTCTATAGAAATCAAGTCCATCTTCACCACCAACAAGCGCACGCTTTGGCTCATGCTCTTTCACAACAGAAGAAAGCCCTCTCCAATCTTCTTCTGGAATATAAGGAGGATTCGAAACAACAACATCAAGCTTTTGCTTCGTTTCCTGAAACGGCAACAATAAATCACCGTGGTAGAACGTTACATTTGCCTGTAATTCTGCTGCATTTTTCTGTGCCACTTCAATCGACTCCGGAGCAATATCCACTGTGTACACATGTAAGTGTGGATTTTCTAAAGCAAGGGTAATCGAAATCGCTCCACTGCCAGTACCAATGTCCGCCACATACACACGTTTATCTCCAAATTTACGTTGAATGCGTGTTAATACGCCTAGTACAAGCTCTTCTGTTTCCGGTCTTGGTATTAGTACCTCTTCATTTACGAAAAATGGTCGCCCATAAAACATTTCATGTCCAATTAAGTACTGAACAGGTATACCCTCCACATGCTTGTGGATAAAGTTTGTAAAAGTTTGCTCTTGTTCTTCCGTTAACTCTTCACGCATATTCATCATTAAACCTGTTCGATTCGTCTTTAATACATGACAAAGGACAATTTCTCCCGCATTTTCATCTCGCCCATTTTCTTGTAAAAAAGAAGAAGCCCATTTCAGGGCTTCATAGACACGCATTACTCAGCTGCCTCCATCTTTTGCGCCTGATCTTCCATCACTAAGGCATTGATGAAATCATCTAACTTACCTTGTAAGATTTGATCTAGCTTCTGAATCGTTAAACCGATTCGATGGTCTGTAACACGATTTTGCGGGAAGTTATACGTACGAATACGCTCAGAACGATCACCAGTTCCAACAGCTTGTTTACGGTTTTGATCGTACTCAGCTTGCGCTTCTTGTCTAAACTTATCATAAACACGTGCACGTAATACTTTCATTGCTTTTTCTTTATTCTTAATTTGTGACTTTTCATCCTGACAAGAAACAACTACACCAGTCGGTAAATGCGTTAAACGTACCGCTGACATCGTTGTATTAACACTTTGTCCACCAGGACCACTAGAAGCAAACGTATCTACACGAACATCTTTTTCATGAATATCGATTTCTACTTCTTCTGCTTCCGGTAATACAGCTACAGTTGCTGTAGAAGTATGGATACGTCCTCCGGATTCTGTTTCTGGAACACGTTGCACACGGTGCGCACCATTTTCAAATTTCAACTTTGCAAAAGCGCCTTTACCGTTGATCATAAAGATAATCTCTTTATATCCACCTAGTTCTGTATAGCTCGCTTCGATAATTTCAGTTTTCCAACCTTGCACCTCAGCATAACGGCTATACATACGGTATAAATCACCAGCAAATAATGCCGCTTCATCACCACCAGCAGCACCACGAACCTCTACGATAACGTTCTTATCATCATTTGGATCCTTTGGAACAAGTAAAATTTTCAGACGCTCTGATAATTCTTTCTCTTGTCCCTCTAGCTCAGACACTTCTTCTTTTACCATTTCACGCATGTCAGCATCTAACTTCTCTTCTAACATCGCTTTTGCATCTCTTAATTGTTCACGAGCATCTTTATACTCACGGTACACCTCTACCGTCTCTTGTATATCAGATTGTTCTTTTGAATACTCACGAAGTTTGTTTGAATCACTGATAATCTCTGGATCACTTAAAAGCTCGTTTAACTTCTCATAACGGTCTTCTACAGCTTGCAAACGATCTAACACAACATTCACCTCAACATCCTAGTCTCTAATCTAATACAAATAGTATATGGTACATAACAAAAAAAACGCAAATTATATTTAAAAGTGGAGGCGGCCCGCTCAGAATGGGAGGGGGATGGAGCTTCTGACATAGAGGCGCTCTTTGCCTCGTAGGAAGAAGCGAATCCACCGACCATTCTTGCCGCCGGAGCTAGATATCATCTAAAAACGCAAACGGCTCATTCAGCCCCTACGTATTTTCTAAAAAAACCCGCTTTATGTAGCGAGTTTTTATCTCTGTTTAGTTGGCACAGCATGACAATGACGACAACGTGGTTCATATGATTCTGATGCAGCAACTAAAATAATAGGATCATCAAAAGATGCTGGTTCCCCATCGATTAAACGTTGCGTACGACTTGCAGGAGATCCGCACTTAGCACACACTGCTTGCAGCTTCGTCACATGCTCCGCAATTGCCATAAGCTGAGGAACTTGTCCAAATGGTAGACCACGGAAATCTTGGTCTAAACCAGCAACAATCACACGATAGCCGCGGTTTGCCAATTCTTGCACCACTTCCACAATGTCCCCATCAAAAAATTGCACTTCATCAATTGCTATAACATCTATATCTTCTGTTACATGCTCAAACATCTCTTTTGAAGCCGCAACAGGAACTGCTCTTACTTTCAATCCATTATGCGACACAACATCTTCTTCACTATAACGATTATCAATACACGGTTTAAATACAATTGCACTTTGCTTTGCAAATTGCGTCCGGCGTACACGGCGGATGAGCTCTTCTGATTTCCCTGAAAACATGCTTCCGCAAACCACTTCAATCCAACCGTCTTGATTTATTAAGTACATGAGAGCTCCTCCTTTCGTCTACTTATTCTTACTGTAAGTAGGTAAAGGTTTATATTTTCGCAAAAAAAACAGACAAGCGGATATATACACTTGCCTGCTTTATGTTTGTTATTACTTAAGACCGTATTTCTTGTTGAAGCGATCAACACGTCCGTCTGCAGTAGCAAACTTCTGACGTCCTGTGTAGAATGGGTGAGAATCAGAACTGATCTCAACTTTTAATAATGGATAAGTGTTACCATCTTCCCACTCAACAGTTTCGTTAGAACCTTTTGTAGATCCGCTTAAGAATTTGAAGCCTGTGTTAGTATCCATAAATACAACTTTTTTGTAATCTGGATGGATTCCTGCTTTCATTCTTTTCATCTCCTTCCGCCCTGAATCATTTTCGAAACAGAGTTTTTTCATCGTTAGCTGCAATCACAACTATAATGATGAAACACACATGATGAAATTATAACAAGGCTATTCGCATTTTGCAACTACCTGTTTTTAGCATTACTTCATCGCGACGTATCTCTTTGAATCTTCAGGAATATTTTTTAGAAATTCTTCATTTGTCTTCGTTTGACGCAACTTGCGTAAGAAGCTTTCTATGAAATCTGGTGTATCTCTCATCGTTTTACGAATACCCCATAACTTGTCTAAATGCTCTTTTGGAATTAATAGATCTTCTTTTCTTGTACCAGAACGACGAATATCAATAGCTGGGAAAATACGACGTTCTGCTAAAGAACGATCTAAGTGAAGCTCCATATTTCCTGTTCCCTTAAACTCTTCATAAATGACATCATCCATACGAGATCCTGTATCAACAAGAGCTGTTGCTAAAATTGTTAAGCTACCGCCCTCTTCAATATTACGAGCTGCTCCGAAAAAGCGCTTTGGTCTGTGGAACGCTGCTGGGTCAATACCACCTGACAACGTACGTCCACTTGGCGGAATTACAAGGTTGTAAGCACGCGCTAAACGGGTAATACTATCCATTAAAATGATAACGTCTTTTTTATGCTCAACAAGACGCATTGCACGCTCTAGCACAAGCTCAGCCACTTTAATGTGATTCTCTGGAACTTCATCAAAAGTAGAGCTTACAACATCACCTTTTACAGAACGTTCAATATCTGTTACTTCCTCTGGACGTTCGTCAATTAAAAGTACAATCAGTTCTGCTTCTGGATGATTCGTTGTAACGCTGTGAGCAATCTCTTTTAACAGCATCGTTTTACCAGCCTTTGGAGGCGCAACAATTAGACCGCGTTGACCAAACCCAACTGGTGCAATTAAATCCATGATGCGTGTTGATAGCTTCTTCGTTTCCGTCTCCAATTTCATTTGACGATTTGGATATAACGGTGTTAACGCAGGGAAATGCACACGTTCTTTTGCTGATTCCGGATCATCCCCATTAACTGCTTCAACTTGCAACAATCCAAAATAACGTTCATTTTCTTTCGGAGGTCGCACTTTACCAGAAACTTTGTCTCCATTACGCAAATCAAAACGACGAATTTGCGAAGCTGAAATATAAATATCTTCAGAACTCGGAGAATAGTTGATTGGACGTAAGAATCCAAATCCTTCTGATTGAATAATTTCAAGTACACCTTCCATGAAGAAGAAACCTTCTTTTTCTGCTCGCGCTTTTAAAATCGCAAAAATTAACTCTTTCTTTGTTAATTTGCTGTAATAGGAAATCTTAAATTCTTTCGCAAGCTCATATAACTCTTTTAATTTCATGTTCTCTAACGCTGAAATTGTTAGATTCATTCAGACACCACACTTTAACATTATTCTCTTTTCACATGGGTAAGGGATTTTACGGAAGGCAAATACGTAATAATGAAAGGCAATAAGTACAAGTAGGGTAATATTCACTATTGTAACCCTTTTACCTCATTTTAATCAATACGTTGCGAGACAAATACAAGAAGCGAAGACAATAAAATTTGTCTTCGCTCTACCCATCCTTTGTACACTTCTTACTTTATAACTAAGTTTGGTTTCTTGCTTAAGCTGTGACGCCCATCAACAAAGCGAACCGTCCCAGATTTCGCACGCATAACAAGGGAGTGTGTTGTACCAGTGCTGCCTTTAAATTGAACGCCGCGCAGTAATTCTCCGTCCGTAACACCTGTTGCTGCAAAGATTGCATCGTCGCCTCTTACTAAATCTTCCATACGAAGAATGCGGTTAATATCATCGATGCCCATCTTTTTGCAGCGCTCTAATTCTGCTTCATTTTGCGGAAGAAGCTTTCCTTGAATTTCTCCGCCTAAACATTTTAATGCAACGGCTGCTAGTACCCCTTCAGGTGCACCGCCAGATCCGAATAAAATGTCAACGCCTGTGCGATCAAACGCTGTGTTGATTGCACCAGCTACATCACCATCATTAATTAATTTAATGCGAGCTCCCGCTTTACGGATTTCCTCAATAATTGCTTGATGGCGCGGTCTATTTAAAATAGTTGCTACAACATCTTCAATGTCCTTGTTTTTTGCCTTTGCAACAGCGCGTAAATTATCAATAACTGGTGCATTAATATCAACAGCACCCACTGCTTCTGGACCAACTGCAATTTTCTCCATATACATATCAGGTGCATGCAGTAAATTTCCATGGTCTGCTACTGCAATAACAGCTAATGCATTCCATCCTCCCGCTGCAACGATATTTGTTCCTTCTAATGGATCAACCGCCACATCAACGCGCGGACCATATCCAGTTCCTAATTTTTCACCGATATATAGCATCGGCGCTTCATCCATTTCCCCTTCGCCAATTACCACGGTTCCTTTCATTGGTACTGTATCAAATACGTCGCGCATCGCTGACGTTGCCGCTCCATCTGCTTCATCTTTCTTACCTCGTCCCATCCAACGCGCAGACGATAACGCCGCAGCCTCTGTTACACGTACTAATTCCATGGATAAACTTCTTTCCACTGTAATCCCTCTCCTTTAAGCCGTAATATTTATCCCGCTATTTGTGGGCAGTAAGCCCCACCACCTCAAGATTCAAAGAAAAACAAAAAAGATAGGTGGGAGATAACTGCCCGTAAAAACCATCAATGGGGGATGAAAAGCCCCCACTGATGGAAGTTTCACTTTATCTCACACTTAACGTTTAATAGAATTTTCACCTTATGCCGTCTTCATTTACACTTTATACACATATGTCACTTTTCCCATGTAAAGCTCTTTATGCATTTTTCATCTGTTCAATCTCTTGACTCGTCATTTTTTCACGCCAGATCTTCGCTCCAAGACCTCGAAGCTTATCTTCTAAATTTTCATATCCACGATCAATATGCTCTAATCCTGTAACTTCTGTGATTCCTTCTGCCATTAAGCCCGCAATTACAAGAGCAGCTCCGGCGCGTAAATCACTCGCTTTTACTTTGGCTCCTTGCAGCGAAGCAGGGCCTGTTACGATAGCAGAACGACCTTCCACTTTAATTTGCGCATTCATTCTTCTCAACTCATCTATATGTTTAAAACGCGCTCCGTAAATGGTATCCGTTACAACTGCCGTGCCATTCGCCTTCGTTAATAACGCTGTAAATGGTTGCTGTAAATCAGTGGGAAATCCTGGATATACGAGTGTTTTTACATCTACCATTTTTAACTGGCGATTCCCATTCACCACAATTTGATCATCGTGTGTATCTACTTTTACACCCATTTCTCGAAGCTTAGCCGTTATGGATTCTAAATGCTGTGGAATCACATTATCAACTGTAACTTCACCGCCAGAAGCTGCGCCCAAAATCATATATGTTCCAGCCTCAATGCGATCAGGAATAATAGAATGGTAACAACCATGAAGCGATTCAACACCATCAATACGAATCACGTCTGTTCCCGCTCCTTTAATACGAGCACCCATGCTCGTAAGAAGCGTCGCTACATCAATAATTTCTGGTTCTTTCGCTGCATTTTCAATTACCGTTCTACCTTTTGCACGCACTGCGGCAAGCATAATATTAATTGTCGCACCTACGCTGACAACATCTAAATAAATACGTGCTCCCCGCAGTTCATCTGCACGTAAATATATTGCACCTTGCTCATTTGTTACATGTGCTCCAAGCGCTTCAAATCCCTTAATATGCTGATCAATTGGCCTTGGTCCTAGATGACATCCACCAGGAAGCCCAATTACTGCTTTTTTGAAACGGCCGAGCATCGCTCCCATTAAATAATAAGAAGCACGCAGTTTTTTTACCTTTCCATTCGGAAGAGGCATGGCTACCATTTTGGAAGGATCAATTGTCATTTCTTCGTCTTGATGATACGTAACAGAACCACCAATTTCCTCCAATAAGTCACCAAGTATTTTCACATCAGAAATATTAGGTACACCACCGATTGTAACTGGTGTTTCTGCTAAAATGGTCGCGGGAATAAGCGCAACAGCACTATTTTTTGCACCACTTACACGAATCGAACCTTGTAAAGGCACACCGCCTTCAATCAGCAACTTGTCCATTTTGAGCCCCCTTCTTGTGAATTCATCTACCGCTCCAGCCCCCCACCATAACGGTTGATTTCACGCTTCGGATACGTTTTTACACGTATGAGTATATCCATGCTTTGTTTCCTCTATTTTTACACAACTATAAAAATATTTCCTTTCAAACGCCTTAACAAGTAGAAAATTGTCTATCCCAAAAATTGTTCACGCTTTCATTATACAACGAAACGAAACCGTCTAAAAGGCTAGACGGTTTCTAAAACATTTTTAGAATTATGCTTGACCGTTAGAACCAAATTCACGAATTTTACCGATTACAGTCGCTTTAATTGCTTCACGACCAGGTCCGATAAATTTACGAGGATCGTAAACTTCTTGGTCTTTATTTAATACTTCACGAACCGCTTTTGTAAACTCGATTTGGTTTTCAGTGTTTACGTTAATTTTAGAAGTACCTAAAGAGATAGATTTTTTAATGTCAGCTGTCGGGATACCAGTACCACCGTGAAGTACTAAAGGTACACCAGTTAAGTCACGAACTTCTTCCATTTCTTTGAATCCTAAGTTAGGCTCACCTTTGTAAGGGCCATGTACAGAACCTAATGCTGGAGCTAGGCAGTCGATACCTGTTGCAGCTACTAGTTCTTTACATTCCTCTGGATTAGCGTAGATAACACCTTCAGCTACTACGTCATCTTCTTGTCCGCCAACTGTACCAAGCTCAGCTTCTACAGATACGTTACGTGCATGTGCATATTCTACTACTTTTTTAGTAGTTTCGATATTTTCTTCAAATGGGTGGTGAGAAGCATCGATCATTACAGATGTGAAACCTGCATCAATTGCTTCTTTACATTTTTCGAAGCTTGAACCATGGTCAAGGTGAATCGCAACAGGAACAGTGATGTTCATTTCTTCGATTAAAGCTTTAACCATAGCTACAACTGTTTTGAAACCAGTCATATGACGAGCTGCACCCTCAGATACACCTAAAATTACAGGAGATTTTTCTTCTTCCGCAGCAGCTAAGATAGCTTGTGTCCATTCTAAGTTATTCATGTTGAATTGACCAACTGCGTATTTTCCTTCTAGCGCTTTGTTTAGCATTTCTTTCATGGAAACTAAAGGCATGGTGAATCCTCCTAAAAAAACGTTTTTTGTATCCGATAAGTTCTTATCGATGGTAGTATGACCACGACAAGGAAAAATATGTATAATCACATACCGGACTTTTTTCTACACTCCATAGGATACCAACTTGTACTCAAAAACTCAACTGCATTCACCTGCTCATCAGCCCATGAAAACGCTTTTTTCTGTATTTTTTAATAAAAAATTCACGATTACGCTTGTACCGCAATTTCTTTTCGCACAGCGCTGCGAATTTCATCAATATCAAACGGCTTTGCAAAGTGCATTAATGCACCAAGGTCTTTCGCTTCTTGAATCATATCTAATTCACCATAAGCTGTCATTAAAATCACTTTAATGTCTCGATTAATTTCTTTCACATGTTTTAAAATTTCAATTCCATCCATACCTGGAATTTTCATATCTAAAATAACTAAATCAGGACAGTCGTTTTTCACAATATCAAGGGCTTGAAAACCGTTTGCTGCTTGGAACGTTTGATAACCTTCCTTTTGAAACACCTCGTGTAATAAAACACGAATGCCGTATTGATCATCAACGATTAGGATTTTCCCTTCCATGTTATCCAACCTTTCTATATAAATACAAAATTTATATTTCTCATATCTCTTTCGATTATTTTCGCTACTTTTTATCAAATTCCTTCCTATTCTTTCTTATTTTACCGCTTACCATTTACTAGCGCTAGCACCTTTATGAAAAAATAAGCTATAATGAAAGCCGTCTAACACGTTAGAAAGGAGCATCCTCATGTTTAAAATTTTTTCCACTCAGCTAGGTGGCTATTTCACAAGAATTGCTCAGAAAGAAGAGATGAATATAGAAGATAGCGCTCGTTTACTTGCACAAGCATTAGTTGGAGATGGCCACATTTATTTGCATGGTACGAAAGAGATGGAAGGTGTAATTTGTGAGGCTTTATATGGATCCGAGCCTATGCAAAATGCAAAACGTCTATTTGAAGACGGTAAACAAGCAGACGTAACCATCGCTGACCGCATACTACTTATCAGCCGCTTTTCCACAGATGAAGATATCATTTCATTAGCAAAACAGTTGCAAGAAAACGGTCATTTCATTGTTGGTATTTCCGCAAAACAAGAAGGCGAATTGTCGCTAGAACAATTCACCGATGCACATATCGATGCAAAACTTGTAAAAGCATTAATTCCAGATGACGATGGCTCTCGCTATGGCTTTCCAAGTTTAATAACAGCTTTATTTGCATATCATGGATTAAAATTTACAATCGATGACATTATGAATGAATATGAGTAACGTAAAAAGGCGCCCGATATAGGACGCCTTTTTCTTATTACTTACCTTCTTTATTAATAATAGAAGCTTGTACGAAGTCACGGAACAATGGTTGCGGACGATTTGGACGAGATACAAATTCTGGGTGGAACTGTGATGCCACGAACCAAGGATGCTCTTTTAATTCGATAATTTCTACTAAACGGCCGTCTGGGCTTGTACCAGAGAAGATGAATCCAGCGTTTTCCATGTCTTGACGGAATTGATTATTGAACTCATAGCGATGACGGTGACGTTCATAAACAACTGGCTCACTATACGCATTGTAAGCATTTGTTTCTGGAGTAAGCTTACATGGGTATAGACCAAGACGAAGTGTACCGCCTAAATCTTCTACATCTTTTTGTTCTGGTAATAAATCGATAATTGCGTAAGGCGTGTCAGGATTGATTTCAGAAGAGTTCGCACCTTCTAATCCTAATACGTTACGTGCAAACTCGATTGACGCAAGTTGCATACCTAAGCAAATTCCTAAGAATGGAACTTTGTTTTCACGTGCATATTGAATTGCAGCGATTTTACCTTCAACGCCGCGGTCACCGAAACCACCTGGTACAAGGATACCATCTGTATCGCCAACTAATTCTTTCACGTTTTCTGCTGTTACGTGCTCAGCATTTACCCATTTCACTTCTACATCTGTATCAAATTTGTAACCTGCATGACGAAGTGCTTCTACAACAGAAATGTATGCATCTTGAAGCTCTACATATTTACCAACAAGAGCGATTTTTGTTTTCTTAGACAGGTTGCGTACTTTTTCTACTAATGCATTCCACTCTGTCATGTCTGCAGCTGGATTGTCTAGTTTTAAGTGATCGCAAACGATTTGGTCCATATTTTGCTCTTGAAGAGATAATGGAACTGTATATAATGTATCGGCATCGCGCGCTTCAATTACTGCTTTTGGATCGATGTCGCAGAATAATGCAAGCTTATCTTTCATATCTTGAGAAACAGGAAGTTCTGTACGAACAACGATAATATTTGGCTGAATACCTAAGCTGCGAAGTTCTTTAACGCTGTGCTGCGTTGGTTTTGTTTTCATTTCACCCGCTGCTTTTAAGTACGGAATTAGCGTACAGTGAATGTACATTACATTGTCACGGCCAATATCGCTCTTAATTTGGCGAATTGCTTCTAAGAATGGTAGAGACTCAATGTCACCAACAGTTCCGCCGATTTCTGTAATGATAACGTCTGCATTTGTTTCACGACCCGCACGGAATACGCGTTCTTTAATTTCGTTCGTAATGTGAGGAATAACTTGAACTGTTCCCCCTAAATATTCACCGCGACGCTCTTTTTGAAGAACAGAAGAGTAAATTTTACCTGTTGTTACGCTGCTGTATTTATTTAAGTTAATATCGATGAAACGCTCATAGTGACCAAGGTCTAAGTCTGTTTCTGCACCATCATCTGTTACGAAAACCTCACCGTGTTGGTATGGGCTCATTGTCCCTGGGTCTACGTTAATGTATGGATCAAACTTTTGGGTTGTTACGCTTAGTCCTCTGTTTTTTAAAAGTCTTCCTAAAGATGCTGCTGTAATACCTTTTCCTAAAGAAGATACTACACCGCCTGTGACAAAAATATACTTAGTCATGAAAGTACTCCCTTCTAGTTTGCTGTTATATAATCATCGCTGCAAATCGCAACGTATGTAGATAACACTTGCCTTATCTTATTGTTAGACTCTTTTGTTTTTCTAAACAAAAAACAAAAAAGAAAATTGCTCCCTTTATCACTGAAAGTAATAAGTAGGGAGCAATTTTCTTTTATATTTACACGTAAAAGTTATTATCGTCTTTTTTAAAGAGCCCAAAAATGATTCTACATGGACGATAATAAAAAGTCAAGGACTACTGTTCTTCCTCTTCTTCGTCTGATTCGTCGTATTCTAACTCATCGTCATCGGCGAAATCATCGTCGTCTTCTAGATCTTCAAGATCGTCATCGTCTTCATCCAGAATTTCATCAATATCATCTACATCTTCTTCTTCTTCAAAGTCTTCATCTGCCTCTTCTTCGAAGTCGTCCTCTTCATTATCGATGTAGTCATCTAGCTCGTCCTCTTCTACCTTACGTTTCTTCTTAGGTTTCGGTTGAGGTAAGATTTCTTCATCAATTTGCTCATATGGATACCATCCGCGTAGTCCCCAACGATTTTCTCCGAGATTGATAAAGCGCCCATCGATATTTAAATCTGTATAAAATTGTGCGATTCTCGCAGCAACTTGCTCTTCAGACAGTCCCAGTAATTGAGCAATTTCTTGAACTAGATCGTGAAAAGTTGTTGCTTGTTTTTTTTCCTCTAACAAGCTATGTACAGCTTCGATCATGGACAATTCTTTTAGCTCTTCTGGTGAATATTGCTTTAAACTCACTTATGCGGCACTTCCTTTCTTAAAATATATCCTAATTATATAAAGGCCTGTTCTAAAAAAATCCATACTATTCATTATAAACAAAACTTCACCAAATATGCCACAAAAAAATGGGGAATCGTAAAGTGATTCCCCTACATATTGCAGCGTTATTGTCCTTTTTCGTTTTGAATCATATGAGCACCGTTTAATACATAACGAATTTGCATCTCTGTATATTCTTCTAATGTATAAAGTTTTTGCAGCGCCCAGCGGCGAAATCCCCACATTTGTCCTTGAATAAAAATATTATGAGCAAGCAGTTGAATCTCTTTTTGTGTTAAAGCAAATACCTTATTTTGAACACATTGCTGCAAAATATCTTCAAACATCCCTACCATTTGAAATTCTTTCTCTAATACGTAAGGCAGCGACTCTTTTGGCAAAAAACGAACTTCTTGATACATAATAAGAACCTCTTCTTGCAGCTCATCCATAACTTTAAAATAATTTGTAATCGCAGTTTTTAAACTATCAACGCTGCCTTTTTCTCTGCACAGCACTTGCTCTAAGCGCTCTTTTACATGCTCATAAATGCTATCACACACTAAATAAAGCACATCATCTTTCGTTCGAATATATTCATAGAGTGTACCAATGCTAAAGCCTGCTGCTTTCGCAATTTCTCTCGTTGTTGTGCGCGGAAATCCTTTTTGCTTAAAGAGCTGCACAGCACCTTTAATCATTTGCTCACGCCGAAGTGCAATAAGTCTTTCATCCTTCACAGACGCTTGTACATTGTGCTTAACCATCTCCTTCACCCCTTTTCCTGTCATTTTGCAGGAAGAAGCGTAGGAAATTCCCTACGCTTCTTCTAGATTCTACTTCGTTAACATACGTGAGATAACAAGGCGTTGAATTTCTTGTGTTCCTTCATAAATTTGCGTAATCTTCGCATCGCGCATAAAGCGCTCAACTGGATAATCTTTCGTATAACCATATCCTCCGAATACTTGCACAGCATCGGTTGTCACTTTCATCGCTGTATCTCCCGCAAACAATTTCGACATTGCCGATTCTTTGCCGTACGGCAGCCCTTCCGATTCAAGCCAAGCAGCTTGATATGTTAACAAACGTGCCGCCTCTACTCCAATCGCCATATCTGCTAGTTTAAAGCCAATCCCTTGTTGCGCGGCAATTGGCTTGCCAAATTGATGACGTTCCTTCGCATAATCAGCAGCAGCATCAAGTGCGCCTTGTGCGATGCCGACTGCTTGTGCGGCAATACCATTACGGCCGCCGTCTAATGTTTGCATCGCAATTTTAAAGCCTTGGCCTTCCTCGCCAAGTAAGTTCTCAGCAGGAATGCGACAGTCTTCAAATATAATCTCCGTCGTTGGTGAAGAACGAATACCGAGCTTACTCTCTTTCTTTCCAACAGAAAATCCAGGCGCATTGCTTTCCACAATAAATGCGCTCGTGCCGCGCTGCTTAGATTCTGAATCTGTCAGTGCAAACACAACATAAATATCTGCAATTCCGCCATTTGTAATGAAAATTTTCGAACCGTTTAAAATATAATGATCACCGTCACGCTTTGCTGTCGTTTTCATTCCACCAGCATCAGAGCCTGAACCTGGCTCCGTTAAGCCGTAAGCGCCAATTTTCTTTCCTTCTGCCATTGGGCGTAAATATTTCTGCTTTTGCTCCTCTGTACCAAATTTAAAAATTGGCCATCCTGCAAGCGATGTATGCGCCGACAATGTTACACCTGTAGATGCACAAACACGTGACAGCTCTTCTACCGCAATCACATAAGCTAAGTAATCGCTTCCAATTCCGCCGTACTCTTCAGGCCATGGAATACCAGTTAAGCCAAGCTCCGCCATTTGATCAAATAAAGCGCGGTCAAAACGTTCTTCCTCATCGCGCTCCGCTGCCGTTGGTGCCACTTCATTTCGCGCAAAGTCACGAACCATTTTCCGAATCATTTCGTGTTCTTCTGATAGTTTAAAATGCATCTCTATTTCCCCCCTTACAACGCTCTGCTAATAACTAAGCGCTGAATCTCACTTGTTCCTTCATAAATCTCACATATTTTTGCATCGCGGAAGAAGCGCTCAGCAGGATACTCTTTTGTATAGCCATAACCACCAAGCACCTGCACAGCTTCAATTGCAACTTCTACTGCTGTTTTGGAAGCAAATAATTTTGCAATTGACGCTTCCTTCCCGCACGGTAAGCCTTGTGCTCTTAATGACGCTGCACGGTATACGAGTAGACGTGCTGCTTCAACAGATGTTGCCATATCCGCTAGCTTAAAGCCTAATCCTTGCTGCGCAGCAATCGGCTTCCCAAATTGATGACGATCTTTCGCATAATCCGTAGCACATGCAAGCGCTGCTTCAGCGATGCCAAGTGACTGCGCCCCAATACCGATGCGACCAACATCCAAATTTGCCATTGCCACTTTAAAACCTTGGCCCTCTTCGCCAAGCAAATTCTCAGCAGGAACTTTCATATCTTCAAACGTTAATTGCACTGTACGAGAACCTAATAACCCCATTTTGTGTTCATCTTTTCCAACAATTAAACCCGGTGTATCTTTCTCAACAATAAATGCCGATATCCCGCGTGTACCCGCATCCGGATTCGTAGAAGCAAAGACAATATATGTATCTGCCTCGCCGCCGTTTGTGATAAATACTTTTGAACCATTAATTACGTACTCATCACCGCATCTAACTGCCCTTGATTTCAAACTTCCTGCATCTGATCCGGCACCTGGCTCTGTTAATGCAAATGCTCCTAAATATTCTCCAGCTGCTAACTTCGGAATATACTTTTGCTTTTGCTCCTCTGTTCCAAAATATAAAATAGGATTCGTTCCAACAGAGGTATGTACTGCTAAAATTACACCTATTGTAGCGCTTACTTTTGAAAGTTCATTAATTGCTGAAATATATGAAATAAAGTCCATTTCCGCTCCGCCGTATTTCGCTGGGATCGGAATCCCCATCAGTCCAAGCTCGCCCATTTTCTTTAAGACCTCTCTAGGAAACACCCCTTGTTCCATAGTAGGAACAAAGGGAGCAATTTCCTTTTGAGCGAAGTCTCGAACCATTTTACGCATCATTTGTTGCTCTTCTGTAAATTGAAAGTTCATATGCTCCACCTCAAATTATTTTATATAGTAATTCAACTATTTGGTAAGACCGCTAGTACATGCAAAGAGGTGCCCTACCGGAGTATATTATTATTCGTAAACGTAAAAACCGCGTCCTGTCTTGCGCCCTAACCAGCCTGCGTTCACGTATTTACGAAGTAACGGACATGGGCGATATTTGCTATCCCCTAATCCTTCGTGCAGTACTTCCATAATGTATAGACACGTATCTAAGCCAATAAAATCAGCGAGTGTCAACGGTCCCATCGGATGATTCATGCCAAGCTTCATAACTTCATCAATCGCTTCTTTCGTTGCCACACCTTCATATAGCGTATAAATTGCTTCGTTAATCATTGGCAATAAAATGCGGTTCGAAACAAATCCTGGGAAGTCATTTACTTCAACTGGAACTTTGCCGATTTTTTTTGTAATATCTTCAATCGTTTCATACACAACGTCCTCTGTTGCTAAACCACGAATAATCTCAACAAGCTTCATAACCGGAACCGGATTCATAAAGTGCATACCGATAACTTTTTCCGGACGATTCGTAACAGCTGCGATTTCGGTAATTGGCAGCGAAGATGTATTTGTTGCTAAAATCGTATGTTCAGGCGCTAACTCATCTAAATTTGCAAAAATTTGTTTTTTAATATCCATTTTCTCTACAGCTGCTTCAATGACAAGATCTGCTTCTTTCACGCAATCGAGTGTAAGTGTTGCTGTAAGACGATTTAATGTTGCCTGCTTATCCTCTTCGCTCATGCGGCCTTTCTCGACTTGCCTAGATAAATTTTTCGCAATAATCCCCATACCGCGGTCTAACTGCTCTTGTTTTAAATCTTGCATATATACGTCATAACCTGCCATCGCACATACTTGTGCAATTCCAGATCCCATTTGCCCCGAACCAATTACAACAATGCTTTGTACTGTCATGTTTATAGCCCCCTTTTTTAATGAACCTCTATCATAATTGCGTCGCCTTGACCGCCGCCGCTGCAAATAGATGCAATCCCGATTCCGCCGCCGCGCTGCTTTAACGCGTGGATAAGAGTAACGATAATGCGCGCACCGCTTGCTCCGATTGGATGTCCCATCGCAACTGCTCCACCGTTTACGTTAATCTTTTCTGGATCAATACCTGCAATATTTGCACTTGCAATTGCTACAGCAGCAAATGCTTCATTAATCTCGAATAAGTCAATCTCTTCTACCTTCTTACCCGTTTTCTTTAATAGCTCGTTAATGGCATAACCTGGTGTTCTCGGGAAATCCTTCGCTTCAACCGCAATCGCTGTATGACCTAAAATTGTCGCAAGCGGCTTTCTTCCCTCTTGCTTCGCACGCTCTTCACTCATTAATACGAGCGCTGCCGCGCCATCATTTAAACCTGGTGCATTTCCTGCAGTAACCGCTGCATCCTTATCAAATACAGGTTTTAATTTTGCTAGTTTTTCAACTGTTGTATCTTCGCGCGGCGCTTCGTCGTGAGCAACAACTATTGGCTCACCTTTTCGCTGCGGCACAGATACAGGTACAATTTCTTCTTCAAATCGGCCTTCCTTACGTGATGCAACTGCGCGCATATGACTGCGGCATGCCCACTCGTCTTGCATTTCGCGAGAAATACCATCTTCTTTCGCAACATCTCCGCCGTACACACCCATATGCACGCCAGAAAATGAGCACGTTAAACCATCTGCCACGTTTAAGTCAACAACCTCGTTATGTCCCATGCGATATCCCCAACGTGCACCGCGTAAAATATATGGACTATTGCTCATCGATTCCATACCGCCTGCTACAATTAACGATTGATCTCCGACACGAATAATTTGATCTGCTAATGTTACTGCACGAAGTCCAGAAGCACATACTTTATTGACTGTTTCTGTGCGCGTCTCCCATGGAATCCCTGCTTCTCTTGCCGCCTGGCGTGATGGAATTTGTCCCTGTCCGCCTTGAATAACCGCCCCAAATACAACTTCTTCAATATCACTTGCTGCAACATTCGCACGCTCTAATGCCGCTCCAATTGCAATTCCTCCAAGCTCCGTTGCCTTTACATCCTTTAAAGCTCCCCCAAACTTTCCAACAGGTGTTCTTGCAGCACTTAAAATTACTGTTCTTGTCAAAACATATTCCCCCATTTCTTCATTTTACGGCGTTGATTGAACGCTCGTTCAGTGCAGCTGTTGTGAGAAAGAGGTGCAACCTTTGCACCCCCTTTTTTCTAAAGTTGTACGAATTCTTACATGTTACATTGCTTCTTTCTTTGACCCGATGACAGAGCGCTCTAAAATCTCTGTTATATCAAGGGTTTGTACGCGTTCTTCTACTTCTTTTGCCTTCGTACCATCGCTGATCATCGTTAAGCAATACGGGCAACCCGTACCGATGATCGTCGGTGACGTAGCAAGTGCTTGCTCTGTACGTGCAACGTTAATACGAGAACCAGCAGTCTCTTCCATCCACATCAGACCGCCGCCCGCTCCGCAGCACATTCCTGTTTCGCGGTTACGCTCCATTTCAATGAGGTTCACGCCTGGAATCGCTTTTAAAATATTGCGCGGCGCTTCGTACACTTCGTTGTAGCGTCCTAAATAACAAGAATCGTGATACGTAATCGTTTCTTCTACGCGGTGAACTGGTTTTAAGCGCCCTTCTTTCACCCACTGTGCTAACAATTCTGTATGATGATAGACTTCTGCTTGTAAGCCAAAGTCCGGATACTCATTTTTAAATGTGTTATATGCGTGCGGGTCAATTGTCACGATTTTCTTGACGCCCGCTTTCTCAAACTCTTCAATATTCTTGTTCGCCATCTCCTGGAAGACAAATTCGTTTCCAAGACGGCGCGGTGTATCCCCTGAGTTTTTCTCTTTATTTCCGAGGATGGCAAAGGAAATACCAGCTTCGTTCATCAGCTTCGCAAACGATAACGCAATTTTTTGGCTGCGGTTATCATATGATCCCATAGAGCCTACCCAGAATAAGTATTCAAACTCTTCCCCTGCTTTCGCTTTCTCTTTCACAGTTGGAATGGAAACTTCTTCTTCCATCGTGCGCCAAGTTTCACGCTCTTTACGATTCAGCCCCCAAGGATTGCCTTGACGCTCGATGTTTGTCAGAGCACGCTGCGCCTCTGGGTCCATTTTTCCTTCTGTTAAAACAAGGTAGCGGCGTAAATCAATAATTTTATCAACATGTTCATTCATAACTGGACATTGGTCTTCACAGTTACGACACGTTGTACAAGCCCAAATTTCTGTTTCCGTAATGACATCACCAATTAAGCTTGGATTGTATGCCAATGTTGCTGCAGATTCATGTTGTCCATCTCCAGCCGCCATCATGGCTAACTGATTACCTTTTGTATTATTAAATGCAACAGTTGGAACCCATGGTGCGCGCGATGTCACCGCTGCGCCTTTATCTGTTAAATGATCACGCAATTTTAAAATCAGATCCATCGGTGATAGCATCTTACCAGTGCCTGTTGCCGGGCACATATTCGTACAGCGGCCGCACTCTACGCATGCGTATAAATCAATAAGCTGCGTTTGTTTGAAATCTTCAATTTTTCCAACACCAAATGTTTCTTGTGTTTCATCTTCAAAATCGATTTTTTCTAATTTCCCTGGGTTTGTTAAACGGCTAAAATATACGTTTGCTGGTCCTGCAATTAAATGCGCGTGCTTCGATTGTGGGACATAAACTAAAAACGTTAACAAAATAAGTAGATGCAGCCACCACGCAAAATAGAACACCACAATCGCAGCTGTTTCACCAATTCCAGAGAATAAGTAAGCGATTGCAGAAGCAATTGGTTCACTCCATGATAATTCCTCGCCATGCCAAATGATGCCCATTCCGTTACCGAGAAGAACAGATAGCATTAAGCCACCGATAAAAATTAAAACAAGTCCCGCTTTAAAATTGCGTTTTAAGCGCACAAGTTTTTCAATATACCTTCTATAAAAAGCCCAAAAGACTGCAATTAAAATGATGAGTGTGACGATTTCTTGAAAGAATGTAAATGCAGAGTATAGTGGTCCAAGTGGAAGATGTGATCCTGGTGCTAAGCCTTTCCATATGAAGTCAATTGCTCCAAACTGGACAAGAATAAATCCGTAAAAAAACATAACATGCATGATACCGCTCTTTTTATCTTTGAGAAGCTTCTTTTGTCCAAAGACATTCCCCTTAATAAGATCCCATCTTTCTTTGAAGCGGCGATCAAATTCTACTTTCTTTCCTAATTGTATGTAGGTAATCCGCGTTCGTATGAGATATACAAATAAATATGCTGCATACGCTATGATGGCGATTGTCGCCAACCAATTCACAATTAATAAGCTATTCATGTTTCTGCCAACCCCTCTCCGTGTAATATCCCCTTTTTTGAATCTTCGAAAATAAATAATTTTCTGAATTTATAGTCCCTATTTCCATTATATGATGAGTGAGCATTCAGTCAACAGTTTTTTGTTATACAACAATTTATTTTGTCTATACCCTTTCTACAATCCCCTTCTCTCCTGTCGGACGACACAAATTTGGGTAGTTGAAAAATAGATTGAATTAGCACTGCTATAGGACACAATTTTAGGTAGTTGCATAACAAAATATCAATATTCCTATTATCTTTCCCTTTGTATATTGAGCTTGTCGTTGTATGTTTCCTGTTACATGATTTAGTCCCACTACTACATATCCATTATTTGTTGGATTATATTTAGATAAGACAAGTACTCGTTTTGTTAATTTAACATAGATACGAAATAGTAGTTATGCGAATGGTTCTATCTTGTTTGAAAATCTAACCATTAAGGCGCTTGTTCTTCAGAATCTACAAGCAACACCTTCCGATTCTCCGCGTTCACACTCCTTTTCGTGTAATCTTCTCTCATAATTGCTTTCAATGTGTTTTTATTTTCATACGTAATAAAAATGTCCGTAAAGTTTAACTTTTACGGACATTCGATACAAGTAATTCCTGCATTCTATTTCTTTATATGGCAAGGTGGTGTAGATGTATCTTTAGTTTCCTGCGTTTTATTGCTGTGGTCTATAAACAAGTACACACCAATTGCTACTAAAACACTAGCTGCTATATAGAATAAAATTTTCTTTTTCATATAGTCCCCTTTACTCTATAAGTACTCTAAAACAGTACGCTACAATTTATTATCCTACCCATTTTTTCACAGGCGGTAGTCTCTTTATTACCAACCAATCCAGTGCAAGAGCAGCAAGTAATGAAGCACCCACCAACGGGAACACAATCCCTAGTACAATAATAAGAACTGCTGTACCTTTCATTAATTTGAAGTTTTTTGGTAAAGAAGGAGCACCCAACGTACCAGATGGCTTACGTTTCCACCACATCATAACACCTGTCAAAGAAATACCAATTAAGCCAAGACAGATAATGAGATCTAACAATTGGTTTGCTAGGCCAAAGTAATGCCCTTCATGTAATGCCACTCCGATAGAAATTGCTTTAGCCAGAATTCCATAATCCTTAAAACGCAAATCTGCCAGCACTTTCCCGTTATATTGGTCAATATGCAAAGTTGCTTGTCCTTCTGGTTTATCAGGAGAAACAGTTACTGTGTATACACCTTTTTCTCCTTTTGGAAAGGTAATAGAGTATCCTTTCCCTACTTTATTTTCATCTGCTATTTTCATGATTTGCTCCACAGAAAGAGGAGCTACATCTACTTTAGACTCTGGAACCGGCAAATTTTCTGCAGCCCAAGGAACTTTCGCTACATCTTTAGACGGAACAGTTGACTTTGGTAAATTACCGTCCCATAATCCAGTTGGATATCCTGTATGTGTAGTTGTTGCAATCCGGTTAATGAAATCTCCCCATAATCCAGACCAAGGAAGACCTGTTAGTATAAAAATAGAGACAAATAAAGAGAACCAGAAAGCAGGAACAGAATGTAGATCCCTTAACATAATACGCTTTCCTTTAGAAAATCTCGGAATGAGCGTACCGAAGATGGATTTTCTATTGCGTGGCCACCATAAATATAATCCAGTAATAAGTAAAATCATTGCCCAACAAGCAGCCATTTCTACGATTCGGTCTCCTGCTGTCCCCATCATGAGTTCACCGTGCAGGCGCTCCACTTCATTCATGAATTTCTCGTCATTCTTTAAGTCTCCTAAGATTTTTCCATTGTAGGGATTCACAAATACTGTCATTGCTCTGTCTTTATCAGTGATGCCGATTTCTGCTGAACGGTCTGCTGCAAAAGAAGGTTTATATCGTGTGATAGAAGCATCAGGATAAGCTTTTTTTACAGCTTCTATTTGTTTTTCGGTTGTCATCTTTTCTTGCCCTGCTTGTACATAGTAATAATCTTTGTACATTACATTCTCAATTTGCGGTTTAAACAAATAAACGATACCTGTAATTGCCAATAAAATAACAAATGGAGCAAAAATAATACCGGCATAAAAATGCCAACGCCACACAGCGCGATATAAGGATTGCGCCTTTGAAACCTCTGACTTATCTGCATTCTCTGTTGCAGAGTGGTCTACTTTTTGTTGTTCTGCAAGCATACTTTGTTCTCCCCCTATTTTCTTTCATGTCCTTATTTCTCTTTACACATATCATCAAGAATTTTAAATCGATTTTTAATATATATAATAGGTGTGAGGGATTTGTGAAAATTTCTTGAATTCATTTACAATTCTTCTACATAGCTAAAAGAAATAATGAAACATATACTAAGTAAGAGTTTTGAGAAAAAAGTTTGTATTTAAATTTAAATGTCCTGTTTAAAAAAAACACCTGAAACGGTTTATATTTCCATCAAAAACAGTAATGGTTTAGTTAGGTGTATACATCTGATTGAGGGGATAAATTTATGTTACGAATTTCAAGAGTGATTCACCGAATTGCTGGAATAATTGGGGTTTTGTTAGTTTTAATAATGGCAATACAGCATAGAAGGAATCCTTTCTCGTGAGCAACTTACCAAATTTGTGTCATCCGACATTTTTACAATTCCTTTCTCTTCTTCACCTACAGCTCATGAAAATAAAAAGTCTTCCCAGAATAGAATCGCTTTCCATGCTTTTGCTTACAATATAAGTACTATTTATAAAACAACATGAGCCCTACTCTTACAGCTCACCAATGTTGAAATAAAAATGAATATAGCGGAGGGAATGAATATATGAACTTTTTATTTCTCTTCCTTGTACTTATCTTACTGTGGGCAACTTTCGACTTTATATATGGAAGAAAACTTCACTTAAAACAACTTAAACCTCGTTCATTTCCTTTGCGCCATAGTAACTTTAAACTCTATACATATGGCCAAACCTTATATAAGGAGCTATTTACTGATATACAACAGGCTAAGCATCACGTACATATTTTATTTTTTATCGTAAAAAACGATGAGATTAGCCATACATTTTTACAGCTTCTAATGGAAAAAGCACAACAAGGTATTGAAGTGCGCCTTCTTCTTGATCGGATTGGCAGCCATCATTTATCAAAACAAACAATTCGCAAATTAAAACAACACGGCATACATTTCTCATTTTGTCATAAAGTCCGGCTCCCATTTCTCTTTTTTTCCGCTAATCAACGGAACCATAGAAAGATTACGATTATTGACGGGAAAATTGGCTATATCGGAGGCTTTAATATCGGTGAAGAATACCTAGGGCATAATACTGCGCTCGGTCCATGGCGGGATTACCATTTACGTCTTACTGGAGAAGGCGTACAAGACTTACAAACGCAATTTCTACACGATTGGCGCGATGATACAAATGAGGACTTATTACATGAAAATGATTACTTTCCAATACTAGAAAAGGGGGAAACCTCTCATCAATTCGTACCAACTGACGGTGCTTATTTACAGCAAACATTTCTCGATTTAATTGAAGGTGCAACAAAAGAGTTGTATATCGGTACGCCCTATTTTATCCCTGGGAAAAAGTTAATGAATGCATTGCTACGCGCAAAAAAACGAGGCATTCGTATTACCATTCTCGTACCTAAAAAAGCTGATCATCCATTTGTTCGTGAAGCGAAACTCCCGTATTGCCGGAAGCTTATTAAAGCCGGCTGTCATATTTACGAATTTCAAGATGGATTTTTTCATGCCAAAATCGTAATGATAGATGGTTATATTTGTGATATTGGAACTGCGAATTTTGACATGAGAAGCCTATATCTAAACCATGAAATCAATTGTATATTATATGGCTCACCATTTTTAGAACAAGTGAAGAGAGAAATCAATCAGGACTTAGAAGCTTCCGTTTCACTTTCAATTCAAGATGTTTCTCCTCACTCTCCTTTAAGCAAAGGAAAAGAATGGATTGGAACAGTCCTTTCCTTTTTTCTATAAATACATGAAAGGCGAGATACGTATGAAAATAAGATTTGGTTATGTCTCACATGCACTTGCATTGTGGGACTGTTCTCCTGCAAAAACGATGACATTTACAAGATGGAAACAAATGAACAAGCAAGAACGCGATGAAAAGTTATATGAAGTAACAAAACAAAATATTTTGCATACATTACGCATCTTGCACTACAATATCGCACATGAAATTAAATTATATCGTCTATCCTCTTCTATTGTTCCATTGGCAACACACCCTGAAGTAAAATTCGATTACATCTATACGTTTAAAAACTTATGGAAAGAAATGGGGGACCTTATCAAAAAACATCATTTGCGCGTAAGTTTTCATCCAAATCAATTTACATTATTTACGAGTGATAAGCCTCATATTACAACAAATGCCGTTCACGATATGACGTATCACTACAATTTACTAGATGCAATGAACATTGCAGATTCTTCTTACATAAACATTCATGTTGGAGGAGCATACGGAAATAAGGAACAAGCTTTACTGCGTTTTCATGAGAATATCAAAAAGCTTCCTACTCATATTAAAAAGCAAATGACACTTGAAAATGATGATAAAACATATACAGCGACTGAAACATTAACTGTTTGCAAACGAGAACAAATTCCTTTTGTTTTTGATTATCACCATCATGTAGCAAATTCATGTGAAGATTCATTAGAAGTATTACTTCCATCTATTTTTGCAACGTGGAACCATACAAATACCGTCCCAAAAGTTCATATCTCTTCACCAAAATCAGAAAAGGAATTCCGAGCACATTCTGATTATATTGATGTTCGATTTATTCAAAGCTTTCTATCTACAGCAAAAGAACTGAATCAAGACTTCGATATTATGATTGAAAGTAAACAGAAAGATTTAGCACTTTTCAAGTTAGTAGAGGATCTTTCAGCTATAAGAGGAATAAAACGACGGAACAGCGCTACACTCGAATGGTGATTATTTATAATATCTTCATAATCTCTTCAATAAATTATATGTTATTATTTATATATAACACTTATATTGAAACGGAGTTATGTCATGCGACAGCAGAAAAAATATATCACTTTTGTTTCTATTTATACTCTTGTATTTCTCATATGGATTTTAGCAGTTCCTTCACACACTTCTAGCAAAGAATTCGGGATTCTTTTCTTTTTTAATGTCGCTGCTATAATTTCCTTTTTGGGACTATTAAGGGCAATTTATGTTAGTAAAAGACCAACAAAAATATTTTGGTTACTCATTTTATGTACATGTATATCCGGTTTCATAATGGAAATTGTTTTATTTTTGAAAGCTTTATCTATTTATAAACAAGAAGTATTTTTCTATGACGCTGTACCTTTTTTCCTTTTGCAATATGCTTTATTATTTATCGCTTTCAGCTATGAAATTATACATAAACAACCAGTAACTACATTTTTGCAATTTTTATTTGATAGTGTGTTTATTATCATAATGACCATCTACCTTATGTTTAGCGTTATACTGGATCTCGAAACTATAAATGAGTTGTCCCTAAATATGGGGATGATAACCTTTTATTTCATGGCGCAATCTCTCGTTGTATATGCCGTAATCAGCTTATGCAGAAGCGAACAGCGATACACAGTTACTAGAAAGACTTTAATCGGGGCGTTTCTTATCACCCTCGTATACGAATATGTATATTTGTATCAAAAGGTTAGGGGAGTTTATCTTTCACCTGAGTTAACTTACTTTGTTCACACTACTTCTCTTTTATTAATTGGATTATCTAGCCTCCTATATAAGCAAAAGGACAAAGCACTACAAATAAACAACCAGAAATACAATCGATTCAATTATGCCCGTTTCTTTCTTCCTTATATAAGCATTCTTGTAATCCTATTTTTTATGTTATCCAATGCTGTGAAAGGAAAAGACCTATTCATAGGATTAGCTATTCCTCTCACATTATTGTTCTTTCGGCAAATGCTTATGTGGAAAGAAAATAAACAATTGTTATATACATATCAAAGTTTAAACGAGCAATTAGAAATAAAAGTAAAAGAAGGTATTCAAGCTCTTTCCAAAAGCGAACAGCAATATAAATCGTTATTTGAAGAACATCCAGATGCTGTTTTCTCACTCGATATGGACGGGAATTTTCAACATGCAAACTGGGCCTGTACAAACTTATTCGAATCTTACTATAACGAATTTATTGGGCATTCTTTCTTACATTTCATTGTAGATGAAGATCGTTTTGAAGCACAGACTGCCCTACACATTGCAAAAGAGGGACTCCCCCAAGCATTTGAAGTACGAACACACACAAAAATGGGGATATATCATCATTTGCATATCACATTAATACCAACAACTGTTGAAGAAAAAATTATTGGTATGTTTGGTATTGCTCGTGATGTTACAGAGCTGAAAATAAAGCAACAACAAGTCGAACACATGGCATTTCATGATGCGCTAACTGGACTTCCGAACCGCAGGAAGTTTGAAGAGGAATTATTAGTAGCATTGCAAGATGCACATAAACGAGATACAACTGTTTCTGTCTTGTTTTTAGACTTAGATCGATTTAAAAAAATTAACGATCGACTCGGTCACGACGTGGGTGACTTGCTATTAATTGAAGTAGCCAATCGACTTCAAAGCTGTTTACGACCAAAAGATGTTGTTGCTCGTCAAGGGGGAGATGAATTTACAATCTTCTTACCAGATACTTTCTCAAAACAAGGAACTTCTCTTATAGCAAATCGCTTGTTACAAGAATTAAACAAACCGATTTCTATTAAAGAATATGAACTCACAATAACACCAAGTATCGGTATTGCAGTTTATCCATTTGATGGAACAAATGCCACGGAATTGATGAAACATGCTGATATGGCTATGTACCGTGCAAAAGCAGCTGGAAAAAACAAATTCATCTTCTTCTCAAAGGAAATGAGTATTGTTGAACATGAGGCACACTTTCTTGAAAGTGAACTTATTAAAGCATTAGAGCATAATGAGTTTTACTTACAATATCAACCACAAGTAAATACAAAGTCAAAAGAAACCATTGGATTTGAAGCACTCATTCGGTGGAAACATCCAAAACTCGGTATCGTTTCCCCCGCACAGTTCATTCCAATCGCTGAGGAAACTGGATTTATTATTCGTCTCGGGGAATGGGTTCTGCGCACCGCTTGTAAACAAGCAAAAGAATGGCATCAAAACGGATTTTCTCATCTAAAAGTAGGTGTCAATTTATCGCCCGCTCAGTTTAATCATGAAGATTTAATCTCAACAATCTCTCAAGTTCTGAAGGAAACACAATTGCCTCCAGAGGCACTCGATTTAGAAATTACAGAAAGTATTGCGATTAATAAAGAACAAACGGTAATTAAAAAGTTGGAACAAATGCATCAACTAGGTGTTAAAATTTCAATTGATGATTTTGGCACTGGATACAGCTCACTATCTTATTTAACAAAATATCCAATTCATACATTGAAAATTGCACGTGAATTTATTAAAGAAATTGAAAATAATCCACTTGAAGAAGCAATTACGTCTTCAATTATTACACTAGCAAAGAATTTACAATTAACCGTAATCGCTGAAGGAGTAGAGACCACCGAGCAATGGTCATTTTTAGGTGATAAACAGTGCGACCAAATTCAAGGATTCTTAATTAGCAAACCTGTCTATGCCGAAGAAGTATGGAGATTGTTACAAAAAGAAATACAAATTCAAAAAATCTAATCTACTTAAAAAGAAACAATCGTCTAACCAAGACGATTGTTTCTTTTTATTTTAATGTTCAAATGGTAAGTCAGAAGCTAACTGTACTACTTCACCATGATTTGTTACTGCTTGATTTTGATCTACTAACGCATCTCCAAACGAAATACCCGCTAACATTGCTAACGTCAATAAACTACCAATAAGAATTTTTTTCATAATTCCATCCCCATATCTTTTTATTTTAATATAACATAGGAAATTATCCTTATAAAATGCAATTATGCATATTCGATACTATTCCGTTTCATCCTTTTCACATATCCATCTTTTTTAGAAGAATGTCTTTATAAGTGTGTAAATCTAAGAGTTCAAAAAAGAAAAGAGCTTTTTCATAAGCTACCCTACTCTCATTTTCCGAGTCCCCTAGTTTTTCAAGGCATTCTCCTTTTTGATAGTATAGCTGACCGATAAGTGTCATGTTACTAGTGCGGCATGATGTTTCAATTGCTTTTTCAACTTGGTGAAGCGCTTTCTTATACTGTTCATCTAAATACAATGCCTTCGCATAATTATAGCCAACTTTTATAGCAAATTCCTCGTTACTATGTAACGACTCCAGCTGTTTTAAAATATGTTGATAAAGTTTAATACTTTTTTGGAAATATTTATTTTCCGCATAAATACTTGCAATTGAATTTTCTATATATAAATTTTGAAATACATCTATACCTATCAACTGCTTATGTATTAATTTTTTTAATTCCAAAATGCAGTATTCATAATTCACCTTTTTTAACACATACGCCGATAAGTGATAGTGCCAAAGAAGAAACTGTTGAAATTCTGGATGATCTTCCTCTTTCTTTAGTTCATCCCATACCTTCTTATAAATTTCTTCGTATTTCTTTTTTTTGCATAACATTTGAATTTGATCTTTAAATTGTTTTTTTCGTTCAATATCAGAATAAGCGAGTACTTCATAAAAATGAATGATAGGTACTTGTAACTTCGCTGCAATTCCCTGAAGTATGTCCATGCTTGGATATACTACCCCCGATTCAATTCTACTTACTTCCGATTGATGACATATGTTATCAGCTAACTGCTTTTGTGTTAAACCTCTCATCATTCTAATCTTTTTAATTTCGGCTCCCAGTTTTTGTGCATGCATGTTAGCTCACCATCCTGTTTTATAACAATCTATTTTTAAAATAGGTCATACCACTACAATAATGCCATTTCGACAATTTCCGGTATGAAATATTGCATAATTTATACAAAATTCGGCAAATTCCCCTTACAATTCATCTCATACAAATACTAGATTAGGAGTGTTAGAGATGAATTACAAAAAAATTACTAGTGCCCTTCTTGCTTTCGGCCTGCTCTGTCCATTATCAACTGAAGCAATTCATGCTCAAGAAATTGATAAAAATCAAGTACAAGTTGAAGTTGCTCAGCCCGGTCTAACAATCGGAAAATTAACAGAACCTCAAAACGATACGAAAGAAAATATCGCAAAAAAGTACTTAAAAGGTGAAGTACAAGGTGCTAAAGCACAGCAAGAACAAGTTACCACTGAAAAAAGTGTTGATTTCCAACTTACAAACAAAGAAACAAAAGAAAATCAAACAGAAGTACGTCTTACTCAAACATATAAAAGTTACAAAGTATATGGACAAGACCTCATTGTAAAAGTAGATAAAAATGGAGTCATTACAACTGTCAGTGGTAAAGTTGTCCAAAATTTAGAAAAACAACCTAATCTTACTATAACAAATTTTTTGTCGAAAAATGAAGTAAAATCTTCCTTACGAAACACTCTCCAAATTCCAAACGATGCATTAGAAAAAGAATTCGCTAGCGAAACTGTTATTTATAAAAAACAAGACGGCAGCTACACATATGCAGATGTTATTACATTTACATACGAAAATAATGATCAAATCATTAGTGGTCACGCAATTATTGATTTAATCCATGGCGAAATGTTATTCCAAGAAAAAATGATAAAAAATAAAGAGCAGCAACCTGTTAAACAAGCCGCTACTCCACAGTTATTCCTAGCAAAAGAACAAGGAACTGGCGTAAACGCACTACTAGAAAATGTATTATTTAATATTGCGAAAGGATCTGATGGGAAATTTTATTTAGCTGATTTAACGCGCGGTAACGGTATTTATATTTATGATGCGAACTATGCAGATTCAAAAGGCGGGGATAGTCAAGCAGGTTATCCCGGTACACTAGTTTCTAGTAAGACGACTACATTTGCTGATAAAGAAGCCGCTGGTGTTATGAAAAACCTGAGTGCCATTTATGATTACTTTAAAACACAGCACAATCTAAAAAGCTATGATAATAAAAATACAAAAATTGTTGCAAGTGTGCACGGATTCGATTCTACAGAGGTAAGTGATGGTGTAAAAACAGACTATGTAAACGCATTTTGGCACCCAGCCTGGAACCAAATGGTGTTTGGTGATGGCTTAAATGGAAAATTGACATCCGCTATCGATGTAACAGCACACGAATTTGGACACGCCGTATTTAGCGGAACAACAAAAAATAACGTTGTAAAATATCCAAGCGATGAAACAAACGCATTAAACGAAGGTCTTGCTGATTTCTGGGGAACGCAAATAGAGTTTTATGTAAAAAAAGACAAAGGAAATTGGATTATGGGTGACACACTAGGTGGCCTAACAATTCGTGATATTCCGAATGAAATTGGTGATGGTGGTCAAAAACTATACACAAATTTACAAGACTTTTATAAAGATGGAAATAGCCAAGAATCTCACGTAAACTCCGGTATTATTAGCCACGTTCTTTATCAATTAGCAGAAGGAAAAACATATAACGGTGTAACCGTCGCAAAACAAGGTAACGATAAAATAAGTAAAATTGTTATGCGCGCATTGCAAAACTATGCAACATCAGCAGAAGATTTCGATTCTCTTCACTCGCACATTGTACAAGCTGCAAAAGATTTATATGGTAGCACAGTTGCAAAAGAAGTTGACAAAGCATTTCTAGCTCACGGTTACAAAGCATTACCACAAACAAATAAAGTAATTGAAGTACAAAAAGGAAACTAAAAAAAAGATGTTTACCGATTCACATTGGTAAACATCTTTTTTTCATCCCGCTATTCGCGGGCAGTAAGCCCCCCACTGACGGAAGTTTCACTTTATATCCAACCTTTTTCTTCAGCAATTGTAATGGCCTCAATCCGATTTTTGGCATTTAATTTCGTTAACACATCAGAAATATAGTTTCGAACTGTTCCAGATGACAAGTATAGTGTTTTTGCAATTTCATTTGCCGTTTTTCCTTCTTTCGCTAACAAGAGAACCTCTTTTTCCCTATCTGTTAACGGATTTTGTTCTTGCCAAAGCCCAAACATGAGCTCAGGAGAAATTTCTCGTTTTCCATTCATTACATTCCGAATTGCTGCTGCAAGATCTTCACTTGGACTATCTTTTAATAAATACCCATGCACATTTGCTTTCATCGCTCGCTCGAAATAACCAGGACGGGCAAACGTTGTTAAAATCATAACTCTGCACTGTGACTGTTGCTTTCGTAACGTTTCAGCCACATCTAATCCGCTCTGAATCGGCATTTCAATGTCCATAATACTAACATCTGGCTGCAATGTTTCAATCAGCTTCAAAGCTTCTTCTCCATTTTCTGCCTGCCCAACAACCTCAATATCATCTTCTAAATCAAGCAAAGCTCCTAATGCTCCGCGAAGCATACGCTGATCTTCTGCAATGATGATTCGAATCATGCCCTCACCTCATCTTTACCCGTTCTTATAACAATTGGTACATGTATTGTTAACATCGTCCCATCATGAATAGCGTCTAGCTCAAGTACTCCATCAATAAGAGCCAGTCGTTCCCTCATCCCAAGAATACCATTCCCATCATGATTTTTTTGTAGTCCGATTCCATTATCCTTTACTTGTAAAATCAATTTCCCTTGTGCTTCAAGTAATGTAATCACGCACGCCGTTGCCTTACTATGCTTAACAACATTTGTTACCGCTTCACGTAAACACATTCCTACAATGTTTTGCTCTAGCGGAGATAGTACATTCGTACTTATCTCCTGCTTCACTTCTAATGATATATTGGCTGCTTGGAGAATTACCTTCACCTGTTCTAGCTCTTCTTCCACTGTAATCATACGCATATCAGAAATTAATTCCCGTAATTGTTTTAACGCGTTTCTTGATGTTTGCGTAATTTCCTTTGCCTCTAGACAAGCTCGTTCTGGATTTTTCACAATAAGCTTTTCAACAAGCTGACTTTTTAATGTAATAAGTGATAACGTATGTCCTAACGTATCATGTAAATCTCTTGCAATGCGCTGGCGTTCTTCTCTCTTCACTAAATCACGAATTTGTTCATTCGCTTCACTTAATTGTGTTCTTAATACCTTTTTTTGATTAAAATTCCGCATGGCAAATGGCGTAACAATCATTAAAATAAACATCGGGATTGCAGTTATAGAAGACGTGTTTGTAAACTCGCGCATGTTCACCAACATAAAAGAACCAATCATTACGATTAAAAGGAAAAATAACAAGCGAAATTGTTTTTTTGTCGGTGCAAAGCCCATTGCGTTTGCTGTATAAAATCCAAAGAAAATCATATATGGGTTATAAAACGTACTAAATAAGAATGTAATTACAAGTTGAATACAAGCCCACATAACAAAGTTCTTTGGCACAAAGTAAAGCTGGCGGTATGCAATAACAAAGAGTACAAGCATCCCGCCTCCTACTATCAATTTCCAACCTGATTGCTCCATCAAGTAATAAAGAGGAAACAACAAGTACACGAGCCATATATAAGGGAACAAGCCCATATGTTTTGGAAAGAATTCAAACTGTTTCTTTTCGATCATTTATACCGCTTCCTGTCTCTTTCTTATATATATTGATATTACAACAAAAGCGATAAAATAACCTCCTAATATTGCAATATTCTCCCAGCCAATTGTCTTACCGGCAACAATATCCCAAGCCCCGCTTCCAAAACGATATGTCGGTGTCCATTCCCCAATACTTCTTAACACCTTTGGTAATACTTCAATTGGCATCCATAATCCACCTAGAATGGCTAAACACATATTTAAAATATTTGCTAGCCCCGCAGCCGCATCAGCTTTCTTAATCGAACCAATTACCGTTCCAAGCGCTAAAAATGGCGTAACACCAATTAACAACCATAATCCAGCGCCAATCCACTGTCCAATCGTTAACTGTACATCATTAATTAATATTCCCGCGATAAAAATAACTAAGATTGAAAAAGCATTTACAAGCGTTTGCGAAACAATTTTTGCCGATAAATACGCCCCTTCTGGCAGCGGTGTAATTTGTAAAAGCTGTGTCCATCCTTGCCCTTTTTCTTGTGAAAGACGAACGCCAAAACTAAAAAGTGCTGTTCCTACAATACTAAACGTAGCCATTGAAATTAAATAGTGCGCTTTCCATGCACCTCCGTTGTCCGGCACTGACACGACATTTGTAAAAATGTAATAAAACATAACTGGCATTAATAACGAGAAAAAGATAAATAATTTATTGCGAAACGTACGTAATATTTCTATTTTACATTGCATCCAAAACGCTCTCATGCAATTCCCTCCTTCTGATTTGCAACAAACTGTTCAAAAGCTTCATCCAAGCTGCCACGCTCAACAGCAATATCCATGACTGGTAAGTTCTTCTTGAAAATGTCTCGGAGCGTAGCATCCGTATCATCTGTTGTCAGCACCACACGTTTTTCATGCCACTGGACACTTGTAACATGAGGTAAACTACGAAGCAGACTTGTCGGCATTTCCTCTTTTGCATAAAATGAAATTGTTTTTTGAGAAATTGTTGCTTTCATCTCATCTGGTGTTCCATCAGCAATTACTTTTCCATTTGCAAATAATAAAATTCGATCTGCTAGTGCATCTGCTTCTTCTAAATAATGTGTTGTTAAAATAATCGTTTTTCCTTCATCTGCTAACTTTCGAATTGTATCCCAAAAGTTTTTTCTAGACATGATGTCCATCCCTACTGTTGGTTCATCTAAAAATAGTAATTCTGGATTTCCAGCAAGTGCGAGTGCAAAATTCAAACGTCTTTTTTGACCGCCAGATAACTTTTCACATCTTTGCTTTCTTTCTGACTCTAAATTTGATAGCTGAAGCAGTGTTTCTTTTGCAAGTGCATTCGTATAATAACTACGAAACAAATCAATTGCCTCTTCCACAGAGATACTATCAATTACGCTCACCTCTTGCAGCATTGCCCCAAGGCGATTGCGAACATCCCGATGCTTTGGGCTCTTGCCAAATATAGAAATATTCCCCTCCGAAGGATCCCTTAACCCAAGCATCATCGAAATCGTCGTTGTTTTCCCAGCCCCGTTTGGTCCAAGTAATGCAACAATTTTCCCCTTCTCTACTGTAAATGAAACGTTATTTACTGCTTTTTTATGTTTAAATGTTTTTGAAACACCATTTACTTCAATTACTTGTTCCATTTCTCCACCTCCGTCGTTACTTATATTTATATTGTATAAATTGGAAGAGATGGAAAACAGTAAAAGACGTCATGATATGAATATGACAAATGTCAGGAAATCTTAAAATGCGGGTTTTCCCACGCAAGTAGCAGGACAAAAACAAACGTGATACAATCATGTGAGATGTACATTCGAGGAAGGACAGTGGTTTTCATGATTATTCGTAATGAAAAAGATTTAGAAGGCTTACGAAAAATCGGCCGCATCGTTGCGCTTGCTCGCGAGGAAATGAAGAAACAAGCGAAGCCAGGTATGACAACGAAAGAGCTTGATTTAATTGGTAAGAAAGTATTAGATGAGCACGGTGCCATTTCTGCACCTGAAAAAGAATATGATTTTCCAGGCGTAACTTGCATTAGTGTCAATGAAGAAGTTGCTCACGGCATTCCAGGAGATCGTGTCCTAAAAGAAGGCGACTTAGTAAACGTAGATGTATCTGCAGCACTTGACGGTTACTACGCAGATACAGGTATTTCTTTCGTTCTTGGACAAGACGAAGCAAAAGAAAAACTTTGCGCTGCTGCTGAAAGCGCATTTTGGGCAGCAATGAAAAAAGTAAAAGCTGGCGCAAAACAAAACCAAATTGGTCGTGCAGTTGCCAATGATGCTCGTAAAAACGGTTTTACAGTTATTCAAAACTTAACAGGGCATGGCATTGGACTTAGCTTACACGAAGCACCAAATCACATTTTAAACTATTTCGATCCAATGGATAGCGCTCTATTAAAAGATGGACTTGTCTTAGCAGTAGAACCATTCGTATCCATGGGTGCAGATCATATTATCGAACGCGGTGATGATGGCTGGACATTTGTAACACCAGATAAAAGCCTTGTTGCTCAATGTGAGCATACAGTTGTCGTTACACGCGGTGAACCAATCATTTTAACACAACTATAAGAAAAAGCAGGATGCACGGAAATATTTCCGTACATCCTGCTTTTTTATTATCTAGTTCCAGCGACTAGAATACTCGGTATTACATCTTCTCTGGTGCAGATACTCCTACTAATGCTAATGCATTTTGAAGTGTAATGCGTACTGCACGCATTAAGTCGTAACGAGCTTTACTTAACTCTAAGTTATCTTGGTTTAGTACTTTTTCTGCATTGTAGAAGCTGTGAAGCGCTGCTGCTAAGTCAAATGCATAGCTTGTAATGCGGTGTGGCAGACGTTTTTGTGCTGCTTCTGCAACTGCTGCTGGGAATTCACCCAGTTTCTTTAGTAAGTCTACTTCTTTCTCAGAAGTAACAAGTTTATAGTTAACGTCGCCGCCTGCAGTTAATCCAAGCTCTTCACCTTGGCGAAGGATGCTGCATACACGTGCATGTGCATATTGTGCATAGTATACAGGGTTTTCATTTGATTTTGATACCGCTAAGTCCATATCAAAGTCTAAATGAGAGTCACCGCTGCGCATTGCAAAGAAGTAACGCATTGCGTCCACGCCTACTTCTTCCATAAGCTCACGAAGTGTAACAGCTTTACCTGTACGTTTACTCATTTTTACTTTTTCACCGTTTTGGTATAGTTGTACCATTTGGATGATTTCTACTTCTAATGTATCTTTATCGTATCCAAGCGCTTGAATTGCTGCTTTCATACGTGGAATGTAACCGTGGTGGTCAGCACCCCAAATGTTAATTAATTTTTCAAAGCCACGCTCTAATTTATCACGGTGATACGCAATATCTGGCGTTAAGTATGTGTAAGAACCATCGTTTTTAATTAATACGCGGTCTTTATCATCGCCGTAAGTTGTAGAACGGAACCATGTTGCGCCCTCTTCTTCAAATACTTCTTCGCGCTCTTTTAACGCTGCCAGAGCTTCGTCAATTTTTCCGTTTTTGTATAGTGATGTTTCAGAGAACCACACATCAAATTTAACGCGGAAGCTTTCTAAGTCTTTTTGAAGTTTTGCTAATTCATATTTCAAACCGTACTCACGGTAGAATTCATAGCTTTCTTTTGCGTCAGCTTTTGCATAACGATCGCCAAACTCTTCTGCTAAACGCTTCCCGATACCGATAATATCTGCACCATGGTAACCGTCTTCTGGCATTTCTTTATCTAACCCTAGCGCTTGCATGTAACGAGCTTCCACAGAAAGCGCTAAGTTATGAATTTGGTTACCAGCATCGTTAATGTAGTATTCACGAGATACATCGTATCCTGCTTTTGCTAATACGTTACATAACGTATCACCAACTGCTGCGCCGCGCGCATGTCCTAAGTGAAGGTCACCTGTTGGGTTTGCAGATACGAACTCAACTTGTACTTTCTCACCTTTACCAGTGTTTGTTTCACCATAAGCTTCGCCAGCTGTAATAATTGTTGGGATTAAATCTGTTAAGTAGCTGTTATCCATGTAGAAGTTAATGAAGCCAGGTCCAGCAATTTCGATTTTTTCAATAGAAGCTTTTGCTTTATCGAAGTTTGCAATTAATTCCTCTGCAATCATGCGCGGTGCTTTTTTCGCTACGCGTGCAAGTTGCATCGCCATGTTTGTAGAGAAATCACCATGTGTTTTATCTTTTGGTGTTTCTAATACAACGTTTGGAATTTGTTCTTCTGTTGCTAATTCTGCTTTTACTACAGCAGCTTTAATTTCCTCTTTAATGAGTTCTTTTACTTGTTCTAAAGAGTTCATTATTTTGCCTCCTTAAGATTAATGGTAATTGTATATCGGCCTGCTTCTTGTTCACTTAGAAGCAATGCATACGTTAAAAAGAGTTGTCCCTTTTTCTTTTCTTCCGACCATTTAAAAAGGACGTTATCTGTTTTCGTTTGCAATGCAAACGTTCCAAGTTCACTCGTATACGTTCCTGTTGTCCATTCACCTTTTTTATGAGTTTGACGCATAGAAACAGCACCTGAACGCATAATGAGAACTTGATCATCTTGGATTTTAATAATTGTCTTCACTTCGCCTTGTTCGTTCGGCTCTTGAAACGTTACATATGTACTTTGACCTTTTACATAGTATAGACCATTTGCGTCAAAAGCAATAGTTTCCTTTCGCGCCCCTTCACGAATTTCCGTTACAAAGTGAACCTGTACTGGTAAGCCTGCAAGTTGCTTCTCCACGTCTTGCACACCTTTCGAAATGTTATAGATATTAAATATAGTTTATAATAAATCACTTTTCCTATCATATCAAAAAACAGCGGTGTCTGTCTGCTGAAATATTAGGAAACCTATTGAAAGATGTAATTCAAAAAGAAATTTATAAAAATGTTGGTATCATCCTTGTAAAACAGAAAACCCAAGTTCAGTATGAACTTGGGTTTTCATTATCCCGCTATTCGCGGGCAGTAACATCTCCACCTCAAGAATCAGAGAAAAGCAAAGAAGATAGGTGGGGGATAAAGCCCCCACTGATGGAAGTTTCACTTTATTCTTTCAGTTTTTCTAGCACTTTTGCTGGTACTTCATTCTCTCGCAGTTCTGCCCATCCTTTTCCTTGGCTGCCTTTTGCGTAGATTTTCAAATAGACTCCTTGACGAAGTTCACGATTTATCATTTTTTTCACAACTTGCTCATTTCCGTCCCTATCATACGCAGTAAATGTATACAAATACTTATCGCCTTTTTTCTCACCTTGATTTGTTACAGTATAATATTCCTTTACTTCCTTACTTGAGAAAAAATTATCTACAAAGGCTTGCACACCCTCTGTTTTTGATTGTAAGTAAAAGGCACCTGCACCGCCTAAAATAGCAAGTACTGCTGTAACTTTTAATATCATACGCATAAATCTTTCCACCTCTAACATGTATCCTTGTATAATGCTACATTCAGTATAAAATCTGCCAAAACTACTCTCTATCGATTTCCCTTACATTTCTCTTACATCATTGTAAGGAAAGTAAAGTGAAATATTTAATAAAAATAAAAAGGCTATTTCGATATAATTCGAAATAGCCTTTTTTAGAAAGCTTACTTTTCATCTAGCTCTAGTGACTGGATTACTCGGTAGCTTTGCTTTTTATCTAGCTGCGCCTCCTAGGCCTTTGCGTCTAAGAACCTTCCCCGCCAAAAAGTAAAAAACACTTTTTGCGGGAAAGAACCTTAGCCACCAGGCCTAAACAGTCGACTTCGCTTTTATTTTTGCACCCATCCAAGTAACATTTCACGCACAAACTTACTTGCTGCGACTGGTGTTTGATCGCTGTGATCATATACAGGAGCTACTTCTACTAAGTCTGCTCCCACTACGTTTATATTTGAATTTGCAATTGCAACAATGGAATCTAATAGTTCTTTTGATGTGATACCGCCAGCTTCTAACGTTCCTGTACCAGGAGCATGAGCTGGGTCTAATACGTCGATATCAATTGTGACATAGACTGGGCGGCCTGCAAGTGTTGGCAATACTTTCTTTAATGGTTCTAACACATCAAATTTGTATAAGTTCATGCCAACTTCTTTTGCCCACTCGAATTCTTCCTTCATACCAGAACGAATACCGAAAGAATATACGTTTTCTGGACCAATTAAATCACACACTTTACGAATTGGTGTAGAGTGAGATAAAGGCTCGCCTTCATACGACTCACGTAAATCTGTATGAGCATCCATATGGATAATTGCTAAATCTGGATATTTTTTGGCCACCGCCTTAAAAATTGGCCAAGACACTAGGTGCTCACCACCAAGACCTAGTGGAAACTTACCAGCATCTAATAGTTTTGTTACATATTCTTCGATCATGTCTAAGCTGCGCTGTGCATTACCAAAAGGAAGCGGAATATCACCTGCATCAAAATATTTAACTTCCTCTAATTCACGATCTAAATATGGACTATATTCTTCTAGTCCAATCGATACTTCACGAATACGTGCTGGGCCGAAACGAGAACCAGGACGATAACTTACTGTCCAATCCATCGGCATCCCATAAATAACAGCCTCAGCATCTTCAAAACTTGGATGACTTTTAATAAATACTTTACCTGAATAAGCTTCATCAAAACGCATATTCTTTTTCCTCCTATCTGGAACTGAAGGTATCCCAACCTTTCACTTTGTCTCAAATTTGGAGCTGTTTTGCTCCTCTTTATCGATTTACCACGCTCTTCTTACAATGCTAAGAAGATTTTTTACTTATAACAGCGTAAGCGGCTAGCTTATTCTGTCTTTTTATACCGTACACCTTAAGCGAGCCGCTTTCGCTTTTCTTACTTAATTAAATCCCCAACGAATTTCGGTAATACGAATGCTGCTTTGTGAAGCTCTTTTGTGTAGTATTTCGTTTCGATTTCGTGGAAACGCTCTTCACTTACTTCTAGTGGATCATGCTTCTTAGATCCGATTGTGAATGTCCAAAGTCCGCTTGGGTACGTTGGAATGTTTGCTGTATATAGACGTGTAATTGGGAAAATTTCATTTACGTCTTTAAACACGTTTGAAATTAATTCTGGTGTAAACCAAGGGTTATCTGTTTGCGCTACGAAAATACCGTCTTCTTTTAACGCTTTAGAGATTCCAGCGTAGAATCCTTTTGTAAATAAGTTTACAGCTGGGCCTACTGGCTCTGTAGAATCAACCATGATTACGTCATACTCGTTTTCGCTTTCAGCAATGTGCATGAAGCCATCGCCTACTTTTACGTCTACGCGTGGGTTTTCTAATTCACCAGCAATTTCTGGTAAGTACTTTTTAGAGTACTCGATTACTTTTCCATCAATCTCAACAAGCGTCGCTTTTTTCACGCTTGGGTGTTTTAATACTTCACGAATAACGCCGCCATCTCCGCCGCCAACAACTAAAACGTTTTCAGGGTTTGGATGTGTAAATAATGGTACGTGCGCTACCATTTCGTGATATACGAATTCGTCCTTTTGCGTTGTCATAACCATGCCATCTAAAATAAGCATATTGCCGAATTCTTCAGTTTCAACCATATCTAGCTTTTGAAATTCTGTTTGCTCCGTATGTAAAGTGCGGTTAATACGCGCTGTAATTCCAAAATGCTTTGTTTGTTTCTCAGTGAACCATAGTTCCATTGTACAATCACGCCTTTCGTTGCAAATTATAATGTGGACACCATTAATGTCCCCTAACAAAAATAAAACAAAACATGTAAAATGTATAGTTAAAAATATAAAAAAGAACGTAAATATATTGTAAAAGAGTCGTTTTCGTTCGTATATTTAGTCAATTATGTATAAAACGGTAAGAAAACCCTTTCTTAGGAAAGGATTTTTCTCTCATTTTCTCGAATCGGTAGACAAATCATCACACATCCAACTAATGCAACAATTCCCCCTACTAAAAACGGGCTTTGCGGTGAAACCACATGACCAATAATACCAGATAAAATCGGTGCAATTGCCCCGCCCATCCAACAAACAAAGTTATATACACCAGATGTGATAGATCTTTCATAAGGTGAGATATCCATTACGTAGCTTGTAAATAAGGCATTATTAAGACCAGACGCTAGTCCTGATAAAGTGATTAATACAATTTGTAACCACATGACTCGTACGAAGAACAATAGGATTAAGAAGATTGCAAACACAAGCAAGCTATAGCGCAGTAACATTTTCGGTTCATACTTTCCTTCTAATTGGTGTGCAAGCACAGCAGAACCATACGCTAATGCCAGACCCCAGCCGCAAAAGACAAGCCCAAGCTGAATGGCAGATAAATGTAAAATAAGCGGTGAATATGCTAAGACAACAAAGAAAGCATAGTAATATAACATCCCGGAAATGGCACTCTGTATAAAAGGTTTATATTTCACAAGATTAATTAACTCAGTTAATCCTGCTGACTGACGTTTCACTTTGCGCTCTGGTTCTTTTACAAAAAGAAAACAAGAATAAATGCTAAACCAATTAAAACACTTGTCGCAAAAACGGATAACGCCAAGAATATCCACCTAATAAACCACCTAACAGCGGGCCTCCCCCCATACCTAAACCAATTGCTGCCTCATATAACCCAACGGCTTCATGCACTTCTTTACTCAGCGCAATTAATAACGTCATTGCCGTTGCAAAAAACATCGCATTTCCTAAACCCCAGCCGGCACGAAAAATAGATAACTGCGTAATTGTTTGTGATAATCCGCAAATACCGTTACAATTGCAAGACCAATTGTCATCATACGCTTATCGCCAAATCTTGCTGCAAAAAGGCCAGCTGGCAACATCATAATTGCCATCGTTAAAATATAAGCTGTAAATAACATTTCTACTTGCCAATGCGTTGCACCGATTTTCTCTGCAATGATTGGCAAAATTGGATCGACTACTGCAATGCCCGAAAAGGCAAGAAACGTAGCGACTACTGTAATAAGTCTTCCAAGTCGTTTTTTACTCTCCATATAAATCACTCCCCCTTTGTTTTCTCTAAAAACTTCGTTGCTCTTTCCAAGCTATGCTCTAATTCTTCTTTCACGCGTTTCATTTGCAGCATTTTCTTATCTAACGTCTCGATTTGATTTGTCACCATATGCGCTATTTCTTGAATTACTTCCCGGTCGCGCGGGTTATCACTACTTTTTCTTTGCTCCATACGTTCTTTAAGTGATAAGAAATACTGCATTTCTTGAAGTGTAATACCTAATACTTCTTTCGCTTCTACAATTTTTTTAATTCTCTCCACATCGTCATCTGTATATAAGCGAATGTTTCCTTCACTTCGCTCTGGTGGTTGAATTAAGCCAATTTCCTCATAATAACGAAGAGTCCGTTTTGTTAAGCCTGTTTGTTTTGTAACTTCATCGATTTTATACAATTTTATTCCTCCTTCCTAATAACATTAAACTTTACGTTAACGTTAACTTTTACGCAAGCATTACGCTTTTGTAAACTTTTTCTACCAGCATTGTGTTTTTGTTCGCTCAGTTTCATAATTGAAGCAAAGTGAGACTTCCATCAGTCGCGATTTTTTCATCTCCCACCTAGCTTCTTCGCTTCTCTCTGAATCTTGAGGTGGAGGTCTTACTGTCCGTTAATAGCGGGATAAAATGAACCATAAGGAGAATTTGTTATGAAACAACCACTTATTTTTGCGCATCGCGGTGTAAGAAGTACACACCCAGAAAATACAATGATTGCGTTTCAAGAGGCAGAGCGTGTCGGTGCACATGGTATCGAGCTTGATGTACATCTATCAAAAGATGGCGAAATTGTTGTCATTCACGATGAAACTGTGGACCGAACTACAAATGGAATAGGTCTTGTATATGAACAAACTGTCCAGCAATTGCAAGCACTCGATGCCGGCAGTTATAAAGATCCTTCTTTTCATGAAGCAAAAATCCCAACGCTCCGCGAAGTGCTTATTTGGCTTTCTACAACAACAATGCAATTAAATATTGAATTAAAAACGGATGTTATTCGTTATCCTCGTATAGAAGAAAAAGTCGTCGACCTTGTTCGCGAATTTCATCTATCTAACCAAATTGTATTTTCTTCGTTTAATCATGAATCCGTTGCCTTGCTTGCAGATTTAGCACCAGAGATCCCCCGCGCGATTTTATATGATGAACCGCTCACGGATCCAATTGCTGAAGCAAAGAAAAGACAGGCAAATGGTCTTCACCCAAACTTTGAATTACTCACAAAAGAGTTTGTGCAAACGGCTCAGCAGCAAGGATACATATTCCGTCCTTATACAATTAATGAATACAAAGACTTACAAAAGATGATAGATTACGGCGTCGATGTAATCATTACCGACTGGCCAACACGTGCTTTTGAGCTTCTTTCTTAATAAGAAGCTCTTTTTTAGTTTAAAAACAGCCAAAACCCTCAATACTAGTAAAGTGAAACTTCCATCAGTGGGGGTTTTTTTCATCCCCCACTGATGGTTAGTTGAACCAATCGGGCTTTTACGGGCAGTTAGCCCCCCACCTAGCTTCTTCGCTTCTCTCAAACTTGAGGTGGGGGTCTTACTGCCCGTTAATGCGGGATAAAAGTATGCTATGAGGGGTGACAAAAAAATGGAACTTACAACAAATGAAAAACAAGCAAAATATATACGCTTTTTCCTCACTGCACTGTTATCATGTGTTATTTTCTTTGTTTCTATTATTTTCATTATCTTACTTGTTGCGAAAATTGCAGGACCACCACCTGTTGCGGTTCCACAAACCACTATCTTTTATGCAAATGACGACTCTGTTATGGGGCAAAGTCACGGAGCGCAGGAACGCTATAATGTGTCACTCGATCATATTTCACCTTACGTGAGAGAAGCAACTCTCTCTATTGAAGATCAGCGCTTTTATAAACATCATGGTTTTGATATAAAGCGCATCGGCGGAGCAGTCATTGCTGACATCAAAGCGAGGGCAAAAGTACAAGGCGCAAGTACAATTACGCAGCAATACGCCCGAAATTTATATTTGGACCACGATAAAACATGGAAACGAAAGCTGTTAGAAGCGATGTATACCGTTCGACTAGAAGTTAATTACAATAAAAATAATATTTTACAAGGTTATTTAAATACAATTTACTACGGGCATGGTGCTTATGGCATTGAAGCAGCAGCTCGTCTCTACTTTAATAAAAATGCTAAAGATTTAAATTTAGCAGAAGCAAGTATGCTAGCAGGCATTCCAAAAGGCCCAAGTTTATATTCTCCCTACTTACATGCAAACCGGGCCAAAGAAAGACAAGCTCTTATTTTAGATGAAATGGTAGAACAGAGGTATATCACAAAGAAAGAAGCAGCAGCGGCAAAAAAAGAACAACTCGACTTGGCACCTCTTGAAAAAGAAGAAGTAGCAGAAATGGCACCTTATTTTCAAGATGCTGTACGAGCTTCTCTCATCAATGATGCTGGTCTCGATGAACAAACAGTAGCACGCGGCGGTCTGCGTGTATACACAACGCTAGATCCAAAGCTACAAACAATTGCGGAAAGTACAGTAAACGAAACCATTCCAAGTACAACGGAGATAGAAACGGCCATTGTATCCATGAATCCAAAAACAGGAGAAGTAATGTCCCTTGTCGGCGGACGTGATTATAAGAAAAGTCAATTCAACCGAGCGACGCAAGCGTATCGGCAGCCAGGTTCAACATTTAAACCCTTTTTATATTACGCCGCTCTTGAGCAAGGCTTTACACCAGCAACCCGCTTAAAAAGTGAGCATACTGTATTCACATTAGGTGATGGTGTTTCAAAATATAACCCAACGAATTATAAAGGCTATTATGCAGATGACTTTATAACGATGATGCAAGCACTTGCTGTTTCTGATAATGTGTACGCTGTGAAAACACATCTTTTCTTAGGTGAAGAATCACTTGTAAAAACAGCAAAACAATTTGGGATTACAAGCGCATTAAAAGATGTTCCATCACTTGCGCTCGGAACATCTCCTGTAAAACCACTTGAAATGGCGAATGCTTACAGTATGCTTGCTAACGGCGGCAAACAAGTCAAACCAACATTTATTCGGCGCGTTGTCGATCATGATGGAAACATCTTGTATGACGCTCATTTAGAAAACAAACAAATTCTTGATGAGAATAATGCCTTTGTAATGGAAGAGATGATGACGGGCATGTTTAATAAAAAATTAAGCAGCTACGCCTCTGTCACTGGACAAAATCTTATTCCAAAGTTATCCCGCACATACGCTGGAAAATCAGGTTCAACCGAGACAGATAGTTGGATGATTGGCTTTACACCGCAGCTTGTGACAGGCGTTTGGGTCGGCTACGATAAACAAAAGACAATCTCTAACCCCGCTGAGCAATCTTATGCGAAAAATATGTGGGCAACCATTATGGAACAAGGATTAGAGGAAAGCCCGAAAAAGGATTTTAAAAAGCCGACCAATGTTGTCGCATTAAACATTAACCCTGAAAATGGAAAGATTGCAACGAAAGGTTGTCCTACTTCTGTCAAAATGTATTTTGTAAAAGGTACTGAGCCAACAGAATATTGTATGGATCATATTGATGAGAAAGATGAATTTGAGGCTGTACTAAAAGAGAAAGAAAAAGGAAAAGAAAGCTGGTGGAAAAAGTATTTTCCTTGGTAATGAAATCGCGCAAAGATTGCATTACAAAAAGGGCGCAGTGAGTCTCCTGCACCCTTTTCTTTCTTAAACAACGCAAAATAAGTACGATCTCCTATTCAGCATTATCATTTACGATAGCTAACACTTGATGGTCTTCCCATCTTCCATTTATCTTTACATTTTTCTTTGCAATGCCTTCTTTATGAAACCCTGATTTCTCTAAGACTTTTATTGATCCTATATTATGCGGCATAACTCCTGCTTCTAATCGATGGAGTTTCAGCTCATTAAACGCATACGATACAACAAGGCGAACAGCCTCTGTCATATATCCTTTTCCATTATGATTTTTATCTAGATAATATCCAATATAGCAACTTTGTAAGGGGCCACGCAGCACCTCTGTCAGTGTAATATTCCCAATTAGTTCTTCTGTTCCGATTATGTAAATACCAAATGAGTATAACTCATCAAGATCTTTCTTTTCCTTGTTCTTCCTAATTCGATCCAGTTGACCTTCTAACGTATAAAAATCACTCTCTCGTAACGGTGTATACGTTTGAAAAAAATCGCGATTTTTCAATTCCAAATCTAGCAATTTCTCTGCATCATTGTCTTCAAGAATCTTTACTAAAATACGACTTCCCTTTAATTCCAAGATGCGTCCTCCCCCTTATACCCTTTATAAAAATTTTCATATCAAATATGTTTTCTAACAAAACCTTTTATTTCCTGCATATAAGGTGACACTGCCCGCAAATAGCAGGATAAAGTGAAACTTCCATCAGTGGGGGTTCTTTTCATCCCCCACTGATGGTTAGTCAAACCAATCGGGCTTTTACGGGCAGGTATCCCCCACCTATTTCAGAGCAAACAAAAAATCCCTTTCAACACGAAAGGGATTTCCTATTATTCTCCTAACAATTCACTACGTAATTTCTCACTAGAAAGATTCCATAGCTCCTCATTATGCTCTTTTAAGAATGTACCAAGCACTTTTTTAGAAGGCTCATCCATATGATCAACCATAATGTGGCGCTTTAATGATTTATCCATTTTATTTACATGCTCAGGTAATGATTTATAGCCGCGGCGAATTTCACGGTCTATTGTCATTTCGCATGCCGTTACGCCAGCATAATATGCACCATTTGCAGTGCGCTCAATTGTTACCCAAACGAGCCAATATGGTTTTGCATTTGGTACTTCTTCTTTATTGGTTAAAAATTTAATTCCTTTTTCAGCAGCACTGCGTGCATGCATCGCACCGATATCAACAACTGCCGTTCCTTCTGTTACATCAATAATAACAGGAGAAATATTTTCTAGACTTAATGCTCCTACTCCAAAACCACCATGTCCATCTGTAGAGTCATTTTTAATAATATTAAAGCCGATTTGTTTCTTTTTCTCTGCCATAGGAAATCCTCCTCTTCTAATACAATCCAAATAATGGTCCAATTATACTATGCAGCATACCTAAAACATACGGAATAACGACTTGGAAAATTGGCTGAATCGTATATCGATCTAACGGTGTAATCACAAGAATTAATAAAATGATTGAGCCGTATTTTTCATATTGCGTCATTTTCGCACGTACATTTGTCGGTGCTAAATCTTCCACAACACGGTAACCATCTAATGGCGGAATTGGTAACAAATTAAAAATAAATAAAACTATATTAATCCCGATAAAAATTTGAAAGAACTGAAATAGTGTTTCCCCTACTGCTATTGGGAGTGCATCAATAACCCCAAACTTCAACAAACTATACCAAGCAATAAGCCCAAGGGCTCCTAATAGTAAGTTACTAAGTGGTCCAGCAATTGATACAAGAATACCAGCAAGACGCGGTCTTTTAAAATTATAAGGATTGACCGGTACTGGACGTGCCCAACCAAATCCGATTAATAATACAGCAATAATCCCGATTATATCTAAATGCGCCATTGGAGATAATGTTAAGCGGCCTTGTCTCTTTGCTGTATCATCTCCAAATTTATACGCAACATAAGCATGTGCAAATTCATGTACTGACAAAGCTATTACAACAGCCATTGCCAATAACGGTAATTGGTACAGCGGATATGCAAAAAAGTGTTCCATACTTCCTCTCCCTCTTCATTATGTTAAAAAAGAAAAAAATTTCTTTTTCTGATTGTTCTTTTCAAGAATCCGTTATAATAGTACTGTAATCTACATAAAAGGAGCGATACATATGCCATACGTAACAGTAAAAATGCTAGAAGGACGCACAGAAGAACAAAAGAAAGCCCTTGCTGAGAAAGTAACTGCAGCAGTAAGTGAAACAACTGGTGCTCCTGAAGAAAACATCGTTGTTTTCATCGAAGAAATGTCTAAAAATCATTATGCAGTTGGCGGCAAACGCTTAAGTGACCAAAAATAATATTTGATACAGGAGAAGCAGCTCTGTTGCTTCTCCTACTCTTTTCCTTCTAATAGACGGATAATCTTTTCTTTTACTTTTCCTTTTCGTCCGTCTTCATACAGTAAATCATGTGGATAGAACAGTTTTTGATCCGTTCTCTTTTTACCTGTAATTGCCTCAACAATATCCGACTCACGAGATAATTCACGTAACTCTCCATTTGGCATAAGGAGTAAAATTGGCAGACGTTCTTCCTCTTCACCTGCACGGTAAAAGTCATACGGCAAGTCTGATGTGGAATCTACTACTAAATAATACTCTGGATCAAGTCCAATCTTCTTAAATAAACTATTTAACTCTACCCAATTGTTTAGCCCGTGCTTTTCTGTGAAATCTACACATTTGAACAAGTTACGATTCATAAAACGGCGGCATAAATCACTTAAAATGGCATCCTCTTCTTCTTGCCATACTTGGAAGTAATAATACATCACATTCTCGTCTAACTTTAAATAATCCTCTACCGTTACTTCTCCTTCGAATAAAGAGTAGAAATGAACCGGATGGTATTTAAATGTATAGTACTGTTCATGCAATGCTTTCGCCCGGTGCAAAATTTTCGTTAAAATCACTTCAGCACTGCGCGTTACCGGATGAAAATACACTTGCCAGTACATTTGATAACGACTCATAATATAATGCTCGACAGCATGCATCCCGCTATATTTAATCACGACTTGATTGTTAAACGGACGCATTACTCGTAATATCCGTTCCATATCAAAGTTCCCATATTTCACACCTGTGAAATACGCATCTCGTAATAAATAGTCCATGCGATCTGCGTCAATTTGGCTAGAAATCATACTGATCGCTAATTTATTAGTAGAAGTTTTCGCAATGACATCCGCTACCTTTTGCGGAAATTCATGATCAACACGGCTTAATACATCATGAATTTCTGTATCACCGACAATAATTGCTTGTGTAAATTTTTCATGGTTTAACTCAAAGACTTTTTCAAATGAATGAGAAAAGGGACCATGTCCTACATCATGCAGAAGTGCTGCACATAAGCACAACAAACGATCTTCAGCGTTCCAATCCGGTCTTCCATCAAACACATCGTCAATCATACGGCGGATAATTTCATAGACACCTAATGAATGAGTAAAGCGACTATGCTCCGCACCGTGAAATGTAAAAAATGTCGTTCCTAGCTGCTTAATGCGGCGCAGACGTTGAAACTCTTTCGTCCCGATTAAATCCCAAATCACGCGGTCGCGTACATGCACATATTTATGCACTGGGTCTTTAAACACTTTCGTTTCATTTAATTTGTCACTTACATATGCCATTAAAATTCACCGCCCTCCATTATATATTCTTATCTCTATTATAAACGAAAGGCGAAACAGAAAGAAATGAAAGACGGTACATTACTTGCATAAAAAGCAAATCACCTTCAAAAAACGAAGGTGATTTTCTCTATCATCATTATTTTTCTAAAATAAAATTAGATAATTCATCTAATAACATCTCTTTACCAAGTGGGAAGTATCCTTTATTGAGATCTTCGTTTTTAATCATATACACGTGATTGTTTTTCACAGCGTTCATGTTTTTCCAAATCGTTTCTTCTTGGAATTCTTTTAGACGCTGTGCACCGTCACCTGTCGTAAATACAAATAAATAGTCTGGATTATAATCAATTAATGCTTCTTTTTGCAATTGTACTAACGGCTTGTCCGTTGGTGTACCATTAACTGCTGGTAATTTTAAATCTTTAAATAGGATACTACCGTAACCGTAATCACCGTATACACGGAATGCATTCGGATACGCAGCCATTACCATGAATTTCGCATCGCCAGTTTTTGCAACGATTTTATCATGTAGTTGACCTGCTTTTTCATCATATTTCTTCAGCCATGCAGCTGTTTCTTTTTCTTTACCAAAGATTTTACCTACTTCTTCAAACTTTGGACGCCACTGATCTAATGGAGTACTTAACATGACTGTTGGTGCAATTTTGGATAATTGATCATAAATTTTTTCTTGACGATTGTTCACCAAAATTACATCTGGTTTTGCAGCAGCTACTGCTTCGATGTTAATTTTATCGCCCCAAGCAGAACCAACTGCTTTCACATCTTTTAATTGATTTGCAATATGTGCATCAATTTTCTCTTGAGTCGTATTTGCTGTAATAACGGGCTTCATACCGAATATTAATAATTCTTCTGTTGACCCGCTTAAATCTGCAATTCTCTTTGGATTTGCAGGAATTTTAATTTCCCCTTTTGCATGTTTCACAACACGCTCTTCACTTTTTGCATCTGCTTTCTTTTCTTCTTTCTTATCAGAAGAACATGCAGCAAATAATACAGAAGTAACAGCTAACAAGAAAACTAGTAGAGTAACTTTGATTTTCTTCATGATTTCCTCTCCTTACCTTATTGTAATTTCCACTCTAAATAGACAGTGCTACGAAACTCTTCCTTACAAAATGACTATCTACAAGAGCCTCTTTATAAAATCAACCCATTTTTATAAAATTATGGAAATTTAACTTTCTCCCGTTCTAACGGGCAGTAAATCTCCGACTCTATCGTCAGCCATTTATTGCCCGCTAGAACCAACTTAGGCCTGCTTACGCACTTGTTTTATTAATTGCCATTAAATCGTAAGTAAGACAAATTGGTTTGCCATTGACTGGACACCGAACCATTTGTGCTTCAATTTCAAACACTTCGCGAAGCGTTTCAGATGTCATGACCTCATTAGGCGTTCCTTGTTTCATCAATCTCCCATCTTTTAACGCGATCATATAATCAGAAAAACGGGAAGCGTGATTTAAATCATGAATAACCATTACAATCGTCCGTCCTTCTTCTTCATTTAACTTTTTTAATAGGTTCAGTACTTCAAGTTGATGTGCCATATCAAGATATGTTGTCGGCTCATCTAGCACAAGCAACTCTGTTCCTTGTGCTAGCGCCATCGCAATCCAAACACGTTGACGTTGCCCTCCTGAGAGTGCCTCGGCTGGCCGATTTGCAAACTCTCTCATGCCAGTCACATCAAGCGCCCAGCGAATGTAACGATAGTCTTCTTCTGATAATGTACCGAACCCTTTTTGATGCGGGAAACGTCCATATGAAACAAGCTCAAATACAGTCAAACCTGTTGGCACTTCTGCCGTCTGCGGCAAGATTGCCATCTTTTTCGCAATTTCTTTCGTCGGCTGTTTCTCAATTGCTTTCCCGTCCAAATAAACAGTGCCTCGTCTTGCTTTTAAAACACGGGAAGCTGTTTTAAGAAGCGTAGATTTCCCGCACCCATTCGGACCAATAATTGTCGTAACTTTTCCTTCAGGTATTTCAACAGATAACCCATCAATAATGCAATTTTCGTTATATCCAACAGATATCGACTCAACCAATAAAGATGGCATATAGATCGTCCCCCTTATCTTGTTTTTACAAGTAAATAAATAAAATACGGTGCGCCTATCACTGAAATGACAAGACCAACTGGTATTTCTGATGTTGTAAGTAAACTGCGTGAAAGAAGATCAGAAAACAATAACAATAATGTTCCAATTAAAGCAGCAGTTGGTAACATTATTTGATGCTTTCCGCCTACTAAGCGGCGCGCAAGATGGGGAGCCATTAATCCAATAAAACTAATTCCCCCTGCTACTGCAACAGAGGCACCGGCTAAACAAACAGCAATAAATAGTAACTTGCGGCGTTCCTTCTCAACGTTCAAACCGAGGCCAATTGCAGCCGCATCTCCTAAATTCATTACATTTAATACATGTGCCTTCATAAAGGCGATCGGTAAGAAAATAAGCATCCACGGCAAAACACTTAATACAAACTTCCAATCTGTCCCCCATAAACTTCCCGATAACCAAATCGTAGCAAAGCGAAAATCATTCGATGTCATTTTCATCGAGAATACTAGACTCACAGCGCCAAACCCAGCTGCTACGGCAATCCCGACAAGAATTAAACGAATCGGAGAAACCCCGTCCTTCCAAGCGAGCGCATAAATAATAACCGCCGCTAATATTGCACCAACTAAAGCAAAAAACGGCAAAATAAATACAGATAAAATGGAATGCATCGTTACTTTTCCAAAGAAGAAATAAACAAAGACTACAACTGATAATCCTGCTCCGGCATTAATCCCCATAATTCCTGGGTCAGCAAGTGGGTTTCGTGATAACCCTTGCATAATTGCACCAGATACTGCTAATGCTGATCCTACTAAAAGAGCAACAATCATTCTCGGCATACGAAAATCAAATAAAATTGTTGTTTGATCTTCTGCTCCAAGCCCAACGAGTGTTTTCAATACTTCAACTGGTGACATTTTGAATGTACCTGTATGTAAACTAATAAAAAATACTGTACAAATTAAAATGCTAATACTAGATAAAATTGAAATATTTCTTTTCGTTAAAATTCCTTGATTCACATTTTCCCTCTCCCTTCTTTACGTGCTAAGTAAAGAAAGAATGGTACGCCAACCATCGCTGTTACAGCACCAATTGGCGTTTCAAATGGCGGATTTATAACGCGGGAGATCATGTCGGCACACTCAATAAGCAAACCGCCTAAGACAGCAGAGCATGGAATCACCCAACGATAATCTGAACCTACAAGAAAGCGCGTTAAGTGCGGGATAACAAGACCAACAAACCCAACGGATCCAGCCATCGAAACTGCACAACCTGTTAACACAAGTACAAGGATGGTTCCGATAAACTTAATGAGCTTCGTATTTTGCCCCAGCCCAATAGCAATGTCTTCACCAAAACTTAAAATGGTAATATACCTTGCTAGCATAATAGCAACCATAAGACAAACGAGACCGACTGGAAGTAACATGTGTAAACTTGTCCATTTTACACCAGCAACACCGCCTGCATGCCACATACTAACTTCTTGCGCTAAGTTAAAATATAATGCAATTCCAGATGAGATTGCGCCTAATAAAGCACTAATCGCCGCACCTGACAACGCTAACTTAATTGGCGTTAATCCCCCTGGAGATGCTGCACCAATTCCATACACGATACTCGCACCAAATGCAGCACCAATAAAGGAAGCAATTACGAACATGAAATATGGCGAGTTTGGAAAGAATGCAAACATAATCGCAATTCCAAATACAGCACCATCTGTAATCCCCATAAGTGACGGAGACGCAAGAGGATTTCGTGTCATTCCTTGCATAATTGCACCTGATACCGCTAAAAACGCTCCAACAACTGCTCCTCCAATCGCTCTTGGAAGCCGCAACTCTTGAATAACATTATGGTATGTAATCGATTCATCAAACTGAAACACAGCTTGCCATACTGTTTTCAAACTAATATCGGCAGCACCAAACGATATAGAAGTTGCCATACTTAAAGCTAATAAAGCAGTCCCAACAATTAAAATCATTAAGGCAATAAGGGGACGGCTTTTTATCTCTTTTACGTCTACCAATTCTTCTTCGTAAAACTTTTTCATACTCGCTTCCATCTACAACATCCTAACTTTCAATATACATAAACAGTAATGAAATTCATTCTCATTATAAGGTAAAAAAGAAAATCAAGAACAAGTCTTGATTTCGATAATGATTATCAATATCATTCTACAAATTTACACTAAAATTTGTCAACCACTAATTTCGTTATACAAAACTTTTTTACGCTCTACAAAACTTTAATGTACAAAAAAAAGATACGACATCGTATCTTTTTACTTGTTTAATTTTGCTTCAATTTTTTTAATTAACTCATCTTCATTTGGTGCTGCAACTGGACGGTTATTTACAAATGCAAATGATTTCTTACGACCAGGACCGCAATACGATTGACATCCAATTTGAACATCTGCACATTCATCTATTTTTTTTAAACGCGGTACTAACGTCTTAATATTCGTTGCCTGACAATCATCACACACACGAAATTCGTTTCCCATTTTATATAACACTTCCTCTATTATGAAACTTTTCTCAAGTACATATAACAATAAACACTAAATGGTATTTTACCTTTCTTTTCGATGTGATGCAAGTTTTCTTCCTGCCACCAAATCAATCATATACTCCCGCTTTTTCACACAGCATATATAACCTATAAGCACACTTCCGCTCAAAATCTACCATAATTTTAAAAGCTTTGTATAAAAGCGATTTATTTTGTCCATTCTAAAAATAAGATATTGATAAAAAGAAAGGGAGATGAATCTATGAAAGTAAGACAAGATGCTTGGACTGAAGAAGATGATTTACTTCTTGCTGAAACTGTTTTGCGCCACGTTCGCGAAGGAAGTACACAATTAAATGCCTTTGAAGAAGTTGGTGATAAATTAAATCGTACCTCAGCAGCTTGTGGATTCCGTTGGAATGCTGTCGTGCGCTATAGTTATGATCAAGCATTACAACTTGCGAAAAAACATCGTAAGGATAAAATGCGTGCAAATGGCGGCGAACAGGCAAAAAAACGCCTTCTATATACACCGCCGGTTTCACCTACTGTAACAACTGATGAAAACATGACTATTGAAATTGAGCAACCTATTCAACCTATGCAACCTATTCAAACTGCACAAGTAACGCCAACAGCTTCTTCCATCGCTATGCACGACGTTATCCATTTTCTACAGTCGCTTGGAACTTCTAATGTAAAAGTATCCGCGCTTGAAAGAGAGAATGAGAGATTGAAGCAAGAAATTGCCGAGTATATGCGAAGAAATGCTGAATTAGAAAAGAAAGTGGAAAAACTAGAACAGCAATCAACTACAGTTCAAGAAGATTACGAGACGCTGATGAAAATTATGAACCGTGCGCGTAAACTTGCATTAATGGACGATGAAGAGCGTACACAAACCTCGTTTCGCATGGATCGAAACGGAAATTTAGAGAAGATTGCAGAATGAAAAGGATGCCATCATAGCATCCTTTTTATTCTGGTTTTTATCCCGCATTAACGAGAAGTAGGGCCCTCTACCTCAAGATTTAAAGAGAAACGAGGAAGATAGGTGAGAGATAACTGCTGGCATATGCAGGATTGGTTCACCGTTTGAAGTTCTTCCATCTTAGATTCTCTACTAAAATCGCGATAACTCTCTTTTTTCAGATTTTCTTTTAACTCTAGTTTCTTCACACCATTTTCAATCCCTTCAGGTTCTTTTTGACAACATTCCTCTCTAGTCTCTCTTTTTTGCTATAATAAATATTGTCATTTTATAGATAAGGGGTTATTTACATGAGCGATTCTCGTTCGATTTTATCTCAACCAGAGTGGCGCATTGTTGACCAATCAAGCTTAGGTCCACAATTCCACGCACTGCAGTCTTTCGCAATGGATGATACGTTATGTACAACAGTTGGAAACGGTACATCCGCTGCAACAATGCGCTCTTGGGTTCATCACAATACAATTGTTCTTGGCATTCAAGATACACGATTACCTTATTTAAAACAGGGAATTGAATTTTTAAAGAGTAAAGACTTCCATGTTATTGTTCGCAATTCAGGCGGGCTTGCTGTTGTATTAGATGAGGGTGTTCTGAACGTCTCTCTTCTATTCCAAGAAACAGAAAAAGGCATTGATATCGATCTTGGCTATGATACAATGTGGCATTTAATTAAAGAAATGCTAAAAGATTACGATGTTAATATTGAAGCAAAAGAAATCGTTGGCTCTTACTGCCCTGGCAGCTATGATTTAAGCATTGACGATAAAAAGTTTGCTGGTATTTCACAGCGCCGTATTCGTGGAGGCGTTGCTGTACAAATTTATTTATGTGCCACAAATAGCGGTTCAGAACGAGCTGCACTTGTTCGTGATTTTTATAACTTAGCCATTCAAGGAGAGGAAACAAGGTTTACCTATCCTGAAATTATTCCAAGTACAATGGCTTCCCTATCAGAACTACTTGGTAAAGACATTACCGTACAAGATTTGATGATGCGCCTTTTAAAAACATTACAACACTTTACACCACAGTTAACACCGTCGCAGCTTACAATAGACGAGATACCACTATACGAGCATCACTTACAACGTATTATTGATCGAAACAATAAATCACTTGGATTAGAAAACTAAAAAGCCCCGCAAATGCGGGGCTTTTTTCATGATTATAGCGCTTGAGCTGCTGTAATTAAAGCAAGCTTGTACACTTCTTCTTCGTTACAACCACGAGATAAATCATTTACTGGCATGTTTAAGCCTTGTAAGATTGGTCCTACTGCTTCGAAGTTACCTAAGCGCTGTGCAATTTTGTAACCAATATTTCCAGCTTCTAAGCTTGGGAATACGAATACATTCGCGTCACCTTTAATAACAGAACCTGGTGCTTTCTTTTCAGCTACAGATGGTACGAATGCAGCGTCAAATTGGAACTCACCGTCTAATGTTAATTCAGGAGCCATTTCTTTCGCGATGCGAGTTGCTTCTACAACTTTTTCTGTTTCTGGAGATTTCGCAGATCCTTTTGTAGAGAAGCTTAACATTGCAACGCGTGGATCAATGCCGAATAATTCAGCTGTTTTTGCACTTTCAATACCAATTTCAGCTAAATCTTGGCTGTTTGGTGCAATGTTGATTGCGCAGTCAGCGAATACGTATTTCTCTTCTTCACGTACCATGATAAATACGCCAGAAGTTTTTGTAACGCCTGGTTTTGTTTTAATAATTTGAAGTGCTGGACGAACTGTATCAGCCGTAGAATGAGCTGCACCGCTTACTAAACCGTGTGCTTTGCCCATGTATACAAGCATTGTACCGAAATAGTTTTCGTCTTTTAGGATTTCACGAGCAGCTTCTTCTGTCGCTTTACCTTTACGGCGTTCAACAAAAGATGCTACCATTGCATCCATTTCTTCGTATGTAGCTGGATCATAAATATCAACGCCTGCTAATGTTAAATTCATGCTAGCAGCTTTCGCGCTAATTTCTTCTTTATTACCAACTAAGATTGGTTTTACTAATTCTTCTTTTGCTAAACGCTCTGCAGCGCCTAAAATTCTTTCATCAGTTCCTTCAGGAAGTACGATAGAAATGCCTTTACCTTGAACTTTTTCTTTTACTGTTGTAAATAAATCGCTCACCAATAACCCTCCTACAAATTCAAATCCATATTTAAGAATACCGCTTTTTATCTATATTTTAAACTTATTGCTTCTAAAAAATAGGTAAAATGAAAATGATTATATTTTCTTAAAATTCCGCCATGAAATGTGACAATTTTGTGCTCCCAAGATTCCGATACATGCTTTTTCATCTATATATGATATAGTTAACGTGTAAAACTTGATTATTTGAGGTGAACCTAATGAGTGAAGCAGCAAAAACGTTAGATGGTTGGTATTGTTTACACGATTTCCGTTCTATGGACTGGGCGGCTTGGAAAACATTATCTAGTGACGAGCGTCAGCAAGCAATGTTCGAATTTTTAAACATCGTTGAAAAATGGAACAAAACAGAAACTGCAAAACAAGGTAGCCATGCACTGTATACAATCGTTGGGCAAAAGGCTGATATCATGTTCATGATTTTACGTCCAACAATGGAAGAATTAAATGAAATTGAAGCAGAATTCAATAAAACAACATTAGCAGAGTATATGCTTCCTACATACTCTTACGTATCTGTTGTGGAGTTAAGTAACTATCTTCCTGCTGAAGAAGATCCGTACCAAAATCCACAAATTCTTGCGCGTCTATACCCAACATTACCAAAAGCAAATCACGTTTGCTTCTATCCGATGGACAAGCGCCGCCAAGGTGATGATAACTGGTACATGTTACCGATGGAAGAGCGCAAAAAATTAATGTATAGCCACGGCAAAATTGGTCGTCAATATGCAGGAAAAGTACGTCAAATCATTACTGGTTCTGTAGGTTTTGATGATTATGAATGGGGCGTAACATTATTCGCTGATGATGTTCTTCAATTTAAGAAACTTATATACGAAATGCGCTTTGACGAAGTAAGTGCACGTTACGGTGAATTTGGAACATTCTTCGTTGGAAACATTTTACCAAGCGAGAAGGTCGCAAAATTTTTACATGTGTAAGCTAAAAAGGAACGATTTTCGTTCCTTTTTTTATACCCTACTAACACTCTCGGCTGAATAACCTCCTAACAAAACTAAAGATTATCCCTCATCACAAAACATGGCTTAGTTGTCATATCTGCCCTCTTTTTTTCATACGTATGAATTAGTGATTGTTCTACACTTTCTTTCCTCTAGCAGAGTAATAAGAGAGGTGACACAGATGGGTGTTATTGCCTATACAGAAGAACACTTAAAACTACTCGCAAGGTTAATGCGAGCAGAAGCAGAAGGAGAAGGGCCTAAAGGAATGCTTATGGTTGGAAATGTCGGCGTCAATCGCGTAAGAGGGAATTGCTTAGACTTTAAAAAGATTCGAAACCTTCGTCAAATGGTATTTCAAAGTCCTGGTGGATTTGAGGCTACACAAAAAGGTTACTTCTATCAGCGTGCCCGTGAAAGTGATCTCGCCTTAGCAAGACGTACAGTTCAAGGTGAACGCTTCTGGCCTGCTAATTTTTCTTTATGGTTTTTCCGGCCGGTAGGTGATTGTCCACCAACTTGGTTTAATCAAGAAAATTCTGGTCGTTTTAAAAACCATTGCTTTTTTCAACCAACTGGTGAAGACTGTCCAAGTGTATATTAGTGAACTGAAAAGAGGAGGGATTTTGTATGGCACAGCAACAAAACCCATACTATGGGGGAGGATTTTATCAACCATCTGGCGGGTATATGCAACCGCAACCTGGGCAACCAGGACAACAAATGACAACACCGCCAACACCACAAGCTGCTCAGGCGCAACTTGCCGCTTCTCAAGGCATGCTTCCACTTGAGCAATCGTATATTGAAAATATCCTTCGTTTAAACAAAGGAAAACCAGCGACTTTTTTCATGACATATGAGCGCGGCAGCACACTTGGTACACAATCCTATACAGGCATCATTGAGGCTGCAGGACGCGATCATATCATTGTAAGTGAACCTAAGTCCGGAAAACGTTATTTACTGCTTATGATCTATCTTGATTATGTAGAATTTCCTGGAGAAATCATCTACTTCCCGGCACAACAACCAGCAACTTATCCTCCAAGATAATAAGAAAAAGCTGGCAAATGCCAGCTTTTGTTTTATTTTTATCCCGCTATTTGCGGGCGGTGTTCCCCCCACTGATGGAAGTTTCACTTTATAAACCTTTTACAACCGCAGTTCCTAGTAAAATCCAGCCTACAATAAACGCTACGCCGCCAAGCGGAGTGATTGGGCCAAAAAATTTCATGCCAGTTGTACTTAATGCATATAAGCTTCCGGAAAACAGAATAATACCTGCCACCATACACCAGCCTGCTGCGCTTACAAGAGAAGATTGAATTTTGTCCATTAACAAAGCTACAACAAATAATCCACCTGCATGAAACATTTGATACGTAACACCTGTTTTCCAAACTTCTAACATTTTCGCAGAGATTTTCCCTTCAAGCCCGTGCGCTCCAAATGCACCAAGCGCAACAGATAATGCAGCTGCAATACAACCTAATAAGAAGAAAATTTTCATTGGAATTCCCCTTTTTATTTTTATAATAAAAAATTTTTACACACAATCCAACTATTTAACTTTTAAAAATCAAAAAGAGAGTTTCCGTTTGCATCCTCTTCTTTTATATATACAGGCTCTCCTGAAAATGTAGCAGTTGGTTGAATCGGCATTTGCGGCGATATAAATTGTGTTTGTATTTTCGGCTCAACATACACAGGAGCTTCCGTCTGTTCTTCGAGCAATAAATCGCATAATGCACGAACAACTAGAAGATGTTCTTTCGTTTTATGTGATTCGCTTCCTTTCGCTTTTGCAATTTCGCTTGCCATTTTATTTAAAACCTTATCGCTAGATATTTGCATTCTTTATCACCTCGTGTATTGTAATTCTTTCTCAAATTGCTCCAATTTCTCTACTGGACCAAATACTATTATCATATCACGTTCTGCTAACTTTTCCGCCCCTGTTGGGTTATGAATAATATGTCCATCTCGCAAAATCGCTAAAATCGTAACATCAAAACGATTCCTTACATTTTCTTCCATTAATGTTTTTCCAATTAAAGATGACCCTGCAGCCATTTCAATTTCTTCAATAGCAAAATTCTGGTCCGTTCCATATAACACCGTATCTATATAATGAACAGTGAAAGGGTTCGCAATTCCTTTTGCAATATGAATTCCCGCCATACTAGAAGGATTAATAACTTTATTCGCACCAGCGCGGCGTAATTTCTCTTCTGACTCTTGTTTTTCTGCCCGAGCTATAATTTTAATATTCGGGTTTAGGCCTCTTGCGGTTAATGTAATAAACACATTTTCTGCATCACTCGCAACGATTGCCACTAAACCAGCTGCCCTCGTAATACCAGCCTTATGTAACACTTCATCATCTGTCGCATCTCCGTGTACATATAAAAGCTTTTGCTCCGTTAATACGGACTCTTCTCTATCGACAACAATAAAAGGCATGTTTTTTTCCCGTAATTCTTGCACAACTTGCAAGCCAACCCTGCCGCATCCGCACACAATAATATGATCTTTTATTTCTGCAATTTGTTTCTCCATCTGCTTCCTCCGCACCGCCTGAAATAAATTCCCTTCAACAATCATAGCTGCTACTACCCCGATCGCATACGTCACAATACCAACGCCAAGCGGAATAATTAAAAGGGCAAAAACCTTCCCTGCTTTCGTTAATGGAACGGCATCCCCATATCCGACTGTTAATACAGTAATCATTGTCATCCAAAATGCTTGAAACATACTAATCTCTTCTATTATCATAAACCCGATTGTTCCAACAATTACAACGAAACACATACATATAATTGCAATAGTCAATTGTTTACGTGCACTCATGATATTCTTTCATCTCTTTTCTCTATGTTCAATCTTTGCCACAACAAATCAAATACATATATACTAGAAACGGAATACAAGAAAGAGGTCGATAAGATGAAAACATTGCTGTCTGCCTTACAATGGGCATTATTTATTTTAGCCGGTAGTCTTATTGTCCCGATTAGTGTTGCTGCTAGTTACGGACTTGAAGGGGCAGAAGCTATCGCTTTTGTACAACGAACATTATTTGTTCTTGGCTTTGCTGGCATATTACAAGCTGTATTTGGACATCGATTACCAATTCAAGAGGGACCTGCTGGACTTTGGTGGGGTATATTTTCGTTATACGCAAGCCTCGGAATTGTGTTATTTGGATCAAGTGGTGAAACACTTCGTGTACTGCAATATTCCTTTTTACTAAGCGGTCTCATTTGTATCCTTCTTAGTGTATTGGGACTTATCGATAAGCTCGTACGCTATTTTACACCAACGGTCGTCGGAACATATTTATTTCTTCTCGTTGCCCAGCTAAGCGGCTCCTTTTTGAAAGGGATGTTTGGTCTTGATGGACAACATAAAGAAGTACAAGGAAAAGTACTTCTTCTTTCTCTCATTATTATTTTACTATCATTCTTTATTATGAAGCTACCTGTTCTAGGACAATATTCTGTTTTATGTAGTATCATAATCGGTTGGATGCTATTTGCTTACTTCGGACTCTCTAATCCGATTACACCAGTAAATGATATCGTCCATCTTCCTTCTATCTTTGTTTTCGGTGTACCCCGCGCTGAATGGAATATGGTCATTACTGTTATTTTCGTAACACTACTATTGCTTACAAACATGCTTGCAAGTATTCGCGTTGTGCAACAAGTTGTTTCAAAACATGAAGAAACCGCAATGCAAAACCGTTTTAAACAAGCAGGGATTATTACTGGCATCAACCAGATTCTAGGGGGCCTTTTTTCAGCAATTGGACCTGTTGCTATTTCTGGATCAGCTGGTTTTATTTCAACAACAAATATTTATAAACGATTACCGTTTATTCTAGGTTCAACCTTCATTATTCTTATTAGCTTATTTCCGAAAGTTACATCTTTCTTTGCAGCAATTCCAGTAGCTGTTGGTTATGCAGCTATTTATCCTGTATTTGCAAGTATGATTGGGCTAGCTTTTCGGGAATATGAAACTGTGAAAGATAAAGAGCGCTTATTCAAAGTTTCCGGTCTCGCTCTCTTTACCGGGATTGGTGTCATGTTTATCCCATCAGGAGCCTTTTCTTCACTTCCGCCGTTTCTTGCATCCTTTTTAAGCAACGGCCTCGTACTCGGTTCTGTAATGGCCATTATACTAGAAGTTTTATTTTCTCGTTCAACGGAAAAACAAGCATCATAAATCTTAACAAACACCCTTCCCGCCTAGGTTAATTAAATAAATCGACACAAAATGTAAACCAAATTGGCAAACTTCAAGCATTGCAGTCTATTTTAAGTGTTGTTACGATAATAGAGACATATATGAGCAGACAAGATCCTTCTGCTCGTATATGGATTCATACGGAATCGATTCCATTTACAAAGAAATTCGATGCCTTATAATTTATGCTAAACTCATATAGGAAGGACCATTCAAATGTCTTATAAAATGATTGTACTAGATTTAGATGATACATTACTTCGCGATGACCATACCATTTCACCGCGTACAAAAGAAGCTCTGATGAAAGCACAAGAGCGCGGCGTAAAAGTTGTACTAGCTTCTGGCCGTCCAACATTTGCGATGTGGGCGGTTGCAAAAGAACTTAATTTAGAAGAATACGGAAGTTTTATTTTATCGTTTAACGGTGCAAAAATTATTAATTGCAAAACAAACGAAGAATTATTTAGCAGTACGTTATCACCTGAAATCGTTCATAATTTATACAAAACAAGCCAAAACGAGGACGTTTGGATTCATACGTACATCGGCGATGACATTGTAACAGAGGAAAATAATGAATATACAGAAGTTGAAGCTCATATTACGGGTATGCCAATTATTGAAGTTGATAGTTTTGTAGATGCAGTGAAAGAACCTGTTGTAAAAGTATTAATGATGGAAGCACCAGAACGCCTTGCAGAAGTTGAAAAAAAATTACAACAAGAACTTGAAGGCCAATTAAGTGTTATGCGCTCAAAGCCATTCTTCTTAGAATTTACAGAAGCTGGCGTAACAAAGGGCACAAGCTTAAACCAACTCATCCAAAAACTTGGTATTAAACGTGAAGAGGTTATCGCAATGGGTGATAGCTATAATGATCTAGCAATGATTGAATTTGCTGGCCTTGGCGTTGCAATGGGCAATGCACCTGATGACATTAAAGCCATTGCTAATTATGTAACAGACACAAACATGAATGACGGTGTTGCAAAAGTCGTAGAACAATTTGTTTTAAACAGTGAAGTGCTTGTGTAGAGCTGTTTGCTTGTTAAGGATTAGTTGAACGAACCATCTATAAAATCCTGCTGAAGTCAAATATTTCAGCGGGATTTATCTTTTATTTTATCAGCTTGTGAAGATATTTTGAACTTTACACTATTTCCATAGTGTAAAGTTCATTTTGGTTTATAATGGAACAAAATAGACTATTTTATTCATAAAAAGAATACAAATTTACCATAGACAAGCTTATATAAGGAGGTCATTTTATGTTATCAACACCGATTGGACGTTTGAGAGTCATTGGATTACTTGAAGGAATTTCTTTTCTAATCCTTCTATTCATCGCAATGCCACTGAAATATTTTGCGGGTTTTTCAAAAGCAGTTACTGTAGCAGGTATGGCACACGGTGTCTTGTTTATACTATTCATCTACGCTGTCTTTCAAGTAACCACTACTCATCATAAGTCAAAATCATGGGTATTTGGTGCGCTTATTGCATCTGTTCTTCCATTTGGTACGTTCGTACTAGATGCGAAATTAAAAAAAGAAGAAGAAGATAAATAAAAAGCAGATCACTACATATGTAGTGATCTGCTTTTGCACGTATAGATATCTAAATGAAAGAACTCTTATTTAGATATTTGGAATTTGCCAATCAATCTCCTGCTCTCCTTGTTCTACTAAGAAGTTGTTTATTTTTGAAAATGGTTTGCTGCCAAAAAACCCTCGGCGTGCTGATAATGGGCTTGGATGAACAGATTCGATAATATAATGATTTGGATTTGTAATGAGCTTTTTCTTTGCCTGAGCAGGTCGTCCCCATAGCACAAAGATAACTGGCTTTTCTCGTTCATTTAACAGCTCAATAATCCGATCCGTGAAAATTTCCCATCCCTTTCCTTTGTGAGAATTGGCTTCTCCTTGACGCACAGTTAATACAGTATTTAGTAAAAGTACACCTTGTTCTGCCCATTTTACTAAATAGCCGTTATTCGGGATTGGGTAACCTAGATCATCCTGCAGCTCTTTGTACATATTTTGCAGTGACGGCGGCGTGCGTACGCCAGGTTGCACTGAAAAACTTAAACCGTGCGCTTGATTTGGCCCATGATATGGATCTTGTCCCAAAATAAGTACCTTCGTATCTTGATAGCTTGTATAATGCAAAGCATTAAAAATATCTTCCTGCTTCGGGTACACAACATGTGTATGATATTCTTCTTTTAAAAATGATTGTAATTGTTCATAGTATGGTTTCTCAAATTCAGGTGCAAGTAACGGTGCCCAATCATTCTTCAATATTTGTTCCATTCTTTCACTTCCTATCGGATTAATTGACCATATCTTGTTTTGTAAATACTGCAAAAGCAATAATAAGCGATACAACTGCCCATATTGTTAGATTAAGTAATGAAAAGCTCATCGATAATCCTGGCAATGCCGGTAACTGTCCTGATAAATAATCCGTTAATGATAAATTAACACTAAAAATATATTTTGCACCTTCCCAAGATGTTGCAAAATTATTTAAGATATTTCCAGCAATTAACGCCGCCAGCATAACCCCCATACCAGCTGGCGTATTGCGAATCAGTACAGAAACCATAAATGAGATTGTACCGACGACAACCGCTACAAACCAGGCAAGCCCGTAAGCCATCACAATGTATTGCCACTGCGGAATAAGATGAACAAAGGCTGTGTTTAATGTATTCTTCTCAGTGATAAACCCTGTCAGCACCGGCAAACCCCATCCAGAATAACCAAATACAACGCCTGATAACACATACGAAAGAACACCGACAAACAGCAAAATGAGCGAAATAAACAACACCATCGTCACGTATTTACTTAAAAGAATTTTCCAGCGCCGAATCGGTCGAGTAAGGAGCATTTTCATCGTTCCGTCACTTCGCTCTCCCGATACGATATCAATTGCTATAATCATGACGAGAAGCGGAATAAATAACGTAATTCCTTGTTCAATAAATGCGCGTACAAATGTCGGTGCTCCTGGGGCACTTGGATTAATATTATGATCTAAATAATATTGTTGCTGCTCCACATTTACCTTTAACCATTTCTTCCATTCTTCGGGCAGACGCGAATTATTTAAGCGGTTTTGCGAATCAACAATTTGCTGCTGCAATGATACTTTCCAATCACTTGTACCAAGACGTTTTATAGTCGTCTGTACTTCCCGATACTGTGCATAAACAAAAATTGGAATTAAAATTGCCAAAATGAGCATGACTACTACAATACGTTTCTTTCGATATATTTTCTCCGCCTCATTATAGACGAGGTTCGCAAATTCACGCATGCTGCTCCCCCTTTGTTAGTTCCATAAATAAATCTTCCAATGTAAATACAATTTCTTTTACACTATGAACGTCTACATCATGTTCTACTAATTTCTTATTATAAAAGCTTACACGTTCTTGATTCATACGACATAATAATCGCCCTTCTTCTATTACAAGTTCTGTCACTTCATCAGATTCTTCAAGCAATGCCTTTGCTTTTTCAAGCGGTGTCACAATCCACTCCATGCGGCCACTCGCTTGCTTCACTAATTCTTCAACCCTTGCTACCGTAATCACTTTCCCTTTATTGATAATCGCAACCCGGTCACAAATCATTTGCACTTCACTTAACAAGTGGCTAGAGATGAATACGCTAATATTTTCCTCGTTCACAAGCGTATGCACAAATTCGCGAAGTTCTCGAATACCAGCCGGATCAAGTCCGTTCGTCGGTTCATCTAATATAAGAAGTTTCGGGTTCCCAAGAAGAGCTTGTGCAATCCCAAGGCGTTGCTTCATTCCAAGTGAATATGTTTTCACCTTATCGTGAATGCGCTCATCAAGATGTACCATTTTTGCAATTTCTATAATACGCTCATCAGAAATCCCGCCTAGCATGCGAGCGAATTGCTTTAAATTTTCAAAGCCAGTCAAATATGTATACAGTTCAGGGTTTTCAACGATACTTCCAATTTGCCTCATCGCTCCGCGAAAATTTTCTTTTATATCATAACCACCGATTGAAATTGTTCCCTCTGTTGCTTGAATAAGACCGACAAGCATACGAATCGTTGTTGTTTTCCCCGCTCCGTTTGGCCCCAAAAAACCAAATACTTCTCCTTGCTGTATATCAAACGACACATTTTCAACAAGCGTTTTTTTCTTGATTACTTTTTTTAAATTTCGTACAGACAACACTATCGTCATTTCTCTTCACCCCCAGCAAGCTTTAATTGACTCACAACATTTTGTAATAAACGATCCGCTATGAATGTATAGCCTGTTTCATTCGGGTGAAAGTGATCAGAATATAATAAATCCTTGCCGCGATTTTGGAACATATCAAATGTCGGGACAACATATACGTTTTGATAATCAAGTGCAGTTTTTTCTAATGACGCATTCCAATCAACAACAATCGAAGACGAGCCTTTTAACTCTTCCACATCTTCAAATGGATTATACAAACCAATCCAGAAAATGGGGCTGTTTGGATTTAACTGTCGCAGCTTGGATAAAATTTGCTTCGCATTATTTTGAAATGTTACTGTATCAGGGTGATACGTCGTTAAATTAAGATTCCCAAGCGATTCCCATCCCGGAAATAAGTCGTTTCCCCCAATTGTCAGAACAAGCACATCAGCTTGCTTAATTGCATACTCGGCGCCGCCACTTTCCATTTGTTTCAGTAAATCAGGCATTTTTGCTCCACTCACTGCTAAATTTGTAAGCGCTACCTTTTGTTTATATTTTGTTTGCAATTCATTCTTCAAACGTCCAATATATCCAATACCTTCTTTATCTCCAACACCGCGCGTTAAAGAATCACCTAAACTAACAATTTGTAACGTTTCTTTTTGTTGTTTCCCTTTTGCTTCTTTTTGCACGGCCGGAGTTAACTTAGAAGCTTTCGGATTTAGAACATCGTTTACGCCAGCAATAAAGCCGTAAGCAAATAAACAAAAAGATGCAAGTGTAACGAATAAAATAGCTTTCACAAATTTCGGTCTCATGCTAAAACCCCTTTATCCCCTTATAGATTGACCATATTATACCAAACGAAAATTCGAAAAGCGATTTTCATCAGCCTACGAAAAAAGCACAATCACTTTAATGAAGATTGTGCTTTACTCCTTATGTTGTCAGTCTTTCCGTTAATTTCGCAAATAACTCAATTCTTTTTCCTTCTTTTTCTATACTCGCAATTTGGTCATGCAAAATTGTAAATGCACCTGCACCAACCTCCACACTCGAATGAGCAATTGTTGTAATATCTAGTATCTCTGCAACTTGCTGATCATCACAACCAATAATCGTGATATCACCTGGAATAGAAAGGCCACTTTTTTTGGCGGCTGTTACAATACCCGCTGCAATATGATTACAAGATACGAGAAGGGCTGTTGGACGCTCTTTCATATGAAGCAGTGATTGAACAACACGTGTCCCGTCCTCTATTGTAAAGCAGTCTACAAACTCCCACTCTTCTTTCGGCCTAACATGAATAGAGGATAAAGCGTCCCGGTACGCCTGTTTTCGATTTTGACTGTTGAAGCTATTACTTCGTCCAACGCAGTAACCAATTCGTGTATGTCCCTTTTCTATTAAATATTCCATTCCTAGAGCAAACGTTTTGTAATGATCAATATGAATGCTAGAAATTGTGCTTGATGCTGTATCTTCACACGTCACAATTGGACCAAATTTTGCGTACTTTTCAATCTCCTGACAAGCATTGACTTTTGAACATATAATGACTCCGTCTAACTTTTTCATCTTTAACATATTCAAAATCTCTATTTCTTTATCCGCGCTATAACCCGTTTGACAGAGCATCATATTGTAATTATGTTTTGCGGCCTCTCTTGAAATACCTTCTATAATTGCACTGTAATATTGATTATTTACAAATGGAAGAAGCACACCAATAACATTCGTTTTCCCTCTTACTAAATGGATGGCATTCGAATTTTGCGTATAATTTAACTTTTCGATAATTGCTAATATCTCTTTTCGTTTTTGCTCATTTACATACGGATGATTATTTAAAACGCGTGAAACGGTAGAAATTGAGACACCTGCCATTTCTGCGATTTTTTTTATATTTGGCATAATAAAATCCTCCTTCCCACCATTCATATTATCGCATACAAATAAATTTTAGAAATGTACCCCTTGACCTGGTAAGCTTTTCACATTATATCCTTTGCTAGCAAGCTTATTAAGAAAGGATTTGTGTTTCATTATGAAAATTAAGCTAGAGTATATCTTTTTTATAGGTGGATTACTGCTACTCTCTCTCGGTATAAATATGATGACAACGATTACTTCATTTGGTCTTAGTCCATATGATTCGCTTTTCATTGCTTTATATCAAAATTTTGGTTTAAGCATCGGATCTTGGATGTTTATTATTAATCTTATCTTCACCTTTATCGTACTGTCTATGAACCGAAAGCAGATTACATTTGGTACAATCATGACGATGATTTTAATCTCTGTTTTTGTTGATATGATCGGCTCAGTTGCATTCATAATGGATGGCATTCGAGCTCTTCCAAAGTATATAACACTTATATGTGGAAATTTATTTGTTGGAGCAGGTATTGGTATCTATGTTTCATCACAGCTTGGCACTGCGCCGCAAGAAGCATTTGTTTTAACAATCTCTGAAAAAACAAAGTGGTCCTTTCGGAAAACAGAAATTTCTCTAGCTTGTCTATTTTTAGTTGGTAGTTTCATGTTACATGGACCCATTTATTTTGGTACCATTATTCTATCTTTTACAACAGGCTGGATCATTCAAGCATTTATTCAAATCGGCTCAAAAGTATTACAAAGTTATCGTACGCAAGAAGCCCATTGAAAGCTATATACTTTCAATGGGCTTTTGTTGTTCATGTATAATATGAACCCCTTCGTTGACAACTTGAAGCGTTTCTACCACGCAATGACTAAAAATAGATTGCAGCCATATCTTCACTTCGTCAGCACTTCCTTTTTTCACATAACAAAGCACAGTTGGCCCGGCACCGCTTAAAGAAACACCATATACATTCCCATGCTCTAATTCATGAAGTTTTTGTAATTCAGGAACGAGCTGCTTACGGTGCGGTTCATGAAACACATCCCGTTTCATCATTTCCCCAGCAAGCACCCAATCCTCTTTACATAAAGCGGCTACAAGCACATTGGCAACACCGCTGCCGCGAATACCGTCCATATATACCAACCTACTCGGAAGCACATCTCTTGCATGAATTGTTTTTAGTTCATATGAAGGAATAACTGCAACAAGTTCTACGTCATGAATGGGTTGTGAAACAAATGAAATATCTTTTCCATCATATGTTCCTACTATAAGTCCACCATATAATGCCGCTCCAACATTATCGATATGTCCTTCTATTTCCGTTGCAATCAATAACTTTTCTCTTCTAGATAAATGCAATTCACAGAGCTGATCGGCAAGTTCAATTCCGGCAATAATTGCCGAGGCACTGCTTCCAAGTCCTCTTGCTAATGGAATATCACTATCGAGATAGAGACTACAATATGGAAGCTCCTTATTATAACGAGCGGCTATTCCCCTAGCAGTCTCAATCAGTAAATTATTCTCATCTTCTGGAACACCCTGAAGAAGTGGTGTTTTCGCCTTGCACTCCCATTTGTAATGCGAAAATACATCTACCGTTAAATATTTACTTACCGCAAGACCAATTGAATCAAAGCCTGGCCCAAGATTTGCTGTACTGGCAGGCACACGAATTGTAAACATGGGAGCCGCCTTCATCGCAGGACAGCTCCTTGAATGTGTTCAAACACAACCTTTTCATCATTGGGCAAAACAAGCGGCTGAACTTTTTTTGTATCAATTGCAATGTTAGGATCTTTTAAACCATTTCCTGTTAAAACAGCGACGATTTTACTTCCTTTTGTTATTTCTCCTGTTTGTACTTGCTTATAAATACCAGCAAGCGACGCACAAGAAGCAGGCTCTGCAAAAATCCCTTCATACTTGGCAAGCCATTCATAGGCCTGAAGAATTTCTGCATCTGTTACCTCATCAATTTTTCCATTTGAATCATGAGCAGCTGCAACGGCTTTATCCCAGCTTGCAGGGTTACCGATGCGTATTGCAGTGGCAACTGTCTCAGGATCTTCAATTTTATATCCGCGTACAATCGCTGCTGCTCCTTCCGCTTCAAAACCGCGCATTTCCGGTAAACCTGTACCATGCTTTTCGTTATACTCCGTAAACCCTTTCCAGTATGCTGTAATATTGCCCGCATTCCCAACTGGAATGGCTAAAATATCAGGCGCTTTTCCGAGTGCATCACAAATTTCAAATGCTGCTGTTTTTTGCCCTTCAATGCGATACGGATTCACTGAATTTACAAGTGTAATGGGCGATGAATCACTTAGCTTCCGCACCATTTGCAAAGCATGGTCAAAATTCCCGTCAATACTAATAATCTCAGCTCCGTACATGACTGCCTGAGCTAACTTACCATATGCAATTTTTCCATTCGGAATCATAACAATGCAAGATAAACCTGCGCGCGCTGCATAAGCAGCCGCAGACGCAGATGTATTTCCTGTTGAAGCGCAAATAACTGTTTTGCTGCCAGCTTCTTTTGCCTTCGCTACCGCCATAACCATCCCGCGGTCTTTAAAGGAACCAGTTGGGTTTGCCCCTTCTACTTTCGCATAAATAGAAACACCCCATTTTTCTGAAAGGTTTTCTAATAAAATAAGCGGTGTATTTCCTTCTGATAACGAAAGGGCCGGCGTCTGATCAGTAATCGGTAAATATTCTTTATAAGCAGCAAGTAGTCCGTTCCACATTAGCGAGCATCTCCTTCAATACGGTAATTCGCTTTCACGCAATCCACTTCTTCATACGTTTCTAGCGTTTCTAAAATATACGCATAGTCTGCAAGGGATGCGCGATGTGTAACGATGACAATCTCAGCTGCTCCTTTCTCTTGTAATGGCATTTGAATAATCTTTTCGAAGCTTACGCCGCGTTCAGAGAACAGAGATGTAATTTTTGCAAACACACCTACTTCATCTTTCACATGAAGGCGTAGAAACTTCTTCACATAAATTTCGTCTGCCTCTTTTAATACTTTTTCATATTGCGGAGTCACAGCACTATTCCCCGTTACACCGAGGCGTACATTTTTCATAACCGCAACTAAGTCAGATACAACAGCTGTTGCTGTTGGTAAACTTCCTGCACCTGGTCCGTAAAACATTGTTTCTCCTACCGCTTCGCCGTATACATATACCGCATTATACTCATTTTGAACGGCCGCAAGCGGGTGCGCATTTGGCAGCAGTGTTGGTTCTACTGTCACCTCTAATTTTTCGCCATCACGCTTCGCTACACCGATTAACTTAATTGTATAACCTAAGCTCTTACTATATGTAATATCCTCCTCCGTAATGGATGTAATCCCTTTTACATTCACATCATGAAGTTCTACATTTGTAGAAAAGCCTAGTGTTGCTAAGATTGTCATCTTTCGTGCCGCATCTAACCCTTCAACGTCTGATGTTGGATCTGCTTCCGCAAATCCAAGTTGCTGCGCTTCATTTAACACGTCTTCGTATGCTCTCCCTTCTCCAGACATTTTTGTCAAAATAAAATTCGTTGTTCCGTTCACGATTCCCATCATTTTCGTAATCCGATCAGAAGAAAGACCTTCTACAATGCTTCGCAAAATCGGAATACCACCTGCTACACTTGCTTCATAAAACAAATCAGCTTGATTTTCTTTTGCTACAGTAAGAAGTTCTGCACCATGAAGTGCCATTAAATCTTTATTTGCTGTTACAACGTGCTTTCCGTTTTGCAGCGATTGTAAAATATACGCTTTTGCCTCATCTACACCGCCCATCACTTCAATCACAACGTCAACATCTGGATTATTTATAATCTCATCTGGATTTTTCGTTAATAATGTAGGGGTTACTTGGACCTCACGTTCTTTTTCTACGTTTTGTACTAACACTTTTGTTACTTTGACAGGACAACCGATTTGATGCGCTAAACGATCTTGATGATCTTCAATAATACGCACCACACCGCTTCCTACAGTTCCAAGACCTAATAGTCCAACTCGAATTTCATTCATAATACTGTCCACCCCTCTAAAAATTGTATTTAGGTGCCATTATATAAGGTAAAATTCAAAAAAACAATATATTTGGAACATTCCGAACAATAAAGGTTGCTCCTTACGAAGAAAACGCTACCAAGTGTTATATGGCTTCTTTACAAAATATAAGGGGTTTCTTGATACACATAGTAATTCAACCAATTTGAAAATAGTAAATTCCCATGGCTACGCCACTTTACCACCGGTTTTTCCAATGGATTGTCATCTTTAAAATAGTTTTTTGGAATAGCAATATCGAGCCCTTTTTGTTGATCTCGCTCATATTCTTGCTTTAACGTCTCGCAGCTGTATTCGCTATGACCAAGAACAAAAATATGCTTTCCATCTTTATTCATAACGAGATGAACACCAGCTTCTTCAGATGTCGCTAACATATCAAGTTCCTGTACTTTTTGAATATCAGATGCACGGACTTCCGTATGACGAGAATGCGGCGCAAAAAAGCTTTCATCAAAACCGCGTAACAGTTTCACATTCTCTTGCTGCACTTCATGCTCAAACACACCAAACATCTTTTGCTGAAGCGGATATTTTGGAACACCGTAGTGATAATACAACCCTGCTTGTGCTCCCCAACAAATGTGAAGCGTCGATGTAACATACTCCTTCGAATAGTCCATAATTTGCTTCAATTCTTCCCAATAATCTACCTCTTCAAAAGGAAGTGTTTCAACCGGGGCACCAGTAATGATCAACCCGTCAAATTTTTCTCCTTCAATATCTCGAAATGTTTTATAGAAACTTGTTAAATGCTCCTGTGCCACATTTCTTGATGTATGAGATTCCATATGAAGTAAATGTACATCGAGCTGAAGCGGCGTATTTCCAATTAAACGAAGCAACTGCGTTTCAGTTTCTTGCTTTGTTGGCATCAAATTTAAAATAGCAATCTTCAAAGCACGGATATCTTGTGTTTCTGCTCGTTCTTTCGTCATCACGAAAATATTTTCATTTTGTAATACTTTACGAGCGGGTAAATCTTTAGCAATGATGATCGGCATACTGTTTTCCTCCAGAAAGGGCTTCTGCTAAATCAGCAATAATATCCGCCGCATCTTCAATACCAACAGATAACCGAATTAAATCAGGCGTTACACCTGCCAGACGCTGCTGCTCTTCACTAAGCTGACGGTGCGTTGTGCTTGCAGGATGAATCACACAAGTTCTTGCATCTGCAACATGCGTCACCAATGCTGCGAGCTTCACATTTGCAATAAATTGCTTAGCAGATTCAATCCCCCCCTTTACTCCAAACGTTAAAACACCACTCGCGCCTTTCGGTAAATATTTTTGTGCTAATGCATAATTTTCATTATCTTTAAGTCCTGGATAATTGACCCACTCAACGCGTTCATGCTGCGATAACCACTGTGCAACAGCTAATGCGTTTTGACTATGACGCTCCATACGAAGATGCAACGTTTCTAAGCCAATATTACTTACATACGCATTGAATGGACTCATACAATTTCCATAATCTCTTAATAACTGCACACGAGCTTTCACAATGTATGCCGCTTGCCCGAATCTTTCCACATAACTCACACCATGATAACTTGGATCTGGTTCAACAAATTCAGGAAATTTACTCCAATCGAAATTACCGCCATCAATGACAATACCGCCAAGTGAGCTTGCATGACCATCAATATATTTCGTTGTAGAATGAACGACAATGTTTGCACCATGTTCAAAAGCATGACATAAATACGGCGTCGCTAACGTATTGTCGACGATAAATGGCACCTCAAGCTCTTTTGCCGCATCAGAAAACTCTTTAAAGTTAAGAACATTCATCGCTGGATTTCCAAGCGATTCTGCATACACAAGCTTTGTTTTCTCATTTGCAAGGGCAACAATTTCATCAGCAGTTAAGTTTGGATTAAAGAAAGTAACCTCAATGCCAAGTTTCCGCAGACTAACTGCAAATAAGTTAAACGTACCGCCGTATACTGTTGATGAGCAAAGAAGGTGATCACCGCTGCCGCAAATATTTAATATCGCTAACATAATTGCAGCTTGCCCTGATGCAGTTGCAACCGCACCGACGCCGCCTTCTAACTCTGTCAGTTTCTGCTCAAATGCTGCAAGCGTTGGGTTACCAATACGAGTATAAATATAACCTTCTGCCTCTAAATTAAAGAGAGCTGCTAAATCATCAGATGTATCGTATTTATACGTCGTGCTTTGATAAAGCGGTAAAACACGCGGTTCACCGTTTTTCGGCGTATAGCCACCTTGGACACAAATTGTTCCTTTTCCCCTTGTATTGCTCATTTCTCAATCCCCTTTCTTTTTTAACATAAAAAAACTGCTTCTTTCCTAAATAAGAAAGAAGCAGTTTAGATAAACGCTCGACATGTAGCCTTTCTTATCGTTCAGGAAATACCTGCAGGATTTGGCACAATTCCGCTTTACGGCTGTTGCCAAGGTTTCATAGGGCCCGGTCCCTCCACCTATTCTTGATAAGACTTATGCAATTACCGTTGATTTTATAGCAAATATTTCCTAGTGTCAATTCATTTTTCTGAATCTTCACGAAAAGTATAAATAAATTTAATTATTTATTCTTAAGATTCAAACTATATAAAAATAACATTAATGTTCCAAAGAAAGACAAAAATACGTTTTAAAAACTTCACTTACTATGTAAAATTAAAGAGTTACATTTAATTTTAGTAACCATCAAAGCACATACAAAAAAGCAATTATACTTACAGATGTTTTACAGTTTCATAAAATAATATTGCTAATTTTTGTAATGTATCTTGAATAAGTAGTTCCCTTAAAAAGATAATATGCATATTGAATTAGTTATCCAACTATTTTCGTATTAGAATCTCTTACTTTTTCATAATGAATGTAACATAAAGGAGGCATAAAGAATGACTATTAGGAGAAACATGCACTATTTACTCATCATGTACGGTATGTTCCTAGGTGCTATAGTTGGTGCTGTAGTCTGGTTATTTTTAGTTGTCACAAATGCTGGAATTCAGCTTGTTTGGGGATATTTACCTAAAGAATTGGGATTACCCCCTTATTACACAATTTGTGTAACAGTAATTGGTGGTATTCTTGTCGGCCTGTCACAGAAATACTTCGGTACATACCCTCGTTTAATGCCAGAGACCATGGCTGAATATAAGAAAACAGGCAGAATTGAGTACCATTTTGTGCATAAAGCTACGTTAACAGCTGTTATTGTTTTAGTATTTGGCGCAAGCTTAGGACCAGAAGCAGCACTTGTTGGGATTATAGGTGGCCTTTGTACGTGGGTTGGTGATCGCTTTACATTTACTTTAAAAGGAATGCATGAACTAACAGAAATTGGGATTAGTGCTGCTTTAAGTGTTATTTTTAATGCACCGCTATTCGGTTATTTAGCTCCAAACGAACATGAGGATACACAAATCACTGAAGCTTTTAAAGGGAAAAAGACTATTGTATATCTTGCTACTACTTTTGCTGGTTTTTCTGTTTATTTATTGCTAAGTCAACTCGATAATCGAGGATCTTTTATTGTTAAGTTTGGAGAAGGATCTTTTGCACTCCATGAGTGGATTGCCTTTCTGCCTCTTATTTGCATAGGCACTGGTGTAGGCTATTTTTATTTCAAAGTGGAACATATATTAGAAAAAATAGTACGGCCTTTTCAAGAATATAAACTAACATTAGCAATTATAGGTGGTATTCTTTTAGGGATTGCAGGAACTATACTTCCGTATACACTATTTTCAGGAGAACACCAATTAAAAGAATTAGTAAATGAATGGACAGAATTATCATTTGGGATACTGCTTCTTTCAGGGATTTTAAAGTTATGTATAACGGCAGTTTGTTTAACTACAGGTTGGCGTGGCGGACATATTTTCCCAATTGTATTTGCTGGTGCAAGTATTGGATATGCTGTGGCTACTGTCATACCGTCGTTAGATCCAGTTGCTTCTGTAGCTATTGTAACGACAGCCATTTCAAGCTATGCAGTACGAAAACCAATCGCTATTACATTATTATTACTTATGTTCTTCCCAATTAATTTATTGTTACCAATGATTGGAGCTGCAATGATTGGTAATGCATTTCCACTTCCTAATCATAATAAGAATGAACAAGAGGAACTAGTACAAAAATAAAATAGTAAAATAAAGTGAAGCTCCCATCAGTGGGGGTTTTTCTTTATTCCCCACTGATGGAAAGCTCTCACCAATTGGGCTTTTACGGGCAGTTCAAGTAACTTTTTCGCTTTGTACTTATTCATAACATTGATATAATGGATAAAAATGTAGTTTTCATTATATTACTTGAGGGGGCTTTCACAATGACATTAAACAAAGCACTTACAATCGCTGGTTCTGACACAAGTGGCGGTGCTGGTATGCAAGCCGATTTAAAAACGTTCCAAGAGCTTGGTGTATACGGCATGACAGCTCTTACAACAATCGTAACAATGGATCCACATAACGGATGGGCACATAATGTGTTCCCAATTCCAGCGTCTACATTAAAACCACAATTAGAAACGACAATTGAAGGCGTTGGTGTTGATGCATTAAAAACAGGTATGCTTGGATCTGTTGAAATTATTGAGCTTGTTGCTGAAACAATTGAGAAACATAATCTACAAAATGTAGTAGTAGACCCTGTTATGGTATGTAAAGGGGCAGATGAAGCGCTTCATCCAGAAACGAACGAATGCTTACGCGATACGCTCGTTCCAAAAGCATTGATTGTAACACCAAACTTATTTGAAGCGTATCAACTAAGCGGCGTAAAAATTAACTCACTTGAAGATATGAAGCAAGCTGCTGAAAAAATCCATGCTCTAGGTACAAAATACGTACTCATTAAAGGTGGCAGCAAGCTAGGGACAGAAAAAGCAATCGATTTATTATACGATGGAGAAACATTTGAAATTTTAGAATCTGAAAAAATTGAAACAACATATACACATGGTGCAGGTTGTACATATGCTGCTGCAATTACAGCAGAGCTAGCAAAAGGAAAATCTGTAAAAGAAGCAGTACAAGTAGCAAAAGAATTTATTACTGCTGCAATTCGCCACTCATTCAAACTAAACGAATATGTGGGACCAACCCATCACGGTGCATACCGTAAATTGGGAGCTGGAAAAGAGCTTGTATAAAGTGAAACTTCCATCCGTTGAGGGTCTTACTGCCCAAAATTAGCGAGATAAAAGCAAAAAATAAAGTCGTCCTACGTGGCGACTTTATTTTTTATGAAACAGCACTCACTTGATTTCTTCCATTTCGTTTGGAAGAGTATAATGCATCATCTGCAAGTTGAATAAATTGCTGTGGTGATTCTACATAGATTGAAGCACCTACTGAAATCGTGATATGTAAACAAATATCATTTGGTAACCGAAACACATGCTTCTCTACAGCTGCTCGAATTCTTTCCCCTATATCTACAGCATATTGTAATGTTGATTTTGGTAATAATAAAGCGAATTCCTCTCCGCCTTTTCGAAATACTAAGTGTGGAAATGGAGAACTATTCTTTAAAATTGCCCCTAATTGCTGTAAAACTTCATCACCGGCAGGGTGTCCATACCTGTCATTCACATCCTTGAAATAATCAATATCTACCAGCAATAAACAAAGTGGATCTTTATTTTTTTTCTTATCCTCAATATTTCTATTCAATTCCGTATCAAATTTACGAACATTTCCTAATCCAGTTAAAGGATCCATTGTTGCATACTGTTTCATCTTGCGAAACAATTCGTTTGACTGCAAAGCATAATGTGCACTTAAAAAAGTCATATATCCTGTCATAATGCTAACAACTAAGTATAAACCTAGAACAAGAACATCTTTAAAAACAACATAAATTCCAATCGATGAGACTGTTAAGCAATAAACATGTAACCAAATCCACTTTTTGAAAACAGAAAGACGAAACGTTGAAATAATCGTGCAACCTATACCTGTTAACAAAACTACATACACACCTATTTGTGCTCCTACTGAATAGCCCGTTAACAATAAACGTACAATTAAAATAATGATGGAAGCTAGTAAACTTGCAATAGGTCCTCCAATAATTGCAGCTAATATAACAGAAAGATATCGTAAATCTAGCATCACATCCTCAATATGGACACCAAACTTCATAAGCAGAGCACCTAAAGCTCCCATTACAATACCAACAAAACATTTTACTTCAAATGATAGCGGCTCTTTTAATGAAATATTTTTAAAAAGTTGAGCACCAACGAAAATAAAAGAAAGAATAATAGTTGTATTAATAAATAGATCATTTAGCATAAAAATATACCTGGCCTTTCTACAACTTGACAGTTCACATAAAACTTTCATCTCTATCCATTTTTAGTACCCTTTTCCTATTTACTATTGTATATTATATTCCTATAATTCCCAAACTTTTCTTTATATGTTTCACGTGAAACTTTGGAATATAAAAAAAGGAGCGAGATATCGCTCCTTTTTTTATATTCTCTTTAACAGCATCTCGAAACTTTACCGCCCTTCGCATTAAATCTTGCTTCTTGCGCTTCGGCAAAAAATTGTTTTCGAGATAATACAATTTCATTGGGATGTTGTTGTTTCATATGAGCAACATACTTCTCATAGCTAGGTACACCAACAAGCAGACTAATAAACTGTTTTCGGTATCTCCACATGCTTATTATCGTTTTAAGCATAATGCTGTACCTCACTTTCATCGCGTGGAACATACGCCGCTTCTTTTAATGGAGTTGCTTTATTGTTCAATACTTGTATCCATATTCTAATAGACGATATCAGTACCGCGATTACAACAAGCATGAAGATTCCACAAAGCGCCGCATCAATATAATCATTAAAAATAATTTGTTTCATTTGTGCTACGTTTTTCGCCGGTGCTAATAGTTTCCCTTTATCTAGTGCACTTTGGAACACTTTTGCATGGGAGAGGAATCCAATTTTCGGATTTTCATGAAATAACTTTTGATAGCCAGCTGTCATTGTAACAATCAGTAACCACGTTGTCGGAATGAGTGTCACCCAAACATATGCCTTTTTTCCCATTTTAAACAAAACAGTCGTTCCAAGTAATAATGCAATACCAGCTAACATTTGATTTGCGATTCCAAAGAGCGGCCATAGCGTATTGATACCGCCAAGCGGATCAATTACCCCTTGATATAAGAAATATCCCCATCCTAGAACACACAACGTTGTTGCAACAATATTGGAAAGCATAGAATCTGTTTGTGCAAATGGTTTATAAACATGCCCTAAAATGTCTTGAATCATAAACCGACCAACACGTGTTCCTGCATCAATAGTTGTTAAAATGAAGAGTGCTTCAAATAAAATTGCAAAGTGATACCAAAATGCCATTAATGCTTTTCCGCCAATTACTTGAGAGAAAATATGAGCCATCCCAATCGCGAACGTCGGTGCCCCGCCTGTACGAGATAATATCGTTTGTTCTCCTACATTTACGGCCAGTTCTTTCAATTCATTTGGCGTCACAGTAAACCCCCAAGAACTAATTACTTGTGCGGCTTGTGTTACATCCGTTCCAATGACTGCCGGAGGGCTATTAATTGCAAAGTATGTACCTGGCGTTAGTACACAAGCTGCAATCATTGCCATTGCTGCAACAAATGATTCCGCGAGCATAGCACCGTAACCAATTGGCTTTGCATGTCCTTCCCTTTCTATCATTTTCGGGGTCGTACCAGAAGAAACAAGCGCATGGAAGCCAGATACAGCTCCGCAAGCAATTGTAATAAATAAGAATGGGAATAAATTCCCTGCAAATACTGGGCCCGTTCCATCAATAAATTTTGAAACTGCCGGCATTTGTAAATCTGGTGCAACAATCACAATACCGAGCGCTAAGCCAACAATTGTTCCAATCTTTAAAAACGTACTTAAATAATCACGCGGTGCAAGTAATAACCAAACAGGCAATGCAGAAGCAATAAATCCATAAATAATAAGCATAATTGCAATTGTTTCACCTTTAAATGTAAACATAGTAGCAAGCGTTGGATTTTCGGCTACATACTGACCCGCTACAAGCGATAAAAGAAGTAAAATAATACCGATAACTGAACCTTCTCCAACACGACCTGGACGAATGTAACGCATATATACACCCATTAAAATTGCAATTGGAATTGTTGCGGCAATCGTAAACATTCCCCACGGGCTTCCTACAAGCGCCTTCACCACAACAAGAGCTAATACCGCTAATAAAATAATCATAATTCCCAAAATACCGATCATCGCGATAAAACCTGTTACTGGACCAATCTCTTCTTTAATCATTTCACCAAGCGACTTCCCATTGCGACGCATAGACGCAAATAAAATCACGAAGTCTTGTACAGCTCCAGCTAACACAACTCCAACAATAATCCAAAGCGTTCCTGGTAAATATCCCATCTGTGCAGCTAAGATTGGACCAACTAACGGTCCTGCTCCAGCAATTGCAGCAAAGTGGTGCCCAAATAAAACCCATTTGTTTGTCGGAACATAATCTTTCCCATCATTCAAAAGCTCTGCCGGCGTTTTTCGATTGTCGTCCAATTCAAAAACTTTTCTAGAGATAAATCTACTATAAAAGCGATATGCGACAGCATATACGGACACAGCGGCAACAAGCAACCAAACTGCATTAATTGTTTCACCGCGAGATAACGCTAAAACAGCAAATCCAGCCGCTCCTAAAGCCGTAATCACACCCCAAAGTAAAATAGATTTCCATGCTTTCAACAAAAATCCCCCCTAATGTTATGCCTTAGAGGGAATTGTACTAAATTTTCAGAATAGTTAAATATAATATTCCTTATGATGAAGGTTTTCTATTTTAACATGTCCAAATTCTTCCACAACCTGTTACAACTCAATTTTATTTCGAAGTCGTTTTACATAATTTCGACTAACAGGTATCGGCTGGTTATCATACCTTTCCAAATATAAGTTATACGTTCCGTTATAATAAGGCTTCAATTCACGCACATATATAACGTTAATGAGATAACTTTTATGGACACGTAAAAAATCGTATACCGCTAACTTGCCTTCTAATTCTTGCAATGTATACGTTGAGATATATTGATTATCAGTTGTGTAAATTGAAACTGTTTTATTTTCTTTATTCTTACTTATGTATACAATATCGTCTGGAAGAATATATGTAATTCCTTCATGACATTCAATCGGAAGCTTTTGCAATCGATTCTTCTCTCGTGTTCCTTTTTCTTGTTCAATACTATGCAATAAAAACTGCAAGTCCTCCTGCTCAAATGGCTGCAATAAGTAGTAAAAAGCGTGAAAACGAAATGATTTAATTGCATCTTTCATATCATTTCCTGTAAATATAATTTTTGTATGTAATGTTAATTGACGCAGTAACCCTGCGATTTCAAAACCAGTTGCATCTGGTAATTGTGTATCTAAAAAAATAAAATCTGGCGTATACTTTTTTGCTATCTGTAGTGATTCCATTCCTGTTTTCGCTTCAAAGCATTCCAAATTTTTTACATGTTCTTTGAAAAAATTTATTAATTGTCCTCTGTTTTCTTCTTGTTCATTTACGATTAAAATTTTCATGTCTGCCCAACCACCTAATCCTTTTGTCCATACGCCTTGTTGTATACATTCGCTTTTTTCGAAATAATCCCTTTTTATAAACCATTTTTCTATCAAATATAGCATGTTTTTGTCAGAAAACAACGAAAAGGAAGCTTTACACAGCTTCCTTTTCATTATATTAATTCTTGTTGTTTTGTTTCTTTTCCAAGCACAAGCACAGCAAGAGCACCAATTACAATAGCTGCACAAAAGATCGTAAAGACAAAAGAAAGAGAAGCATGCATGGCTACGAGATAACCAACTAATAGTGGCCCTAAAATACCACCGATGCGGCCAAATGCTGCTGCCATACCAGCTCCTGTACCACGAATAACTGTCGGATACTGCTCTGGCGTATACGCATATAATGCTCCCCAAGCTCCTAAATTAAAGAAAGATAGCAACATACCTGTAATCATTAACGTGAGAAGTGAGTCTGCTGCCCCGAAGAAATATGCACTGCATGCTGTTCCAAGTAAGTATGTGATTAACACAAACTTTCGACCAAAGCGTTCAATAAACCAAGCAGCTGTAAAATAGCCTGGAAGCTGTGCAAGTGTCATAATTAATACGTATTCAAAGCTTTTAATCAAGCTAAATCCTTTTAATACTAGTACACTTGGAAGCCAAAGGAACATTCCATAATAAGAAAACACAACACAAAACCATAAAATCCAGAGCATAGCAGTCGCTCTTCTGTGCTCCTGAGACCAAACAGCCTTTATGTTTGCAAATACAGATTGTTTTTGTTGTACTTTTTGAAATTGTGGTGAATCTGGCAAACCCCAGCGTAAATATAATGCATAAAAAGCTGGAATTGCACTTAAAACCATCGCTGTTCGCCAACCGTATGTCGGAATAACAAAATATGAAATAAGCGCAGCAATTAACCATCCACCGGCCCAAAAGCTTTCTAATAAAACAACAATTTTACCACGTTCATGCGCTGCAACACTTTCAGATACAAGTGTTGATGCAACAGGTAACTCTCCTCCGAGTCCCATTCCAATGAGAAAACGAAATACAAGAAATACAGTTAATGTTGTTGATAAAGCCGTTAAACCGCTGCCAACAGAAAATAATAATAATGTAATAATAAAAACAGATTTACGACCAATTTTATCTGCTAATATTCCAAATATAAGTGCTCCAACTGCCATTCCAATGGAGTTAATACTACCTATCCATCCCATTTGCTGTGCACTAAGCTGCCATTCTTTTTGTAAAGCAGCAATAATAAACGAAAGAATCCCAACATCCATTGCATCAAATAGCCAACCAAGCCCAGCAATTCCGAGAAGCTTTCGATTCGAGATTTCTGTAACTTTCCCCACTAGAGGTCCTCCTTACAAAGCTGTCTTTACACTTCATTTTACATATGTATATTACATAAGTAAAATACTTTTTTCATTGCATACTAAAGAAGACAAACTACCTACATAAACCTTATCCTTCCCATGAAAAAACACCTCATACATAGGTGTTTTTTCATGGGAAAGATGCATTACATATACAGACTTGCATAGAAAAAAGGTAGCAAAATATCGCTACCTTTTCGAACGAACCACTTCTTTTAAAAATTCAACTAATACAAGCTGACGACGCCAGCGTGTTGGATTGCTGCATAAACGATAAAACCATTCTAAATGAATAGCTTGAATCCATTTCGGGGCACGCTTTACTTCTCCTGCCCAAACATCAAAACTTCCTCCAACACCAACAGCTACTTTTGTACTTAAACGATGTTTATTATGCTGAATAAAATTTTCTTGTCTTGGAAATCCAAGTGCAACAAGCAAAATATCTGGTTTTGCTTCTTGAATACGTGCAATAATTTCTTCTTCTTGCTCTTGTTTAAAATATCCATCTTGTGTACCGACAATAGATACTGCTGTATATCTTTCTGTTAAAGTTTGAGCGGCTTTTTCTATAACGTGCGGCTTTGCTCCAAGTAAAAAGACAGATATCGATTTCTTCTCTTGTGATAATGTTTTAAATAAATCACTCATCAAATCAAAACCTGCTACACGCTCTTTTAACGGTGTACCTAGCATGCCGCTTGCTTTTACAACGCCAATGCCATCTGGTGTAATAATATCTGCCTGAAGAAGCGTTTCATGGAATTTAGCATCCTTTTTTGCACACATCACAATTTCAGGGTTTGCCGTTACAACTTGAAATGTATTCTCGTGTTCCTTTTCTAGCTGCTGCATCATATATCGAATCGTTTCTTCCATTGTCATCGTTGAGAAGGGCACACCTAAAATATCAATTGTTTGCACTGCCATACTTAAAATCCTTTCTATTTCAAATATCTTTTCTATTTCTATAAGGTTCAAACAGTCAGTCTAACTTCTCTGATTTAGCTAAATATGTTACTGCCTGTTTGAGCGGGATAAAGTAAAACTTCCATCAGTGAACATTTTCACTAATGATTAGCCCTGCTAATCCCTAGAATTTCACATGATAATTTAGCATAAGAGTTACTGCGATAAAAGCTTTTCATACGCTTTATGCGTATCTTCATACACCTTTCGTAAAGAAAAATGAGAAGACGCATGCCTATACAAACGCTCACCCATCTCCGCCAATTCACCATTCTTCCATTTTTCATACGCTTCCTCTAACGCATGAGCAAGAGCTGAAGCATCGCCAGTTGGAATAATCCAGCCATATGTCTCATCAACAATGAGCTGTGACATATCACCAACATCTGTAGCAATAGACGTTAAACGTTGGTTTGCAGCTTCTAATAAAACGAGCGAGAAACTTTCACTATGAGATGTGAGTAAATTAATATGTGCCGATGCATATAATTCTTTCACATCTTGACGATGTCCTAAAAATAGTACTTTATCTTCTATTCCTTTTTGTTTCACCATTTCTTTTAATTCATTCTCAATCGGTCCATCACCAAGTAACAATACTTTTATATTTGGAATCGTTATGTTTTGCAATGCCTCAAATAATATTTCATGTCCTTTAACTGGATGAAGACGCGCTACTTGAATTGCTGTAAATACGTCTGCTTGTATACCGAATTGTTCCTCTAAATTATAAGGATTTGCTGGTGTAGGATCATATTCAATTCCATTATAGATTGTACAAATTTTCTCCTCTGGTACACCTAGTGTTACCGTATTTCTCTTAAAACGTTCTGTAATTGCAAAAAACAAATCAATCTTCTTAAACGAACGTAAATTTAACTTTGTAAAAATCCAGCCTTTTAAACCACGTTGCATAAAATCCAGCGTTGGATCGCTGTGAACTGTTGTAACCCATTTGGCATTGATCTTTCTTTTTAATAGGGAAAGATAAAAATTTGCTCTTGCTCCGTGTGTATGGACGATATCAAAACGTCCTTCATTAATAAAAGAACGTATTTTTGAAAGAATAGATATATCATAACGAGATGATTGTAAAAAAACGTGTACTTTTATCCCTAACGCTCTCGCTTCGTTTGCTATTGCCCCTTCTTCAAATACTGCTAATTCTACTTCATCTTTCGGAAATTGCGACAAAAGTGAAATAATATGCGTTTTTCCGCCGCCTGTTTCTGCTCCAGCATTCATATGTAACACTTTCATCTTTTTCTTCCTCCATCAATATATTTTCTCCTTGTTTTACTATAACAAAAAATAAAAGCTAACATAATGCTAGCTTTTATTTTTCCATCATTCTATTTCTAAATCAACGATTAAATATGCTAATAATACAGCAAAATAAATACTTACCCCTGGTGCTGTTAACACGTGGCCTGCTGTAAAAGCAATTCCTAACGCTAACGCAAGACCAGCAGCTAGCAATGCATACTTGACCGTAAACACGTCACGAAATCTAGTTATTAACACCATTACTATTCTCAAACCATAGTATACAAGCGGAATCATAAGAAAAATGAAACCGATGATTCCAAATGCGTAAAACCAATCATGGAAGTCCATTTCAATTAATTTTGGATATTCTTTAAAGTTTCCGCCATATCCCATACCCAGTAACTTCTGAGACATAGGTGCTTGTTTATAAAAATCTACATACATCTGTGCAAACAGTTCACGTCCGCTAAAAATAAGAGCTTGTGTTTCAGCTTTCTTCTCTTCTTCTTTTTCTTTTTTAATCTCTTCTTTCGTCACATGCCCTTTTTTATGTTCTTTCGCTTTTTCTTTCTCTTGTTCTTTTTGAACTGCTTGCTTTTGTTCAAAAATTTGAACGTGAAGTCCCATATTTTTATATATTGGGGAGAATGGCATATACCCTAATACCCCCGCAAATACAACTGTTGCAATAAAACCATTTAACAAATATGGTTTTTTCTTACGATCTTTACGTTGTAAAAATGCTTGCACAAAGCACATAAAGATGGCAATAGCAAATGTACCTAAAATAGATCCAAGTCCCACTTTTGTACCAACCGCAAATAGTGAAAATACCATTAAAAGAGACGGAATCCAAAAATAACTCTTTGCTAGACTCGTTGTTTTTTCGATAGAGTATAAAATTACTATCGGGCAGATGATCGCTAAAATAGATCCAAGTTCATTCCCTGCATAAAACCATCCACGGGAACCTTCTTTTACAAATTCATAACTATTGTAATCTGTTCCGCTTGCGATAGACACGACCATAATCACATTCATAATTAAAGCTGCATATGCAATATAATTTCTCATCTTTGTATGAATTGTTTCTTTCACCTTTAATGACTTAAATGCAAGAATATAACAGCTTATCATGACAAATGGGTATAGCGCCTTGGCAATAAATTTAATATCCTCCGTTTGTAACATCGGATGTTTGACCATTTTATTATTTATAAACCCTAATCCAAGAACAATTCCTAATCCGAGTAAATATATAACATATTTTCTATTTTCCCTAGCACGCGCTTGCATGAGAAGATAAATACCGCCAAGAGCCATGACGAATAAGCGCGATATAATTCCAATCGTCGCATCAATTTTGAGCACTAAAATGCAAAGTGATGTCAGCAAATCTATAATTGGCTGCAATATAATAAAAATCAATAGAAAGTGCTCAAATTTATAGCTTAAACTATTGTTATTTAACATCTTTAACCCCCATAAATATTGTTACTATAATCTAAATAATAAGTATTTGTAAATATCCTAACTCGTCCCAAATATTTATTATAGCATAATTTATCAACGGACTAAGTAGTATTTTCTTATCATTTTAGTCAAATGACGAAATATTCTATAATACTATTTTTATTTATCCCGCTATTCATGGGCGGTAAGACCCCCACTTATAGAAGTTTAACTTTATGCCCCTCCCTTATCGTTAAATGGCATTTTCAAACGCTTTCTTTCCGTATTCTTTCACTTTTTTTACATGTAGCGAAACAGGAATTGTTATTTTCATAACTTTAGTGTATATTCTTTGCTGGAACATCATTAGAAAGAAGGGATCGGAGCGATGTTTTTAATTGACGTATTTACATTTCTCGGCATTATCGCAGCTGCCATTTCTGGTACATTAGTAGGTTTAAAAAAAGAACTTGATTTATTTGGTGTCCTTTGTTTATCTGTAGCAACTGCACTTGGCGGCGGGATAATTCGCGATGTTATGATTGGAAACTTACCTCCAGTTGCATTTGTTCAACCCATTTACTTTTTCATTAGTATCTTAGCAGCATTATTTACTTGTATGTTTTTTGAACGGATTCATAAATTACAAGTTGTTATTATGCTCTCAGACGCTGTTGGTTTAGGTGTATTTACTGCAATTGGGGCAAATGCAGCCATTACCCATCATATGAATGCTTCTTTCTTAGTTGTTTCTATGGGAGTAATTACAGGCATTGGCGGTGGCATTTTGCGCGATATTTGCGCTCAGGATATCCCATATGTCTTTCGTAAAGAAATTTATGCAATTGCCTCCATTCTAGGTGCAATTAGCTTTCTTATTACGTATGAAATGGGATCACACGTATTAGCTTTCTATGTTTGTTTATTTGTAACATTTACTATACGTGTTGTAACTTTTATCTATAATGTACATTTTCCAGTCTTTTTTAAGACACATGCAAAAATTCATAAAAGTAATTGATATATTTCCATAGAAAAGAGAATTCTACCATGAATTCTCTTTTTTTATGCCATTAACATCCTTTAAATTTTATATAACAATATGGAGAAAAACAGAAAAAATAGCTATAATAAATGAAATACCAACATTGCAAGCGCTTTATAGGGAAAACTTCTATCAGCAAGGGCTTCCATATTTAAATTTTGAGATGGAATCTTACTGCTCCGGGATAATAGGATAAATATATACAGGGGGAACAATTATGCTAAGTCTTTTTAAAAAGGAAGGCAATCAAACAAAAGAAAAGAGTATAAAAGAGAAAAGTAAAGGTCAAACAGTAACATTTTTTGTACCCGCAGATTCTGATTTAGCAGTACAGATGGAAATGCTGCATGTAGCAAAAGAGGATTTACAGATTATAAAAGTACTACAACCTTTTATTTATGAACAACTTGATTGGATTACAAGGAAATTCTATGAGAATATTACAAAACAGCCACACCTCATACATATTATTGAAAAATATAGTTCCGTTCAAAAATTACAAGCAACATTAAAAAAACATATTGAACAATTATTTAGCGGAAATATTGATGAAGAATTTATTCAACGCCGGGTTCAAATCGCGCGGAGACATGTAAAAATTGGTTTACATAGAAAGTGGTATACATCTGCATATCAAGAATTATTCCGTTCCATTATTAAAATTCTAGAAGAAAAATTCACAAAAATGGAAGATTTCAGCTGTGCTGTTCACGTACTAAACAAACTCTTTACACTCGAACAGGAGATTGTTTTAACGGCATACGAACAAGAATATGAAGCAATTCGAAAAAAACATGAACAAGAAAAAGAAGTTGCCCAAATGACAATTAGTCATATTGCCCAAGAACTTGCTGCTGTATCAGAAGAAACAGGTGCTTCTATTCAGCAATTAACAACACAATCAGAAAACATTATTGATATTGCAAAAACAGGTACATCATTAGCAATACAATCAGAACAAAAAGCAACTCAAGGAAAACAGCAGCTTCATATTCAAAATCAACGAATGGAAAGCATGCAAGGCAGTATGCAAACAATTATTCAAGATACACAAGAACTACGAGTTATTTCGAAAAAGATTAACGAAATTATTGATATTGTAAAATCGATTGCGGATCAAACAAATTTACTTGCTTTAAATGCAGCGATTGAATCTGCACGTGCAGGTGAATTTGGAAAAGGATTTGCCGTTGTAGCAGGAGAAATCCGCAAGTTATCCGAGCAAACAAAAGAATCCATTTCAAATGTAACGAAGCTTGTTGAAAAAACAAATGAACAAATTACACACGTTTCATCTTCTGTTGAACAAATTAATAACCTTGTCTCTGAGGGAACAAATAGTATGAATGAAACCGATAACTATTTTGAAGAAATTGTAAATGATATGTTTAACTCAAAAGAACAAAATCAAAAAATTGAAAATGAACTTGAATTAATTACACTTGTGATAAAGACAATCGAAGATGCATCTGCAAAAATGGCCTTAACAGCTGATAGTTTAATGTCCGAATTAAACCGATAAGTACAACTCCAAAAAGACCTACAGTATACAATAATAAAAAAGAATCCTACTTAGAGGATTCTTTTACTTTTTAAAAAACAGCTTTTGACAATATTGATATACTATATATACTCCATAGCTTTGCAATATCAATAAACTAGGGACTAGTATGCTATCATATACAATACGCGTATTCATAAATCTTGCAAATAAATAACCTACTATAACGAATAGAAACAGCATATAGCTTCCATTTCCCGATTTTTGAAATAGAAGATGTAACATAGCAATTGCTACAAATATTGTAATCATTATATATATAAGGTAGCCACCCTTTATAAGGGTGCTTTTTATTTCTTGTTTCTGTAATTTTTCTAAACTCTTTTGAATAGAGGCAAACTGATCTATCTCTATTTCTTTCAATTTTTTATTTATAAGATCCACCGTATACCCTTTTTTCTCTCGTTCTGTTGTTTTTTCATTTCCTCCTACTAATACAGATTGAACATACCGGTCATTTGTAAATGTATATTGTAAACTACTTGACTTTGCCAACGCGTAACTTACTCCGTATTGGACACCATAAAATATAACGCATACACCTACTATTTTAAGAAGCATTTTTTTTCGTTCTGCACTTTGCAAAACTTCCACCACTACAAGGTACATAACAAGGACTATAATCAAAAATAAACCTAACGGACGAATCATATTACTAAAGGCAAATAAAGAAGCGGCCGCTCCCCACATATACGAGTGACTTAAACCTTTATGTATAAGTAAATAACATGCAAAATAAAATAAACATGTTGCTAAATGTTCATTTGTTAACACGGAACAAAGTACAATATTAGGAATATACACAGCATACAACATAGCTGCAATTCGGCCGCATTCTTCATGAAATAGCGTAGAAGCAAGCTTGTAAATAAAAAAGGCTGTAGCCCCGCAATATAAGATATTACATATCTTTAATACAAACATTGCATCTCCAAAAAGACGAATAAAAAAGGATTCGTACATAATAAAAGGTGATTGTACAAAAGCTTCTAGTCCGCTAAAGCTAGTATTTCCTTGCCCAATTTGCTTAGCGGCCTCATACATCACCTTCGCGTCACCTTCAAGTGGGGATCCCATCGACACAATTGCTAGAAAGCGAAGTACCACAGTACTGGAAATAAGAAAAAGAATAAATTGTTTACTCGTAAATCGATATTGTAAAATAGATGTAGCCAGCAAAATTAAAACGATACAAACACCTAATACAATTATTAAACTGGAAGAGCTTATATCAAAAATATTGCTTACCTCTTCAAAAGAATACCAAAATGAATATAAAAAAAAGAGGAACATGAGTCCAACTACTATCTTGTTAAAAAAAGAATGAAAGCCTATCTGTACATTACTCATAATTCTATTGTATGGCACCTCTTTTTCCCTTTGTTAAAGGATATATTTCCTTTAACTTTATATTTTTAACAAAACGATTTTATCACGAATAAAAGGCGTGCTGGTAGCCTATTTCTATGACAAAGCTAGTAACATCACATATTCTCCTTGCAATGTAAGCGAAATCTCTTTTACACTACAATCTATATAGAGTGAAACTTTTGTTCATTAATTATTATAAATAATGAACAGAACAAATCGAGTTCTTATGGATATCATTAGAACAAAACAAACAGGAGTAGATAATATGGAAAAGAAATTTATGAGAGAATCCAGGGCGATAAAAACAACACGTGTTTTTCCAAATGACTTAAACAACCATCAAACATTATTTGGCGGAAAATTATTAGCAGAAATTGATAGTATTGCTTCTATCGCAGCTGCACGTCATAGCCGTAAGCACTGTGTGACAGCTTCTATCGATTCTGTTGACTTCTTAACACCAATTCATCAAACTGATTCTGTTTGCTATGAAGCATTCGTTTGTTATGCAGGAAGATCTTCTATGGAAGTATTCGTAAAAGTCGTGGCAGAGGATTTATTAGCTGGTGAACGCCGCATTGCTGCTACTTGTTTCATTACTTTTGTGGCATTAGAGGACGGAAAACCATCCTCTGTACCAGGTGTAATTGCTGAAACAGAAGAAGAACACTGGCTATATAATACAGGCGCCGAGCGTGCCGAAAAACGAAAAATGAACCGATTAAAAAGTAAAGAAATGGCAGAAGTACTAACAATTCAAAAACCATGGAATGTATAATTAAAGAAACCACCATCCTCTATTGGGATGGTGGTTTCTCATACTTCTTCTTATCTTCAATATGACATTTAAAATCCGTTTTCATGAATGATTATTCCCATAAGTTGCTTTAAAAAGTTTACGTACGTTACACTGATAGCGGTATATATCCTTTTTAAAAAAATTTGCTCATAACATGAAATAAATCGTATAATTACAAAATGTGTAATAGATAAAACACAAATCATATACTCAATAAAATTATGTATAGAAGGGTCTAGTTATGCAAAAATCACTATTTAAAAACATTTTGTATAAGCTTACACTGAATATCTTTAACGTTATTCTCCCCCTGCTCGTTGGACCATACGCTTATCGAGCGCTTGGAGCCGATTCAATGGGGACTGTAAACTCGGCTGATACAATTTTCAATTACTTTTTCATTTTTGCTGTATTTGGTATTTATCAATATGGATTAAGAGAAATTAGCTTAATAAAAAATGATAAAAAGAAAGTAAGTCAGCTTTTTACAAACCTTTACCTTATTAATTTAACGACAAGCTTGCTTGCTCTAGCAGCCTTCTTATTATTTAGTTACATCGGTTATGGAAATGAAAAAATATTCCCTGTTTTAGTTATTTTCGGATTTAACTTCATTGCAAATATGTTCTATGTAGAATGGGTAAATGAGGCTCATGAAAACTATGATTTTATTGCGATAAAAACAATCTGTGTCAGATTAACTTACGTTGTACTATTATTTATAATCGTTCATAATGCAAACGACTATAAACAATTTGCAGCATTATTAGCTCTTTCAACATTTTTAAATCATTTTTCTAGCTTTGTATACATTAAGCGGAGAGTAAAATTTGATTTCTCTAATATTAGAATCGTTCCGCACTTAAAACCATTACTATTAGTTGTTATTTTTTCAAACGCAAATATCTTGTATACACAATTAGATCGTTTTTTACTTTTTCAAAATTTAGGTGCAAAATATGTCGCTTATTACGTAATGGCTTTTCAAATGATGACGATTATTAATACGCTCATGGTTAGTGTTATTCAAGTTACGATTCCTAGGTTATCTTACTTATCTGGAAATGCCGATGAAAAAGAATATGAAACATTATTAAATAAAATTTCAAAAGTATATTTTATTACACTCTTCCCATCTGCAATGGGGCTTATTCTAATTGCCCATGCAGCTGTCGTTATTTACGGTGGAGCGGAATTTGCATCTGCTGGGGATACATTATCTATTTTTGCTCTATACATGGTTTCCTTAGGCATCGAGTCGATTCTATCGAACCAAATTATTTATGTGAAGAAGAAAGAACATATTTTAGTTCGCTTTTTATTCATATGCGGTTTCACAAACCTTGTATTAGATATCTCATTAATTATCTTTCATGTCTTCACACCAGCAACTGCTATTTTCACAACAACAATCGCAAACTGCTTATTAATTGTTTTAGAATATGTGTATGTGAAAAAGAAATTAAAAGTAAATTACACATTGTTTGATATGGGTAAATTAAAATATTTATTCTACTCACTAACATTTATTCCGTTAACATTTCTTGTAAAGATGTATTTCAAAAATACACTATCATTTGCTGTTATCACAATTGCGATAAATATATTTGCTTATGCCCTTATCCTATTGATAACAAAGGATGAAATTCTCTTTATGTTTTTAAATAAAATAAAATTAAGATTTAAAAAGGCGTAATAAATTATGAGGAAAGGATACTGCATCTTTTCCTCAATTCTCATGCAAACGAAACTTCTTAAAGGAGCTGTTACGATTGAAATTCTCTTTAATCATGGCCACTTGCGGCAGACGTGATGATATTATAGATTTACTAAAATCGTTAGAAAAGCAAACTTACAAAAACTTTGAACTTATTGTAGTCGATCAAAATGACACACCAATCTCTGATTTATTTGAGGACTATAAAGAAAAATTTTCAATCAACTATATATACACACCGATTAAAGGTCTATCCCGTGCACGCAACACAGGATTAAAAGTAGCTGATGGCGATATTATTGCTTTTCCAGACGATGATTGTATTTACGAAACAAATGTATTAGAAAGCATCCAAGAAGCGTTTGAAAAAAACAAAGACATTCACTTTATCTCTACTAATACAACAAATGTAGAAGGGACAGGCTCTTTAATACACGCGCCAGAAACAGATATCATTTTAAATAACAAATATGGCTTTATGGGACCTTCCTTTGCACTATTCTTCACGAAGCAATTTGTACAAGATGTAGGCACATTTGATGAAGACTTAGGAGTTGGATCAGGAACGATTTATGGAGCTGGTGAAGAAACGGACTTTGTACTTCGCGGTATGAAGAGTGGATATACAGGTGTATTTAAGAGAGACCTTTTCGTATATCACCCCGTAAAAGAAGAAGTCATTAATGAGCAATCATTAAAAAGAGCAATTTCCTATGCTGGAGGTTTCGGCAGAGTCATTCGCTTGCATTATGGATTCCCTTATTTTTTACGTGCCGTTGCTGCAGCTACATTCCGTACGGTGCAAAACATCTCTAACGATAAACGAAAATTCCATGCAAATCGCTTAAAAGGAATTGTGAGAGGGTACTTTAAATAAAAATAAAGTGCAACTCCCATCAGTGGGGGTGTCACTACCCGCGAATAGCGGGATAAAAGAAAAAGCAACTGGTCCTGCGTTGGACAGTTGCTTTTTCTTTATAGGGTTTTAACTTACAAAAAACAAGGGGATTTTTTATAATCTCCAAACAATTGATGAATAACATAATGATTATCATCTTGGTATAAAGCACGTATTATCGTATTTATCATTATATTTATCCATCTATACACTGTTTATATGACCTTGTTAACGAAAGTGTATAATATATAAAAGAAGTCAACTATCGATTTATCTTACAACAAAATTACATTATTGTAAGGTACATCGATAGTTGCAACAATTCATATTTTTCCTTAGTACAACATAAAGTGAAACTTCCATCGGTGGGGGTCTTACTGCCTACGAGTAGCGGGATGATTTTTCCCACAAAGTTACATCTCCCATTCATACGGAATACGTGATAATTTAAAGATAAAAGATAGCTTTATATTTAAGAATTTAGTATCATGATTCAAGATACTATTTCAAACAGGGCGGAGGACACTATGAGCTTATTAACAGTTGAAAGCCTAGGTCATACCTTTGGCGATCGTACATTATTTAAAGATGTATCAATGCGTTTATTAGCAGGAGAACATGTTGGCTTAGTCGGCGCAAACGGCGTTGGTAAATCAACATTTATGAATATTATTACAGGGCAACTTATTCATGATCAAGGACGTGTAGAGTGGACACCAGGTACGCATTACGGATATTTAGATCAACACACAATTTTAACGCCCGGAAGAACCATTCGTGAAGTATTAACAGATGCGTTCTTACCGTTATTTGAGAAAGAAAAAGAGTTAAATACAATTACTGAAAAAATGGCAACGGCATCACCAGAAGAATTAGAAGTACTACTTGAACAGATGGCAGAAGCGCAAGATGCACTTGAAGCAGGTGGTTTCTATTTATTAGATATTAAAATTGAAGAAGCAGCACGCGGTCTTGGAATTGATGCAATTGGTTTAGATCGTGATGTTTCGGCATTAAGTGGTGGACAACGCACGAAAGTATTGCTTGCTAAACTATTACTTGAGCAGCCAGAAGTGCTATTACTCGATGAGCCGACCAACTATTTAGACGTTGAACACATTCAATGGTTAACAAACTATTTAAAGGAATATCCACATGCGTTCCTTTTAATTTCCCATGATACAGAATTTATGAACAAATGTGTCAATGTTATTTTCCATCTGGAATTCTCAAAAATGACACGCTACACAGCAACATATGAAAAATTCTTAGAACTAGCAGAAATCAACAAAAATCAACATTTACAAGCATATCAAAAACAACAAGAATTCATTAAACAGCAAGAAGATTTTATCGCACGAAATAAAGCGCGTTACTCAACGACAGGGCGTGCAAAAAGCCGTCAAAAGCAGTTGGAGCGTATGGAGCGTATTGATCGTCCAGAAACTGCTATGAAACCTGAGTTTTCTTTTAAAGAGTGCCGTGCAAGCAGCCGCTTTGTCTTCGAAGGAGAAGACGTAGAAATTGGCTATACACACCCTCTATTACCGAAATTAACAATGACAATTGAACGTGGTGAGAAAATTGCCATTGTCGGATGTAATGGTGTCGGAAAATCAACATTACTCAAAACGATTCTTGGAAAAATTAAACCGCTAAACGGGAAAACAAGCCTTGGTGATTTCTTAGAGCCAGCTTATTTTGAACAAGAAGTAAAAGCAGAAAACATTACACCAATTGATGATGTATGGAATGCGTTCCCACACTTAGATCAACATCAAGTACGCGCAATGCTTGCGAAATGCGGTTTAAAAAATGAGCATATTTCTCGTCCATTGAGCCAACTAAGTGGTGGCGAGCAAGCAAAAGTTCGTTTATGCAAATTAATGGCAACAGAAAGTAACTGGCTATTATTTGACGAGCCAACAAATCATCTTGACGTAACAGCAAAAGAAGAATTACAACGTGCTATGAAAGCATATAAAGGCACAATCGTTCTTGTTTGCCACGAACCAGACTTTTATGAAGGTTGGATTACAAAAGTTTGGAACGTAGAAGAATGGGCAGAAAAAGCTGCACAAAAATAAAGTGAAACTTCCATCAGTGGGAGTCTTACTGCCCGCGAATATCGAGATAAAAAAATGCCTCTTGTATTAGGAAAATTATCCTATACAAGAGGCATTTTTTATATTCAGTTAAAATGAGGCTTATTCAGAATACTGCCAAACTCCCTTATTATTGAAGTAATGCCATTTGCCATCAATAGGCCACCAACTTGTTACCATGTAATCAAAATCCGGGTCTAAGTAATACCATACCCCACCATCTTTTAACCAGCCAGTATGCCCTGTTCCATTTGAATTGAAATACATCCAGCCATATCCATCATATACCCAGCCTGTTTTCATTACTCCACTTTTCGTATCTAAATAATAAAAGTTATATCCATCATGCACTTCACCTGTGTGCATAAAACCTAGTTCTTGATCTAAGTAGTACCAACTTCCGCCATTAAGGAGCCAGCCTCTTTTTTGTACTCCACTTTGTTCAAAATAATACCATGAATATCCATCAAAGAACCAGCCTGTTTTCATTGCCCCACTTGTTTCATCTAAATAATATGTATTGTAACCATCTTTAAGCCAACCTGTTTGCATATACCCTGTTGACTTATCCATGTAATACCATTGCCCGCCGTCTTTAAGCCAACCAGTTTTTTTTGCACCATTTTCATAATAAAACCACAATCCATATTCCTTTACCCAGCCGCTTTTATTTTGCACAACTTGTTGCACTGTTCCTGCTTTACTTATACTTTCAGCTTGTACATTTCCTCCATATAAAGCAGTCAGCATGAATAGACTAGCAAATAAATAGATTGAAAATATTTTTTTCTTCATCTGACAATCCCCTAACAAAATTATTATTATTTCTTCTTATTTTATCAATATTCACTTGGCAATTCTATCTTTTTCACGAAATCAAACTATTTTATGCTACATTTATACTTAATGAATAATTACTATTTTAAAGATAAAATTTATTTGGGGGAATAAAGTTATGAAACGAGTTGTATATCTGGATTGGTTACGCGTTATCGCCACAATCGCTGTTATCACAATCCATGTTTCTGCCTCAGTTGTAACAATGAATTTATATGATCATCACCAGTCATTCTGGCTAGCAGGAAATCTATTTGAAAGCCTCTCGCGCTTCACTGTTCCTATGTTTGTTATGATTAGTGGTGCACTATTATTAAGCAGTTCGAAAGACATTGAATACAAGCAATTTCTTTGGAAACGTGTAAATAAAGTATTTATTCCTTTAATTGGATGGAGTATTATTTACTTCATATATTGGTGGTATTTCCGCGGTACTTTTGATTTTTCTATTAAAACTTTTATAAAAGCATTTCTAAAAAACGGTATTAGCTACCATCTATGGTTCCTTTATATGATAGTAGGTTTATATTTAATTACACCATTGGTGAAAATTTTTGTGAAGCATGCTTCTCGAAAAGATATTCAATATTTTCTACTTCTTTGGTTCTATGCATCTATTATTGTGAAATGGATGAATCATTCCTTTGGTTATAGCTTTAACGTTGAATTATATTATGTATCAAATTATGTAGGTTATTTTATCCTAGGATACTATTTAGCAAATTACGAAATCACACCAAGATGGAGAAAGTTAGCTTATATAGGGGGGCTACTAGGGGTATTTGCTACATTTGCATTAACATATTACTATACAAGAAAAGCCGGTGGGCAACTGGATGAATACTGGTATGAATATTTCTCACCTAACGTATTACTCGTGTCAATAGGACTGTTCATCTTTGGAAAATACAACATATCACGCAGAAAAGAGCGGCTATCTCCTATTGGAAATATCATCAATGAAACAAGCTTTGGTATTTACCTTGTTCACATGCTTATACTTGTTATTTTTGAACATAATCTGTTCCAAACTATTGGAAATGCAATGCACCCAATCTTCTCTATCCCTTGTAGGGTGATCATTACGTTAATCATAAGTACCATGATTGCATGGGTTTTGAAAAAGACTCCAGTTCTAAACAAGCTTGTTCCATAATTGCACAAATAATGGTAAATAAAATTTACTATATGCGTAGGCTGTTGAGAGTTTCTTCTTAACAGCCTATTTTCATATTTGTACTGCTAATAACCTTCCAACGACAGACGTTTCACTTTATGAATATAAAACAGAACCGTAAGTAAAAGACTGTGTGATTTCAAGCTCTTTTTTGAAAAACATTTTACCTGACTATAAAAAAACAGTATCCTTATATATGTATACTTTTTTTACACATACCGCTAAGAATGTAAGTAGTTGATTTACCTTAGAAACTCACAGTGATAAGGAGTGTCAAAAAATCTATGTTAAATATACAATGGGGCCGATTAAGCTCTTTATTAGGAAAGTTCTTAATTGTATTGTGTTTTATCATTTTTGCCTTTGCTATATGGAACTCTTATTGGGCTATAAAAGAGGTTTTACAAGTTAGAACCCTTATAAGTGGACCAATTATTATATCCATTATGGCTCTACTCATCTTACTAAGTTACCTCGCTAATAAATTTCTCTCTCGGGTTACTTTTATTCTTTTATTAATAGTTTGCGCTTTTACGATTCGACTTATTTGGATTATTAAAATCCCTACACCCATTGAATCTGACTTTGCAGTCATGTATGAGAGTGCTGTACAAGCTGCGAAAGGCGATTTTAGCTTTACAACTTCCTCCTATTACACCACATGGGTGTATCAGCTTGGATTTACAATGTATGAAGCTTTTGTTGTAAAATTATTCGGTGACAGTACGTTTATCCTAAAACTTTTAAATATCTTATATTGCACAGGAACTACACTATTTGTATACGGCATTACATCAAAGGTTTTTAATGAGTGGTCTGGGCGTATTGCTGGGATTTTATATGCCTTCTATATTCCGAGCATTGTGATGAGTTCTATATTAACAAATCAACATCTTGCCACTTTTCTATTTTATTTAGGCTTCTACTTATTAGTAACAAAAGGATTAAGTAGTAAGTACATGTGGATTTTCATAGGCGCTATTCTATCATTTGGCGATGTAATGCGTCCCCTAGGTATGCTCATTTTATTAGCAGTAGCAATTTATCTCTTCCTTGATGGCTTTCTTGGAAAAGATAAACAAACAATGTTCAACACAACAAAGAAATTTGTTGGTCTCATCATTGTCTTCTATACTGTTCATTATCTTATAAGCGCATCTTTTATGGCGGCAGGAATTACAAAATATCCTTTATCAAATCGTGATCCCCTTTGGAAGTTTGTATTAGGCTTTAATCACGAAACAAAAGGAACATACTCAGCTGAAGATGCAAATCGTGTTATGAGTCTAGAGATAGGTGAAGAACGAAAAGCAGAAGAAATGAAAATCATTAAAGAACGACTTGCAGATAAGGGAAAAGTGTTAGAGCTCTTTGGAGATAAGTTCGCCTATATGTGGGGAGATATTGATGCTTCTGGTTACTGGAGCTTAGGTCAGCTAAATAAAGAGAATTTAAAAGATAAATCTATGGAATATGAGAAATACATATACGTTGCCACTATGCTATTTGGCCTGGTTGGATTACTATCTTTGCTTGTACAAAAAGAAAAAAATCTTCAATATACCTTATTCTTACTTCTTATTATTGGGTATGTATGCGTTCATTTCCTAATTGAAGTGCAAACAAGATACCGTTATTTCATCATCCCTAGCTTTTTCATTATTCAAAGCTATGGTATATACGTTACTCATCAATTGATACAAAAGATGCTCATATCTAAAAAATAATATGACTCTAAAACAATAATAAACACCCATTTTCTTACTAATACTAAGAAAGCGGGTGTTTTTATTTCTCGTTAAATTAGTATCTTCTGTCCATCATTACGTATGTAAAAACACTCATGAAAACCTTTCATGAGTGTTTTCTATTATTATTCTTACTGCATTGCACCAGTAGGTCCTAAATAATATCCATCAATATATGTGCTTGATTTCATCGCTCCATCATAACTACTGAAATAGTACCAGTTACCCCCGATATATTTCCAGCCTCTTTGCTTCACCCCTGAACCATCTAAATAGTACCAATCATAACTATCATAAACCCAACCTGTTCGCATTACACCAGTAGACTTATCAAGGTAATAAGTGTTGTCACCATCACGAACCCAACCTGTTTCCATATTGCCACTACTATTAAGGTAATACCATTTTCCACCATCATGTAACCAACCAGTCTTTAATACACCATTTGAAAGTGCATAATTCCAATATTTATCTCTTAAAAACCAACCTGTTTGCATTACACCGTTACTACTAAAATAATAATTATAGTTACCGATGTTAACTTTACCTGTTTCCATTACACCACCACTAGACAAGTAATACCAATTACCACCACTAGACAACCAACCCGTTTGACGTAAGCCATTACCATCTAAATAATACCAATTACCATCTACTTGCAGCCAACCTGTTTGCATGACTCCATTAGATGCAAAATAATAATATTTATACTCTCCTGTCTTCTCATCACGGAACCATTCCCAGCCTGTTTGGACAATACCGCCACTATTAAGGTAATACTTACTGCCATCTACCGTTATCCAACCTGTTTGACGCAAACCAGTTTTATCTAAATAATACCAATGACCATCTAACTGTAACCAACCTGTTTGCATAATTCCATCAGATGCAAAATAATAATATTTATACTCCCCTGTCTTCTCATCACGGAACCATTCCCAGCCTGTTTGACGCGCACCAGTATATTCATCTAGATAGTATGTATTCTTTCCATCATAAAACCAGCCTTTTTTCTTCTTACCATCTGCTCCGTAATAATACCAATGACCGTTTTCTTGTTGCCAGCCTGTTTTCTGAACCACCGCTTGAGCAACTATATCTTTTGAATTTGTAGAAGCTTGTACATCTGTTTGTGCATAAGAAACAGTTGGAATAACAAATGTAGCTGATAATAATATTCCTAGCACTTTTTTTCTCATATCCTTTTCCCCCTTCACATTAATACTTTAACTATAATATCAAAATAATGAAAAATTTAACATAAAAATGTAATATTTTTCCCTTTAATTATGGGTTTTATACAGAAATTAAACAAAAAAAATAACCTCAAAATGAGATTATTTTTTATTTCCAAATAAAATTAGAAAATCCCCGTATCCTTCTTTTTCTAAATCCTCTTTAGGAATAAAGCGCAGTGCAGCAGAGTTAATGCAATAGCGTAAACCATTTGGTCCTGGTCCATCCGGGAATACATGTCCTAAATGAGAATCCGCATCTTTGCTGCGCACTTCCGTTCTCGTCATATTATGGCTTACATCCATTTTCTCTTTTATACTTGCTGATAACATTGGCTTTGTAAAACTGGGCCATCCACAACCACTATCAAATTTATCTAATGAACTAAATAATGGTTCTCCTGAAACAATATCAACGTAAATACCTTCTTCTTTATGGCTCCAATATTCATTTTGAAAAGGCGGTTCTGTACCATTTTCTTGCGTAACATAAAATTGCATCTCTGTTAAGCTTTCTTTTAAATGAGAATTATCCTTTGGCCAATGTTGTTTTATAAATGCATCACGCCCAGATCCTTGACGATATAATGCATATCGAAACGAATTTTTTTTATGATAACCTTGATGATATTCTTCAGCAGGATAGAATGTTGTAGCCGGTAAAATTTTCGTGACAATTGGCTTTGAAAATCGCCCACTCTGTTCTAGGTCAAGTTTAGATGCTTCGGCCTTTTCACGCTGTTCTTCACCCTGATAAAAAATGACTGTTTCATATGATTGTCCGCGATCATGAAATTGACCTCCAGCATCGGTTGGATCAATTTGTTGCCAATATAAGTGCAGTAATTGTTCATATGGCATACGATTCGGATCAAAAGTAATTTGTACAGCTTCATAATGTCCCGTTGTCTCTGAACAAACTTCTTTATACGTTGGATTTTCCTTATGACCACCTGTATACCCAGACACAACCTTTATAATGCCATCCATCTCTTCAAATGGTGATACCATACACCAAAAACATCCTCCAGCAAATGTTGCAAGTTCATATTTCTCGTTTACAGCCATTTCTACACCCCACTATCTTTTTCTTACAGTATGGCATATCAAAGTATAAATTATAAAGTGAAACTTCCCCCCATTATGGAGGGGTTTCCTTCCCTAATGATAAAAAGCTTCTACCAATCGGACACATGCCAGCAGTTATCCCACACCTATCTTCCTTATTTTCTCGAGACCTTAGGGTAGCCCAGCGAATAGCGGGATAAACAAAAAAGCATCGGAAACAGATGCCTTTTGTTTAACAGTTATTTATTTCCCATTTACAGGCTCTTCTTTCTCATCACTCGTTACTTCTAGCACATCTAGTAAAAACATAAAGATTGGAATCCCTATAATTAATCCCCAAACCCCTAAGAAATGTTCAGAGAAAATTAAAATCATGAATGTATAAAAAATAGGTAAATTTGTTTTCTCTGACATAAACTTTGGATTTAAGAAATAACTTTCAATTGCATGAATGACCGCCACCATAATTAAAATGTATAAGACATATACCATGCCACCGATATTGTAAGCAATTATACAAAGAGGGAATAGTGAAATAATTACACCTGCAACAGGAATTAGACCCAGTAAGAAAATCATTAAAGCTAATCCAAGCAACTGTGGAAAACCTAAGATCCAAAGTGCGATAACAGACAACACACAATTTACAATAGCAATGAGGAATTGTGCTTCAATCACTTTTCCAAATGAGCGAGCAAATTTTCTTCCAAAATACTCAATTTCATTATAAAAAACAGCTAATTTACTGCCTTTAAACTTTGATGTAAACGCAACAATTCTTGATTTTTCTAGCAAGAAAAATAAGCTTAAAATGAGTGAAAGTAAAACTTGCAAGCTTACTTTCCCAATGTTTGCTAACGAACTATAAATGATGTTCACGCCTTGATTCACATACTTCGATAATTCTATATGATCAATTGCGGAAACTAAATATCTAATTATTTCATTATCAGGTGGATTTCGTACAAATACATTAAACTGATACACGAGCTGTGTAATTTGTATCATTAGAATTGGTACATATTTATATAATGTGATAACAATCCCACTAACTAATGTTATATATAGAAATGCAATAATTATTTTTCTATTAATCGGTAAAAAATGTTCCAGCTTGCGAGAGATAAATTTTTGAAACCGGTCCATTAAATACGTAAAAATAAATGTAATTAAGATTAAATTAAACATACTTTTCAACCCATATAACACAAGCACAAGTAACCCTAATATAACTAACCTCTGAAATCCTTTACTTTGAAACAGGTTTTTCATTTGCATAGTCGAAGCTTAATCTCTCCTGTCCTTATAATTCATACTAATTTCATTTTACAATATAAAAGGTACTTTCAGAACGAATTCTTGTAAACTGAACAAAAAGTTTTATTGGTAAATTTCAATTAAAAATATATTATCTAAATCAATGTAACATAAAAAAGCAAACTATTAATAAAAATCTGTTTCTATTAATAGCTTGCATTCATATAAAGTGAAACTTCCATCAGTAGGGTTCTTACTGCCCATTCATGCGGGATAAATTTCTAGAACACAAAAGACATACATCCACTCTCTGTTGTTCTCAAGAAGAGATAATCCCTATATATACTATTATAAATAAAGGATTATACGCTGGCATTATTAGTAATAAGATAACTCACTCTCTGGCGTTTGAATAATAATAGGTTTTTTACTCGGGTCAAGCCACTTCAAAATTGAAATTACATATTCTTTTGAAGTACCAGTGCATCCCAATGTATACATATCTGTTACATGAAATAAAATTCCTGATCCTTTACCTGGTATTCTTTCTTCCGTATTGTAATTAATAACAAAACCATAATCAAAGGCTGGGATATTCATACCGCCGCTTCCTGATTGTTGCCATGTATTGTACAACGATGAATTAGAATTTGAAATAATTGTATCTTTATTTGTAATATCTCTAAATGGCAATTTTGTTCCAGGGTTTCCGTAACGACCAAACGCTGTACCAATTGTATACTTCCCGCGCGGTGATTTTAAATCACCTTCACGTTTATTTACAGCAAAACCAGTTTTTCCAATATAACCTTTTACATTTAAAATTTCATTCCACTTGCCATTTATTTTTTCGAATGTCATGATATTAGAATTAACAGTATTATATCCATTTGTTGTAACAAGGATAAGCTGATCGCTATCCCAAACTGTACTTAAATTATCCGCTGCTGTATTAGGAATCCATGCCCCATTTGCATTAAGATAGTACCATACGCCTCGATCTTTTACCCAACTTGTTTGCATTGCGCCACTACCAGTTAAGTAATACCACGCACTTCCATCTTTTATCCAACCCGTTTGCATTGCTCCACTATCAGCTAGGTAATACCACACGTTTTCATCTTTCATCCAACCTGTTTGCATTACACCATTATTAGCTAAATAGTACCATGCACTTCCGTCTTTTACCCAACCTGTTTGCATTACACCGTTATTAGCTAAATAATACCACGCACTTCCATTTTTTATCCAACCCGTTTGCATTACACCTGTTTCAGGGTGTAAATAAAACTTACTTCCATTCAAATCAAGCCAGCCTTTTACAGGTACATTATTTTCGTAATAGTACCTTTTACCTTGCTCTTCAATCCATCCCTGTTTTTGTGCTGTTCCATTATTTGGACTGATTGTTTTAGCAGATTGTTCCCCGCTTGTATCTGCTAATGTATGTAATGGAAATAGCATTACAATACATGCGAAAAATAAATTTGGAATATGCTTCTTCAAATATACCCAACCTCTCTTTTCCCAAAATCATTTTGTAATTCTTCTTTCTATATCTCTTAATCTATTATTTTGATTTTACCATATTATTACATAAGGAAATAGAATGAAATGCTTTTTATTTCCTTATGCGGGCCATGCTTAACCCTATATATTCTTTGTGAGCTTGTCATTAATTTGAAATAAAAAAGAGAAAAGAATGTTATTCATTCTTTTCTCCCTTACATAATATATTCTAAACTATTAAGATACTTTTTATGGACGCCATACACCTGTATGATCAAAGTAATAGTATTTTCCGTTTATTTCTAACCAACCTGTTTGCATTGCGCCACTACCAGCTAAATAGTACCAACTGTTTCCACTTTGCAACCAGCCGGTTTTCATCGCCCCATCTTTATCTAAGTAGTACCACGTATTTCCGCTTTGTAGCCAACCGGTTTTCATCGCTCCGTCTTTATCTAAGTAGTACCACGTATTCCCACTTTGTAACCAACCTGTTTTTACTGCTCCATTACTGTCTAAGTAATACCATGTACCTTCAATCCGTAACCAACCTGCTTTCACTAATCCGCTACTATCTAAGTAATATTTCGTATTACCGTCTTGCACCCAACCTGTTTGCATAATTCCATTACTGTCTAGGTAGTATCTCACATTACCTTCTTTTACCCAGCCCGTTTGCATGACCCCATTACTATTTAAGTAATACTTAGAACTTCCATATGAAAGTACACCAGTTTGCATTGCTCCGTCCTCTGCAAAGTAGTACCATTTTCCATTTAGGTTAAGCCAACCTGTTTGCATCATACCTGTCTCTGTAGAATAATACCTTTTTCCATTTTGATTAATCCAACCTGTTTGCATTGCCCCATCTTGACCTAAATAATACCACTTCCAAGTTTGCTCAATCCAACCTGTTTGCATAACCCCATCTTCATTTAAATAATACCATTTTCCACCAGATTGAAGCCAACCTGTTCGCTTCTCACCAGTTGCTTCATCTAAGTAATACCATTTTCCATCTCTTTGTGTCCAGCCTGCTTGTTTCGTTGCCGTACCTTGAATAGTTAACGAATTACTAGATTCATTGCCCCATGCATCTACTGCTACAATCTCAAATCGATAATTCGTATTAGGCTTTATATTTGGAATGGTTGCCGAAATTCTATTATTTCCTGCATTTTTATCCCAAAACTTCGCATATGTAGTTTGTATCTTTTTACCATCTTGTTTAATGTAGTATTTATCAATTTGTGTATTATCAATTGCAGGATCCCATGAAATCGTCATTTCATCTCCCACTATATTTTCAACTTTTATATTCGCATGATCCCGAAAAGCAGGTTTTTCTGTATCATCAATGGTCTTCTCATAAGGTACTTTTATTGTATATGAATTAACCCATGTGTCATTACTAAACTCTCTTGCTTTTATTTCTACTTTATCATCATAGACATTAACAAGTAGTCCTTGTGAGGATTTATCTGGACCATATCCACCTTCATACAAAGTGTAGGCAATTGAACTTGTATTTACCATCGTAAATCCATCTTGATATACAGTTTTCGCATGATCCGCCATGTAATGTAGATGACCAGAGAATAAAATTACTTGCGGATACTGTTTTAATAAATTAGCTAATCTACCGTCTTTTAGACCACCGCCAAATTCATCACTGCCATACACTGTATCGTCAATGGGTTGATGTAGAAAAACAAATATTGGCTTTTTCGGATCAGCTTGGACTGCCAATGTTTTTTCTAACCATCTATATTGCGCATCAGAAATGATCGCATAGTCTTTCTCGCTCATTTCCTCTCCGCCAAGTGAAATAAAATGATACCCTTCTACCCATTTATCATAATAAACACCCGGCATGCCTGTTTTATTAATAAATCGATCTGTTAACGTTTTATTCGTAATCCAAGGCTTAGGCCAAAATCTCATTTCAAACAATTCATGATTCCCAATTGAAAGCACTTTTTCCGCAGTTGGGTTCATATTCGCATTCAAAATTCTATTAAATTCATCATACTGCGAATCAAGCCCCTGGTTTGTTAAATCCCCCACAACAGCCAAAGCTTTATAGTTAGGTGCTAATTCCTTATACTCCTGTAATGCCTTAGCAAAATTATCAGCTTGATATGCACCAGAAATATGTACGTCACTCATTACTGGTATTTGTAGTTTAGGAACTTCATTTTCTTCCGCTGCATAAGCAGGGATTTGTGAAAATCCAATTACACACGCTGCAGTTAATAAACAGCGAGAAATTATCTTTTTCATTCTATCCATCCCTCGTCCCATAATTTTAAATATTGGTAAATATAACCTTCCTTATTGTAAATCTTTTCTTTTTATATAGTAAAGATAATATGTAATAATTAAAGTTTTCTGAATTTTTAATAGGGTTGAGAAAAGGAATAAAAAAATCCCTCTCATGAATTAATTTTTCATTTCACACTCATTAATTCATAAGAGGGTTATAAGACGCCCACTTAAAGCTATTGATTAATAGCTCGTGTGCGTATCTATATTTTTATGAACAGCATTTACATTTCCTTTCAACTTAAACGTACAAACACAGAAATATATAATCGAAAGAATCGATATACATATCCATAGATTATATACATAAGAATTTCCCCATACACCTACCAAAGAAAGAAGCGCAGGACAAGTTAGTGTAACCCATGACTGTACAAAAGCTATTTTTCCAATATAATGATTGATATTCTTTTTCTGTACATTAGAGATAAAGAATAAGAACCATAGAAACGCCCACATCAGCCAAGTTAACGCATTAACGATATCATGAAAATGTATAATAGCCACAATCATGTAGAATAGTGCAATAATCGCTACCCAAAGAGAAAACCAGCCTAATCCATCACCTTTTAATCCTACAATGAAAGTAACTCCTACGTATAAATAAGTTAAACCAAATAAAAAAGTAGCCGCATATAAATACACTGTCCAATTACTTTGATCGGATACTACAATTAAATAAAAAGGAATAATAATTTGCAGTACACCTACAAATAAATTAAAAACACCAATACTCTTTTCTTCCGCTTTTCCTAACATTACAAGGCTATTTAAAAAGAGCGTCGCACCGGAAAGCAATAATCCAACATCACCCATATATATTCTTGTGAAAAACAAAACTGCTTTTCACAACGATACCTCCTTACATCATACATTCATTTTTTGATAGTTTTAACAATAAAAAGCAATTCCTCTTCTCCAACAACATGTAGCAGAGGAACTGCTTGTATTTAGAAAATTTTACAGCAGATAATACATTTGAAGTGTATATAAATTTCTAATTAAGCGCTTCCAAAACGAAAAGTATACATTAAGTTATGAAAACGATATCAATATAATAACAGCATTCGTTATAAAAATAAATGATAAAAAAAATAGTATATAACCCACAAAATACCTTTATTTATAAAATCATTACAATCAGATGGCATTTCTAGCAGTGAGGGGATTAACCCCCCACAAATAGCGGGATAAAAATACGGCTCTTTTTAACGAAAAAACTCCTATCTTCTTTCCCCAGATAGGAGTTTTCTACGCAATATTTGTGAGCTTATCCGTCTATACGATACTCTATATACAAAAATTCATTACGCTGTAAAGTTTCTTATCGCACATTAACTTTTATTCATATCCAAATACTAAATTACATAGAAGTAAATACATAAAAAGTGAGCAAGGCTACCTAGTAACACAAAAATATGAAAAATTTCATGATGACCCATATATTTAAATTCCAACCATTTCGGTTTTGCACCATAAATAAATCCGCCAATCGTATAAAATACCCCTCCCAATATCAATAGCACGAGACCATTTGTACTGAGATTTTCTGATAATGGAGCAAAAAAGAATACAATCAGCCATCCCATTAAAAGATAAATAGATGTCGATAACCACCTAGGACAACTAAACCAAAACATTTTAAAAATAATTCCGCACACAGCGGTTGCGTACACCAATATGAACAATAGCAAACCCTTTTCAGCTTGTAACGTAATTAAACAAAAAGGTGCATATGTACCTGCAATTAAAACAAAAATCATGGAATGATCCAGTTTTCTAAAAAAATAAATGACACGATCGCTTGCAACAACCATGTGGTATACAGTGGATGCAGCGTAGAGAATCATCATTCCCAACCCAAACAAAATGACTGCTGAAATTGTAGTGACAGACGGCATTTCTATAGAAACTTTGACTAACATGGCAAGAAGTGCGACGAATGATAAAATTGCGCCTCCAAAATGCGTAAATGCATTAACCGGTTCTCTCACATAAGAATTCACATTAACAACCCCCTATATAATCACACGTAGTTTTAATAACTACATGTAATTATATAACTATCATTTCTAAAGGTCAACATTTACAAGAAATATGTTTCATAATACTATAATTAAATATACAGTAATAACCACAGGAAGTTATAATCACTAATAAAGTGAAACTTCCATCAGTGAGCGTTTTTTATCACCCACTGATAATTAGCACATGCCAGCAGCTACCCTCACCTTGTTTTCTCATAACCTTGAGGTGGGCATATCGGCATAAAAATTTACATCATTCCTATAAAAGTGAGGATTTCATATGGAAAATATAAAAGATTTACTAGAAACATTACATTTAGAACAAAAAATTACACTTGGGGATATCCCCAACGTAGATTTATATGTAGATCAAGTCGTTCAGCTATTTGAAAATAGCTACAACATGACAACTAGAAATGAAGATGAAAAAGTACTAACGAAAACCATGATTAACAACTATGCAAAAGGAAAACTGTTTTTCCCTATTAAAAATAAAAAATACTCTAAAGAGCATATAATCTTAATTAGTTTAATTTATCAGTTAAAAGGGGCACTTTCTATTAACGACATAAAAAGTTCATTAGTTGAAATTAATGAAAAATTAGTACACGAGGACGATTTTGAACTAGATGCTCTGTATAAAAGTTACCTCCATCTAACAGAAACAAATATCAAAACCTTTAAAAATGATGTAAACAATCGAGTAGACGAAGTGAAAGCAGAAGCAGCTACTTTCGAAAATGAAACTTTTGAGAAGTTTTTATTGCTCACATCTTTCGTAACCATGAGTAATATGTATCGACGTTTAGCAGAAAAAATAGTGGATGAAATGAAGAACTCATAATTCTATTTATTTCCAATTAATGAACTACCAAAAAAAGCCGCCTATTTCTAGGTGGCTTTAATAAAGTGAAACTTCTATTAGTTTTGCGGCAAAAACATTGATACATCCCTAATACAATTTATCATTCTTCAAGAAGTTTCTCACCACGTCATAGAGGTGATAATTAGTTCTACTCACTGTAGAGCCGGAATCTCCCCGAAGCAATATCGTAAACCATAGCTTCTAGCTATATACAAAAGAGCATCACTATATGCCTTTTTGTATATATTCACTCAATGAAAAAAACTAAAGCTGATGTTTTGGGGTCTTTTAGTTGCCTATACTTTTTTATTCTCCGTAAATGATCTATTAAAAAGGTCCAATCAATTATTATATAAATTTATTGTTACTTTAATAAATTCTCAACACTGAGAGATATTCCTTAATACCCTCTTAACAATTCAATGATTTAATAAAATTATCAAAAGTTTAGGGGGAATCAAATTATTATGAAAAAAATAGTTTCAGCTGGTCTTTCTATGGCTATAATGGCTTCTGCTGCCGTTCCGACTTTCGCATCCGATTTTGATCATGATTCTAAGTCTCAAAAACACAATCAAATAGAGCGCGTAGAATTTACTTCTATGAAAGCTCCAACTACTATTGAAAACATGGTCAAAACTTATTCAGAAGCTAAGGTGAAAATCACCTATAAAGACGGCAGTGTAAAAGAAACTCCTCTTGATTACAACTCTCTTTTTTTATCCAAAGATAAAATTGTAAAAAATAAAGGCGAAATGATCCCTGCTGGTACCCCTATTGATGCGAAAGGAAATCCGATTGTCGATAAAAGTATTCCGGACAAGCCTTCTTATTTTATTTCTGATGCACCTGACTCCAATAGTTTTATTACAGTCGCCGGAAAATCTTACGTTATCTCTCATTATGAATATGATTCAATAGATAATGCAGGAAAATCAATTTCTGGCCTACCGGCATCTATGACTCTTACGCAAGTTGATCAAAATAAAAAAAATGGTGAACTAACTGTTAATAACGCCCAAAAAATTGATTTTTCAAACGTAAATGGTCTCTGGAATCCATGTAATGGGACTACAACAGATTGGAACACTCATCTTGGCTCAGAAGAATATGAACCAGATGCACGCTCATTTGAAGATCCTACATCTAGTTCTTATAAAGCTGTTACAGATTTTGCCAACTACTACTTCGGTGATAAATCTAAAGCTAATCCTTATTTTTATGGCTGGATTCCCGAAATCTCCGTCAATTCAAAAGGAGAATCTTCCGTTGTCAAACATTATAGTACAGGAAGATTTTCTCATGAATTGATGCAAGTTTTACCTGATGATAAAACAGCAATATTTGGTGATGATGGCGGAAATACCATGATGTTTATGTATGTGGCAGATAAAAAGAAAGATTTTTCTGCAGGAACGCTATACGCAGCTAAATTTAAACAAACAAGTACTGAAAATGGTGGTGCAGGAAACTTAGAATGGATTAAGTTGGGTCATTCAACAGATAAAGAAATAAAAGCTATTATTGATAAAGGCGTTAAGTTCAGTGATATCTTTGATACGGCAACTCAACCTACCGCTGGCTATACAGCGATCAAAACATCAGCAAATAAAAACGTCGAGTACCTTAAAGTAAAACCTGGAATGGAAAAAGCAGCTGCATTCCTAGAATCTCGCAGATACGGTGCTATGTTAGGTGCAACATCTGAATTTAATAAAATGGAAGGCCTCGCTGTCAATGAGAAAGATAAAAAAGCATATATCGCTATGTCCTATCAAAATGGCAGTATGCAAAAACAAGAAGGCAGCATTCAAGATGATATTCAGCTACCTGCTATTAATTCTGGCGTAACGTGGCAGATAGACTTAGGCGGGGAGCAAAAAGATAACAGCGGCCGTCACATCGAGAGTGAATTCGTACCTGCTAGTATGAAAGGACTTATTATTGGGGAAGATTTGAAAACTCCAGATGCCTACGGAAATACAGCTGCACCAGACAAAGTGGCAAATCCTGATAACTTAACCTTCTCAAATGATTTAAACACGTTATTCATTGGAGAAGACAGCTCTATGCACACAAATAACTTTGTATGGGCTTATAACGTTAAAACTAAGCAACTATCAAGAATTCTTTCAGTCACTGCTGGCGCAGAAGCAACAGGGTTAAGAGCCGTTGACGACGCTAACGGCTTCCGTTATATCTTAAGTAACTATCAGCATCCAGGTGAAGATCTAGAAGGTAAGCAAATTACAGCCGTCGACAAAGCGAAATTAGAAGAAGCGATGAAACAAGGCATAGGTATTCAGGAAACCGGGGGAGTTGGATATATATCTGGACTGCCTTTTGGAAATAAAAAATAAGAAATCTGATAAGGCGAAACTCCCCTCAGTGGGAGTTTTTCTTCATTTCCCACCTATCTTCTTCACTTACTCTGAATTTTGAGGTTTGAATGCAAGATGAACTTAAAGTACAACGCACTGTACTTAATATAAGCACTTATAAAATTCTTATTTACTTATGGTATAGTTCACCTTGATTAATTTAAATAGGATTTTTTCCTTAGACGAATTACCTTTTTACAACTCAATCCTTTTCCGTTCATTTCCTATTAGAAATTTGTCTATACCCACTTCAATTAAATTCATATTATATATAACAAACAATATTTGATTCTTAAAAAAGGAGGCAGTTCATTGTCTTTAAAAAAATTTGTAGATGCATTACCAATTCCTCCTGTCTTAAAACCAGAAGGTACCCATGATGGAATCCCATTCTATGAGGTAGCGATGAAGCAAGTCAAACAAAAATTACATCGTGATTTGCCGCCAACTACCGTTTGGGGTTACAACGGTATGTACCCTGGCCCTACATTCGAAGTAGAAAAAAATCACCCTATTTTTGTAAAATGGAAAAATAAATTGCCTTTTGAACACCTGCTGCCCATCGATCAAACCGTTCATGGTGCACAACCAGACAAACCTCCTGTTAGGACGGTTGTCCATTTACATGGAGCTCGGGTTCGTCCAGAAAGTGACGGATATCCTGAGGCATGGTTCACAAGAGATTTTCAAAACGTTGGACCGACATTCGTGAATAAAGTCTACTACTATCCAAACTGTCAACGCCCTACAACACTTTGGTATCATGATCACGCCCTTGGAATCACTCGTTTGAACGTTTATGCAGGCCTTGCGGGCTTCTATCTCCTCAGAGATGAAGAAGAGAAAAAATTGTGTCTTCCTAGTGGAAAATTTGAAATTCCGCTGGTCATCCAAGATCGTTCGTTCTACGCCAATGGCGAGCTATTCTATCCATCCCAACCAGGAAATATGGCACCCCCGGCCCCGCAGCCGCCTCCACCAATCGATCCTACATTACCAAATCCGTCAGTCGTCCCTGAATTTTTCGGTAACACAATTTTAGTCAACGGAAAAGTATGGCCTTATCTTGAAGTTGAGCCACGAAAATACCGATTCCGCATTCTAAATGGCTCCAATTCTCGTTTTTATCGTATGCAGCTGAGCTCTGGGCAAAATTTTATTCAAATTGGTACGGATGGAGGACTTTTGGAGAAACCAGTCCAAGTGTCCGAAATCATCCTTGCACCTGCGGAACGCGCCGATGTCATTGTAGATTTTTCAAACCATAACGGTCAGAGTATTATTTTAACAAATGACGCACCAACCCCATTCCCTGACGGCGAAAGTCCTTCTGAAGATCTGAGACAGATTATGCAATTTCGTGTCAAACAAACATGCTGCAAACCTGACAAAAGTAAGATTCCACAAAAGTTGAGTTGCTTGGAGTACCTGAATCCTCAGGATGCTGTAATCATACGAAAAAACACTTTACTTGAAGCTACCGATAATTTTGGACGCCCTATGCCATTATTAAATAACATGGAGTGGGATCAACCCATTACAGAAACCCCGTATAATGGAACGATAGAGATTTGGGAGCTGTACAATATGACACCAGACACTCACCCAATTCACTTGCATCTCGTCAATTTTCAAATTTTGAATCGCGCTGTATTTACTGGCGATCCAAATAGTTCTAACCTAAAAGTAGGGCCGCCAATACCACCCGATCCAAATGAGAGAGGATGGAAAGATACTGTTCGTGCCAATCCCGGCGAAGTTACCCGAATTATCGCACGTTTTGGTCCATTTACAGGAACCTATCCTTGGCACTGCCACATTCTTGAACACGAAGATTACGACATGATGAGACCCTACGAGGTTCTAACTAATCCTACCTTTAATCCATGTGAACGAATTTCAGAACAATGCAGTGATAACTCCTTTTCTCAATGTTTTGACTGTCATAAACACCGTAAAAACAAATGACAGTAAACAAAACCGATGCGCTGATGATTGAATTCGATATTCAAATTTAGTTACAAATTTTTTAGCAACGACCTAAAAGGGTTCAATTTTTTATTCCTTTTAAGTCTCAAAACAAAAAAGAAGAGAAATAATTATTCCTTGATTTCTCTTCTCCCTTTCATTCAGTTGATACCCTTGAATAAAGAATTTCATTTACTTGTGATATGCTTCACCATAACACATCTAAATGAGGTTTAACCCTTTTTACTAAAATGAATTTACTAGAAATTCAATAAAGAACAGTACTGATAAAAATGCTATCACCCTTTAAAAGTATTTCCGACATGCAGAAACCTTTATTTTTTCTGGGTGTGCAAAAATAAGGGGCAACTGGCCAAGCTCAAAATTATTTAGGTTTTAACTAGCACTGCTTATGTACAGTATAGGAATAATCTCTCTTGTAAACCTTCTAAGACTTCTTCTGGCACTTCCCTGACCTTGATATCCCCACCGAGGAAAAGTAGCCAATTTGTTATTTCGGTCAATTCTTCTGAATTATTAACATTGATAAAAGTCTTTAGAATAGCTGTGGTTTGGTAAGGGCTCGTATAGGAAATTGAAACCTTTAAAGGATGGTATTTTTTGAACTGGGCAATCGCCTTTGGACCAAGTTCAAGGACAAGGTTGATTACTTCTTCCTGCTTACTTAGTTTTTCTAAAATCTTTTTCTTACTTAATCTTTTTTCCGTAGGGTATGATTTGACATTGGTGAGATTGTCGACAGGAAAAATCTGTATCTTTTCTTCCTTTAAGTCAAAGCCTTCAATCAGCCAAAGGTTTTTTTCACGATAAAGGTGCAAGAGATAAATTGGATAAGACTTTATTACCTTCTCTTCTTTGATGGTAATCAATAAATAGCTATCCAAAAGAAGGATTTGGATAAGCTTTTCTAACATAGGATGGGGAAGGTCTGACAGATCAAGCAGGTCGGGATTATTGGGGTTGGTCCCTTCAAAAAGCAAGATTTGATTTAAAAGAACAAGGTCCTCTTGCTGGTTTTCTGAGATGAGGCCTAGTAATTTTTCAGCTAAAGAATGACGACTCTTTAGATAGGGGAGTTGTTGATTTCTTGTAGCCATAAAGGCAATAAAAAGAGCTTTGATCTCATTATCGGTAAAGCGAACAGTGGGGAGGACAGAGTTGTTCATGACAAAATAACCCCCATCCCTTCCAACTTCAGCGACAAGTGGCATCCCCATGGCTTCAATTTCTCTGATATCTCTAATAGCTGTCGAACGAGAGATGTTAAATTCTCGCATGATTTCAGAAATTGTAAAGTGGGCGCGGTTGTTGATATACCGCATGATAATATTAATCCGCTCAACTTTTTTCATCGGTGCCTCCTAAACAGTATCATTTTTTGACATGATTTAAGGCTATTATAAACTTATCAAGTGAAAAGACAAATCATTTGATTAATTTTAAAAAAGGGAAGGTTTTAAACATGGCAGATTATACACTAGAAGAAAAAGACAGCTTTACCGTTTTAGGTTTTGGAACTGAGCTTAAGAGCGATTACACAGACTTTGCTGGCATAAACAAGGAAAAGTTAGACTTTTGGCGGGCCATCAAACAAGATGGAAGGCTTGACACTTTAAAAGCTATAGCCACAAATGACTACATTTTTGCCGTGAACGAAGCGGTGAATAACAAGATGATGTATTATGCTGGCGTCATGACAGAGGCATTGGTACCAGAAGAATCCAGGGTTATCCAATTTCCTAAAGGTGCATACCTAGTTGTTAAAGGGGAAGGGGAAACGGCTGATGAGTTGAGTAATAAGCTTACTGGTATTGCCTTTGGTCAAGTCTTGCCAGAAGCAAAGAATATTGCCTATGTTGGCGGGCCAAATGCAACGGTTGAGATGGGGCAGCGAAACGGCTTAGTATTTGGTGAAATGTGGATTCCTGTTGTTAGGAAATAAGGAGATAAAAGGAGGGATGGAAATGTCCTATATCGTTGATTTTAAAAATGTGTCTACAATTGGTTTAGAGTCTTCACCAGCAGCAGAAGCGCTTGCTGGTTTACGTGCTCATGAAGCCCGCTACTTTATGAACAAATATAAGCATGAATTTACGGTTGTACCAGCCAGCGAAAGCCAGGAGACCCTTGATTATGTGAACCGAATTTTGAAAGAAGAACGTGATATTGAGTTTGCGGCCAAACCTTTAGAAACGTCGCATTTTCAAGTGGAAAATATCAAATTTGCCTACGCCTTTTATGAGGATGGCCTCGGGATTAACGTCATGTATACGGTTGATGATCCCAAGAAGCGTGCCGTTGGTTTTAAGCTTTCTGAGGGGATGGAGATACCAAAGGAGTTAGAAGGGAAGTTTAAGTTTGCTAGGCAGAAGTCTAAACTAGCTGGAACAATTCGGGGCTCGTTTTTTGTAATTAAGGGAGAATATTAAAGCAAGCAAAAGCGCATGTGGAGGAATTTAGCGACTTTTTGTATATGGTCATTCTTTTTCTTCATTTGAATAAGAAAATCCTGATTGAACAAAAAATTAAATTCATTGCAAGAGCAAAACAACCATTCATGCAACACATGTTCATCTAGGCATTCAAATAACAAAACAGCACCTCTCCATCAAATTAGAGGGTGCTGTTACTTTTCTTCGCAAAAATCTCATTTACTTATGATACGGTTCAGCGAACATCACCTAAGAACATAGTTGATTTTGAACTTAAAGTATTTATATGTATTTAGACTAAATCCCCATATTATCTTATGGGGATTGCTATTTGAACAACCTCCTAACTTAAATATTATGCCAGCTTGCGGGGAGGGAAGAGCTATGGCGTATTTGGCTTAATAAACTTTTTTTATTGGTGATAACATGCCCCCACTATAAACAAAATAGACACCCTTTTTGAGTGCCTACAAAGCTTTTTCATACTCCCCAATGATTTTGTAAAAGGAGTTCTTCTTAAGCTCTAACATTCCCAGAAACTCAACGCCTGTAATGTCTTTACTTTTCCATTTTGGATAGTTTTGCTCAAGTATTTGACGTTGTTGTTTGGATATTGTACTTAGACTTGATTGCGTTCTGCCCAGAACCATAACAGCGCCACATTTTGGACACTTCATGAGCCCTACTAAAGGATGTTCACCACTACTAAAAGAAAATCATCTGACTAAACAATTTGTTGTACAGCAAAAGATTCCCCTAGCCATTTTTAAAAAAATTGTTTGACATAGTACGCATATATGTAGAAAAAGGAAAGCCTTTCTTTCCGGCTTTCCTTCTCACGCTGTTTTGTCTTCATCCCAGCTTAGGTAATGTTCATCTCGGCATGCACTATCCGATGGTTTACATTAAAGCGTTGGTTCGCATCTTGACCAAAAACGTCGAAAAACACCTTACCTTTATTACTGGAGCATTGAATCTCCCATTCGCTTCCCCCCTCAATTTCACTTACCACGCTCTCAATTGATGAATCTGGGGAGAGAATAAGGTTTCCGCTGTCAAAGATTAAAACGTTCAGTCCATCCAAAGAGAATACCTTAACCCGAACGGTAGCATTGACAGTATTATTGTTTACAATGGCTACTCGAGCTTGTTGAGATTTATTAGGAACATCGTTTTCAATCGGGCTTGTGGAAAGCCTCAAGGAGAGCTTTACTAAATATGTAAATCTCCTTATTCGATACTAGTAATCATACTTAGACAAAATCAATCCTATTATGTAAATTGAATGTAGATTCTTATCTATATATGAAAGAATTTGATTAATAGTTTTTATAGAAAATAAGTTCTTTTATGTTAAAATGAAGGCACTTGATGAACGGACTTACTAAAAAAGGAGATGGTTAATTTGATTAATATTTTAGGTAAAAATAGTTGGAAAGAATACTCAATCATTCTTTATATCATCCTAAATCTTATCATGCCATTTGCCATTTTAAATTTTTTCAATATTCATTTATGGAATATAACTTTTAATCCAATTGATTTTATTTTAAAGCCTTTTATGATTATTCCATTTGCGAGCTTGTTACTGGCATTATTTACAGAATGGACAATCTATGCATTTAATTATATGAAAAGGCTACGCTTAACAATCAAAAAAAGGAAAGGTAGATTATCCCTAAAAGTGGTAGAAAAGAGTTTACCGATCTACGTAATAGATCAAAGTTATTTTAATGAAGAAATTCAACTCAAAAACACTCTAGTAGTAGATATGCGTATAAAAGATCATGATCATCTATCTTTTAGTGATCATTTAGATGTTATTAAACTTTATAATGATGATAATCGGTTAAATATCCTCGATTTGATAGAGAAAGCAAATCTCCTTATAAAGAACACTGCCTTAAAAGAACACCTCATTACATTCATTGTCGATAGTAAAAAAGAAAAGAATAGAACGATATCAAAAATATGGCTCAGATTAATTCGTAACCCTAACTCTAAATCGGCAATGGCTGATATTCATACGATTTTAGAGTTAGTGTATTAATCGGAAATAGTATCGCCTGAAAAACAAAAATATATATCTGTTCACCAACATACAGAGAAAAAGTATCAAGAACATTGAACTGTTCTTTTTATTCATCTAAGATAATGATACTAATCAAATCTAAACAAACTCTTTATATAAATCTTAAGGCTTTCTTAGTATTAAAAAAGCCCGCTTAAAGCGGGCTAATGAAAAGTGATCCTATCTTAATAAAATAAATTTGTCCTTCAAAATCATTATAAAGACAGTAAAATCGCATCTATTTATGATACGGTTCAGCGTGATAGATCTAAATGAGATTTTAATTAAAATACTTATTTCGGTGACAGAGCAGGAATACACATTTTAATTTCAGTCCCCCTGATAAAGAGTGAAGGTCAGTTAAAAGAGATGGCGGAAAAAAACAATATTCCCATCTACCCGGTAAGCGATTATCTATTAAGTCCAATTGAATATCAATGTCCAACTTTTTTATTCGAATTTGGCGGCATTCCACTCGATCAAATGGAAAAAGGGATTCACCAATTAATGAAATGTTGGGGTATTCCAAAATCAAAATAGCGATTTTAAATGAATGGTGGGAGTCTGAGAATTTTGTGCTAGAGACTCCCGCTAGCCATGACATGCTTTTATTCCTTTTTCGCGTCATTCGCGTTCCAAGACTCAACAATAAACCTCATATATGAAAGATTTACCAAAAATGATTGACCCCATTTAATCTAGTTTATTACAAAAATGCCTGTCACTGCCTGGAATATCGAAAGTTCGATCAATTACCAGGAGTACAGGCATTTTATTTAACTATTTAATATGCATAGGAATTAATCTTTGTCCAAATACCTATACTCTTAATTTCTTTATAATCAGGTTTCCACATAGCATCTTCAATAGCATTTTCAACATCTTGAATATCTATTCTTGCAATTCCTTCGTGTATTGCAGCATGGGCCACTTCAATGGCTACGTATTTTGAGACTTCATGAAGTTTTTCAATGGACGGCAGCAGAGATGCGCCTGATGTGCTGGTATCTGACATTTTGGCAACTGCATTTGCTGCTGCTGCGAACATTCCTTTTGAGATGATTTCAGCTTTTGCAACAATTGCTCCGAGTCCAAGTCCTGGGAACACAAATGCATTGTTTGACTGCCCGATTTCATAGGTAACACCTTTGTATTTTACATCGGCAAAGGGGCTCCCAGTCGCAATTAACGCCTTGCCATCTGTCCATTTGATTAGGTTTTCTGGCACTGCTTCAGCCAGCGCAGTCGGATTGGACATTGGCATGATGATTGGACGTTCAACGTGCTTGGCCATCTCTTTTATAATATCCTCAGTGAAGGCACCGGCTTGTCCGGAAGTACCAATCAGGATGGTTGGCTTCACCCTTTGAACTACTTCCATTAATGAAATAATCCCTTCCTCATTCTTATCCCAGTCTTTAACTTCATCCACCTTTCTTGTATAAGGCTTCTGGAAGTTCAGAACATCTGGTGTTTCATCTGTTAGTAGACCCCGATAGTCTACAGCCCAGAAACGATCATAGGCTTCTTCTCTGGTCGACCCTTCTAGAACCATGGCATCTGCCATTTGGTCTGCGTTACCGATGCCGGCAGCCCCTGGTCCAAAGACAACAATGCGCTGGTCCTTCAGGGATTCTCCTGTTACTTTCAAAGCAGACATAATAGCAGCAAGAGTAACAGCACCTGTCCCCTGGATGTCATCGTTGAAGGTAAGGATTTTGTCACCGTATTTGTCCAAGATTTTTCGCGCATTGACGTTGCCAAGGTCCTCCCAGTGAATGAGAACCTCTGGAAAGAACTTTCTTGCAGTCTGAACGAATAAATCAATGAATTGATCATAACGATCACCGCGGACACGTGCGAATTTGTTGCCGATATACATAGGATCTGCAATCAAAGCCTGATTGTTCGTGCCAACATCCATCACGATTGGCAGAACACGGCTTGGATCAATACCAGCTGCAGCCGTGTACACGGCAAGTTTACCAATCGCAATATTAATACCGCCTATCCCTTGGTCCCCAATACCAAGAATGCTTTCAGAGTCGGTAACGACGATTAAATCAATACCATTTTTGGGCTTTCCTAGATTATAAAATGCCTTTTCAATGCCCTCAGGATTATCAATGGAAAGATATAAGCCACCTGGGTGACGGTAGCTATGGGAGTATGACTGGATTGCATCACCGACAGTAGGAGTGTAGATGATAGGAAGCATTTCTGCCAGGTGTTCTTTCAAAAGACTATAAAACAAGACAACATTGCGGTTATATAAATCATAAAGCAGCCCGTTTTTAAACAGATTCGTCGTCTGCATCGAATATTGTTCATAGACCCTATTAACTTGTTCATCAAGGGTGAGTACTTGTGGCGGTAACAGACCTTCAAGTCCAAGGTCTTCCCTTTCCTCTTTCGTAAAAGCTGTTCCTTTATTCAAAAAAGGATTGGAGAGAACTTCTTTTCCTTTTATTGTAGTTATAATAACATTCTCAGGTACATTCATGGCGTTTCCTTCCTTCTATCTTAAAATAGCTATTCCGACAATACCGCAACCATGTTAATAAAATTTTCCTTATCCCACTAGTTTTTTTAACTTAATGACCCTTTTTTGTAACTAAACAAAGCAGACAGTGAAACCGCTGACTGCTTTGTCTTTGTTTCTTTTTCAAATTGGCTTAAAAGCTTCAGCAGCATGACGGCCAGGATAACAGTAGATTTTTACTTTATTGTCATGCTGCCCCTGCAATTGATTTTTTAGCTTTTTTCTTTTCGGACATTTTAAATGCATAATTAACAATAATCGGACAGACTATTGCAGATACTACACATGCAGCTGCAACTTGTGCAGTAGCTCCTGGTGCTATGTGAGCTAAGGATGGATCAGCTGCTGCAACAACAGCTGGTGTAGCTACAGCGTTCCCTGCTGTTGACCCTGTTGCTAAACCAACGATAGGATTTTCTTTAAATAACTTCAAAAGTAAGTAAGCTCCAATTCCAGTGAATGCGGCTATTAATCCTAGTAATACGCCAGGACCTCCCGCTTTTATAATAGTTGAAAGATTCATTCCTGCACCTAATGGGAATGAGAAGAATGGGATTAATAATAATTTACTGCTTCCAAGGAACTTTCTCATATCAGGATCAATATTTCCTAAAATCATTCCTATCACGATTGGAATTAATACTCCTACAAGTGTTTGAAAAGGAATTGTGGCAAGTCCGGATGCACCTAATGCAACTAATGTAAAAAATGGACCATCTTTTAAAGAAAATAAAGCATATGCGCCTACATCAGTCTCGTCACCATACGATGAAGCAAGAGATGCATATAATCCACCATTAGCATTTAATAACGCTGCAAGGATGGCTAATGGTGATAATCCTAGTACTCCGGCAGGCCCAAAAATCGCTGCTACAGTTAAACCTATACCAGCACCCACTATAAATTTTCCTGTTAATAATATTGCACCTTTTTTTATTGCCTTTGGTGCTAATTTAAAATTAATTTGTGAACCAATTAAAAACATAAAACATGCCAAAATGGTAGATGATGCTTCTTTACTAAATAATGCCGTTGTAAAACTTCCAATTTTTAAAACTTGTGGGAAAAAGGTATTCGTTAATACTCCTAAAAAAAGTGGAACAACCATCATACCACCTGGAATTTTATCAAGCGTTTTCTTAATTGGGATTTGCATTTTTAACCCTCCTAAAATAGTTTTATAATCTCGAATGAATCCATTATTTTACCAATTTCTCCAATAATCGAAGAAAGCGGTTCCAATTTTCTTGCATGTTGTACTATGTTTTAATCTCCCTTTGTTTTGTTACCTGTCTATCATATTCGAATGAAAACCGTTTTCATAGTTTATGAAAGTTTAATAATTCTTTTTGAAACTAAAAAAAGTAAGCGATTTTAAAAATCACTTACAGAAAGTTTTTTATTAAGTACTCTTTAATTTGGTTATATTCATGCTGGTAAACAGGCCTTCCGATGGTCCCATATATAACCTTGACATCAAGGATTCCTAAATCCTTTAAGAAGTTCAGATACTTTCTCGCTGAGACCCTTGATATGCCCACAATATTCGCCACTTCTTCGGTGGAAAACGGCACCTCCTTCAATTCCTGAACCGCCTCCCAGACTTGCTTTAAGGTATCCTTAGTCAACCCTTTTGGAAGCTCTTCAACTATTGCAGCTTCATCCCTGTGCAAAAGATAATTATCGAGCTCCTGCTGGCTGACTGCTTCCAGTTTATCGGTAAATTGAGTCTCTTGCTGATAGCTGACAAGAGCAGCGTTGAACCTTTCAAATTCAAAAGGCTTTATTAAATAATCCACAACGCCGTACCTTAATGCTTTCTTGATTCGATCCAGATCCGATGCAGCCGAAATAATGATTACATCGATTTCAAGTTCATTTTTCCGGAGGTACGCCAATAGCTCTAGGCCCTGTTTGCCCGGCATAAAAATATCCAGAAGTATAAGCTGTATATCTTCCCTTCCGAGCAAAAGGATAGCATCATCAACTGAATTGGCTATTACAGCCAAACGGAACCCACCAATCTTAGAAAGGTATCGTTTATTGATTTCCGCCACCATAGGGTCATCTTCGACAATCATTACATTGATCATGCCTCTTCATCCTCTGCTTTATAAGGTATATACACCGCAAAATTCGTTCCTTTTCCCGGCTTGGAAGAAATGATTAAGTCCCCTTCTAGTCTTTCAATAGCCTGAGCTAAAAGATATAGCCCGAGCCCACGGTTATCTCCTTTCGTGGAGAAGCCTTTATCCAATATTTTATTTTGCATTGCTTTCGTCATTCCCATCCCTGTATCCTTAACCTCGATTGTTAAAATATCCTCTGCGTAATCAAGCTTTAAGTCAACTTTTTTGACAGGGCTGTCCGCTATCGCTTCCATTGCATTATTGACGAGATTTCCAATAATCGTTATCAGTTCTTGGGTGATTCCTGGGTCCACAGGCTGGGGAATCTTATTGGAGCAATCAAATGATAGTGATGCCCCTGATTCTCTTGCAAAACTTAGCTTGCCAATCAAAAATCCGGCTAGAACCGGCTCCAGGACATTCTTGGTTACAAAATCCATTTCCATTTCCCGGTGGTTAACCGTTTCACACACATAGTTCGCAAGTGTATCGTATTGCTCGGTACGGACAAGGCCAAGAATGACATGCATCTTATTCATGAATTCATGGGCATGGGCACGGAGGGCATCCGCATAATTGCGCACACCTGTGAGCTGTTCGGCCAATAACTGAACTTCCGTTTTATCACGGAATGTAGCGATTGCCCCAACCGTCTGATTATCCACCACTACCGGTACCCTGTTTACCAAAATAGTAACCCCGTGCAGATTCTGCTCCTGATCAAGCTCAGTTTCTCCAGACTGCAAAATACGGGTTAAACGAGTTTCAGGCAAATAATCTTCTATTTTGAGTCCCATTAGATCTCCTTCTAGGCCGGCTTTTTTAAAAAGCTTTCGGGCTGCCCTGTTTACAAGGGTAATTTTTCCTTCTTGGTCAATGGCTATAATGCCCTCACGGACAGACTGGAGCATGGAACTCCGTTCTTCAAGCAGCCTGGAAATAGCGAACGGTTCAAGTCCCAAAAGGATTTTTTTGATAAACCTGGCCAAGCCCACTGCACCAGTTATCCCGATCAGTATTCCGATTAATGTCCCGATCACCATACCCATCCGACCTTTGTGTACAGCCTTCGTTACGTTTTCCAAAGAAATCCCTACGGCAACTGCGCCGACTTGTTTTCCCTGTGAGTTCTTTATTGGGGTAAATGCCCGCATGGAAGAGCCGAGAATACCCTTTGAGATAGATACATACTCTTTCCCTCGAAGGGCTGGCCCTTCATCTCCTCCCCTGAAGCTCTTTCCCACTTCACTGGGATCCGGATGGGAAAGCCGGATTCCTTTCATATCCATGACGACAACGAAGTTAACATGCGTTAAATCTTTTATTTGATTGGCAAAAGCTTGTACTTCTGTCGAATTTGGTTTCCCCTCAAGAGACCCAATCACTTGCGGGCTAAGAGAAACCATCTTTGCAATATTGAGTGCCTTTTCTTTCTGTGTCTCTTCCACACTGGAGGTAATTCTCTTACTGATTAGCAAATCGGTTATACCAAGTGACAAAGCGACGACAAGGCATACAAAAATAATAATGATGGCTTGTAAACTAAATCTGCCCTTTTTCATAATCTCCTCCAGGTTATCTACTTAATTTTAGTATGAGTAAGGTTTATCCATTATATAATTAGAGACCGCGAAGCTCTCTGGAAGAGCTTCGCAGACTCTATATTAAATCATCTTATTAGAAAAATTGCACCCGCCATGAAGATAAGCCAGGTATGGTAAATAAATAAAGATGGAGTCAACGTAAAACTATTGCTCCATCTTTATTTATTATTCAATATTTAGGCTCTGTTTTATTATGCAGGACTACCTATTTTTAGCTTTCCCCTTGACTTCTATTTAAAACCTCATTTACTTGTGATAAGGCTCATTACGATTAATTCGAAACGCTCTATACACCTGCTCTACCAGTACCAAACGCATCAACTGATGAGGCAGCGTCATTTTTGAAAACGACAATGACTCATTAGAGCGCTTCATTACTTCTTGGCTTAGCCCAAGCGATCCCCCAATAACAAATGCCACTTTACTCTTTCCATATGTAGCAAGGCGGTCTAAGTTTGCAGCAAACTCTTCTGATGATTTTTGTTTTCCCTCAATTGCTAATGCAATTACATGCGTATCATCAGAAATTCTATCTAAGATACGAATTCCTTCTTTTTCTTTTACCATTTGCATTTCTGCTTCACTTAAATTCTCCGGTGCTTTTTCATCTGGTAACTCAACAATCTCCACTTTTGCATAGGCCGATAATCGTTTTAAATACTCTTCAATGCCTTGTTTTAAATATTTTTCTTTTAATTTTCCGATTGAGATAATTAAGATATTCACATATATTCCCCACCTTACAAACACATTATCCACAGAAGTTATCCACATATCCACATTTATCATCCACATATTGTGTGGGAATCTGTGTTCGATACAACATATGTCGCCTTATTTTGACAAAATTCACACGTTTTTTGCTCATTATCTTTATTATCCACAGTGTGGATAAATGGTGGTACTTCACATTCATCCACAATAATATCTAACGCTAATTCCACATGTTCTAAACAACAAGGTAATTTCATAATTTCACCTCACTTATCCACAACAGAAAACAGGAGGGGCTGCCTCCTGTTTTAATACTGCTGACTGCCTAATTTTACAGTTGTTGTTTCTCGTTTTGCACCACGATAAAATGTGACTGTCATTTTATCATTAATTTTCTTATTGTATAAGATTTTTCGGAATGCAATAATATCTTGCACTGCTTTTCCATCCACTGCTACAATGACGTCATATTCGTGTAAACCTGCATCCACACCAGGAGATGGACTTTTCACATCTAAAATACATACACCTTCTGTTACATTAGATGGAAGATGTAATGTTTTATCCCAATAATAATTTGGAATTTCATTTAAAGACCTTAATTCAACTCCAACGTAAGGTCTTCTTACTTTCCCATACTTTTCAAGATCATTCATAACTGGAACAGCTCTTGTGATAGGAATTGCAAGTCCAATTCCCTCTACCTCTTTTGCAGCAATTTTCATGGAGTTGATTCCAATAAGCTGCCCTGCTTCATTTACAAGAGCCCCGCCACTATTACCTGGATTAATGGCTGCATCTGTTTGCAATACTTCCACTTGCCAATCATAATGCCCATCTTGATCTAAATCAACCGGTACAATGCGTTCATTTGCTGAAATAATCCCTTGCGTTACAGTACCTGAAAATTCTAAACCAAGAGGGTTCCCGATTGCAAGCGCAGCTTCACCACGTTTTACTTTCGTAGAATCACCAAGTTCAATGACCTTTTTCGCATATTTTTCATCAATTTGTAAGACAGCTAAATCAGTTACAACATCAGTTCCTAAAATCTTTCCAGGAACTTTTTTTCCATCACTCAAACTTACTTCAATGCGATTTGCTCCTGCTACAACATGATTGTTCGTTACAATATATGCGTTTCCTTTTTCCTTCTTATAAATTACACCAGATCCTGTTCCTGCTTCTGAATCTGCTTCTGAAAAATTATCACGCTGAATATTAATAACACCAACCACTGCTTCTGAAGCACGATCAACGGCCTTAACAAAGCCATCTCCTGTATTCACAACTTGAGGAGCAGACTGCGCTATATACTGTTTCTCTTCACTTGCTTCAGTTTCTCGTGTTGTAGTCCAACCTAATTTTGAAAACGTTGGAATCGCAAAAGCAAATAATGTAGCACCAATGATAGTTCCCGCTACACCAGAAATAAAAATATGTTTATGCTTTTGCTTTCTTTTTCGTTTCATCTGAACATCTTCTTCATCAATAAAGGACATTTATGCTCACCTAGCCTTCCGAAAGCATTTATATTCTCCTTTATTGTTTACCAAAATGAAGAATTATACGTATTGAATTTTAGTTGGCGTTTTTGGATCTGTATCGTGCAGCTGAAATGCTTCTCCTACAGCAAGTCCTTTTTCTTCAAGTACTTGTTCAACAGACATACGGGCAAGTTCTTTCATATTATTGTCTAAACTAAGGTGAGCCAAATAAATATGCTTCGTTTCATCCGTAATCACATCAGTCATCGCAAGAGCTGCATCTTCATTAGAAACATGTCCTACATCACTCAAAATTCTTCGTTTAATGCTCCATGGATAACGTCCCATTCGTAGCATTTCAACGTCATGATTGCTTTCAAACACAAAAGCATTAGCTCCCTTAATAATTCCTTTCATTCGGTCGCTAACGTATCCCGTATCTGTAATAAGTGCTAGCTTCCTTCCATTATGATGAAACGCATAAAACATTGGCTCAGCAGCGTCATGTGAAACACCAAATGACTCCACTTCAATATCTCCAAATGTTTTAATCTCTCCAATTGAGAAAATAAATTTTTGCTCCGTTGGAATATTACCGATTAAATGTTCCATCGCGTTCCATGTTTTCTCATTTGCATAAACAGGCAAATGATACTTACGTGCTAGCACACCTAGTCCTTTAATATGATCGCTATGTTCGTGTGTGACAAGAATGCCAGATATGTTATTTATATCTATTTCAGCTTGTTGAAACAAGGCTTCTGTTGCTTTTCCGCTTAGCCCTGCATCTACTAATAATTTTTGGCGTTCTGTCCCTACATACAGCGCATTTCCCGTACTGCCGCTTGCGAGTACACTAAAATGCAAACTCATTTAGCCTCACTCCATTGCTCAATTTCCTTGTTGTCCTTACCTAATTGAATAATTTGTCCTTCTATTGCATTTACAAAGTAGTCCATTTTGTCTGTATACAAATTCCAGGTTGGAACAAGAACTTGTACATTTGAGGAAGAAGGAGCTACTACTGTTGCATATCCTAATTTTGCTCCTTTTATATGAATCCCTTGTTTCAATCCAGTTTTCGTATACAACGTTTCTAATGCATTTCGAGCAGAAATAATATCTAACTCTTTATTTTGGTCTCCCATCTCTTTAAATTCATATAGCATTGTTTGTGTATACGATATAATTTCTTTCTTTTCATTTAGTTCGGCAACAATCATACCATGTTGATTATAAAATAGCGGCTTATCCTTATATTTTTGAAAAAAATACACTTTCGACCCTTCCGCTTTTCCTGCAGCACTGTATTTTTGTCCATCAATTACATAAGAACGCAGAAATTCACTATAATTATCACTTGTTGTTGCTTTTGCATTCCAAAATGGCTCTTTAAGCTTACTTACAATGGTATTAGAATCTTGTAAAAACATCGTTTGATTTTTTAAAGAATGTATATCTTCATTAGAGAAACTCTTATTTTTTGCCATAATATACGTATCTTTCGTCGGTTCTTTCGGCAAATCCTCAGATGTAATTTTATCTGCTTTCAATTGTTCTTCAATATTCGTTTCCGTCATATAATCAAGTTGATCACTATCTTGTTTTTGAACGAACTGAAAAACAAGGAAGAGATCTAAAATGAAAAAGGTAACAATAAAAATTGTTTTAATCCTATTCCAATCCAATGAGCTCTCCCCCTTTCTCCACGCTCCATTCTAAAACTTTATCATCTTCACCATATACCACATACCAAATAGGTTTTAAATTTACTGCAGCAATTTTTTTTCCGTTCGGCCCTGCTCCTGGCTCTGGTGTAAGCTTATATCCTAAACGAATATCTTGAATTAATTTCATATCCACCTTTTTATTTTTCTCTAAAGATTGTATCACCGTCTTACCATCTGGAAGAGAGCTTGTTTGATCATCGCCATACTTTACTTCCGATAACTTAAACAATGGACGCTTATACGAAATTAATTCATCTACACCCCACACTTGTTCCAATGTCGCCATACCACTTTCATTAAATACAGGTAAGCTATCAACATATAAACGATACGTTGTTTGTCCTTTTTTGGAATTCATATAATCAAAACGATAAGCACCTGTTAAACCACCATGACCATTAATAAAATCAAAGCTACGTTGAACAAGCGTACTTCCATATATATGTGATTGGTCTGATATAGCTGAATTTGTGTACTGCAACATTTGCTTTTTCTTTAATACTTCCATAAGACGAATTCCATCTGTATATGTGTCTTCTTGATCATCGGACATTTTTTTTACATAACGAGGATCTGTAAATAATGCATTTATAAATATATCCTCAGGTATATTACTTATTAAGTACACGATACTCTGCTTATCAGTTTTCGTATCTGGCAAAAATATCTCTCTCGTATCACTTAATTCGTATTGAGAGTAGTCCCTTGCTTTAGCTACAAATTGATCATGTGCTGTTTCAAGCTCTTTAAGCGAAATTCCTTTTAATACCATATGATATACTTTGCGATTTTCATACGAAACGAAATATACAGGAATATTACCGTCCCGACTTCCTTGAAGATCAATCAATATACGATCAAAACTATATGACTCTGGAACTTTTTCTTTAATTGTAAAAACGTCTTTCATAGAATCTAAAGGTATATGGGTAGGAAAAATCATTTCAATCTTATTTTTACCACGAACAAAGGAGAGGAATTGATGTTTTGGGATATCATTTGATATATCCCTAAAATCATACAATTCTCCTCTCTCAAGTAATTTATACAATGGATTAATACTGTCTATATCTTCACTTCCAAGATGCGTATTCTCTTTATGAAAAAGAACTACGGAAGGAAAAATTACATTTGTAAGACTCTTCTGTTCCATCTCTGCATTATCTTGTAAATATTTTGCATTTTGCAACTTGCTAGAATCGGGTACATAGGTCCATAAATTAAAAGTAAGAAATACACTAATAACAACCAAGTTAACCAGCAAGACTGATTTTAAGTTCTCAATATTCATTCCCAGTCATCCTCTTCTTCCTTTTCCATTGGAAGCGTGAAATAAATGGTTGTCCCTTTTCCTTCTTCACTTTTCGCCCAAATTGATCCGCCGTGGGCTTGAATCATTTCCTTGGCAATTGCTAGGCCTAATCCCGTTCCACCCAATTTACGTGAACGAGCCTTATCCACACGATAGAAACGTTCAAAAACCTTATCAACATTCTCTTTTGGAATTCCCATTCCTTGGTCGCTAATGCTTACTTCTAACATATCTTCTCTTTCTCGTAACCGATATGTCACTGTTCCACCTTCTGGAGAATACTTTAATGCATTTGAAATGATATTATAAAGAACTTGTGTAATTTTATCTTCATCGATTTCAATAAAACGTGATTTCTTAGAAAATGAACGATTAAAAGATACGTTTTGTTCTTTTGATATCTCAAAACGGTCAATGATATTACTAAAGAATTGTGTAAAGTCCACCCATTCTTTCATTAAACGATATTCTGTACTATCTAGTTTTGAAAGCTGTAATAATGCATTGACCAGTCGAATCATTCGCTCCGTTTCTTCTTGTGTTACCTGTAAGAATTGCGGTGCAATATTCGGATCTTGCCATGCCCCCTCACCCAATGCCTCTAAATAGCTTCGCATCGTTGTTAATGGTGTACGAAGTTCATGCGAAACGTTTGCCACAAACTCACGGCGTTCTCCATCAATTCGCTCTTGTTCCGTCACATCATATAACACCGCAATGAAACCATTCACTTTTCCATTCTCTTTTTGAATAACAGAAAAGCTAGCTCTTAGAATATACGGCTCATCTCTTGTACTAAAATCTAAAATAACAGAATCTGGTTCTTCATATAAATTATCTAATGTGTATTCTTCTTGAATGCCTAATATTTCTAAAATAGATTGATCTAACGCTGTTTCACGTGAAACATTTAGCATTTTTTCTGCTGGATCGTTTAATAAGATAATATCCCCTTTTCGATCTGTTGCAATTACCCCGTCTGTCATATGAGATAATACAGACGAAAGCTTTCTTCTCTCACTCTCCATAGAAGAACGAGCTTGCTGCAATTTCTTAGATAAGTTATTAAATGCTAATGCTAACTGACCGATTTCATCATTGCCATTTACTTTTACTTTACGAGAGTAATTTCCCTTTGCCATTTCAATGGCTTGCTTTCTCATATCTGAAATTGGTCTTGTAATGGTTTGTGCCAATAAGATACCTAGTACAGCCGTTACCAACAATGCAATAACCGTTCCCGTTGCAAAGATTTGATTAATAAGCTTCATTTGTTTATAAACATCTTCCATAGAAGCAACAATATAGATTACAAAAGGTTTCTTATTATTTCCTTGAACAGGAGTAACAACAACTTGCACACGATTTCCTGTACTGCGGTCTATTTCCATTTTTTCAACAGTTTTTTCTTGCACTAAGGCTCGCTTTACCAGTAAATCTGTTGTTTTCTTTCCAACAATCCCTTGATTATATTGATGTGATGTCGCTAACACACGACTACTCTCATCAATTACCCGAACTTCTTGAATATCAGCTTTTCGATCAGAAGAAAAATCTTCTATACTCGTTTTAATCGCGTCTTCAAGAGTGGGATCTTTTGTTTTATCTCTTTCTTTCGCAAATTCCTGCTTTAAATTGTAAGCGAGTAAGTTCGTTCGTTGTGTTAATGATTCCTTAAAGCTCTTCACAAGATTCTTTTCTAACTCACGAACGAAATAGACACCAATAATTTGCATCGCCATTAAAATTAATAACATGTAAATTAATACGAACTTTAAATGAATGGACTGAAAAAAACCAACTTTCTTCATATATTACTCCTGCTCTGGATCACGTAAATAATATCCAACACCGCGTCTTGTCACAATTAAAGTCGGATGACTTGGATTATCCTCAATTTTCTCACGTAAGCGACGAACAGTTACATCTACTGTACGCACATCACCAAAATAATCATAACCCCAAACAGTTTGTAATAAATGTTCACGTGTCATAACTTGTCCTAAATGCTTCGCTAAGTAATGAAGTAATTCAAATTCACGATGTGTTAGCTCAATGCTTTCCTCACGTTTTGTTACACTATATGCGTTTGGATTAATCACAATTGGGCCAATAATCATCTCTGTATTTTCTTCTTTTTCAGCTGTTCCACCTTGTTGATGACGACGTAAATTCGCTTTTACGCGCGCTAATAGCTCACGTGTACTAAACGGCTTTGTCACATAGTCATCTGCACCCAGTTCCAGTCCAAGAACCTTATCAATTTCAGAGTCTTTTGCTGTTAACATAATAATCGGCATTTCATGGTTTTTTCGTATTTCTCGACAAACCTCTAAACCATCTTTTCCCGGTAACATAATATCTAATAAAACCATATCCGGTTGTTCTTCATTTGCTTTTTCAATTGCTTCATCGCCATCGTGTGCCATCACAATTTCAAAACCTTCTTTTTCCAAGTTAAACTTTAAAATATCTGCAATTGGCTTCTCATCATCAACGACTAAAATTTTCTTTCCCATCATTTTAGTTTCCTCCTGCATATTTAATGCCTTCCTTACAGAAAAACCCCTAGCTTCAACTGCTAGAGGCTTCCTCATTCTATTGTAAAAGAACTACTCTCATTTGTAAAATTGAACAATATAAAAAGGATATTAAGTGGGCCCACCTAATATCCTGAGAGTGGCTCGGGACGGAATCGAACCGCCGACACGAGGATTTTCAGTCCTCTGCTCTACCGACTGAGCTACCGAGCCAAAACATATATATAAAACCACTAATTGTGGTATTAAACAAAAGTGGCGGTCCCGACCGGGGTCGAACCGGCGATCTCCTGCGTGACAGGCAGGCATGTTAACCACTACACCACGGGACCAAAAATAATATATAAAAAAGTGACCCGTACGGGATTCGAACCCGTGTTACCGCCGTGAAAGGGCGGTGTCTTAACCACTTGACCAACGGGCCACGAAAATAAAATGGTGAGCCATGAAGGACTCGAACCTTCGACCCTCTGATTAAAAGTCAGATGCTCTACCAACTGAGCTAATGGCTCATACTCACCAATGTCATGTTCCGTGACGACAAGAGTTATAATACCATAAGATGTTTTATTTTTGCAATACCTTTTTTCATTTTTTTATAAAAACATGAAAAAAGAACTCATTTGAATATGAGTCCTTTCTTCAATATACCGTACTTTTAAGAAAAAAACAAGATTATAGGCCGTATACGTTACGAACAATGTTTGTTTGGTTACGGTCTGGACCAACAGAGAACATAGATAATGGGATACCTGTTAATTGAGACACACGCTCTACATAATGTCTTGCATTTTCAGGAAGATCAGCTAATGTTCTTACACCTGTAATATCTTCTGTCCAACCTGGAAGCTCTTCATATACTGGCTCACATTTTGCTAAGATATTTAAGTTTGCTGGAACTTCATCAAGAATTTCTCCGTTATATTTATATCCAATACAGATTTTCAGAGTTGGAATACCTGTTAATACGTCGATAGAGTTTAAAGATAAGTCTGTAAGACCGCTAACACGACGAGCATGTCTTACAACAACGCTATCGAACCAACCAACACGGCGTGGACGACCTGTTGTTGTACCGTATTCACGGCCAACTTCACGAATTTGATTGCCGATTTCATCATGTAATTCAGTTGGGAATGGGCCATCACCTACACGGCTTGTATATGCTTTACATACACCTACAACGCGGTGGATTTTAGAAGGACCAACACCAGAACCAATTGTTACACCACCAGCCACTGGGTTAGAGGATGTAACGAATGGGTACGTACCTTGGTCGATATCAAGCATAACGCCTTGTGCACCTTCAAATAATACGCGGCGGCCTTCATCTAATGCATCATTTAAAACAACAGATGTATCGCATACGTATTGTGCAATTCGTTGTCCATACTCATAATATTCTTCAAAAATCTCGTCAGCATTGAAACCTTCTGCATCGTACATTTTTTCAAATAAACGATTTTTTTCCGCAAGGTTACGCTCAAGTTTTTCTTTAAATGCTTCACGATCTAAAAGATCTGCCATACGAATACCAACACGAGCTGCTTTATCCATATATGCAGGGCCGATACCTTTTTTCGTTGTACCAATTTTATTATCACCTTTGCGCTCTTCTTCTAACTCATCTTGTTTTAAATGATAAGGTAAAATAACGTGCGCACGGTTGCTGATACGTAAGTTATCAGTGCTTACACCACGATCATGTAAATATTTTAATTCCTCAAGTAATGCTTTCGGATCTACTACCATACCGTTTCCGATAACACAAATTTTTTCTTTATAAAAAATACCAGATGGAATTAAGTGTAATTTATACTTAACACCGCCGAAAACGATTGTATGTCCTGCGTTATTTCCACCTTGATATCTTGCAACTACTTCCGCATGTTCAGAAAGAAAATCAGTAATTTTACCTTTTCCTTCATCGCCCCATTGTGTTCCTACAACTACTACTGAAGACATTATTCAAGCACCTCCGCAATTTTCAAACGAACTTTTCAAACAATATAATTGTACCAAAATGCAAAGAGAAGTCAATTTAAAAACGAACATTTTTTTCACTTTTATCCCTTTCGTTCGTAAGAAATGTTTTTCACAAACAAAAAAGAAGCACATTTTATTATAAGAAATGTGCTTCTTTTTTATACCTTCACTAAGCTGGCGGTGCATGCCCATCATCAAAACGCCGTTCTAAATTCACGAATTTGTTAAACTCCTTCACAAACGCCAGTTCAACTGAGCCTACCGGACCATTACGCTGCTTAGCAATAATAATTTCAATTGTATTTTTGTTTTCTGTTTCCTTGTCATAGTAATCTTCACGATATAAAAAGGCTACTATATCAGCATCTTGCTCAATACTTCCCGATTCACGAATATCAGACATCATCGGACGCTTATCTTGACGAGACTCAACGCCACGAGAGAGCTGAGATAAGGCAATAACTGGAACTTCCAGTTCACGAGCGAGCCCTTTTAGTGTACGAGAAATTTCTGATACTTCTTGCTGACGGTTTTCACCCGATTTTCCACTACCCTGAATAAGTTGTAAATAATCGATTAAAATCATTCCAAGGCCGTGTTCTTGTTTTAGGCGCCTACATTTAGCTCGAATTTCACTAACGCGAATCCCCGGTGTATCATCAATAAAAATACCTGCATTTGAGAGACTCCCCATTGCCATCGTCAGTTTCGCCCAGTCGTCTGAAGTTAAAGATCCCGTACGAAGACGCTGCGCATCAATATTTCCTTCCGCACAAAGCATACGCATAACGAGCTGATCAGATCCCATCTCCAAACTAAAAATCGCAACATTTTCATCTGTTTTCGTAGCAACATTTTGAGCAATGTTTAAAGAAAACGCCGTTTTCCCCACAGACGGACGCGCCGCTACAATAATTAGATCATTACGCTGGAAACCTGCTGTCATACGATCTAACTCTGTGAAACCGGTTGGAATTCCTGTAATATCACCTTTTTGATTATGCAGTAATTCAATTTTATCGTAAGCTGCCACAAGAACATCTTTAATATTTTGAAATCCTTTTGTATTCGTACGCTGGGATACTTCTAGTATTTTCTTCTCTGCTTCATTTAGCAGGCTCTCTACATCATCTTCTCGTTCATAACCATCCGACACAATATGCGTTGCTGTTCGAATAAGCCGGCGCAAAATCGATTTTTCAGCGATAATGCGCGCATAATATCCTACATTGGCAGCTGTCGGTACAGCTTCCGCTAGTTCAGCTAAATAGGAAACACCGCCAATTTCTTCTAACAAATTTTGATTAGCAAGCGCTGCTGTTGCAGTAACTAAATCAATTGGCTCTCCTTTATCAGAAAGATCAAGCATCATTTGATAAATTTTTTGATGTGCTGTTCGATAGAAGTCTTCTGGCATTAACATTTCCGAAGCTGATGTTAATGCTTCTTGATCAAGGAAAATAGCCCCTAGAACGGCTTGTTCAGCCTCAATATTATGCGGAGGGGTACGATCAGCAAATACGTCACTCATACGCAAACCTCCTCTTTAATCTTTTGTTTATTGTTCAGTAACATGTACTTTTACTGTCGCCGTCACTTGTGGGTGTAATTTCACAGTAACATTCGTATATCCTAACGCACGAATTGCGTCATCCATCTCAAATTTACGTTTATCAAGTTTAATGTTGTGAGCTTTTTGTAAGCCATCTACAATTTGTTTACTTGTAATAGAACCAAATAAACGGCCACCTTCACCTGATTTTGCTTTTAATTCTACTGTTAATTTTTCTAGAGTTTCTTTTAATTCCTTGCATTTTTCAAGCTCTAATTCTGCATCTTTTTCTTCCTTGCGTTTCTTCGCATCTAATGTTTTCACATTTGCATTTGTTGCTTCAACTGCAAGACCTTGTTTTAGTAAAAAGTTATTCGCATAACCGTCTGGTACGTTTTTTACTTCCCCTTTTTTACCTTTACCTTTTACGTCTTTTAGAAAAATTACTTTCATGATTGTGTTCCTCCCTCTAAATACTCATTTATAACAGATTGTAGTTTTGCTTCTGCTTCATCAATCGATATGTCTTGCATTTGCGTTGCGGCGTTTGTTAAATGACCGCCCCCACCTAAATGCTCCATAATAAGCTGTACATTTATCTCTCCTAAAGAACGTCCACTAATACCAATAACAGTTTCACTACGCTGTGCAATTACGAAAGAAGCGACTATTCCCGTCATTGTCAGCAATGTATCAGCTGATTGTGCAATTAAGACTTGATCATAAAACCCATCGCCATCTACCTTTGCAATCGCAATCCCATTTTTATAAATGTACGCATTTCGGATTGTTTTTGCAATTTGTAAATAATGCTCCATATCTTCTTTTAATAACTTTTGTACCAATACAGTATCTGCACCATGTGAACGAAGATACGAGGCTGCATCAAATGTGCGTGCTCCGGTGCGGAAAGTAAAACTCTTGGTATCCACAATAATGCCCGCAAGTAAAGCCGTTGCCTCTAGCATATTCATTTTTAAGCGCTTAGGCTGATATTCCAATAGCTCTGTTACAAGTTCTGCCGTAGAAGACGCATACGGTTCCATATAAACAAGTAACGGGTCTTCAATAAAGTCCTCACCGCGGCGATGATGGTCGATTACAACTACATTTTCAATCTTATCAAGCAACCTTTTTTCCATAACCATGGACGGTTTATGTGTATCCACTACAACAAGAAGCGAATCATCATTCGCAAATTCAAGCGCCTGCTGCGGTGTAATAAAACGCGACCATAATTCCTCGTGCTGCTTAACTTCGTCCATTAAACGCTTAATTCCTTTATCAGAATCATTTTCATCTAATACGATATATCCTTCGCGTTCATTCAGCTGTGCTACTTTTAAAATCCCAATTGCAGCTCCGATTGCATCCATATCCGGTGCCCGGTGCCCCATAATAATGATATTGCTGCTTTCTAACACAAGATCTTTTAGAGCATGCGAAATAACGCGTGCACGTACACGAGTGCGTTTTTCCACCGGATTCGTTTTCCCGCCATAAAACTTTACTTTCCCTGTAGCTTGTTTAATTGTCACTTGATCTCCACCTCGTCCAAGTGCCAAATCAAGACCTGATTGCGCCATCGCTCCAAGCTCTGCTAGTGATAAATCACCCGAACCAACACCAATGCTCAATGTAAGAGGAATATTTCGTTTAGACGTTTCTTCACGTACTTGGTCTAAAATATCAAATTTCCCTTTCTCCATTTGCGCTAAAATACTTTCATTTAACACAACGAAAAAACGCTCAGATGAAGCTCGTTTCAAATAAGCTCCATGTTTCACAGCCCATTCATTCAACAAAGATGTAACATGGCTTGTAATGTTTGTACGCAATTGATCATCTAGTCCTTGCGTAACTTCATCATAGTTATCTAAATAGATGACAGCGAGTACCGTTCTTTGGTCTTCATACATTTTCTCAATCTCTGTTTGCTCTGTCACATCAAAGAAATAAATTAACTTTTCTTCTTTCCTGGCAAACACACGAAATTTCCGATTGTTCAAAGATACAATATCATTAGCTGTTTCACCTTTTGTAAATAGAAGCAGGGTCTCTGATAGATCATACAGGTGCCATCCAGCTAACGAATGCTGCCCTAAACAGGAAGATAAATATGGGTTTGCCCAGTCGATTCCATAATCCTTATTATATAGTAAAATTCCAATTGGCATTTGATTGAAAGCCTCATTACTTACCTTTTTAACTCTTGTAATCGTATCGTTCGTATACTTTTCAAAACGTTTTTGAAATGCAAGCTCAAATTTAATAGTAAAAAATAAAACAATACAAAAGACAACAAAGGAAATCATCCCCGTCAACCAATGAAAATAAACGAGAATTGTAATGAGTAAAAACGTTAAAAATGCCAACACATAAACAGGATACAAAAACCGCTGTTTCTTATAAAATTCAGGCATATATACAACTCCTATAAAGTGAAACTTCTATCAGTCAGGTCTTCATTCCTCGACTGATATTTAGTCAAATCCACCAGACTTATCCCCCACTTACAGAGTCTTACAGTCCCATTACGTGCAGGATAAAAGTTTATATTTCTATGTTTCGTTACAAAAAAATGCTTATAAAAAGCACTTTTTTTCAACTACTTATTTTACCTGTACTTTCGACCGTAACGAAAAGCCTAAATCAATTATACCTAAGATTGTCACAAGAGGGAACAAAACTGGCACAAACAAACCTACAACAAAAACTAAGATTAGAATAGCTTTATTATATCCTTTTGCATTTGTAAAAAAAGCAAGGAATGAAAAACCTTGAAACAGCAGTAACAAGGAGAAAATTGCCGATAAATTTAAAAACACCATTTCTAAATATGATCCCGCTTCTGTTTTTGTAAAAGAGGAAAGTAAAACAACAACGACGTATAACCAAACAATATTCTTAGGAATTTGTATATCACGAAATTTCGGCCAAGATTCCGCCGTGTACTTTAATCGTTTTAAGACACGATTAGAAATTAAAATCGTAATCCAAGAATAAAAAAGTGATCCCATAGCAAGTAAAGTTGGTGCAAGCAAGCGAATTGTATTACCCACTTTTTTCAATTCAGCTAGTTGCTCTTCATTTACAGGTGTACCTGCCATTTTCATAAATTTCTCGCTTTGTTCCATTGATTGCTTAAACATGTCTTCCATTTGTTTAATAAAATCGATATTAAAAAACTTCACGCTGACAACATACAGCAATATAAAACTTACAAGATATACAAGTGTCCCTACTAATAAAATTTCAATAATACTTTTTTTCTTTTTATACATATGTCCTAATACAATACCTGTTATTCCGAACATAATTGTATTCACAATACTAAGAGGCGAACTAACAATAAGTGTTACAAGCATCGCTGCCCCTAATAATATACAAGCACTACTTAATGGGTATCTTATCGTAAAAATAAGAAATGGTAACGGCAATGCAAATATACATATAAGCCCTAAAATGGGCATATACAGAGAAGCAAGAAGTAAGACGGCATATAAAGCAAGTAAAACTGCTCCTTCTGTAATGAGTCGTGTGCGCTTCATTATCCACACCTTCTTTCTTATAAAGTGAAACTTCCATCAGCGTTTTTTCATCCCCTACTGATGGAAAGCCCGCCCAATCGGGCACATGCCAACAATTATCCCCCACTCCTCGTTTCTCTTTGGATCTTGAAGTGTGGGTCTTACTGCCCATTAGCACGGGATAAAAAAGAAAAGAATAGCAAAATGCACAGTAGAGTGACACTCTACTGTGCATTTCATGCGTTATTATTCACCAACATATGGTAAAAGTGCCATTTGACGAGCACGTTTGATTGCAACCGTTAATTTGCGTTGGTATTTTGCGCTAGTACCTGTTACACGACGTGGTAAAATTTTACCGCGCTCAGATACAAAGCGTTTTAATAAATCTACATCTTTGTAATCGATATTAGTGATACCGTTAGATGTAAAGAAACATACTTTACGACGTTTCGCACGTCCACCTTTGCGTCCACCTGCCATGTTCATTTCCCTCCATTCTGTTTTAAAATATTCGTTCTATACCATTAAAATGGTAAGTCATCATCCGAAATATCGATTGGTTGACCTACATTTGCAAATGGATCGTCATTTCTAGTAAAGCCAGCATTATTGCCATTGTTACCAGATTGACCAAATGGGTTTTGAGAGCCTTGATTTCCGAATCCTGCTCCCGATGGTTGCTGATTGAATGAACCGCGTTGCTCACCACCGCTATTACGCGGTTCTAAAAATTGTACGTTCTCCGCTAGAACTTCTGTTACATATACACGCTTACCATCTTGTCCATCGTAATTACGAGTTTGAAGACGTCCATCTACGCCTGCTAAGCTACCTTTTTTCAAAAAATTTGCCACGTTCTCTGCTTGTTTACGCCATATTACACAGTTAATAAAGTCAGCTTCACGCTCACCTTGCTGATTCGTAAATGCGCGATTCACAGCTAACGTGAAAGTAGCTACTGCAACACCGTTTGGCGTGTAACGTAAGTCAGGGTCCTTAGTTAAACGACCAACGAGTATAACACGATTCATCAATCGAACCACTCTCCCTATATATCTTTAATGATTATTCTTCGTTTTTAACAACGATGTGACGAATGATATCTTCGCTGATCTTAGCTAAACGATCGAATTCATTAATCGCTTCTGGATTAGAATTTACGTTTAAGATCATGTAGAAACCGTCACGTAAGTCGTTGATTTCGTAAGCTAAACGACGCTTACCCCAATCTTTTGTGTTAATGATTTCTGCACCATTTTCAGTTAAAACGCCTGCAAAACGTTCAACTAAAGCTTTTTGAGCTTCTTCTTCCATGTTTGGACGAATGATGTACATGATTTCGTACTTTTTCATTACACTTTCACCTCCTTTTGGTCTAAACGGCCCATACTGGGCAAGGAGCAATTAATTTATAGTAATTACTCACGAGTTTAGATTATATCATAGTAAGTTAGAGGAAGCAACTCACGGAAATATAAAAAACTTGGCAAACCTAATGAATTTGCCAAGTTAAATACTTTATCCCGCTACTCGTGGGCAGTAGAATCCCCACCTCAAGATTCAGAGAAAGCGAAGAAGCTAGGTGGGGGATAACTGCCCGTAAGAGCCCGATTGGTGAGAGCTTTCCATCAGTTGGGGATGAAGCCCTCCACTAATGGAAGTTTCACTTTATTTTTTTCCTAGGAAATAAAAAAATTATACATTAAAGCGGAAGTGCACAACATCTCCGTCTTTCATAACGTATTCTTTTCCTTCTAATCGTACTTTTCCAGCTTCTTTGGCAGCTGTCATAGAACCATTTTCCATTAAGTCATCATAAGATACTGTTTCTGCACGAATAAATCCACGTTCAAAATCTGTATGAATGATTCCAGCACATTGCGGTGCTTTCATTCCTGTTTTAAATGTCCAAGCACGTACTTCTTGTACACCCGCTGTGAAATAAGTAGCCAACCCTAATAAATCATACGCTGCACGAATTAATTGATCTAGACCAGATTCTGCAATGCCTAGTTCTTCAAGGAAGACTCTCTTTTCTTCTTCATCTAACTCAGCAATTTCTGATTCAATTTTTGCGCAAACAACAATTACTTGAGAGTTTTCTTTTGCAGCAAATTCTTTTACAATTTGTACATATTCGTTTCCAGATGGATCCATTACATCATCTTCACCAACGTTTGCTACATATAACATTTCTTTTACTGTTAATAGGTGAAGACCTTTTACTACTTTCATTTGCTCTTCTGTAAATTCAACTGTACGAGCTGGTTTTCCTTCTTCAAATGCTTCTTTTAAACGAACTAAAATTTCGTGTTCGAATGCAGCATCTTTATCTTTTTGCTTCGCTAATTTTGCCACGCGATCAATGCGTTTATCAACAGATTCTAAATCCGCTAAAATAAGCTCTAAGTTGATTGTTTCAATATCTGAAATCGGATCTACCTTACCCGCTACGTGTGTAATATTTTCATCTTCAAAACAACGAACTACTTGGCAAATTGCATCTACCTGACGAATATGGGATAAGAATTTATTTCCTAATCCTTCACCTTTACTCGCGCCTTTTACAATACCTGCAATATCCGTAAATTCAAATACAGTTGGCACTGTTTTCTTTGGTTCAACAAGTTCTGTTAATTTATTTAAACGATGGTCTGGAACTTCTACAATTCCAACGTTTGGATCTATTGTACAGAATGGATAGTTTGCAGATTCCGCACCCGCTTGTGTAATTGCATTAAATAATGTTGACTTACCTACGTTCGGTAATCCAACGATACCAGCCGTTAATCCCATATTCTTCACTCCTATGTCTCAATCTTCCATCATTATAGATAGTAACGAATAAAATGACAAGCTTCATACAGTTTCATAAAATGAAACTGTATCAAGTAGAGAAGGCACTTTATCCCGTACTGATTATTAGTTAAATCAATCGAGTTTTTTCAAATAGTACTAGCGAAAAAAAATAAACAGCTGCATCAGCCACTGTTTATTTTTTCATCTATTCTTCATGCTTTATAAGTATTTTCTTCACCTTACGATCAAATTCTCTCCGAGGAATCAGTACCGAATGGTCACACCCCTCGCACTTAATACGAATATCCATTCCCATGCGAATAATCTTCCAACGATTTTCACCGCATGGATGGGCTTTTTTCATTTCTACTACATCGTGCAAGTTATATTGCTTTTGCTCCACTATCCAAACTCCCCTCACTACTAATTTGCCTTTTCACTCATCAGCTCTTCACGGTTATATAGAACCATACGTGGATATGGAATTTCAATACCATGTAAATCAAGGCGATTTTTAATTTCTTTACGAAGCGCTCTCGCTACCACAAAATGTTGCATTGGTTCTACTTCAGCTGTAACCCTCAAAACAACTTCTGATGCTGCTAAACTCTGTACACCTAATAATTGCGGACGAGCAACCATTTGCTCATACCTTGTTGGTAATTCATCCAATAACTTTTCAAGAACTTTTTCTGCATGTTCAATATCACTTTCATATGAAATAGAGACATCAACAAAGGCAACACTATTAGTAACAGAGAAATTCGTTACTTCCTTAATATTTCCATTTGGAATAATATGAATCTCACCTGTCCATTTCTTCATTTTCGTTGTACGTAATCCAATCTCTTGAATAACTCCTTCGAATTGGCCTAATCGTACATAGTCCCCTACTGAAAATTGATCCTCTAATAAAATAAAGAATCCAGTGATAACATCTTTAACTAAGTTCTGTGCACCAAAACCAACCGCTAAACCAACAACTCCTGCACCAGCTAATAATCCTTTTGTATCAATTCCAAATACCCCTAAAATAGCGATTATTACAACGAAAAAGATAACATACGTAAAAATATTTTCTAATAACTTTGCTAACGTCATCGTTCTTCTTTCAGAAATTTGAATTGGTGATTTTGTCTTTATTTTGAAAGCATTACTGATAATTGCCCTGCCAATTCGAATAACTATGCTTGAAACAAGCAAAATAAGTGCAATTTGTAGTAAACCCAGACCAATATTTTCCCATAATCCTGCATCTAACAATTTTGTATATAAGTCGTGAAGTCCTTTCATCGCGACCTACCTTTCTACTTCATATTCATTATTTATTGTAACAGAATTTCTCCTATATTTTACGAAAAAAGTTCTTTCATGCGCTTTTTTTTCACACTCTATAAGGTATAAAATAACAGCTTTTTTTATATACTAGTACTAGTATTATTTAGGCTACACGACATACTTCACTAGCATTCATATTTTATAAGTCTCTAGATACAAAAGTGTATATTTCTTTCTACTCATACTTCATCTTTTTACAACAGAGTGCGATCTCACCAATAGGGAAAATTAAAAATATTTCTCAATCTCTACATAACATCATAATGAAGTTCCCCTAACAATAAACGCAATATAATTCATACATTCAAAAGAATGTATAACATGCAATCGTTTTTAGGAACATCAAATTCATATGAATTCGATAAATTCTATTAAAGGATGGATGCTTCGTGAATATCGGAAGTTTTCGGTTACCTTTTTTTGAAAAAGATTCGGAGCAAGTTATGTATCATGATGCAAATTGCAATCAAACAATTAGCAGTTTTCTGCTCTCTCATCTCCCAATTGAAACAAATCCTCCACTTATTATACTTTGTATTGGGACAGACCGATCAACAGGCGATGCATTAGGTCCCCTTGTTGGTTCAAAACTACAAGATTATAACATTCAAAATTTTCATTTATACGGAACATTAGAATCACCAGTCCATGCTTTAAACTTAGAAGAAACGATTACAGAAATACACAAAACATTTATGAATCCCTTTATTATCGCAATTGATGCATGTCTAGGAAAATCTCAAAATATTGGTTCCATTACAATTGGAAAAGGACCTAGTAAACCTGGAGCCGCTATGAATAAAAAACTCCCTGCAATTGGTGATATGCATATCCACGGCATTGTAAATTTAAATGGATTTATGGAATTCTTTGTACTGCAAAACACAAGATTAAACCTTGTTATGAACATGGCTACCAGCATTGCGGAAAGTATTATTGAAACAGATAAAAAACTTGCTGTAATGAAAAAAATAAACCATCTATAAATAAAGATGGTTTATTTTTATTGTTCTCCTGCTAAAAGTTCTAAAATACGTTGTAAATCACCTTTATCGAAAAATTGAATTTCAATTTTTCCTTTTTCTTGCTTCGTTTCTTTAATTTTCACAGCAGTTCCAAATCGCTCTCGTAACACCGTTTCTTGCTCCTCGAAAAAGATATTTCTTGCTGGTTTTTGTTTCTTTGTTTCACGTGAAACATATTCATTCATCTGCTGAATAATTTGTTCTAACTGACGGACATTTAATCCTTCTTTTTCAATTCGTTGTAATAAACTATTGATTTGTGTTTTATCTTTTAAAGCAAGCAACGTTCGTCCGTGCCCCATAGAAATCGTTCCATTTGAAATCATCTCTTGTACAAAAGGTGGGAGGGATAGTAAACGAATGTGGTTTGCAATATGCGGCCTACTTTTTCCAAGCCGCTTTGCTAACTGTTCTTGCGTTACCTTAAGTTGTTCCATGAGCATTTGATACGCTAACGCCTCCTCAATAGGCGTTAAATCTTCACGTTGCAAATTCTCTAGTAGCGCAAGTTCCATCATTTGTTGCTCGTTTAAATCTCGAACAACAACAGGAACTGTTTCGAGATTTGCTTCTTTAGCGGCACGAAATCTTCGTTCACCTGCAACAATTTCATATCCTTTAATACTTTTTCGAACAATAAGCGGTTGTAAAATTCCATGTTCTTTAATGGATGATGCTAACTCTTGAATTGCTTCCTTGTGAAAATATTTACGCGGCTGATATGGGTTAGGACGTAATTCGTTTACTTGCAATTCTTGAATTGTTTCTTCCTCTTTCACATCCAAATCTGGAAAAAACGCATTAATTCCTCTTCCTAGTCCTTTAGCCACCTGCAATCACTTCCTTCGCTAAATCTAAATACACTTCCGCCCCCCTCGACTTAGCATCATACATCATAATTGGTTTACCATGACTCGGCGCTTCACTTAAACGTACATTACGCGGAATAATCGAACTATATACTTTATCTCGGAAATATTTCTTCACTTCATCAATTACTTGTAACCCTAAGTTTGTACGAGCATCCAACATTGTTAGTAAAACACCTTGAATTGCTAAATTTTTATTTAAATGCTTTTGTACAAGGCGAACTGTATTCAACAATTGACTTAACCCCTCTAAAGCGTAATACTCACATTGAACAGGAATAATAACAGAATCTGCAGCAGTTAATGCGTTAATAGTTAATAAACCTAAAGATGGGGGACAATCAATAATAATATAATCATACTCATCACGAATTGGCTGCAGCGCACGCTGCAGGCGAACTTCCCGGGAAATTGTCGGTACAAGTTCTATTTCAGCTCCTGCTAGCTGAATAGTAGCGGGAAGCACATCTAGATTTTCAGTTGCTGTTCTCTGTATAACCCCACGAACATCCGTATCTTCTACAAGCACATTATAAATACATTCATTTAAATCTGATTTTTCAATTCCGACTCCTGTCGTTGCATTCCCTTGTGCATCAATATCAACAAGAAGTACTTTTTTTCCTACTTGTGCCAATCCAGCTCCTAAATTTACCGATGTTGTTGTTTTTCCAACACCACCTTTTTGATTAGCAATGGCAATGATTTTCCCCATGATGTCACCTACTTTCAACCTTTCTGTCTTATTCTACAAATGATTGTTTTTATTTTAACATGAAACAATCCTGTTTCTTTTGTTTCTGTATATTAAACTTCAAAATTTATTTACAAACTCCTTCTTAATTTTAAAAGAAAATATAGTACTTATAAAGTGCAACTTCCATCAGAGAGGTCTTACATTAATACGTGATAAAACAAAAAGACCTCTTCCAACGTTGAGGTCTTTTTTCTATATTTCTATCTTTCTTACTTCTTTTTTGGAATTTTAATTGTAATTTGATAGTATTCATCAAATTCTTCTTCTTCCGAATTCACATTCAAGCCACTATTCGCAACCATTTGTAAAGATTGACGAATTGTATTCATTGCAATACGCATATCGCGACTTACTGCTTTCTGCTTTGCTTTTCGTTTCGGCTTCGTTTCTTCTAACAAGTTAGCAATTCGATCTTCTGTTTGCTTCACATTAAATTGTTTTTCAATAATTTCTTGTAAAACTTTTAATTGAAGCTCTTCATTTTTAAGCGGAATAAGGGCACGAGCATGACGTTCTGTAATACTCTTCTCTAATAACGCTTGTTTAACATCTTCTGGCAACTTTAATAATCTTAGTTTGTTTGCAATTGTAGATTGCCCCTTACCTAGTCGCTGCGCTAGTGCTTCTTGCGTTAAATTATGTAATTCAATTAGCTTTTGATAAGCAACAGCCTCTTCGATTGCCGTAAGTTCTTCTCGTTGCAAATTTTCAATTAGGGCAACAGAAGCGGTCTCAGTATCATTCAAATTTTTAACAATAGCTGGAACAGTTTCCCATCCTAATTTTGTTGCAGCCCGAAACCGTCTTTCACCAGCAATAATCTCATATTTCTCTTCTTCATACTGGCGAACAACAATCGGTTGAATTAATCCATGTGTATGAATTGTAAGAGCGAGCTCTTCAATACGGGCATCATCAAAAATTGTACGTGGCTGATAGCGATTTGGAACAATTTTTGATAACGAAATTTGCTTTATCTCTTCATGGCTTTCTTCTTGTAGTGCTAATTCAGCCTCTTTCTCTCCAAAGCCAAATAAACGAGAAAACGTGTTTCTCATACATATTCCACCACCTTTGAATCCTATTGAATACTCTATACAAAAATGTTTCATGTGAAACATTTACGTCTTTATTCCGCTCTAACGGGCAGTAAGCCCCCGCCTCAATATTATGAGGATCCAAAAAGAAGGTGGTGGATAACTGCCTGTAAAAAGCCCGAATCGTTCAACTAACCATCAGTGATGATAAACAAACTTACTGATAGAAGTTTCACTTTATATAACTTAATCTTACGTCTAATAAGATTTATTTTTCAATAGGTAATTTATTCGGTGTCCCTGGCTTACGCGGATATTTATTTGGTGTTTTTCTCTTTTTCTCAATCGATAAGATGTTACGTTCACTTTCCTCAAATGGTAATTGGAACGTAGCAATTCCTTTCAATTCGCCACCAAGTACTTGCAGAGCATACTTGCCATTCTCAATTTCTTCATTTGCGGCGGAACCTTTCATTGCAATAAATGTTCCCCCTACTTTCACAAGCGGTAAACACAATTCACTTAAGACAGAGAGACGAGCAACAGCGCGTGCCATTACAATATCAAAAGATTCACGTACACCTTCTTTTTTTCCAAATGTTTCAGCACGATCATGACAAAACGCTACGTCAGTTAATTCTAATTTTGTTGCTAAATGATTTAAAAACGTAATACGTTTTTGCAAGGAATCGACAATTGTAACTTTTAAATTTGGAAAACAGATTTTTAAAGGAATACTAGGAAATCCCGCTCCTGCACCAACATCACAAACAGAAAATGGCTTTGAAAAATCATGATAGAAAGCAGCTGTAATAGAATCAAAAAAGTGCTTTAAATATACTTCTTCCTTCTCTGTAATTGCTGTTAAGTTCATTTTTTCATTCCACTCAACTAACGTCTCAAAATAGATTTCAAATTGCTCTAACTGCCTAGTAGAAAGAGTAATGCCTCTTTCTACTAGCATAGATTGAAATTGTCCTATATTCATCTCGCTATATCTCCTAACTATTTATTTGTTCGATACTCGTGCAATTTTTCCTTGTTCTATATACACAAGTAAAATGGAAATATCAGCTGGATTTACCCCGGAAATACGAGATGCTTGGCCCATAGATAGCGGACGAACATCCTTTAATTTTTGACGTGCTTCAGAAGCTATTCCAGAAATTGCATCGTAATCAATATCAACCGGAATTTTTTTGCTTTCCATACGCTTCATACGATCTACTTGTTGTAAAGATTTTTCAATATATCCTTCATATTTAAGCTGAATCTCAACTTGCTCTGCCACTTCATCGTTAACCTTTTCTTCACTTGGAGCAAGAAGATGAATATGCTCATATGTCATTTCTGGACGGCGTAATAAATCACTCGCACGTATACCATCCTTTAGTTCACTTCCGCCAGCTCCACGAATTAACTCTTGTACTTCAGGACGCGGCTTAATAATAATACTTGATAAACGTTCTTTTTCTTTTTCAATTTGCTCTTTTTTTACTGTAAAACGTTCATAACGCTCTTCTGGAATTAAACCAATTTCATGTCCAATTTCTGTTAAACGAAGGTCTGCATTGTCATGACGTAATAATAAGCGATATTCTGCACGAGATGTTAATAGGCGATATGGCTCATTTGTACCTTTTGTTACTAAATCATCGATTAAAACGCCAATATACGCATCTGAACGATTTAGAATCACTTCTTTTTTACCTAATGAACGACAAGCTGCATTAATACCCGCCATTAAACCTTGACCTGCCGCTTCTTCATAACCAGATGTTCCATTAATTTGTCCTGCTGTATATAAATTTTCTATTTTCTTTGTTTCAAGCGTTGGCCACAGCTGCGTTGGTACAATTGCATCATACTCAATTGCATATCCCGTACGCATCATTTCTACGTTTTCTAAGCCAGGAATGGTCTTTAACATCTCACGTTGTACATCTTCCGGCAGACTTGTCGATAGACCTTGTACGTATACTTCTTGTGTATTTCTTCCTTCTGGCTCTAAGAAGATTTGATGACGTGGTTTATCGTGGAAACGGACAACCTTATCTTCAATTGAAGGACAATATCTCGGACCTGTTCCTTTAATCATGCCAGAATACATAGCAGAACGATGTAAATTTCCATCGATTAAACGGTGTGTTTCCTCACTTGTATATGTTAACCAACACGGAATTTGATCCATGATGAACTTCGTTGTTTCGAAAGAAAATGCACGTGGTGTATCGTCACCTGGTTGAATTTCTGTTTTGCTATAATCAATTGTACTACTATTTACACGCGGAGGCGTACCCGTTTTAAAACGCACAAGTTCAAATCCAAGTTCTTCTAGATGCTCCGATAATCTCACTGATGGTTGTTGGTTATTTGGCCCACTTGAATATTTTAAATCTCCAACGATAATTTCACCACGTAAAAACGTACCTGTTGTAATAACAACTGTTTTCGCTGTGTATTCCGCTCCTGTTTGTGTAACAAGACCTTTACATACGCCGTCTTCTACAATTAAGCGTTCAACCATAGCTTGACGCAATGTTAAATTTGGTGTTTCTTCAATTGTTTTTTTCAATTCATGTTGATACGCAAATTTATCTGCTTGAGCACGAAGCGCACGTACCGCTGGACCTTTTCCTGTGTTTAACATACGCATTTGAATATGCGTTTTATCAATGTTTCTTCCCATCTCACCGCCGAGCGCATCTATTTCACGAACAACAATTCCCTTTGCAGGTCCACCAACCGAAGGGTTACACGGCATAAACGCAACCATATCTAAGTTAATTGTTAACATTAATGTTTTTGCTCCCATACGAGCTGCCGCTAAACCAGCCTCACACCCCGCATGACCTGCACCGATTACAATAACATCATAAGAACCAGCGTTGTATCCCATTTTCCATTCCTCCTTACGATTACTTTCCTAAACAAAATTGAGAGAATAACTGATCAATTAAACTTTCGTGTACAGTGTCTCCCGTAATTTCACCAAGTATTTCCCACGTTCTTGTTAAATCAATTTGCACCATATCAATTGGTACGCCGCTATGAATAGCCTCGATTGCATCGCCAATCGTCTTTTCTGCTTGTGTTAATAAACCAATGTGACGCGCATTCGATACATATGTCATATCTGCCGCTTCAATTGCTCCCTCAAAGAAGAGCTCTGCAATTGCCTGCTCTAGCTCATCTACGCCTTTTTCTTCGATTAAAGTTGTTGTAATAACACGAGCTGAACCGGCTAATTGTGCAACGCGCTCCATATCAATTTGCTGCGGCAAATCTGTTTTATTTACAATGACAATAAAGTCTTTTCCTTGCACTGCTCGGAATAATTCTTCATCTTCGTTTGTTAACACTTCGCTATAATTTACAACAAGAAGAACTAAATCAGCTTTATTCATCATCTCTTTTGAACGCTCTACACCTATTTGTTCTACAATATCCTCTGTTTCACGAATTCCAGCTGTATCAATCAATTTAAGCGGTACACCGCGCACGTTCACGTATTCTTCAATAACATCTCGAGTCGTTCCTGCTATATCCGTTACAATCGCTTTCTTTTCTTGTACAAGACTATTTAATAAAGATGACTTTCCGACATTCGGTCTTCCAATAATAGCCGTTGCAATTCCTTCACGCAAAATCTTTCCTTGCTTTGAAGTTTGCAGTAACTTCCCAATTTCTGATCGAACGTATTCCGCCTTCTCAATTAAAACCCCGTGCGTCATTTCTTCTACATCATCGTATTCTGGGTAGTCAATATTCACTTCTACATGAGCTAATGTTTCCAAAATTTCTTGACGCAGACGACCAATTAATTTTGATAAACGACCTTCCATTTGGTTAATCGCAACATTCATTGCACGATCTGTTTTCGCACGAATTAAATCCATAACCGCTTCTGCTTGCGATAAGTCAATACGTCCATTTAAAAAAGCACGCTTTGTAAACTCCCCTGGCTCCGCCAAACGAACACCTTGCGATAAAATAAGTTGTAATACTTTATTTACAGAAACAAGGCCACCATGACAATTTACCTCAACGATATCTTCACGCGTAAATGTCTTTGGTGCCCGCATAATTGAAACCATAACTTCTTCAATAACTTTATTTGTATCTAAATCCACAATATGCCCATACTGAATTGTATGAGATGGCACTGTCGTTAAATCTTTCCCTTTAAAAATGCGATTTACCTTCTCTACCGCATCATCTCCACTTACTCGAACAATGGCAATTGCACCTTCCCCAAGAGCTGTGGAAATTGCAGCAATTGTATCAAATTCCATGTTCTTTCACCTCACTTGCTTATTTCTCTCTATTTCAATACGATTTTTTCTTTCACTAAATTATTAGGATACCATAACGAAACTGTGTAAAAAAGAATAATAACTTATTTTATTATGTCCTCTCATAAAACGCACTAAACTTATACACAGTGGATAAGTTTAGTGCGTTTTATTTATCCACAGGTAAAATTTCCTGTATTCATATTTTCCTCCTCATTAACGGGCAGTAAGACCCCCGAGAGAAGCGAGGAAGATAGTTGGAGAATAACTGCTGGCATGCGCCCGATTGGTGAGAGCTTTCCATCAGTGGGGAATGAAAAAAACCCCCACTGATGGAAGTTTCACTTTATCCAGTAAAAAACCGGCACTCAAACGAGTTACCGGTTTATCCCGCTCTAAAGGACAGTAACACTCCCGCTTCAATCTTCTAAGGGATTCAAAGCAGATAGGTTGCCCATAAGAGCCTAATTCATTCAACTAGCCAACCGTTTAGGATACATCCCTCAAGCTGGAAGTTTCACTTTATTTCGGAGATACGACAACATGTCGATGTGGTTCTGCCCCTTCAGATGTTGTGGTCACATATGGATGATTCGCAAGTGCTTGATGTATAACTTTTCTTTCAAAAGAAGGCATTGGTTCTAACACGATTCTTTTTTTCGTATTACTAGCTTGCTTTGCTAATCTAAGTGCAAGTGACTCTAACGTATCTTTTCGTTTATCACGATAATTTTCAGCGTCAATTGTTACACCAATATATTGTTTCGTGCTACGATTCGCAACAAGCTTTGTTACATATTGTAAAGAATTCAGTATGTGCCCTCTTTTTCCAATTAATACACCGACCCCACTACCAGAAAGTGTAAAATGAATATCACGTCCTTTTACCTCTCTTCCAACAGTTACATCAACATCCATTTCTTTTATGATACTTTTTAAGTAAAGTTCCGCTTCTTCTACAGGATCTTTTTTTACAAAGACCTCTACAATAGCAGGACGCCCTCCAATGAAACCGAGAAAAGCTTTTTTACCTTCATCAATAATGTGTATCTCCACTTTATCTTTTGATACTTGTAATTGTTCTAATGCGGATTGCACTGCCTGTTCGACTGTTTGTCCTTTAGCAGTAATCATACTCACTTACTTGATCCTCCTGCCTTACTAGCCTTAATATCCGGCCCTTTGATCAAATATGTTTGTAAAATACCGAAGATGTTACCTACTACCCAATAAAGAGATAGTGCAGCTGGGAAATTAATTGCGAAAACTAAAATCATGATAGGCATAAGCCAAATCATCATTGCCATTTGCGGATTTTGTCCAGCAGTACCAGCCATTGCAAGCTTTTGTTGAATAAACGTCGTAATCGCTGCAATAATTGGAAGAATATAATATGGATCAGCATGACCTAAATCAAACCATAAAAAAGTATGTTGTTTAATTTCTGCTGTTCTCATAATTGCATGGTAAAATGCAAATAAAATTGGCATTTGAATAAAAATTGGTAGACACCCAGCCAACGGATTTACACCATGTGTTTGATACAATTGCATCATTTCTTTTTGTAATTTTTGCTGAGTCGCTTGATCTTTAGAACTGTATTTCTCTTTTAGCTTTGCCATTTCAGGTTGTAATGCTTGCATTGCTTTCGTACTCTTCGTTTGCTTAATCATTAATGGTAATAATGCAAAACGAATAATAAGAGTTGTGACAACAATCGATAAACCATAGTTATTGCCAAATAATTTTGCAAAATACGTGATTAACTGAGAAAGTGGGTATACAAAATATTCATTCCAAATTCCCGTACTTTGCGGTGTAATCGGCTGATTTGTTTGATTACAGCCAGCAGAAATTGCCATTACAGCAATAAGCATGACCAGTAAACTTATCTTTTTTTTCACAGCCTGCTCCTCCTTGTTTAGGTATGTATATAGTGTAATTCATTTTCCTCTTATTTCGCTACTTTTTGCCAGTTTTACTCCCGAGCGGTGCAGAGCGTGAATTAAGCTTTTCTTTAATTGTTCATAGTCCATGTCTGAACAAGGCTTCCTTGCTATTATAACAAAATCTTTTCCAGAATCTATCTCATCTTTTAACTCCGTAAAAGCTTGACGAATCATTCGTTTAATTCGATTACGCATGACCGCGTTCCCTAACTTTTTACTAACGGAAAGACCAATTCGAAAATATGGTTGATCAGGCTTCTCTAATTGGTATACAACAAATTGACGATTAGCATTTGATGTTCCATTTTGAAAAACATCTTGAAATTCCTCATTCTTCTTTACACGATTCTTTTTCTTCATATCAATTGAACACTCCTGTATTTCGCAGCGGAAAATTCATAATTACTAGAAAAAAGACCACTGAACGATCAGTGGCCTACGCAGATAATACTTTTCTACCTTTACGACGACGAGCTGCTAGAACTTTACGTCCGTTCGCTGTGCTCATACGGCTACGGAAACCATGTACTTTGCTGCGCTTACGTTTATTTGGTTGATAAGTTCTTTTCATTATATGACACCTCCCTGAGGAATAACTGTTAAAGACAGTCCTATAAATTATAGTTAATTTGGTAGGAGAATGTCAATGCTTCTCAAAATTTTAATAAAATATTCATTTTCTACCTATTCACAGCGTTGTTCACAATACATTCTATCGGTTGTGGATAATTTTTTTTGCCACTTTTTTATATCCACAATTCATTTTTCGTTTTTACACAGTATATCGTATTGTGGACAAGTTTATTCCACAAGGTATTGATTTTGTGGATAACTTTTTGAAATACATTGCTATTGCTATCTTTTTTTGATATTATAGTTGTGTTTTCACCTTGGACAAGTTTTCCACAATTATTATTTATCCACAATTTGTGAATAACTTGTGGACATGTATAATCACATGTGCATAAAGAGTTTTCCACAATGCGTTTTTTTGTCGAAAACTCTATCTCGTATTTAAACCGCTTTTTCACTTTTAAAAAGTGTTACGTATAAATATACAGTGTTGTTTTGTTATGTTGTACAAACGTTAAACACGTTGTTTACTTATCATCTTTTGTAAAGGAGGGACAACTTTGGAAAACATTTCGGATTTATGGAATAGCACCTTAAAAGAACTAGAAAAAAAGGTGAGTAAGCCTAGCTACGAAACATGGCTTAAATCTACAAAAGCTTATTCTTTAAAAAAGGACGTTCTAACTATTACAGCTCCAAATGAATTTGCGCGTGATTGGCTAGAATCCCACTATTCAGATCTTATTTCGGAAACAATCATTCATTTAATGGGAGCAGAACTCGAGATTCGCTTTATCATTCCACAAAGTCAAACAGAAGAGGAATTCGACTATCCTCCTGTTAAAAAGGATAAAGCAATGCATGATGAGCCTAATCATTTCCCGCAAAGCATGCTCAATCCAAAATATATATTTGACACCTTTGTAATCGGTTCTGGTAATCGCTTTGCCCATGCAGCTTCGTTAGCTGTAGCAGAGGCGCCGGCTAAAGCATATAATCCTTTATTTATTTATGGAGGAGTTGGACTCGGAAAAACGCATTTAATGCATGCAATTGGGCATTATGTCATCGAGCATAATCCAAACGCAAAGGTTGTTTATCTGTCATCTGAAAAATTTACAAATGAATTTATTAATTCTATCCGTGATAATAAGGCCGTTGATTTTCGGAATAAATACCGGAATGTCGATGTTCTACTTATAGATGATATTCAATTTCTTGCTGGAAAAGAACAGACACAAGAAGAGTTCTTCCATACATTTAACGCGTTGCACGAAGAAAGTAAACAAATTGTAATTTCAAGTGATCGTCCACCAAAAGAAATTCCTACATTAGAAGATCGCTTACGTTCACGCTTTGAATGGGGACTTATTACAGATATTACTCCTCCAGATTTAGAAACAAGAATTGCGATTTTACGCAAGAAAGCAAAAGCTGAAGGTCTGGATATTCCAAATGAAGTTATGCTCTATATCGCAAATCAAATTGACTCTAACATCCGTGAATTAGAAGGTGCTCTAATTCGTGTTGTAGCGTATTCGTCTTTAATTAATAAGGATATTAATGCGGATTTAGCTGCTGAAGCACTAAAGCATATTATTCCAAATTCCAAACCGAAAATTATTTCAATTTATGACATCCAAAAAGCTGTAGGGGATGTTTATCAAGTGAAATTAGAAGACTTTAAAGCGAAAAAGCGTACAAAATCGGTCGCTTTTCCTCGTCAAATTGCAATGTATCTGTCTCGTGAACTAACAGATTCCTCTTTACCAAAAATCGGTGAGGAGTTTGGAGGTCGTGATCATACTACAGTCATTCATGCACACGAAAAAATTTCCAAACTGTTAAAAACGGATGCACAATTACAGAGGCAGCTTGAAGAGATTCACGATATTTTAAAGTAATATGATGTGAATAACGTGAATAACTTTCCTTATTTTACACACAGTCTATCCACATGTAGATAGACTGTTTTTCCGTATTCCAAACGAGTTATCCACATATCCACAAGACCTATTACTATTACTACTAATTTTTTATTATTATTAAATAAAACCAATTCTATACTTGCCGGAGGTTTTCGTTATGCATTTTTCAATTCAAAAAGATTACCTTGTCAGAAGTGTACAAGATGTAATGAAAGCTGTTTCCTCTCGTACAACAATTCCGATTCTTACAGGGATTAAAATCGTAGCAAATGAAGAAGGTGTTACATTAACAGGTAGTGATGCGAATATATCCATCGAATCCTTTATTCCAATTGAAGAGGATGGAAAAGAAATTGTAGAAGTCCTACAATCAGGAAGTATTGTTTTACAAGCAAAATATTTTAGTGAAATTGTAAAAAAATTACCGAAAGATACGGTTGAAATTTCTGTTGAAAGTCATTTTATGACAAAAATAAAATCTGGAAAATCTGAGTTTAACTTAAATGGTTTAGACTCAGCTGAGTATCCATTGTTACCACAGATTGAAGAACATCATGTATTTCAAATTCCAACAGATCTGTTAAAACATATGATTCGTCAAACTGTTTTTGCTGTATCTACATCAGAAACACGCCCAATCTTGACAGGTGTAAACTGGAAGGTATATAACAGCGAATTGGTTTGTATTGCAACAGATAGTCATCGTTTGGCGCTGCGCAAAGCGAAAATTGCAGGACAAACTATTTCTAATGAATTTCAAGCAAATGTTGTTATTCCAGGAAAAAGTTTAAATGAGTTAAGTAAAATTCTTGATGAATCAGAAGAAATGGTAGATATTGTTATAACGGAGTATCAAGTGTTATTCCGAACGAAACATTTATTATTCTTCTCTAGGCTGTTAGAGGGTAACTATCCTGATACAACAAGACTAATCCCACCAGATAGTAAAACGGATATTTTTGTAAATACAAAAGAGTTTTTACAAGCAATTGATCGAGCTTCTTTATTAGCAAGAGATGGACGTAATAATGTTGTGAAATTATCAACTTTAGAAGATCAAATGTTAGAAATTTCATCGAACTCTCCAGAAATCGGGAAAGTAGTAGAAGAAGTTCAATGCGAGAAAATTGAAGGTGAAGAGTTAAAAATCTCCTTTAGTGCAAAATATATGATGGATGCATTAAAAGCATTAGATAGTACAGAGATTAAAATTAGTTTCACTGGTGCAATGAGACCATTTTTAATTCGTACTGTGAACGATGATTCCATTACTCAATTAATTTTACCGGTACGTACGTACTAAAAAGATAAGGGTTACTAGTGTAGATGAACTGGTAACCCTTTTGATTTTCCCCTATTACTTTCCTAATGCTTGTTTATTTAGTACAATGAAAGAATGAACACTTTTAGAAAGTGAGCGATTTGTATGAAACATATTCAAATTTCGACAGAATATATTACATTAGGACAATTTTTAAAACTGGCTGACGTGATTGATACAGGCGGAGCAGTAAAATGGTTTTTACAAGAGTATGAAGTGTATGTGAATAAAGAGCCTGAAAATAGACGAGGCCGAAAATTATATACAAATGATATTGTTGAAATTCCGGGGATCGGAATATTTCAAGTTCAAGGATAAAGGGGGATCCCTTTGTATATTACAGAGTTACATTTACAAAACTATCGCAATTATGAGCAGTTAGATCTTTCCTTCGAAGATAAAGTAAACGTAATTATTGGTGAAAATGCGCAAGGAAAAACAAATTTGATGGAAGCGATTTATGTATTAGCGATGGCTAAATCTCATCGAACTTCTAATGATCGTGAACTTATCAGATGGGATGAAGATTGTGGTAGAATAAAAGGGAGACTGCAAAAACGAAATAACTCTTTGTCCTTAGAACTAAACGTTTCCAAAAAAGGAAAAAAAGCAAAGTTAAATCAACTTGAGCAACAAAAATTGAGTCAATATATTGGCGTAATGAATGTTGTTATGTTTGCTCCTGAAGATTTAAACCTTGTCAAGGGAAGTCCTCAAGTACGAAGACGTTTTTTAGATATGGAGCTTGGACAAATAGCTCCTGTATATTTGTATGAATTAAGTCAATACCAAAAAGTTCTTACGCAGCGTAATCATTTGCTCAAAAAAATGCAAGGGAACAGTAAAAATGATGAAGCTATGCTAGATGTGTTTACGGTTCAACTCGTTGAACATGGTGTAAAAGTGTTAAAAAAACGCTTTGAATTTTTACGTTTATTGCAAGAATGGGCCGCTCCAATTCATCGGGGGATTAGCAGAGGACTTGAGGAGCTAGAAATAGTCTATAAACCAAGTATAGATGTATCAGAATCCATGGATTTGTCGAAAATAAAAGAAGTATACTATGAAAGTTTCCAATCTGTGAAACAACGTGAACTCTTCCGTGGTACAACCTTAATTGGGCCTCATCGTGACGATTTACAATTCTTCGTTAATGGTAAAAATGTTCAAGTCTTTGGTTCGCAAGGGCAACAACGAACGACCGCACTTTCCCTAAAGTTAGCTGAAATCGAATTAATTTATTCAGAAGTTAACGAATATCCAATCCTTTTATTAGATGATGTGTTATCAGAACTAGATGATTACAGGCAATCACATCTGCTTAATACAATTCAAGGAAAGGTGCAAACGTTTGTGACAACGACAAGTGTTGATGGAATTGAGCATGATACATTAAAACAAGCAAAAACAATTCATGTAACGAACGGCACAGTGGATTGTGGAGAAGAAGATAAATAGCTTCTGTCTAAATGGAAAAGTAGGTGATCTTTGTGTCAATGGAACAAAAACAAATTGAAGAAAATGCATATGACGAAAGTCAAATACAGGTGTTAGAAGGACTAGAAGCAGTTCGAAAACGTCCAGGGATGTATATTGGTTCAACGAGCGGAAAAGGTCTTCATCATCTTGTATGGGAAATTGTTGATAACAGTATTGACGAGGCATTAGCAGGATATTGTGATGAGATTAATCTAGCTATTGAAGAAGATAATAGTATTACAGTAACAGATAATGGCCGTGGTATTCCGGTTGGGATGCACGAGAAAATGGGTCGCCCCGCCGTAGAAGTTATTATGACAGTTCTTCATGCGGGTGGTAAATTTGGCGGCGGCGGTTATAAAGTTTCTGGTGGTTTACATGGTGTAGGTGCTTCTGTCGTGAATGCATTATCAACCGAGTTAGAGGTATTTGTTCATCGTGACGGGCAAATTCATTATCAAAAGTATGAACGTGGTATTCCAGTTGCAGACTTAAAGGTGATTGGGGATACAGATCATACAGGAACAGTAACGCGTTTCAAACCAGATGCAGAAATTTTTACTGAAACTACGGAATATGAATTTGATACGTTAGCAACTCGTTTACGAGAACTAGCGTTTTTAAATCGTAATATTAAACTAACAATTGAAGATAAACGTGAACATAAACAAAAGAAAGAATTCCATTATGAAGGCGGAATTAAGTCTTATGTTGAGCATTTAAATCGCTCTAAAGAACCAATACATGAGGAACCAGTATATGTAGAAGGTTCGAAAGACGGAATTCAAGTTGAAGTTGCTCTTCAATATAACGAAGGATATACAACTAACATTTATTCATTTACAAATAACATTCATACGTATGAAGGTGGTACGCATGAAGTTGGATTTAAAACAGCATTAACACGTGTGATTAATGATTATGGTCGAAAAAATAATATTTTAAAAGATGCTGATAGTAATTTAACGGGTGAAGATGTTCGCGAAGGTTTAACGGCTATTGTATCCATTAAACATCCAAATCCGCAATTTGAAGGGCAAACGAAAACAAAACTCGGAAATAGCGAAGCGAGAACAATTACAGAATCAGTTTTCTCTGAAGCACTTGAAAAGTTTTTACTTGAAAACCCAAATGTCGCTCGAAAAATTGTAGATAAGGGAACGATGGCAGCGCGTGCACGTGTAGCGGCGAAAAAGGCTCGTGAATTAACACGCAGAAAAAGTGCGCTAGAAGTATCAAGCTTGCCAGGAAAACTTGCAGATTGTTCTTCTAAAGATCCTTCTATTAGTGAAATTTATATCGTAGAGGGTGATTCCGCGGGTGGTTCAGCGAAACAAGGGCGTGATCGTCACTTCCAAGCGATTTTACCGCTTAAAGGAAAAATTATTAATGTAGAAAAAGCACGTTTAGATAAAATTTTATCAAACGATGAGGTGCGAACAATTATTACTGCGCTTGGCACTGGTATTGGCGGAGATTTCGATATTGAAAAGGCGCGTTATCACAAAGTTATTATTATGACGGATGCTGATGTCGACGGCGCTCATATTCGTACCCTATTATTAACATTCTTCTACCGTTATATGCGTCAAATTATTGAGCACGGTTATATATATATTGCACAGCCGCCATTATATAAAGTGCAACAAGGTAAGAGAGTGGAGTATGCTTACAACGATAAAGAACTTGAAAATATATTAGTGGAGATTCCGAAACAACCAAAACCAGGTATTCAACGCTATAAAGGTCTTGGAGAAATGAATCCAGCGCAGCTATGGGAAACAACAATGGACCCAGAAGTACGTTCGCTTCTTCAAGTTTCGCTTCAAGATGCAATCGAAGCAGATGAAACATTTGAAATTTTAATGGGAGATAAAGTTGAACCACGTCGTAACTTTATCCAAGAAAATGCAAAATATGTACAAAACCTTGATATTTAATAATTGATGACAGGAATCAGAGTATTCCTGTCTTCTACGTATAAATGAACATGGTATATCGATCGGAAATGTAATGAGGAGGTGCTGGTTGATGTCAGACAACCAACAACAAGGCCGAATTCGAGAAATTAATATTAGCCAGGAAATGCGTACCTCGTTTTTAGATTATGCGATGAGCGTTATCGTATCTCGTGCACTGCCAGATGTTCGTGATGGATTAAAACCTGTTCACCGCAGAATTTTATATGCGATGAACGATTTAGGAATTACTGCTGATAAAGCGTATAAGAAGTCTGCGCGTATTGTTGGTGAAGTAATTGGTAAGTATCATCCACACGGTGATTCAGCGGTATATGAAACAATGGTGCGAATGGCCCAAGACTTTAGTCAACGTTATATGCTAGTAAATGGACATGGTAACTTCGGTTCTGTCGATGGTGATTCGGCGGCTGCGATGCGTTATACAGAGGCAAAAATGTCCAAAATTTCTATGGAACTATTGCGTGATATCACCAAAAATACAATTGATTATCAAGATAACTATGATGGTTCGGAAAGAGAACCGATTGTATTACCTGCGCGCTTTCCTAATTTATTAGTAAATGGTGCAACTGGTATTGCCGTTGGTATGGCAACGAATATTCCTCCGCATCAACTTGGTGAAGTAATTGATGGGGTATTGGCGTTAAGTCACAATCCAGAGATTACAATCGCAGAATTAATGGAGTATATTCCTGGCCCAGATTTCCCAACAGCTGGTCAAATTCTTGGACGAAGTGGAATTCGAAGAGCGTATGAAACAGGGCGTGGTACAGTAATTCTTCGTGCAAGAGTAGAGATCGAAGAGAAGGCAAACGGGAAACAATCTATTATTGTAACTGAACTACCATATCAAGTGAATAAAGCAAGATTGATTGAAAAGATTGCGGAGCTTGTTCGAGACAAAAAGATTGATGGTATTACAGATTTACGTGATGAATCAGATCGAAATGGTATGCGTATCGTCATGGAATTACGACGAGATGTAAATGCAAATGTGTTATTGAATAACTTATATAAACATACAGCACTTCAGACAAGCTTTGGTATTAATATGCTATCGCTCGTAAATGGAGAACCAAAAGTATTAAATTTAAAAGAATGTCTATATTATTACCTGGAGCATCAGAAGGTCGTTATCCGTAGACGTACTGCATATGAATTAGAGAAAGCAGAAGCTCGTGCTCATATTTTAGAAGGTTTACGCATCGCGTTAGATCATCTTGATGAAGTAATTACTCTGATTCGTAATTCGAAGACAGCAGACATTGCAAAGCAAGGATTAATGGAACGTTTTGGTTTAAGTGAAAAGCAAGCGCAAGCAATTTTAGATATGCGTTTGCAACGTTTAACAGGATTAGAGCGTGAAAAAATCGAGCAAGAATATCAAGAACTACTTGCATTGATTGCGGAGTTGAAAGCAATTCTCGCAGATGAAGAGAAAGTTCTTGAAATTATTCGTGAAGAATTAACAGAAGTTAAAGATCGCTTTAATGATACACGAAGATCAGAAATTACAATTGGCGGTATGGAAGCAATCGAGGATGAAGATTTAATTCCAGAGCAAAACATTGTAATCACACTTACTCATAACGGGTATGTGAAACGATTACCAGCTTCTACGTACAAAACGCAAAATCGTGGCGGACGTGGAGTTCAAGGTATGGGGACGAACAATGATGATTTTTTAGAACATTTGTTAACAACATCTACACATGATCATATTCTATTCTTCACAAATAAAGGGAAAGTATACCGGACGAAGGGATATGAAATCCCAGAGTATAGCCGTACAGCTAAGGGTATACCAATTATCAATTTATTAGAAGTAGATAAAGATGAATGGGTAAATGCGATTATCCCAATCCGAGAATTTAGTGATGACCATTACTTATTCTTTACGACGAAACAGGGTATTGCAAAAAGAACACCACTTTCATCGTTTGCTAACATACGTAATAATGGTTTAATTGCAATATCACTTCGTGAGGATGATGAAGTGATTTCTGTTCGATTAACAACAGGCGAAAAAGATATGATTGTGGGAACAAGTAATGGTATGTTAATTCGCTTCCATGAACAAGATGTTCGCTCGATGGGACGTAATGCAGCAGGTGTGAAGGCTATTACGTTAGGTGAGGAAGATCAAGTAGTTGGCATGGAAATCGTTGAAGAAGAAATGGATGTCTTAATTGTAACGAAGAACGGTTATGGTAAGCGGACGCCAGTTGAAGAATATCGCCTCCAAAGCCGTGGGGGTAAAGGTCTTAAAACATGTAATATTACAGATAAGAATGGTAAGTTAATTGCTGTTAAGTCTGTAAATGGTGAAGAAGATATTATGCTGATTACAGCAGCAGGCGTTTTAATTCGTATGCCGGTTGATCAAATCTCTCAAATGGGACGTAATACGCAAGGTGTTCGTTTAATTCGTTTAGAAGACGAGCAAGAAGTAGCAACGGTAGCAAAGACACAAAAAGAAGATGAAGAAGACATACAAGAAGATCAAGAAAGCTCAGAAGAATAAGGGGATTCCCCTTATTCTTTTTTTTATAAAAAGTGCTTGCATAGGAGGAGTGAAGTCTATATAATAGGCAGAGTCAGCAATTCACTGAAACAAAATGTTACAATAAGTTGTTGACGAACATGAAATGTTATGTTATATTATAAAAGTCGCTGAAACGCGATGTTGAACTTTGAAAACTAAACGAAACAAACAACGTGAAACGTCAATTTTTATTTATGATGCTAGACAAACACTTTATTGGAGAGTTTGATCCTGGCTCAGGATGAACGCTGGCGGCGTGCCTAATACATGCAAGTCGAGCGAACCGATTAAGAGCTTGCTCTTAAGAAGTTAGCGGCGGACGGGTGAGTAACACGTA